>NZ_JAKJSU010000005.1:0-797666 GCF_050337265.1 Vibrio lamellibrachiae
CACCAAGAGCAGCCCCTGTTCTATCAATAAAACCAAGCGAAAGTATCAAACCAACACCCAGAGCTTTACGCGCCGAATACTTAAAGTCTACAGCGCCCAATTGATGTGTCGGGGTTTGAGGTATTTTGCCACTTGAAGCTGATTGACTCCCCAACTCAGGCTCCGAGCTTTTAAAAGATTCATTAGGCCAAACGAATACACTAGCAAATATCGCAGCTGCAATACCGATAACAACAGAAGCAGAGCGCTGTAGTATTAATTCAGATGCCGGAATATCAACAGGCATCATCATTGAAAGAAATAGAAAGCTTAAAGGCAAAATATATTTTGGAACGCCGCGATGATGTGTGTCTCGTTCAAATAGAACCAGAATAAAGACAAACGCTGTGCATAAATATGGCGTATACGGCCAGGCTCCCAACGATAATTGTACGGCTATAAGCGTCATTATAAGAGGATAGATAGCACCAAGAATAGTCGACCTAGCACTACCAAATTTTAGGTTAAACAAGAAATGAATAATGGCCACTTCAACCGCAACAAATGCTTCACCCACGTCATAAATATAGGCTGATAACAGTAAGACTACGATGGATAGAATGAACATTCTGTTACCCAAAACAAGGTACGGTTTTGGTGGCATCGATTTTTGAACAAGTGATTTTGACATTTGAATTTATTCCGGATATTGAACAACAGAAAAGTATGAATATTTCTAACTAGCGCGTTTGGCTTCTCTACCTTCAAAGAAGTAAGCCATGAATACCAAATAGACAGTGACAAGTAACATCTGAAAAATCCTCATATAGAACTTGTCATCCAGATCACCACCGCTCATTGATGTCCCCATGAGCACGGTAAAGCCAGTAAACGCGGTACAAAATAATGGAGCTTTTGTTGGGTCGGTATATATTTTGGTTCCAAACCAGATAATGAACAGCAACATTACTAGTATGTAAATGTACATATTTGGCGCTAATGCGATGATGCTGAAGGCAAAAAATGCCACTATGCCACCGAGCACATTACTCATAATAAAAAATGCCGTCATTTTTCCCGCTTTCTCCGTGTTTGTCATAAGAGAGAGCAACATTACAAATGCAACGGTCAGCAATACTTGTGATAACTGAAAATAGAAGAAGAAACTCACCAGTGGAAACGAAATTGTCCAAGCACGAACAGCGACGGCCCACCTGACATCACTAGGCAGTGGTGACGGAGGAAAGCCTTGAAACTCTTCACCATCATCTTCTGGAAAGTAGACATGTGCCAGTGCATAGATCGCTACCGACACAATACCTGAGAATGCGAAGCCTACGCCTACATCTAACGCAGCTTGCTGATCAATAATGGTCACTGACGGAATCAGTATTAATGAGATGATCAAAAACGTCGCGAACATGACCCATTTAGGGTCGGTAAATAAGTAGTAGCCCCAAAGCATGGCTAATGAAAATAGCGCTAGAAAGGCAAACTTATATTCAGGTAAACCCGTCGATACAATAAAGCCAATTATCGAGGTTGAAATAAGTGCAAAACCAAGCTGTTTGACGTGTAAAATATGGAACTGTGGTTTGTCTACAACAAATTTTGCTGTGAGTAACGGAGCACAAAAAGCCAAGGGCCAGTTAAGCCATACTGCTAAGATAGTCGCCAAACCTACGGCAGCAATATAGCGTAGGATTTTTCTCTCCTGCGAACTATCAATATTATCGAACATAAGAGAACCAGCTTACTAGGCGGATCCAAGCATAGCCAAGTGCGTTAAACAGAGTATTGTCGCCGGTATAGACAACGACATCCGCTTGTCCACCAATACGCATCACTTGCCCTGCATCTTGACTGTCTAATTGAATCGTAACGGGCATACGCTGCGAATCTCGCATCCAACCGTTTTGTTTCTTCACGTTTGCGAGTGATCCTGCTTGTCTGTTCGCTCCCCACTCAACACCGAGATCCACTGACTTAACCGTTCCTTCATAAGTTTCTCCTGGCGAATAGTCCAGTGCCACCTCAACCTTATCCCCCGCCTTTAAGTTACCCATACTGTTTTCACGGAAAAAGGCCTCAACCCAAAGGTTGTCTTCTTCAATAAACGTCATTAAAGGGCTTCCTGCCGAAGCATAAGCGCCTTCTGACAAGTCAAAGTTGGTGACTGCGCCGTCAGATGGTGCTCTGAGTGTTGTACGTTCGAGATCGAGTTGTGCTTTCTGTAATGCTAGCAGTGCAGCTTGAATTTGTGCGTTGTCTTCACCCGCGGCTCCAAGCTGAGTTTTGATGCGATCAAGATTCGCGTTAGCATTTAAAACATTTGCTTCTGCTTTATCCAACTCAGCTTGAGTTTTATCTGCATCAGCTTGAGATACTAATCCTTTTCTTGCCATCGCCAACACTCGCTGTCCCTGACGTTTGGCATTATCTTGAGAAATGATAGCAGTCGTCAGTTTGGCTTGCGCAGAGACAATATCTGCCATTTGCGCCTCTACCTGCTGTCCTGCGAGTTTTAGCTTTGTTTCCGCTTGATTAACGGCTATTTGATAGTCTATTGGATTGATTTGGGCTAGCACGTCGCCTTGTTTAACCTGTGTATTAGGCTCAACTTGAACATTTAATACACTTCCGGAAACTTGTGGTATCAAAGACACAGTGCTTCCTTCGACACGTACATTATCTGTTGTTGGAATGATTCTATCGCCAACCACACACAGGCCGATAGACAATAACACCAGTAAAAGTACCGTGTTTGTCGTTGTTCTAACTTTATTGTTTTTCTTTTTATTTACTTGATCTACTTCAGATTTATCTGCCATGTTCGTTCTCACTCTATACCGAGTTATACAAGTTGCGTTACTAGAAACCATAACCTCTAGCCATCATCAATAAATGCCATTTGACGACACACATTTTTTTGGGATAAACAATAATAGAAAAATAAAAACAGACGTATTAATCCATTTCTATTAGCAGTCGAATAGATTAATAATGGCGAAGAAGTAAATGGAATTATTGATTAAATTGATAAGGCTATTTTGGCTAGAACGTTTACTGGGTAGTTTACTATTGTTCGATTATTTAGAGGCAGTGGTATCGAATACTAACCACTGCTTCTTTGAAAGGTGAGAACGGCTAATCTGTCCTTATGTTGTTGTTGAGCTTGTTAGCTTCCTCCAACGCAAGCTCAAAGTCATATTCCTCTAGCTTATCGGCAATTAATCTCAACTCTTGCGTGCTCGCCAAATTCTGAGACAATAATCGTTGTGTTAACGCCTTCGCCTCTACATCATGCGATTTAATCAATGAGATAAGTAGAGTTAACTCGTTTGCTGAGATTGGCATGCTCACCTCATCATCCAAATCTAGTAGCTGTACACGGCTTGATGCTAAGTAATCAATTAGTCTAGGCTCTAATAGAGTTAAAGCAGGTTCTAGCTGAGTTAGAAACTCATCAACTTTAATCTGGTCGATTTCTTTAATAGACAGACTCTCTAACTGTGAAAATAACTCGCTAGCCTGCCTAGCACCAATAGCTGAAGACGTGCTTTTTAATGTGTGTGCGTAACGCTCTAGCTCGACTGTTTCGTCGCTGGTTATCAGCTGAATGATATCCGGAAGGATGGAGCTCATTTGTTGGTTGTATCTGTCCACCAACTTATGAAGAAGCTCTTTGTCTTGATTGCAATATTGAAGCGCTAACGCCTCACTAAACACTCTGTTATCTTCGTTGTCATTTGCCTCAACAATAGTGACTTCGCTTGCCTCCCCTTTCGTAGTCCAAACGCCAAGCACTTTAGCTAGCTCTTCAATAATCATGGGCTTCTCAACAAAATCACTCATTCCACATATACGAGCTTTCTCTCTTACCTCTTCAGTTCGGTTGGCTGACATCGCTATAATGGGCGTGACACTGTCAAAGCGGCGAATTTCGGTCGTTGCGGTTAAGCCGTCCATAATAGGCATTTGAATATCCATTAAAATGGCATCGTATTGATTGGACTTAGCGAGGTTAACCGCTTCAAGTCCATTGTTTGCAACCTCAGAGCCTACTTTTAGCTTGTTTAAGAACGCTAACGCTAGATCTTGATTAGTCTCATTATCTTCAACTAGCAACACACGCATATCTTGAATGTCTTCGATACCCTGTAATGCTCCGCCAATGTGGCTACTTTCGCTCGTATTCTGATTAGTTAAAAACTCAAGTTCAAAATAGAAACAGCTCCCTTTTCCTAGTTCGCTAGTTACCTGAATTTCACCGCCCATAGCATTAACCAAATTTTGACTTATATTGAGGCCAAGCCCCGTTCCTCCATACTTTCTTGTTGTCGAGGCATCAGCCTGAGAGAAAGCCGAAAACAGTTCTTCCTGTTGCTTCTCTCCAATTCCAATACCTGTGTCTTTTACTTCAAAACGTATTCTCGTATGTTGCTCATCACTCGATACAAGACTAACCATTAAAGACACTTCACCAGAAGGGGTAAATTTAATCGCATTACCAATTAAATTAAGCAAGATCTGAAACAGACGAACTGAATCCCCTATTAAGTCATTAGGGATTAGCGGGCTAGCAGATAAGAGAATTTTAATTGGTTTATCTTGTGCTGAAACTGAGGTGATATCATTCAACCCCTCTACGAGAGCATTTAGCTTAAAAGGAGCGGATTCAATCTCTAATTTTCCAGCTTCAATTTTTGAAAAATCTAAGATGTCGTTAATAATGCTCAATAGAAATTCAGCCGAACGGTGAACCTTTCTCACATAGTTTTGAGCTTGATCGCTCTGCTGCTCTTGTAGCGCTAGGTATGACATTCCCAATATAGCGTTCATTGGTGTTCTTATTTCATGGCTCATATTGGCCAAGAAATCTGATTTGGCCTGATTGGCGGCATCGGCTTCGCTCATTGCTTGACTCAGCTGAACATTAAGCTCTTTTAACTCAGAAATATCATAAGCCCAAAACAGCGTCGCCACTTCACCTTCATTTTTTATCAAGTAATAACTCGTTAACGCTGTAAATTGTTCTCCTTTCATATTTTTCAATATCAGCTCTTTGTTTATAATTGTCCGTTTCTCTACTAATTCTTCATAAACTTCACTTCGGGTTTGTGTACTTGGATAAATAGACTCGACATCAATCTCTCCTACCTCTGTCGTCGCGATTCCGAACATCTCAAGCGCCCGATCATTGGTATAAACGACTTTATCGTTTTGAACAATTGCAGCAGCTATTGGGGAGGCATTAAGAACATCAAACAGTTGCCCTTGTAATAGAACAGCTTCAGCCTGTGCTTTTTTAGTGTGCTGAATTTGTGTTTTTAAACGGCGATTCCAAGCCAAACTGATTACAATAAACAGCACAGAAAAAGCGGACACAATATAAATCAGCTCGTAATTCGTTCTATCTATATATTTAGGTGCCGACCATTTTGATACGATTTCATTGCGCTCTCGTTGATCGATAGATCGGATCGCTTTATCAATGATTGAATACAAAATTGGCTTATCACGTGATATATGGAAAGTCGGCGAAACCATATAGTCCGAACGACCTAAAATCCTCATTTCATGATACCCATGAGTGTTAATCAAATAGTTCAGGACATGGACGGTATCGAGCATTGCATCTAGCTCATTCTCTTCAACACTTTGCAAACCTTCTACAGTGCTGTCGATCATCACCCATTCAATACCTGGGTAACGGTTAGTAAGCTTATTTGTGTTTGAAGCACCTTGTAAAATACCGACTTTCCAACCAGACAAATCCGTCAGTAACATTCCACTCGCATTCACTTTAGACGCAATCGCAAGAGGACTTGAAATCAACGCTAAGCTGCTTCGATAATCTCGAACAAATGCTTTATTTTCAACGGCAGCTGAGATAACAGAGACTTCCCCACTGTCGACCAACTGCTTTGCTTCTGCCCAAGAGTTCACATTAACCGGCTGAATGATCAACCCTGTTTTTGATTTAATAATATCGATAAAATCAGCCACCATTCCGACATATTTACCAGTGTCATTAAAGCCTTCATAGGGTAATGCATTCGGATCAACCGCTACGCGTTGGACTGGGTTTGACTTGATCCACCGCAGTTCAATTGGGGTTAAATTAAGAATCTGGCCGGTTAATTGATTCTCTGCATATATTTTTTCAATGTATTGGCGTTCAACTTCACTAAGGTGTTTAAAAAACTCCAACGACGGTAAATATGCGTAGCTATTCTCGGTATTTTTAATATCAAAGTAGAAGGTAACGGTCCCAACTTTAACATTACCCGTTTCAGTCAAATAGACACTATCTTTACTCACGCTAATGTAATTCGACGTGTCAAAGCTTTGTACAGGTTGTAATCCATCAGGGGTACTAATCACGCTATACAATTTTTGCCCATCTTTGTTACCAAAGACTTCTACAGCAGCAATATCTTGAGATAAATCGAATATCTTAATAACCGATTCCAACCCTTCAGTGTCATCATGGTATAGATACATCGCCATTACTTGAGCGATAATATCAGCGCGTTGTAATTGCGGTCGAAAGTCCGTTTCAATATGACTTTTAACCAACTCACGCATTGCTGGTTTATTTTCGATAATGCTACTTAATGACGCGTTGAAGCGATCTCTTAACGCGGAATCTCGGAATTCAAGGTAGATAGGGTAAGTCTCTAAAAAATCATCGTGTATTTTAATTGCCTTTCGATTGAGGCGGCTTTCATGTTCCAGATACCAATCTAAAACTCGCTTTTCAACAATGACTATATCGACGGAATGATCGTTCAACGCAGTAAACCCAGCCTTTAGGGAAGGGAGATCTACTTTCGATTTAGGTTTTACTCGATCTGAAAAAATATCAAACGCTTTTCTACTCGGTGAGTCGCCATCTTGCAACACAGAGCCTATGTTAAGCTTATCTTCAATATTGGATTCCGTTAGCGTCACCTCACGCGCTTTTAGTGAGATTGCGATGTACTCTATTTTCAGTACAGGATCTGAGTAGTAGTGATCACCCTCCTTTATTTTTGTGATTCCCGAATTAAAATCGACGTCTGGATCGACCCTTAGTATGTCTTTTCTTGTAGAAAATGAAGCGCGGTGAGACTCGCCAATTTGAAGCCCCATGTTATTGAAGATTTTTTGGAGAAAAGCGTATTCAAGCCCAACAGTGGCTGAATCTGCGTACATATAAGGAGGGTTACCAAAATCAAATGCAGCGTTCACCTTAATACGGTGTGGATTGTTTTTTAACCATTTATTAAGGATGTAATTTTGTGCTTCATAGCTGAGTTGAGTGAGTGCTTTATTGAGTATGCTTTCAAGTATTGCCTCATCTTTAGGCAGGGTTATTTGCGCAAAAGATTCGCTCCAATTTTGTAGCATGCCATTGGGTTTTAGGTCTAAAATCCCCAACTTGTCCGCTAACGCCATCGTAGAAACTAGCTCACCGATGACACCGAATGCCTCTCCGTTTTGAATAGCGGTCAACGCTTCCGATCGCGTTTTATAGCTTTTTAGTACGATATTCGGATAATTATTCTTTACCCAGTTCGTTAAATTATCCCCTTCAATCACAGCAAGCTTTAACCCTTTTAGCTGACCCGAATTACGTATTAAAGGTGCAGAAGAATGAGTAATGAGCTGTTTTTGATATGGAAGGTAACTGTTAGTGTAACGATACCTGCCTTGATTCAACGCTTTATTAAAACTCACCGGAAAGATATCCGCCTTACCTTGCTCTAAAAGCTTGTTCGCTTCTTTCCAGTTGGGTGTCAAACGGTACTCTAATCTCATATGGCTTAGGTCGGCCAGTTCTTGAATAAAATCAGGGACGATGCCGTCTGCATCTCCGCTACTGTTTCTAAACATGTAGGGGTAGTTATCTTCTAATATCGCTACGCGTAGAATCTGCTTTTTTGCTAGCCAATTCATTTCTTGAGTTGTGAATTCAGTGTCGTTAGGTGCCTCAAGTAACGAATCTGCATGCACTGGCATTGATAGTATTAAATGAGTAGATGCAAGTACTATGAGCAACAAAGAACGAACCCATTTCATAACGTAACCACCCATCAACTAATCCTTGAATCGGTTCTTGATCTCTATGATCTCATCAAGATTATCTAAAAATAAATCGACTAATGATGGATCGAAATGCTGACCTTTTTCCTCTCTCAACAAGGTTAATGTTCTCTCTACGCTCCATGCCTGTTTATATGGCCGCTCAGATGTTAACGCATCAAATACATCAGCAACGGCTGCGATTCTTGCAACCAATGGGATATTATCGCCAGATAAACCTATTGGGTAACCCGACCCATCCCATTTTTCGTGATGCGACTGGGCGACATCAACAGCCATCTCCAATAATCGAGAGCCCGCGGTATCACCCAATATATCAACACCTATATCAACGTGTGTTTTCATCACTTGCCACTCTTCAGCGTCAAGCTTTCCCGGCTTTAATAGCACATGATCAGGGATTCCTATTTTTCCAATATCGTGCATTGGTGCAGCTTCGCGTAATACATCAGCATCCTCCAATGACATCCCACACGCCAGCGCCAATACATGGCAGTAGTGACTCATTCTTAATACGTGCATGCCCGTTTCATTGTCTTTGTATTCCGCCGCGCGCCCTAACCTTTTAACCATCTCAATTTTGCTGTGGTTAATTTCACTCGTTTGCTCTTTCACTTTCAAATAGAGCGCTAACTTTTGGTTGTATAATGAGAGCTGTGTTTGTACTCGCTGTATAGCGACGGCTGGAGTAATGGGTTTTGTTATGTAATCAACAGCACCCAGTGATAAGCCTTTTATTTCATCTTCAGGTGAGATCTTCGCCGTGACAAAAATAATCGGGATATGAGCCGTATTTGGCTGAGACTTAAGCACTCGGCAAACCTCATAGCCATCAAGATCAGGCATCATAATATCAAGTAGAATGAGATCTGGCTGTGGTGACATTTGCGCAAGCTTAATAGCGATCTTTCCACTTTTAGCCGCTTTAACTTGATAAGTGTTTTTAAAAAGCCCGGTGAGAACGTCTAAGTTCTCCGCAGTATCGTCAACAATCAATAACGTTGCTCTCTCACTCATCAATAACCCTCACATTTACTTAAGATAATGAAATTCTGAATATTTCTTAAAAAGTGTAGGTGTGAAACAAATAATGTGCGAATGGCATCACTACCTCTTTACAAACATGTTAACCGTGTCATAGATTTAACTCATACAGAAAATGTTAACGTCAGGTAGCGACACATGGCAGATAGATTTCCATCAATAAATCAAACGATTGCACTGGTTAAACGAGAGGATGTTAAGTTCTTTATCTCTCTTTTTAGCGAGTTTGATGACGATTTTTACCCGTTAATAAGGCATGCTCAGATTCCAAATGACATCCTTAATCCAAACATCCCTTATGACTTCTTACCAGAAACTACATTGAAGAACCTTATAGAAGTTCTCGGTAGTCGCCTATCCGTTGAAGATTTTGGCTTGTTAATTTCACGCGCCTGTAGAGAGATTTATACCCCTAGGTTTACTTCTCTACTCACGAAACGTGAATCATTAAAAGAAGCACTTGAAGAGTTCTCGTTCATATTGCGCAGCGCTTCTTCTGATGCCCGAGTCTACCCCAAGAAAGCCGGAGGTAAGTGGTGGCTAGTCAGAGATAAAACAGAAGCTGATGAAATTTGGTTCAAATATGGAGAAATGTTCGCCGTCATATTTCTTTGTGAGCTACTCAAATCCCTAACTAATGGCAAATGGATCCCTATCGAGATAGGTGTTCAAACTGAATATGATCACGAATTTATTCGTTTGCCTGAATTATCAAAGACTCAATTCTATTGCTCCCGTCCGACAACCGCACTGTACATTCCAGAGGATATTATTCAGAACCCCATTTCTGCACCTCACTCACAACCAGCCGCCCCTCTTTCCTCCCCTATAGTTTGCGATACATTCTTAGACTCTTTTAAGCTCGCTATGGCACCTTATATTTCGATGGGGAAACTGCCGATTAAAATTGCCTCTGAAATTTTAAACATTAACGTCAGAACAATACAGAGAAGACTCAAAGACAGTGGCGTAACCTACAGTGAAGTCATTGAAAGTATGGTATTTAGTCAAATTATACAGCTATTGAAAAGTGACGTACTTCAAATAACCGAGATTGCAACTAAAATGGGCTATTCTGACTCTGCGCATTTCACTCGTGCTTTTAAGCGATTGATGCATATGACTCCAAGGGAATATAAGAATATGCTTAAAAATAAGAATCATTAACCTCCAATAAACATCTCTTCATAATGTCACCTAATGGCAATTATCCGTCATTGAAAAGTGCGAATATTACTACTAAGTTATTGAATGTTAACTTTTGGTTGCTGTCTTGTTTGGTTTGACAGCTTCACGCTATTAACTTCGTAACAAAAATTTCGTCTGGAATGTTACGCGATGTAGTTTAGCTACACGCATGGATAACCCTAAAGGTGCTTCAATGAAACATAAAACTCTTAAGCTCTCAGCAGTTGCTGTGTCTTGTACTCTAGCGTTCTCTGTAAACGCAGCCTCTACCCTATTTACCAACGTCGATATCTTTAACGGAACAGAAGATAAACTTTACGAAGATCACCACGTTCTCATTGTCGATAACAAAATTGCAAAGATCTCAAAAGAAAACATCGATGCGGGTGATGCGATGGTTATTGATGGCCAGGGCATGACGTTAATGCCGGGATTAATTGAAGGCCACGGCCACTTACAAATGAATGGCTCATCGCTACCTGATATTGAAAACAACCGTAACTGGGAAGAGCTCGCAGCCCGCTCAGTTGCTCGTGCAGAATCAGCTCTAATGTCTGGCTTTACAACGTGGCGTGATGCTGGTGGTATGGGTGCAGGTCTAAAGAAAACGATTGATAGCGGTGAGCTAAAAGGCCCTAGAATTTACCCTTCTGGCGCATTTATTGGGCCTACTGGCTCTCATGCAGACTTCCGGAACTTTACAACGCCCAATGAAACCTTCAATGGTCCTCAATCTGCCGGTGGTCGTTTGGGTATGAGCTGTACTGCGGATAGTATTGGCGACATCAAAGCGTGTGCGCGTCAAAACTACATGCAAGGTGCCACCCAAATCAAGCTTATGTCAAGTGGCGGTGTTGCTTCTTCATTTGACCCGTGGCAATTAAACGCTTATTCACTAGAAGAGTTAAAAGCCGCTGTTGAAGTTGCCGATGCGTATGGTTCTTATGCTATGTCTCATGCATACAGCAAAGTGTCGTTAATGCGAAATGTAGAAGCGGGTGTTAAAACTCTCGAACATGCATTTATGTTCGATGGCGAAGTAGCGAAAGCCATGAAGAAAAACGGCACCTACATGACAACCAACATGACAGCATTTTCTCCTTACTTAGGTGAAATTGAAGCAATTAACTCAAACCCTGCTTCCGCTCGCAAAGCAAAAACAGCTCAAGCTGCCTTTGGCGACTATATTAAAAATGTAGACAAGCACAGACCTAAACTAGGGTTCCATGTTGACTGTGTTGGTGGTGTTGCCGCTTGTGAGCAACAAGCCGATCACTCAATATTTCTAAGTGCTAAGTTTTTCGGTAATTTCTATACACTACTATCAATGACGTCAGTAAACGGCGAAATTGTTAAACTGGCCGGCGAAACTTTAGACCCATATTTCGAGGGTAAACTAGGTGTGATTGAAACTGGTGCTTATGCGGATATTCTTTTAGTCGAAGGTAACCCACTAGAAGATTTGTCAGTTATTGGTGCTAACGAAAAATGGTTCGATGCCCCTAAACGTGATGGTATCGATACAATGAAAGTTATTATGAAAGACGGAAAGATTTACAAAAACACACTGTAAGATCTCATACCTCTCCGACGTTAAATAAGGTGGCCTTTCGAGGCTACCTTAATTAGGAATCATCATGAAAAAATTGTTAGTTCTCCTATCTATATTCTCATTTTCTGTCTCAGCTCAATTACAGCAAGTTACTTGGCAAACACTTAAACCCACTGTTTCAGAAGAAGTCATTCAATTACCCGAGATCACGGAGGATCAAAGACAATTATTAGCGTCTGTTTTACACCTGCAGTTACAAGATGACAAAGTGTCTAAAAAAGAGCTAGAAAAAGCAGTACTTGCACTTGAAAGCCAAGGGCTAGACGTAACAAAAACACTTAAAGCTCGTGAAGCGTACATGGCGCTCGAAAAGGAAAAAGCGGAATCTCTAAATATGGAAATTACGGGCAGCAATGTAAGAATGCCTGGGTTTATTGTTCCAATCGAATTTAAGGGTATTAAGGCTGTCGAGTTTTTATTAGTGCCTTATGCCGGTGCATGCATTCACTTACCACCTCCACCCGCAAACCAAATTGTCAGGTTGTCTTATCCTGAAGGGTTTGAGATTGAAAACATTCAATATCCAGTTTGGGTTGAAGGGGTTATCGAAGCAGACAAACAAACCGATGAAGTTTACTTAGTAGATGGGAAGACTCAACTAACAATGGGTTATTCAATGCAAGGCTCAAAAATTGAGCGTTACTACGAACAGTAAATCTACAATATTTACAGGTAAATATATGAAAATCCAATTAAAATCAGCTCTACCAGTATCGATCATCGCCGTGTCTCTCACTAGTTTTTCCGTGCTTGCTGATACTGATTTCTCTGCCCCTGACTCGGTAGAAAATACCATCGCTGAAAATACGCGCCAAAAACAAACATGGCGTGAGTCCCTAACTGATGATGGATTTACCTTTGGCGCTGACTATTTTGCGTTGGGTATTACATCGCCAAATGGGAAACATGGAGACAACGTAGATGCATCATCTGGTGTTGCTCGAATTTATGGATCATGGAACTTAGTGGGAAAAGACACTAAAAACTCAGGTAGTTTAGTGTGGAAAATCGAACATAGACACTCTTACAGCGATACTGCTCCCAAAGAGTTTGCTTGGCTAGGCGCAGACCAAATTGGATATGTCGGCATGATTGCACCTGCCTATAGCGATCAAGGTTTCCGTGTTACTGATTTAAACTGGAAACAGAAATTCAGTGATGGTCGAGGGACTATCACCGTTGGTTGGCAAGATGTGACTAACTACGTTGACACTTATGCACTTGCAAGCCCTTGGGCTGGATTTACCAACCTTGCATTTAGTACTGGTGCTGGCGTCATGGGGTTACCTGACGACGGGATATTAGCACTGTCTGCTGGTCATATGATTGGTGAAAATTTCTATGTCGTTGGCGGTATCGCTGATGCCAAAGGCAAGTCAGATGATATCTTTGATGGTTTCGACACTCTGTTCAATGACACAACTCTGTTTACGACATTGGAACTTGGTTGGACAGCCTCTCAAGAACAGATCTACACCGACAATTTCCATGTTACGTTTTGGCACATGGATGAAGGTTCGCGACACAGTCTATCCTCTACTGTATTAGGTGATGGGACTGTTATAGGGGGGGAGTCAGGTCAAGGCGTTAACTTCTCTTGGAGTAAGTTTGTAACCCCTCAAATTATGCCGTTTGTTCGCGGTGGTGTATCTGAAGGCGACGTGGCGTTATACGATAAGTCTATCAGTGCTGGTTTCGGGTACTTTGGTCTAGGTTCTCCAAAAAATAATCTTGGTTTTGCCGTAAACTGGGCCGAAACCAATAGTGATACCTTACAGTTCTTGATGAACGCTGGTGAAGACCAAGTCGCGGCTGAGTTGTATTACAACATGCAGCTAACTGATTACCTACAAATCACACCTGATATTCAATATATAAAAGACCCTGCCTTCTCAACAGAAAGCAGTGCTTGGGTATTTGGGATAAGAGCACGAGTCTTCATTTAACTAATGTCTTGAGCATCATTTATAGCCCTGACATTCGTTCAGGGCTTTATTTTTGGTAGCAATATATTTGGCGGTACTTATTGGGTTGGCGCAACATGGCAATTATCTCTTGGTGATTATTCTAAAATACGCCTCACTAACTATTACGAATTAATAACCAAGACGGTGGAAACAACTATGACCATGAACGAATTTAAACACTCAGATATTTATCAGTGCCTTACTGTAGCGGGCGAACTTTCACTATCTATTGGAAAACTCACTTTTAACGTGTCCAAGGTAATCGTGAAGTCTATAGCTTGGGTCGTCGTAAAAACCTATCAGTACATTTCTAAATAGCATTTATTCAACTTCATTATTCCCCTTTTAGAATTAACTCCTTGAGCACTCGAACTATGACTATGAAAACACTCTCTTTAAAACTCGCTTGCATCACCCTTGCTACTGGAATGATTGCCCTCCCTAGCACGTCTATGGCACAAAAGATGGAAAGTAAAAGTAACAGAGATGTCGCTGCGGAAGCTGCCAAGGAGCTTGCAAACCCGAACACCGCTCTTGCCGCATTGAATTTTAAGTTTCAGTATAATTCCGGTTACGAACAAGGTGGTGACAGCTTTACGACTCTATTTCAGCCAGCGCTTCCCTTTCCACTGGATAACGGAGATAAAGTTATATTCCGCCCCGCAATACCACTCATTTCAAGTAATTTGGAAGGAAACTCAGGTAATGCTACAAGCTTTGGTGTTGGTGACATTGCCTTTGACTTAGCTTATGCGCCAAAACTTGAGGGGGGAAATATCGCGGCGTTCGGCGTGTTCGCTCAACTTCCAACCGGAAGTGAAGAGTTTAGTGCCGATCAATTTGCAATAGGTCCTGAGATAATGCTTGGTAAAGCGACTCAAGAGCATGTCTTCGGGGCATTCCCTAGTCACCTATGGGGTGTAACTAATGGTATTGAGGGTAGCGAAGATATCAACAAAACATCACTACAGCTGTTTTACGTAAAAATCCTCAACGGTGGTTGGACACTAGGCTCTTCACCTATGATGTCATACGACTGGAATAACGATCAGGCAGAGATCCCTATTAATGTTAACGTTAGTAAAACCGTTATTATGGGTGGGAAGCCTTGGAAGTTTGGCCTCGAAGCCAACTACTATATCGAAAAAGATGAGAAAACCCGACCTGACTTCATGATTGGCTTTAACATATCGCCAGTGGTCAACAATGCACTAGCTGATCTTTTTTAAATATCCAAATCCTTCCAACATGTAACCAAAAAGCCTTCAGCCCTCTGAAGGCTTTTTTGCACATGGCTTCCCGCCCTGAAAAATGTTGCGATTTCACACGATACATACACCACGTGAATTGGTTATTATTGAAGTGGCGTAAAATGGTAAGTATGAAAGTTAACCAAAATACATAATAGCTTCATCAAAACAAACATACGTACTCAACAAACTCTGGAACTTATTATGAAAAATATCCTAACTAAAACAATTGGTCTTACACTTCTTGCAACTGCACTAACAGGCTGTGTTGGTAGTAACGCTGTTACAGAAAAGGTCGTTACTTTTAACGTAGAAGTCGTTGATAACCGTTATGCTCGAGCTGGCGTCAACTTACTACTAGCTCCTGTTTATGGTGTTACAACAGCCGTGGATTACGTGGTATTTAACTCATTAGAGTTCTGGACGGGTAAAAACCCACTAAACGGTAAGCCACACTTATTCGACACTAAGGTTGATACACAATTTAAAATCAACGATGAGTTAGACCCTTCGTTAAAGGATGCCCCAATTGCACCTATTTCAAATAACCGTGCGATTGAGTCTGGTGTGTTAAAAAGCGTTGATGAAAATACCATCCAAATGGACATTACCTATAACAATGGCGATACCGGTGTTTTAACAGGTGTACGTGACGGCGAAAATGTTGCTTACTACATTGATGGTGACCTTGTATCTCAAACAACAATGAGCCAGCTAGAGGCATTACAAGCTGAAAAAGCGTAACTCCTCGATTTATTACTAAATTAGGCCCCTTATCTTTTCATCTAGAAATAGTATAGGGGCCTAATTTTTTGTCATTTAGAGAAACTAAAACTGATACTTAAGCCCTGTCGATTCTAACAAGTCATATATTTCTCGTTGATTATCGGAAGTAAAACCTTTCATCCCCCCTTCTTCTCTCAACAACTGTCGCATCTGCAGCCAATCATCACTTCCCCAGCGAGTAGAATACGATTTCAATAATTCAAATTCTTCATTAAGCTCACGGATTAGAGTGTCACCACGAAGAAAAAAACCGACCTCATTATTGTATAGCAGCGACCGAAAATCTAAGTTCGTTGTACCGACAAAGGCGTTGTCATCAAAGATTAAAAACTTAGCGTGTAACTTACCGTAATGCTTACTTCCGCCTAAAGAGACAGAGTCTTTCTTACCGAGTTGATAAAAATGAATTCTTGGGTGGGTGACAATGCTCCGCCATGCTTCTGAATTAACAAATGATTCATTTAGTTCATTATTCTCAATATCATCATCTAGCCAAACCTTTTTTATTTCTTCGCTCATTAACATGGTCGGCACGGTATGCATGTCAATAACGGCTTGGGTGAAAAAATTATCGCTGGTTAATACAGAGTTAGTGATGATTTCAATTGAACGCTCAGGATCCTGATCAAGCCACGCTTTTGTCGTGTTTAGATCCTTTTCTAGTATACCTTCGTCTTTAAACAGCTCAGATTGAAGAAACAGGTACGGTGATACGACTCTAATTGTTTTTATGCTCTTATTTGAATACGCAACGCGAGCCAATAAGCCACTAATTGAGTTGGCGTTCGCCTTTTTATTAACACTGTATTTTTCCACCACGTCTGACGCGTTTAAGTTATCAAGTTCATGAGCAAACTTGGTTTCAGCTTCAGAAAAACCAATCTTCAGATACGTTTCAATATCTTGATATGCAGCATTAAACACCTTTGAAGATTTTAGTTCACCCAACGCGGCTTCAAGTTCAGACTTGTCTCTGTTGTATGAAAGTATGGTGTTCAGCTTTTTGTTGCCCGGTTTCGAAAAAAGAATGGAATAGTAATATTCTACGAGTTGGCTGGGTGACGTCTTATCCGTTGCACCTTCAATAGGCTTCACGACTATTTCAATGTCCTTGAACGCACTTCGATCATATTCGCCTTTTTCATCCAGCCCATAGTAGTGAAGAGATACGTTACGCCCACCTGTTATTACCCATGCATCTTTAGGGTAAGCACCGTCAACAATAAGAAGTTTGTCGTGAGAACGGTTATTTAAGTTAGAGTCACCATCCGTAACCGCATTAAATATTGTTGCTTGAATTCTCGATTGTTGATTGGTTTTAACGCCGTTTCTATCACTCACAAAACCAGCAGATTCCGCACACTGCATTAACCCTTTTAAGTTTGAGTTATTAAAGCTGAACGACCCTAAACTATCGACCATGATACGAATATCTACGCCTCTTTGAACTGCGCCACACAAAGCGCCCTCTATCGCTTTACCCGCTAAATCATCAGCATAAATATAATAAGTTAGGTCAATCGTGTGCTTTGCATTTTCAATAAGGAAGATCTTTGCAGCTAGGCTATTAATACCATTTTCCGTACTTGTACCAATTACTTTGACATTGGCAGGCTGAATAGGAAGCGCATTTTCGGAAACCAATTTAATGTAATCAACCTCTTGCTCTTCGGCGTCTCTCCAGCGCCTATTTTCCATGTGTTGTGTCGTCCAGCTATCGGTGTGTGTAGGGATTAACGAACTTGTTGAGCTACAAGCCTGCAAAACAATCAGAGATAAAATAAGTGAATACTTTTTCACAATCACTCCTTGGAAGGTGATTAAGATTGACTCGTTTGGTTTAAACGACTGCTGACCAAACTAGCAACCATGATCGCTAGATAAAAACTGCCTAAGATTGATTCAATAAACACGAAGAATCTTGGAATAGGTAAAGCGGGAGAGATATCGCCATAGCCAACGGTTGTCAGCGTAATAAAGCTAAAGTAAATAACTTCAAACATATTATCGATCCAAGGTTTTGCCTCTACCCCATTAAAGGCGCTTGGAAATAATTCAATTTGGATAAGGTAAATGAATGACCAACTGACACCTATCAGTAAATACACACAGATAGAGCCAACCAATTGATTTTTACTAACATAGTCATTCAACATGACCTGTTTCAATGCGTTAAAAGTATGGGATAAAAGAAAAAACAGCAGTGCGAAAAGAGTGACTAAAGATAGGTCATACTCTTCAAGAAAAGAGAAAGCCCCAGATATTGCAGCCACACTGAGTAGTACACCATACCAACTACGATAGAATGCTTTTTCTCTCTGTACCCCAACAATCGATACGGCTAAACATATAATGATGAGGGCCAAAATCATTTTTTGACCTTCAACAAAGAGCTGCTGCATAAACGCACTGACGAATAGTAGCCCTAGTAACGAGAACAATAAGAAAAAGAAATTGTCATCGCTCGACATCTTTTTCATATCTACGCGCCTTCTGCTTCGCTATCTAACCACGCTATAAACAGTTGATAAGTCACACTTAGAACAACGGCGCCGACAAATAGACCGACAATGCCCGACATCGCCATACCGCCCAATGCCCCCATTAGAATGACTAACATCGGAATATCACTGCCACGACTTAACAGCATCGGTTTTAGTACAGCATCGCTGCCACTGACGAGGATACACCAGATAAGAAATAACACCGCCGACGTTGTGGTATCGACAGTAAACACATAAATAATAAGAGGGAGCAGCGCTAAGATAGGTGGAAGTTGAATGATAGCCACAAGCATCACTAACAACATCCAAAAGCCAATAGCGGGAATATCAACGAAGAACATGCCTATACCTGCCATAATCGACTGAATAAATGCAACTCCTATTACACCTTGAACAACGCTTCTAACTGTATTTTTAGACAACGTCGTTAAGCTTTCACCTTGGTCACCGGTCAATCGTTTAGCAATTAAGATAAATGCTCGTTCACATTTATCTGCATTCGCCATAAAGGCTCCGGCAATAATCGTTGAGATAATAAACTGAATAAAACCGCCGCCAAGAGAGCCCGCAAATGAAGCAAGATTAGAGACAACCGACTTAACCTCCTCTCCATATTTTACAAACACACTCTCAAGATTGGATGAAGCTTGATAAATAAACGCATACGCTTTATCACCAATAACAGGCCAATCTTTGATGCTCGCTTCTGGTTTTGGAATAGCAATTGAACCGTCTTGGTAGCCCGAAACCAGTTCAGAGCCACTGGTATAAAGCCCTGTCGAGATCGCGATAAGTGGAATAAAAAGAAAAAGAACACCTATGAAGGCTAAGCCTCCACTCGCTTTTCCTTTACCTATGCCAAACTTACCATGGGCCCATGTAACGACAGGATACAGAGCCGTTGCAATTATGCCTCCCCAGACCACAAGTAAAATAAACGGTCGCAAAATGGAAAAACACCAAAAGACCAATACAGCTATCGCTGAAATCTTTATAAATGCATCTATCGCCTGATTTGAATAGTTACCTTCAAGTTTCATAAACATTCCTTGTTATGACACGCAGACTAAGGCTGCATTGTTAAAAATTTCCAATTTCGAGTCTCTAAAAAGAACGAGACGGTAATCATATAAATGCCGATGACGAACAGCTGCACCAAACGCACGATCATATTGCTATCGATGTCGCCCGAACTCATTAAGGTGCTACCTAAAAGCACGAGAACCGTACTAAAGGCCGTGGCATAAATTGGGGCTTTTTCTGGTTTCGTGTAAATCTGTGTCGCGATTAACATTGCGACTAATGAAATGAAAAGCGTATAGAAAAAGATATTTGGCACCAACGACAACACACTAAACACGGCAATCGCCATTAGCCCACCAATGGTGTTCGTGATGATTAAAAACGCACTGAGCTTGACTGATTTTTCAGAGGTGATCATCAAAGAAAACAATGCGATAAACATCATCGTCAATAGTGCTTCAGATATTTGAAAAATAAAGAAGAAACAAACGACTGGGAACGATATTAACATTGCTCTAAATGCTGCATGCCAACGCTGCTTCTTAGTTAATGGAGATGCTTGATACCCTTTAAATTCTCTCTTCTCAACAGGAAGATAAATATGAACCAAAGCAAAGAGCATTACGGCAACAACGCCGGACGTCGCTAACCCCGTAGCTAGAAAGACCGAAATACCTGGGTTGGAAATCGCCATAAATGGCAACATCAATACAGCGATGATCAATATTGTCGCAAACAAATTCCATTTAGGATCCGTGAATAAGTAATACCCCCATAGCATCATCAACCCAACTAAAACCAATAATGGAAGTGGGTATTGGGTTATCCCGTTAGACAAGAACAACCCTAGCGCCATTGTGGCGATCATCGCTATCAATAACTCATAGATGGTTTCTCTATTAAGCTCAGCTTTATCAATTAAAAACTTTGCTACAAATACTGGCGCGACGAACGCTAACGGCCAATCGATCAATGCAGCAAGAAACACCGCTATTCCAACGCCTATGGTATAGCGCAGAATTTTAGTTTGAACTTGAGGTTGATCGATTAAGTTATCGGACATAAGACATCAAGCTTATAAAGCGAATCCAAAGCTTACCTATCGAGTTGAATACAAAGTTATCATCGCTATAAACGATCACATCGGCTTGACCACCAACACGAAGTAAGCCCTTTGCATCCTCATGATTAAACTCAATTGAAATGGGTAGCATTTGAGTTTGACGTAACCAGCCTGTTTGATTGTTTGCTTGAGCTAATTTTCCGGCTTGATCATTCTGCCCCCAATCAACGCCCCAATCGACACTGGTTACTTTTCCCTTAATAACTTTGCCAGGTGCAAAATCTAGAGCGACCTCGACTTCATCCCCTGCTTCAATGTTACCTAGACTGTTTTCTCTAAAATACGCCTCGATCCAAATGCTCTCTGTTGACACGAACGTCATCAATGGCTGACCCGCAGAAGCATAAAATCCTTCAGACAAGCTAAAGTTTGATACACCACCAACCGTTGGCGCTTTAATAACGGTACGTTCTAAATTGATTTGAGCTTGCTCTAGCGCTAGTAACGCTGCTTTTATTTGGCTATTGTCTTCACCATCAGCACCCAGCTGCTGTTTGGACTTATCGAGATCGGCTTGCGCATTGACCACATTTGAACGAGCGCTCGCCAGATTAGCACGTGCTTGGTCTGCCTCTGATTTCGAGACAACCCCACGCTCTGCCATCGCTAAAATTCTATTGCTCTGAAGTTGTACGTTTTCTAAATCTACATTCGCACCCGTTAAGCGAGCTTGAGAAGCCGCTATCGTAGCGGTTTGAGCGCCAACATTTTGCCCAGCAATTTCTAAGTTTTGCTCAGCTTGTTTTACGGCGATTTCATAATCGACGGGGTTAAGCCTAACGAGAACATCGCCTTCTTGAACAGGTTGGTTCGATTGAACTAAGATATCGAGAACTTGCCCTGAGACTTGTGGTTTGATAGGAACCACATACCCTTTAACGCGAGCGTTATCGGTAGACGGAATAATGCGATCTGAAATAATGCTGAAAAGAAGAACGGTTGCGACACCGAGTAATAAATAATTAGTGATTTTCCTTACGCGATTGGCTTTGCCATCGGTTTTCGCTTCATTACTTTCTTGCGAAGTTTTACTTTCTATCTCGGTACTTTCAGACATAATTTTCCTACTGCTTTTAGAATCCATTCTAACTATTATTTATAGCCTGTATTATCTAAATTTTAAATAAGATAATGATAAAACATCTTAATTTTTAGTGCTTTATTACAAATATTTGTCATAATTACTTAGGTATCACATCATAGACAAACAGATGCGGTTCGATTTTCAATCAAAACAGAATCCTTATCGATATTTGACTTAAAGATATAACGAGTAAAACTGGGTTGTTTCGTTTCGAGATAAGCACGAGGGATCAAATTTGCAGAATACACATTCCACTCCATTGCCTATGATTCGAACGGGGTACACAAAAATACTTTTAGAGGTATTTTCCAAGCACAATATCAACATTCATGAAATGTTAAGAGAGTCAGGCCTCCCCCCAGATTTGTTCGATACCAACAAAGATTTTCTACCTGTCGAGCCCGTTAGGCGATTGGTTTATCTCCTTTCATCTCAAGTCGGTGTAAATAGCTTCAGCGAAATGTTACGTCTCGCATTTCGCCAAAGAATTATTCCTCAAGTGCTGGGGCTCTTTGACCAAACCGAAACCGTTAGAGATGCGCTTTCCATCGCCTATTCTGTATTTTCTCATGATACCCCCGGAAGCAAAGTAACTCTGGTTAATGAGCACGGCGTACATTGGTTGTGTCGAGCTGCTCAATATGAAAATGTGCCCAGTTTCATTTGGGGAGAGCTATTTGCCATTCTTTATATCGAAGAGCTACTTCAAGCACTCACTCAATCCAAATGGCAGATAACTAAAGTAAAAATTCAACATACGGATTCTGATGTTGTTCAATCCGCTCTGGGTAAATCAGTTCAACTGTTCGTCGGCCATGAAAACACAGCGGTGTATATTGACGAAGCAACACTCAATACTAAGGTTCAGATTAAAGACTCAGCGCTACAGCTTAAGACCCCGTTAGTCGAATGGCATACTAGCTTTAGTGACAGTGTCTTTACCGCGTTATTACCTTATGTCAAAGAGCACTCACTCAGTGTTGAACAGGCTGCGAAACTATTGAAACTCACACCAAGAACGTTTCAGCGTCGCTTAAAGGAGGAACGCACTAGCTTTAGAAAAGTAAAAGAGAGCCTGATGCTCTCTGTATCCTGTGAGTTAATGGAAGAAGGACACTCACTCACCCATATATCAAGCCAACTTGGATACAACAATATTTCCCATTTTTCTCGTGCATTCAAACGAATAACAGGCTTAACCCCCAAGTCATATAGGAAATCAATCTTAGGGTTCAGTTAGCAACAAGAAAATCTACAACCGCTAAGTGTTCACTGAATTTATTCATTTCCACTTAGCTTAAAATCAGTTGATAAAAAGTAAGGATAGCTATGAGTTCAACAGAAAAAGAGTACGGGTTTAACACGCCACAGCGCCTATTCGTAGGATATACACTGGCTGTATTAGTCGATTTAACGGTTCTAAACTTCTTCGATGAATACTGGATCTACGTTAATATCGAGTCATTCACCATATCGTTTGCCGCTGCGCTGTTGTTGCAACTGCTCCTTAAACTTTCTATAAAAGCAGAGCATAAGCTGGCCGATCACTTTAAGTCCAAGCCGGGTACTGCCCCTAAGGTTTATCGAGCGATTAGCACCTACGTCATTTTAGTCGGCAGTAAGTTCGTGATGCTTGAAGCCATAAACATCATGTTTGGAGATAAGGTCTCTTTCAGTGGACCATTCAATGGTGTCGTCGCCTTCTTCGCCGTGGTGTTTGTCATTTTAATTTCTGAAATCACAGTGTCTAAAATTTACTTTGCGCTTAGCGATAGTAAGAAAGTGATTACTTCCGATAACAGCTAGTAACAGTCTGCTTTTTAATTGTCGGAAACGGCCAGTGGAATTCATTTCATTTGGCCGTTTTAATGTTTATGTATCAGTCCAATGCTCCTACTTGCGCACGCCAATAAGCCGCCTTCTCTTCATTCTCTCTTCCATATTTCGGATCTGAATAGAAATTTGTCAGCTTTAATTGAGCCTCTTTGACCCCTTGCTTCGCAACGCTCCATAGCCAATATTCAGCGATTGCAAAACTTTCTTCAGAGCTACCCGCGGATAAGTGATAGTCAGCAAGTAACATTCTCGCGCTCACATCCCCACTTTGTGCCGCTTTTTGAACCCAAGTGTTATTAGGAAGTTCGCCAAATTCAGAGTAAATAGATAAATGAATGATTGCTGGCATATAACCTAAAGTAGCGGCCCGCTCTATCCAATATAACGCAGCGCTGCTGTCTTCATTGACACCAAAGCCAGACAAGTACATTAATGCAAGATTATACTGCGCTTCTGGATGCTCTTGATTAGCCGCTATACGATACCAGAACACAGATTCCGACAAATCGACCTCTGTAAACTCTCCCTGTTCATACATTAACGCTAGCTTAACCTGCGCATGAACCAACCCAGCTTCTGCTGCTGTTCGAGTCATTTCAAGTTCACTGTGAGGGGCCACTAGCGTTGCTTCTGTGCCAGCCTGTTCAGACATATTTTTGATATCGTTACTGGACGTAGCAAAAGTAGGAATTGAAATAGACGTCGCTATAAAAAGAGCAACAAACCGATATTTGAGCATTTGATTTTCTCCGCTAATTATACTTCTCAGCTTAAAAGTAAAACTAGTGAGTTACTTACCATAACGCGCCACCGCCATTCTTCGTCCTAAATTACTTTCACGATGGCTGGCATATTATTAAACTACTTATAATTATCATCGTGCTCGTTAATCCAATGTGTTTCTGTTAGCGACACCCTGTGTATCGAAATCAACTACGATTGCCGCGTTATTAGACCAACGGTGTAAATTGGATACTTCAGCATTTGACCAGCCAAATCTGCACTTGACTCGAGATGTTCACTTGTCGCTGTGTGTTATGGTCATCTACCGAGGATCAAAATCTAACCCCACCAGTATTAATCTCTAGTCCACACTAAAAGTAGTTTGCTAAGTAACTTAGGCTGAACTACAAAAATGGGGGTGATCTGAATTACTTACTCAGCTATTGATTCATTTGTAGTACATTGATTTAATTGGATACATCTAATGATTTAAAAAGTAAGGTCTCTATGAATAAATCAATTTTCCTTAAAGATGGCACTGCCCAAGGTGTAGCAAAACAACGTTTGATTGAAACACTAGCCTCACCTGATAAACGTGTGATAAATGATCCTTATGCCGAAAGGTTTGTTCTAGGTGCAGGCGTACTTAAGCTTATTGGGCACAAAGCAAGCGTTTGGTTAACGAGAAAATTCGCCCCTGGGTTTCATGAACATCTTATTTCTCGTACTCGTTTTATCGATGATTTAGTAGAGAAAGAGACGACTAATGGAACTGAGCAATACGTAGTTTTAGGCGCGGGCTACGATATGCGCGCACATAGGTTAAACCTTCCATCAACAGTCAACATTTTTGAAATTGATCAGGTGGAAGTTCAAGCTAAGAAGCGATCGAAACTCCCTATAGAATTAGCTAATTCAAAAAATGTTACCTATGTATGTGTTGATTTCAATCATCAATCTTTAACTGAACAATTATTAGCTGCGGGTTTCGACCAAAACAAGTCTACAGTATTCACTCTTGAAGGTGTTTCGCAGTACATCACGAAAGATGCCTTAAATTCAACTGTTCAAGAATTGGCGCAACTGACGTTGAATACGACAGCCACTTTTGTTCTGTCGTACGTCGATCAGCGACTCGAAAAAGATCCTAAAGCTTGTTTTGGTCGAGGCTATCCAAATCCGTTGAAGAAAGCTGAAATGATAAAAAACTTGTCTGCGAAGTCTGGCGAACCATGGATATCATTCTATACCTCTCAAGAAATCAATAACATCCTCTCTAGCAATGGTTTTACATTAATAGAAAACAAATCTTTGGCAGATCTTAATACCAAATATTTCTCACCTGTTGATAGGAGTTTGCCTGAAGAACAAATATTTAAACTTGAACATTTTGTTATAGCCAAAACATAACTAACCAGACGGCTAACAAATTTGTAGTAGCCATCGGTCAAAAAAGGTGGCGATTAAGAGTGCTTGATCGATTATTATTCACCACCAAACGGTAAGGTATGTTGACTAGCTCTAATGCCTCTTATCTCAAAAATCTAGAGTTCAGAAACCAAGGATTCACATTTATTACCCGACTCAGCTTTCTTGGGCATCATTGTGCTAATACAAAACAAAGACACAGCTCACCATTTATTTTACAAAGTAAATAAATAAATGACATTAGTCACAATTGCGAATAGCAAATTCTTTCAACCTCTAAAAATTACTTATAAAACATAGTTCTATATATTCCCTTACGGTATTACTAGTAGCAACTATTACTTGTAACATTCATTTCGGAGAAGTTCATAATGCATAGAAAGAGCGTCGTTATCACAGCACCAAGTGGCCTACATACTCGTCCTGCAGCGCAGTTTGTTAAAGAAGCGAAGAAGTACGCGGACGAAGTTGAAATAGTCTCAAATGGCAAAACTGCCACTGCAAAAAGCTTGTTTAAACTGCAAACACTACAGCTTGTTCAAGGTACTGAAGTCACAGTTCAATCAACAAACTCTCAAGCTGTTAGCGACCTTGCTCAATACCTAGCAAACGTGACGGGGTAAACCTACTCTGAGACCTAGGCAAAGTGCTCAAGTAGCACTTTGTTTTTTAGGGCTGTAATCAAGTTGGTAGAAACAGCTAGCAACTTAGCCGTTGTTTACTGTTCCCTCAAACTTATCAAGTAGCTCTAACGCCACGACTATCGCTTTATAAATTTGGCGCTAACCCTTCGAATGAACCTAATTCAAATATATTAAACCATGTTGTTCATACTGTGGTCTCAAAATTGTCACACTCAAGTTTAGCGCTCATTAACGAGAAATTCTCTAAACGGCAGGTACACAAAATCACGCAATAAAGCGTTTTATTTTCAAATGGTTGGGATTGTAAAACAAAAATAGCAATTGGAGCGTGCAGTGGGAATCGAACCCACATCATCAGCTTGGAAGGCTGAGGTAATAGCCATTATACGATGCACGCATAGAGACGATGTAATATTGGAGCGTACAGTGGGAATCGAACCCACATCATCAGCTTGGAAGGCTGAGGTAATAGCCATTATACGATGTACGCACATCGCGTTGGAACGAGGTAGATAATGCCACATATACCTGAAAAGAAAACCTTTTTTTTACCTTTAGCATCTAAGTGTGCAAAGCTTCACCAATAAGCGTCCATAACACTCAAAAAGTGCACGAAATGGACAAGGTTGTTCTTACTCTATACTTGTTGTTCTACTAGCACGATAAGTAAACTATAACCTGTCCTCTCACGTCAAACCTCGCTTTGCCGTAACTCGCAACAACTTAGCTCCATGCTTAAACAGTCTGCCATAGCTAGCCTAAGCATCCTCTACTACACTATTAAGTAATTTAACAATACTGGTTTATTAGTTTGGTATGACAGCGCTCAGAGGAAAAAAACAAATCATTGTTGGGGGGGGGCTATTTTTAGCTCTTGTCTCTTTTGTCTTTGCTTTGCCTTTTATCCCACAGTCGACAATTAAGATAATCAAACCTTCATTTCTTGAATCTATCGAAACTCAACACGCGCTCGTTTTTTTTGGTTTCCAAGGTTGCAGTGATGCCTGTCCGACCGCCCTAGCAGAACTGTCTCACCTTAAAAACTTGCAAGGCTCAACCGATCCCCAACTTATTTTTGTTGATATAGATGCGAACAGCAATCAACAGCGGGCTGAAGCCTTTGCTAAGACTTTCCATCACAGTTTCATTGCTTATCATCTGGATAATGAAACGCAGAGTGATATCGACAACCTGTTCGGCTTAAAACATAACCAAACCGGCACACAGATAACGCATCAAGGTAAAACTTACCTATTAACTAAAAAGAACCAAGAATGGCTAGTCAGCAAGGTTTACAACCCTAAAAGCTTCTCAATCGATGACATAAGACGAGAGCTAAACAAGTGAGGGCTATCTAATGTTAAATACACTATTGGTTTGCTATAGCAACAAACTCAATGGGATTCTTAAAGATAAATTTCAACAAGACTTCATGCAAGCCGACCGCGTTGTAATGTTTGTCGTTATTGTCCTATCGTTTATCGTCGCCACTATTACCCCTTGGCAGCACGGCTATTTCGCCCTCGGAATTGGAGGGGGTATATTTGTTAGTTTAATATGTGTTGCAGCCTATAATATGATGGCAGGAAGTATGCTCTGCCGAATGATTATGGCAACTGCACTCGTCGTACTTATGGCTATTACGGTGCAACAATCCAATGGACTAGGAGAAGGTCACTTTCTATTTTTCCTCGGCTTCACCATTTTAATACGCTATAGAGACATCATCCCAGTCGCGACTTTTGTTGTACTTACGGTCGCACATCACCTTACGACAACCTACTGCCAAAGTATTGGAGTTGAAATCTTTGGTGCGCCATTATTGGTATTTTCATGGGGTACTCAAACCTCGTGGGGGCTATTAGCTCCGTTGATCTATCATGTTGTATTCGCCGTCATGGCCTTAATAATTTCGACCTACTACATCTTTGAAGGTAATAAACAATTTGTAGAATCTAATTCCGTGATAGGCGTAATTGAGAAAGCATCAACAGGCGATCTCACCGTGTCAATTCAGAGCGAAGTCGAGTCGACATTAATTGCCAAGGTAAATGCATTCTTCACTCAAATAAGAGAGATGCTACTAAAAATAGAATCAATTAATGAGAGTTTGTCTGCTCATGTGAGCGAAACGAGCAGTAAAGCGGCGCAACAAACATCACGTTCAAACCAGCAACAGCAAGAAGTGAATATGGTCGCAACAGCCGTTACAGAAATGACGGCATCGACTCAAGATATTGCCAATAATGCTGAGCATGCCGCAGACGTCACCGTTAAAACAGAAAAAATCAGTGAAGAAGGTGAAAAACTTGCCGTTACTTGTAAGACATCAATTACCCAGCTTGCAGAACAAGTTCAATCTGCAACTGAGATTATTTCGAACCTAGAGCAAAACAGTTCACAAATACACGGCATTGTTGCGACGATTAAAAGTATTTCAGAGCAAACCAATTTATTAGCATTAAACGCTGCGATAGAAGCCGCGCGTGCTGGGGAACAAGGCAGAGGATTTGCTGTAGTTGCTGATGAAGTAAGGGTTCTCTCTCAACGAACTCATGACTCGACTGAAGAAATATCAGCAGTTATTGCAACCTTCCAATCAACTACCAACACGGCGGTTTCTGCAATGGGAACTTGTCATGACCTCGCCAACTCTAGTGTTACAGCAGCAACCGATGCAAGCCAAAGCTTTGAACAGATAGCAGCTCAAATCAAATCCATATCTGATATGGCCCAGCAAATCGCGACGGCTGCCGAGCAACAAACATCCGTTACAGGAGAGATAAATCAAAATACCGAAAAGATTAATCTCCTCTCTTCGGAGTCTTTTGCTGATTCAGAAGGTAATGCTCAACGCGCCCAAGAACTAGAAAATCAGGCGCAAGAGATGAGCACATTATTGAAAGGATTTACACTCCGCTAAAAAGTCACTTAATAAATAAGACATTGTGAAATAAAAACCCATGGAAGTTTAAAACAACCATGGGTTTTCTTTATAAGAGTGGTCGACGTATTAAATATTTAAACCCGTTTAAACTGGTTCATTTCTGTATTGAGCTCTACGACCTGTTCTTTTACGGTAACCGATGTTGCATGAGTGCTTTCCGCAATTTTAGAAACATCGTTAATAGACTCAGATACGCCCCCCATTATTGTGTTAATAGCTTGAGTGGAATCTGATTGTAATTCCGCAGCATTGGCAAGCACAGTCATCTCGCTGCTTAACATTTCTATTTGTTCTACCGTGGAAACAAGCTTTTCTACGGCCAGCTCTGTGTGCTGTGAACCTTGCTGAGCAAGTTGTTTACTCGCTTCAATTTCATCAACAACCGAAGACGTCGACGACTGGATAGCATCCACAATTTGGTTGATCTCAGTGGTGGATTCCGTTGTGCGAGTTGCCAATAAACGGACTTCATCGGCAACGACTGCAAATCCTCGCCCTTGCTCTCCGGCTCTGGCCGCTTCAATCGCGGCATTTAATGCCAGTAAGTTCGTTTGTGCGGCCAATCCTTCAATGACTTCGGTAACACGACCAATTGCCTCGCTTTCACGACTTAATGTTGTAACTTCATTACTCGCTTGTTCAATAGTCGAATAGAGTTGTTCGACCGTTTGCTTGTTTTCACCTAATGCCGCCGAACCTTGATCAATAAGCTCACTTGATTGAGCCAATGTTTTCACTGATTGATTCGCATGATGAGCCGTTGTTTGAGCCGATTCAGCCACATCATTTAACTGTTGACCGATCTGTTGAATATCATTTTTTTGCCCAGATATTTTATTAAGCGTTTTCTGGTTCGCATTCAGTAAGCCTGTAATACTTTGATCGACTTGTTGCGCTTTATCCGTTACTCCTTGGATTATATCGGCAAGTGACTGGTTCATACGATTAATCGAATCAGTCAAACTTGAAAGTTCATCGCTGCCTTCAACATTCAAAGGCTTTTGCGAAACATCACCACTTGCTATTAGCTGTGCTCTTTTAGAGATCCGACTAATACGACGGCCGATATTTCTGCCCATATAGTTAGAAATCGTGAACGCTGCAACAAGCGAAATTAGACCAGCCGAAATCAGCAACGTGATCACTTTCGAAATGGCGCTGAAGATCTCTTGCCCTGTATTATCTGCTTGTTTTTGCTGGGTAAGCACTAGATTTTCCAACGACTGTTCGAGTGAAGCGGCGGTAGGAATCAACTCATCAGCCATTTTTTGGTTCGCTAAGTTCCAACCTGCTGACTGTCTTAGCTCTACTACTTGCTTAACCAACGGGAAATAGAGTTGTTGCATCTCATTGAATAGATCCCATAACACAACATCGTTACTTGATATCAGGGATTTCATCGATTCAATTTCAGCAACCGATTTTTCGTGGATCTTTATAAAATCAGCGTATTTGTCTAAATAATCTTGTTTTCCATAAAGTAGAAAATCACGCATAGACGCTAAAGCATTTGATAACGACGTATAACTATCTGCATACAGCTTAAAGAGGCGTTTGCGATTTTCGCCCTCTCTATTTGAGGACTCTTCATTGATTAGCCCTTGAATCTGATCAAGTGCAACTTCAGCGATTGGGGCCGCTTCATTAATAAATAGGCTATGTGCTGGTAGGTTTTCATCACTGTGACTGAGTTCGGTGATCTCTGTGACTAGATTTTTTAGTTTAAGCCACTGACCATTGACCATCTCATATTCAGACGGAGAGATTAGCGCCTCGAGAGTTGGAAGTCGCTCATCCGTTGAGGCAATAATGTTGTTTATCGCCTCCAATTGTCTAGATCCAACAGATTCGTCACTACCCAATAACATATACGCGCGCACAGTTGAAATACTGGTCTGAACGGATTGTTGTAGAGAGCGGCTCGTATCCACTGTCGGAAGATCTGATTCTAAAAGTGACTGAGTATATGTTTCAACAGTCGTTACGCTTCGGTATGCAAAAAATGCGGATGCGATAAAAAGTACTGCAAGTAGCAGAAAACTCAGCTGCAACTTCCCTGATATCGAGAGTTTCATCCATTAACTCCTATAAATAGCTGGTGAGACAATATAACGCTATTGAGAGGAATGTTAAATAGATGTGTATCGTTTTTCTAATTATAAAGTACTAAGTAGTAATGTACGGTCATATCATGGCAATAATATCTATAATTCATTGAGTTAACGAATGATAAAGAGGCCACCACTCTCTATTGCTTATCACTCTTTGTCGGTTGTCGATGTATTGATAAACTCACTATTAGACGCATAACCTAAATGACTGACTCATTATTTGATAAACTTTTATTACTTAAAAATTCCTTTCCAGCTAATCGGCCCTGTTGGTAATCGCTCAATATGTCGTCTTTACCGCTCAATAACCCTTTGCTGGAAAGTGGGGTCACAGGGGCAATTTCGTGGATCACCGTCTCTTCTGGAGGGCTGTTCATGAATTCTTTAACCGATTCATGATTCAGATAATGCGAAACCAGCATTTCCATTTTTTTAGATTTCTCACCCGAAAAATTATGCTTGATAGATTGCTCTTTAATTAAATAAGCGAGCTTCTCAGCCTCTGGGACCCAATTTCTATTACTGTTACTTGAGGCTAGTGAGGGGTAATTAACCTTAAGCTGGTCTATTGCGTGGGTAAATTGATTCTGAAATTCGTAAAGTCGTTCTCTGTGTCCAACTAATCCATATTTTTGAACCAACAATTCCAAACCCGTTTCAACCTCAAGAGATATCTGAGAAAACGCACTCTCCTTAGGCTCTAGTTCTGATTGATGCAAAATGGGATCGGTTGTAATAACCACTAACTCTCTAGCACCGCGCCTGTATGCTTCTTGAACCGGAATCGTCGCAGAAACGCCGCCGTCTACCCACGTCGCCCCATCGAACTCTATATCGTCAAAATAGAGAACCGGAATTGCACTGGTTGCTCTAAGCACATCAAACCAATTATCTTCAAAGATCGGATAATAATAATCTTTAAGCTCCTCTACATGGGTAACGCATGCGAGTGCCTCCCTTTTTCGTCCTAGATACGGTTGAGCAAGTTTCTCTTTACCTTTGCTAATATCGAGTGGAAACTCGCCTCGCTCGACAAATTGAAACGCCCAATCAAGATCCATTGGCTGTTCATTTTTAACGAATTTATTAAAGTCAAAGAAGCGTTGATTCGTGGTGTAGTTAATTATGAAATCGAGTGCCAACCCAGTTTGACCTGCAATAAAAGCGGCAATGTTAAGCGCCCCTGCTGATGTCCCTAGATAGATTGAAAACGGGTCGTAATTTTGTGTTTTGAATTGGTCAAGAACGCCAGCCGAAAACGCGCCTTTTTGACCGCCGCCTTGAACAACCAAAGCACTTAGTATTGGGTCTGTCATTAAAAGCTCCATTTGATATTAGCGAAGAAGAGTGTCGCTGCTGTTTGAGAAAATAGGCTATCTTGATTGCCATCGAATCTTTGAATAACGCCAAGAAGCTGCCAATTGTTAGCAAGAGAGTAACTATTTGTGAGCCCAATGAAATAGGAGTCATCTTGATAGTAGCTGGCGGATAATGTTGTACGGTTGAGTGGTGTAATATCAAAGCTAACGTCTACATAAGCTGTATTCTTGGTAAAGCTTAGTGTTTTGGCGCTTAATGGTAGGCTTAAATATAATTGAGCATTATCGATATCCAAAGGGTTACTGATATAAAGCCATGCGACTCGGCCCATCCAGTTTCTTCTACCACCAAGGCTGTAATCGCCTTCTATACTGGCGACTACCGTCTGCTCTTGCTTAACGCCTTTATACTCTTCTTCTCTAGGGTCAAACCAAGTCAGTTCCCCTCGAACTCCAGCACCTTTCCAATCAGTTGCAAAACCCGCACCGAAAACTGTATCTAACAATGATTTACCGGCTATTAATTGGTAATCCCAGCCAGATATATTTGAAAAGTAGCGACCTGAATAGCTATTTAGGCTGCCATCCTGATTTGGACTAGCAATCAGCTCGAATCCATCGGCGAAACCCAGTTTCTTGCCTACCAAAATGGCGTCTGATCCCGCTCTTTCTTCGTAGTCAAAGTCATAGATAGAGTAAGCATTGAACAGGTCATTTGGGTTCCAAACCGTATTCATAGCCCAGTTAATAAGGAAGCGCCCCACCCTTGCATTCCACTCTTCTCCCTTCCAGTCAAAAAAGAGCCTATCAAACTGGCTATTAATGATCACATCATTACTTGTTTTTAAATTCTTATTTAAATCCATATAACCATTATCTAGAGCAACGAAGTCCGAATAGTTTGGGATATCAAGACTATCTCCCATGAGCGCTCGGTTCCGCATGCCGGCGTTAAAACGAAATCCACTTCCAAAGCGATACTCGAAATTGAATCGTTGGTGGATTAAATGATCAGCACTGTTATCAAACTCATCAGGCACGTTGTAAGTCGCCATGTATTTAACATAGCCGTTTAAGTCCCATGCCTTTTGAGGAGCAAGACCTGGAATTTGAGCGAAACAGCTAACGCTAGTCATCAATATGATTACAATTGCTATAGAGGTTTTCAAAAGCCTCTTGTTCAGCCATTGATTATGCATCGACGGTCTCAGTCTCTACGCTGGTTTCCACTCTATTTTCAGGTATTACCCGTTTATCTTCTTTTAGCTTTCCATCCTCAAATACGATCACTCGCTTTGCACGTTTAATCACCCTTGGATCATGAGTGGAAAATATAAAGGTGGTCCCTTCTTGCTCGTTTAATTGCTGCATGATATCTAATAGTTCAGAAGTACTTTTTGCATCAAGATTCGCCGTCGGTTCATCGGCCATCACAAAGCGCGGGCTTGGTGCTAATGCGCGCGCTACAGCGACTCTCTGCTGCTGTCCGCCTGACATTTTGCTTGGTATTTTATCTTTTTGCTCTGTTAGCCCGACTTGTTCAAGTAACAGTAGCGAACGCCGCTTACACTCTTGCTCTTTGTGACCTTGTAACTGCATTACAAACTCAACATTTTCAAGTGCAGTTAGCACAGGTAGCAAACTGTAATCTTGAAAAATAAAGCCTATGTGATCTCGACGAAAGCCAATCAACTCTTTTTCAGGCAACGTACAGATATCACAACCATCAATGAAGACCGAACCTGAAGTTGGTGAATCGATCCCACCTACTAAGTTAAGCAGTGTCGTTTTACCCGACCCAGATGGTCCCATAACCGCGACAAACTCCCCCTGTTCGATAATCAAGTCAACACTTTGCACTGCATGTACTGGATAGTCAGTCTCTTGATTGTAGGTTTTGCATAACTGCTGTAGTTTTATGGTCATTAGTTTCTCTCCGCCATCGCATCGACTGGGCGTCTTTTAAGGATCTGTCTTGCAGGGTAGATAGCAGCAAACACACTCGCTATAAGGACAGTAGTAAATATCATCTGATACTCTTGAACGGAGACGCGTGGAAACAGTACAGTGTCAATACCATACGCGCCTAACCCATCGGCCAAACCACCCAGTGAGATGCCATTAATGTTCATCAGTTTGATCATTAACACACTAAAGGCGATCCCTAATAGAGACCCTGTCATACCAAGTAAGGTGGTTTCCAGCATAATCAAACCAAATACTTTGTGCTTTTGCATTCCAACGGCCATCAAAACACCAAACTCTTGGGTTCTTTCAAACACTGACATCAACATGATATTGATGATCCCAAACATCATGGCGATAACAAAAATGATTAGAATAACTTGGTTACTGACATCCATAGTTGTCATCATTGTTGACAACATCGGTTGTATCTCTTTCCAGTCTCGCACCCGTGTATCTGTTGTCGCAAAGTCAATAACGTGCTTTTTAACCCTGTCGATTTGGTCAATGTCATTAACTATAATAGCGATCTCGTGTACGCCCTTCATGTTCGCTGTCTTTTGTAGATCGGCTTTACGAACAAAAATACTGCCATCATCTAAGGCGCTGTTCGGTGTTTGAAATATCCCCTTAACTCGATATGCAGCACCTGCCACTTGGCCCTGAGCGTCAGTGAAGGTTAAGACAACTTTCGAACCAACTCTAAGCTGAAGCCGCTCTGACAGTTTTACCGAAACCAGCACAGGGTTTCGACCTTTGCCATCAAACCACTCCCCTTGCTTAATATGAGAAGAAAGTGGTGTTATTTTAGTTTCAGTATCTGCATCAATGCCAATGATCTGCACACCTCTATTACTTCGCGCTGAGGCTACCATTCCTTGAGCAATAAAACGTGTCGATATATGTGATACACCATTAATCGCATGAATGTTCCCAACAAGCTCGGACCCATCAACAATAAGCTCTGATATATCAGGGTTAGTCACATAGGATGAGTTATGAACCTGGATATGGCTTGTCTGCCAACGAATCGCGTTGCTTACCATGCTATCAACAAAACCAGACATAAAACCCATCATTGCAGTAACACCCATGAGGCCAAACACCATGGCTCCCAGGATAATTGAGGTGCGTAGTTTATTGCGCCAAAGGTTTCGCCAAGCCAGTTTAATGAGCATGAGAGCCTCCTTTTAGGGCCGAGGCCACATTTAATTTGGCAATACGAATGAGTGGGTAAATCAGGCACAGCGCCATCATGCTAATAACAGTAATCACTTGATTAATGATGAGGTAAGATTCGATAGCAACAGGGATGATCGGTTCATATCCCGACTTAAGCATCAGCTGACCTGCTTCACCGGTTATTTCTATGGGGTAAAAATGAAAGTAAAGTAAAAAAGGGGCACTTACCAAAAGCCCAATAACAACACCGATAACAGAAATAAAGGTCGACTCGATAAGAATTAAGGTGGCAAGTTTACTTCGAACGAGCCCTGTTGCTAGCATGACTCCAAATTCTCGTTGGCGCTCAAGTGTCATCATCAAAATAGTAGCAAAAAGCCCAAACCCGACAATGCCATATAAAACATAAATCAAGAAAATCCCACCGGCCCTATCCATTTGTATCTGCTGAGCCATTTCTGGGGATAACTGCTGCCAACCTTTAACAACACTTTCGGGTTGATACTCCTTTTGCAGCTCTTTTAGTGTTTCTGGTAAAAGGTGAAGGTCAACAACGTCAATTACCCAATTTGTTACAAGGCCATCCACTGAATACAGCGTTTGCGCCGCTTTTATCGGCATATAGACAAGCTGATTATCCAATTGTTGTAATGGGAAACGTAATATACCCGCTACATTATACAAACCTGCCGCCGTTTGGCCGCGATAGCCTTGCCCGTATAATACCAGTTCATCTCCAACGATAAGGCCTAAGTATTTAGCCAGACTCTCACCAACAAGCACAGATTTATCGTCTGCGTGAATAAACCTTCCCGACACCAATTTTCCACTAATATTTGAATATTCATCTTCACGGTTTGGGTCGACGCCTAAAACCATGACCCCTTTTGAACGCTCACCTGCTGAGGCTAGAGCCACGGATTCAACCCTTGGCAGTACTCTTTCAACATTTGGGTAATTTTGAACCATCGATATATAATTAGAGGTCTGTGGAATAACATCATCAATGCTGTTGGTGGTAGCATATTCCGGGTGCTGAATCTGAATTAGACCAGTATAAAAACGAGCAGCGTTTTCAATATTCGTACTATAGCTCCCCTCTTGAAAACTTCTCGTCATTAACGAGAGAAACAACGCTAATGCGAGCGCCGACGCTGTCAAAATTGTTCTTCTTTTTTGCCTCCATAGGTTTCTCCACGCAAGCTTAATCAGCATATGGTTACTCCCTTAAAGATTTCATCTGACTTAATGAGAAAAAGTCATCGCCTATCTCAAAGTCAAACTGCGCCTGATGAGTTGTCATAACAGTTTTATGTCCATCTTTATCAACTGGAATCATCTCCATGACCGCTGGCAATACACGCCCACCCATTTCTTTAATATCGAAGGTCTGCATCACATTAACGAGCTCTTCGAACTCATCATAAAACTCAACTTTACGCTGTAAATTGGTCTCTTTCGATATCCACAATCGAACTTTACTCCAAACAACGGGCGCGTCAGGTTTTGCTATTGCGTCAATGACCCACACTGGATCTTTGTCAAAAACCTCTTCTTTAACGTATTCATGCTCATAATCAACGACGATAGAAGACTGGTTAATCAGATCATCATTAGTAAAGTCGGACCCCATCCACGATTGACTCAACATTGACGGTGCGATTTTGATGACACGCTCAATGGCTGGCACCCAGTTCCACATTTCTCGATGCCGTTTTAGCGAAGCACTGCCTTTGTCTTTCGCTGGGGCTGTTACTAGCACCATCGAGAGATCAGTGCCTTTAGTCCAGTTCTTCATACTCATTGAACGACGCCAGTCTGGACGAATGATCTCCATTGTCGATTCTGTGTAGCTAGAGTCGCCCCGCATCGCTTTGTCTGACTCTTCTACTATTTGGCTCGGGTTTAATTGATCAACTGAGGTTTGATCGGCAACAATAAGGGAGGAGTAGAAAGTGAGCGAGACTGCAATGATCAGCGAGAATATACGATACATAGAGACCTTTTAGCTAAGAAGAACTGGGCCTCCAATATAGCAATCCATGCATACTTTATATTGAATAATCACACAAAACTGGACTCTAAGCGCAGATAAATAGAATTATTCATTTATTTGTCTAAGTTTGGAAACAAAGAAGCCTTCGCAAGAGCAAAGGCTTTCTTTAACAAACTCGTCTCTCTTCCTGAGATTCGGTTATTAATTCTTTGTAACAGAGTAAATTAGATCGTAACTGTAGAGATGTAGAAACCGAGTTCATTGTTTGAAACAGTCGTGACATATTCATCATTTAGGTAAAAAGCGACACTATCTTCACCTCTTTCGCCACGAAGTACTTTTTGTGTTCCATCAATGTAGGAAATGTCCATTTGCATAGTGTTTTCATCAATCTGTCTCATCGTTGCTTTTTCAACGTCGACATTATTTGTTTGCAATGGAACTTCCGTTAGCGATTTGTCTAGGCTACCGTTTACTTTAATCATTGAGTTCATTGGGGTATCAACAACTGCTGGTGACTTACCAGTAATCGGGTTTTTACCTGTCCAGAATTCTACAGCATTAAAGATAAATAGATCGGCCATACTCGCGATACCATAAACAGGAGAAAGAAGTAAAAACATCCCTTCACGTCCGTAACGGTTATCGACAACTTCTAGGTTGAATTTAGAGACCATTCCCGTTGTTGCCATTTGACCCATACAACCTGTTAAAGAAGAAGCACCTAGCGCAACGACAATTGCAATTTTTAAAGATTTCATTTTCATATTGACCACCACTTTTTTTGAAGAAGCGCATCCTAACGATCCCGATCACACTTTGAAACACTTCCACACACTTCATTACCAAAACCTGACTTTGTTAAGTTTGTATCAAATTTACTTATACTCTTTTAAATATCCATCAATTCAACATGCAAACCCTTTAGTTACGTGTACTTAGAGCGTCAAGGCATCCAGTTCTCAAAATTAAGAACGCCACTTTAGGAATACATACTTTTAACAATCACACGCATGATTTAACACGCTGAAATTAAATGATTGTTTATGTCAAAAAGAGATTCCAATCACATTTATATTGGTTATAATCCGCGCTCGTTGCGATATCTGTTGATAAACGCAAACTTATTTTGAATAAATATGATTAACCATGCCTTCTTTCGAGAAGCAACACTGGGACTAAAAATGAGCAAGATCGATAAAGCCATGCGCATCCTTTTAGCAGGATTCTGTATCAACCTTTGTCTTGGCATCCTGTATGCTTGGAGTGTATTTAACAAAGCGCTTGTTACCGACTTTGGCTGGAGCGCAGCTGATGCTTCTTCTCCGTACGCGACAGCAACTATTACTTTCTCTATCTGCCTTTTAGTTGCAGGCATTCTTCAAGACCGTATGGGCCCACGTAAGATCCTTATCTTAGGTACGTTGCTTACGGGCCTAGGCATGATTGCTTCTGGATTTGTTCACTCTGTATTAATGCTGAACATTACGTTCGGTGTAATCACAGGTGCTGGTATCGGTTTCGGTTACGCTTGTCTTTCTCCTTCTGCGATGAAATGGTTCCACCCATCGAAGAAAGGTATGGTTAATGGTTTGATTGCTGCTGGTTTCGGTCTAGCTGCTATTTACCTAGCTCCACTAACTTCAATGCTGATTACCGATCTAGGTATTAACACGGCATTTATGATTCTTGGTGTTGGTGTATTGGTTATTGCTGTACCACTAGCGTGCACAATCAATAACCCACCAGAAGATTACGTTCCAGCAGAACCTAAAGTTAAAGAAGGTCAAGCACCTGTTGCTGTTAAAAAATCAGCGGACGTTAGCTGGAAAGCAATGCTTAAAACGCCTCAGTTCTACTCTCTTTGGGTAATGTACGCATTTGCGGCGTCTGTTGGTCTGATGGTCATTGGTAACATCACTAACATCGCTAGCGTTCAAGCGAATCTACCAAATGCAGTTTACTTAGCGTCTATTCTTGCGGTATTTAACTCTGCTGGTCGTGTTGGTGCAGGTATCCTGTCTGACAAAATAGGTGGTGTGCGTACTCTACTTCTTGCATTTATCCTGCAAGGCGTGAACATGGTTCTGTTCGCAACCTTCGATTCAGAGTTTACTCTCATCATCGGTACTGCAATTGCTGCAGTTGGTTACGGTACGCTATTAGCTGTATTCCCATCGTTAACAGCTGAATACTATGGGCTTAAAAACTACGGTACTAACTACGGTGTTCTTTACACTGCATGGGGTATTGGTGGTGCACTTGGTGTTGCAGTTGTTGGCTATTCAATGGCTCAAAATGGTGGCTACGGTTTAGCTTACACTATCTCAGCAGCTATGATGGCAGTGTGTGTGGTTCTTGCAATTATCACTAAGCCAGTTAAAGAAGTAAGCGCAGATCAGCTACAAGCTGCTAACGCATAACCTTAAGTCTTTAAAAAGCAAAAATTCTCTAAGGCTCAACTCAATGTTGGGCCTTTTTATTACCTATTTCTACTCACACCTCTGCTCTTATATATCGTTATCTCCTGACGCTGTTAATCATGATTTCAAACCACATATCCAAAACAAAAACAACACAATACTGTGAATAGTGCTTATTACTACTTGGCATGAATCGTTATGATACAGTGTTCATCTGAACTTTGACTGACCTGTTTACCGCCAATAAAAAGGCAGTATTCTTCGTTGTTAGTCGATGTCTTTTCTCACAAAATGTCTTTAAACAGAGGCTTTATGAACTCAAAATCCCTCTCTACATTAGCGATAGCTTTACTTTGTTCTCACTCTGCTTTTGCTGAAATCAACAAACCAGATTTGGTATTACAGATTACCGTTGATGGTCTTCGTGGCGATCTATTGGATCGGTATAAACACAACTTTGGCGAAGACGGGTTTCGCTATTTAATGGATGAGGGGATTCATTATACTAACGCGCACTATCAACATGGCAATACTGAAACCATAGTGGGTCACGTTTCATTGGCCACAGGTGCGCCACCAAGTGTCCATGGGATGGTAGGTAACGTCTGGTTCGATCGCCAGCAAGACCGTATCGTTTATAATGTTGAAGATAGCAATTATTCAATGCTGACAAGTGGGGCTGGGGTAGATAAAGCAACAGAGATCGATCCGACTCAACGTACTGCTCAAGGTGATGGCCGCTCTCCGGAGCCAATTCTTTCTACGACGTTTGCCGACGAACTTACTGTATCAAGTGCAGGTAAGTCTAAAGTGTTCTCTGTTTCTATTAAAGATCGCGGTGCAATCTCTTTAGGTGGCCACACAGGAAAAGCTTTTTGGTTCTCTAAAGCACAATCTGAGTTTGTCACCAGTAATTATTATTACGACAGCTACCCTACATGGGTAAACCAATGGAACGAAAAAGCCATGCCTTCTCAGTACTCGGGGAGTAAGTGGTCTTTATCTCTTCCGAAAGAGAACTACACTCTTGTTGAAACGGGTACGGATAATAAAGTCGATTTAGCAGGCTTTAAGAGGACGTTCCCTCACCCTTACGGGCCATCTAGCTTTCAATACTACAGTACAATGCTGACATTAAGCCCTGCCGGTGATGAGATTACTGAAGATTTTGCCAGTACTCTACTAAAGCAAGAAAACCTTGGTAAGAATAGCTTTACGGATTACTTAGCCGTTAGTTTTTCTTCAAACGACTACGTTATTCACTTATATGGCCCAGAAAGCTTAGAAACAGAAGACAATCTTATTAGACTGGACCGAACGCTAGCGAAGTTACTAAAATCAGTCGATGAACAAGTAGGCTTAGAGAATACTTTAATTGTTCTATCTTCAGATCACGGTGTTCCTGAAGTTTCACCAACAGCGAATGGTTTGGGTTTAAATCAAGCTCAATATTTTAAGCAAGATAAGCTTCTAAATGAAAGTGTTGAAACGGCGTTGATGAAAAACTTCGGCCTAGGAAAAGAAGCAATACGAATCTATTCACACCCATACGTTTACTTAAACCGTGAGATCATCGCTGAGAAAAAACTGGATCTAGCCGACGTTCAGCAAGTCGTTGCCGACGAATTAATGAAAATAAACGGGGTTGTTCATGCCGTCACAACCAATGACATCGCAAAGAACCAAGTACCGAATACTCCACTAATGGAAATGATCAAAAACAATTACCACCCCGCTCGTTCTGGTGATGTTTATGTCGTATTCGCACCACGTTCTTACATCAACGATTTTGATGGTCTCTCAGTTGCTTCTACTCATGGTTCACCATGGCGATACGATACTCACGTTCCTATCATTTTTGCCGGAATGGATATAAAACCTCAGCGCATTAGTCGTGATGTGACACCGTACGATGTTGCACCAACACTTTCAAATAAACTGGGCATCACTTTCCCAAGTGGTTCAACAGGCTCAGTTCTTAACGAAGTTGTTGATCGTTAGACGGTAATAATCACTGTATTAAAAGGGAGCTTTGGCTCCCTTTTCTGTTTCATTATTTCCAGTCAAAAATCATCACCAAAAACTATTTATACCCTTCAGACCATAGATTCGACGATGTTGGATTTTGTTGTATACTAAGAAAAGTTTTATGTTTTCTTGGTAACATCATGAATTATCGCAAGTTAATTTCCTTTAGTTTAATCATCATTTTTTCAGGGTGTGCTACATACGCAGGCCTAAACTACGATCAATTGTTCGGTAAGCCTGAAGTTCAACAGCGCACAGTTGATGTTACATCACCCCATTCCGAATTCTTCCTTAACGAGGTCAAACCAATCATCGATAATCGATGTGTGGTATGCCACGCTTGCTATGACGCCCCATGTCAGCTCAAGCTGTCTTCGGTTGAAGGCATTGACCGAGGAGCAAGTGAATCACTCGTTTACCAAGGAACCCGTTTAACAGCAGCCAAACAAACCCGCCTGTTTGAAGATGCGCAATCTACTCAAGAATGGCGTGATAAGGGCTTTCACCCAGTACTTAATGAACGTATACAAACGCCAACCGCTAACATTCAAGCAGGCCTTATCGCCAGATCGCTCATTCAAAAGGAAAACCACCCACTACTTAATGTTCAGCAATTAGAAGGCTTTGATTTTTCGACAGAAAGAGAACAGGAATGTCATTCAATTGAGGAGTTTGACCAATACGAACAAGACTACCCAACTTGGGGAATGCCTTACGGACTGCCTAACTTAGATAGTAAAGAGTACTCAACGTTAATGACTTGGCTTCAAAATGGAGCCAATATGAACTCTCCAATCCCTCTTACTGTTGATCAGCAAGTTCTTGTCGATGAATATGAAACATTTCTAAATAACAGCTCAATCAAGAGCCAATTATCATCACGCTATATCTACGAGCACTTATTTCTATCTAACCTTTATTTTTCTGAGCTTGAGTTGTCAGGTGATAACACTAAAGGCCCACGTTATTTTAAATTGGTCAGATCAGCGACGCCACCTGGGCAGTCAGTTGAACGCATAGTCACTCGACGACCTTACGACGATCCAAAAGTAGAACGTGTCTATTATCGATTGATTTCAGAGCAAGGGACGACCGTCAGTAAAACTCATCTTCCTTTTGCATTGAATCGTGAACGCATCAACAACTGGCAAGAGTGGTTCATCAATGCTGATTATCAAGTAGAACAGTTACCAAGCTACAAAATTAGTGTGGCTGCCAACCCCCTAACCGCATTTACTGACTTACCCGTACACTCTCGCTTTCGATTTATGATTGATAACTCTCAAAATACAATCGGCGCATTCATCAAAGGCCCTGTATGTCGTGGGCAGCTTGCATTAAATGTCATTAATGACCGTTTTTGGGTGTTTTTCACCGATCCTGAAAAAGCAGACATACCAGAAATTAACGATTTTTATCAATCTCAAGAGATTAACCTTAAGTTGCCTTCGGAGCTTGAAAGTAACACAACGCCAATCGTGAATTGGGTAAAATATTCTCACCAACAAGCCCGCTACTTAGAGGCGAAATCGGATGTGCTTAATGAATTTTTTGGCCGAGGAAAGTACCTAGATACGAACATCATCTGGGATGGCGACGGGACGAATAGTAATGCTGCGCTTACAATATTTAGGCACTTTGATAGCGCAACTGTTGTACAAGGGTTAGTCGGGGCGCCTCCTAAAACGGCGTGGATATTAGATTACGCGCTACTTGAACGAATTCACTATTTGCTTGTTGCCGGGTTTGATATTTACGGCAACTTTGGGCATCAGTTAATGACTCGTATGTTCATGGATTTTTTGCGACTTGAAGGCGAAACCAATTTTATTTCTCTATTGCCTCACGACATGCGTCATATAGAGCATTCAAGTTGGTATCAAAATCAAAGCAGCCAAATGAGTGACTATATGCAGCGTAATGTCAGACCTTTCGCTCAGGAAAGTCAGGTTCCATTTAAAACAGACAACTATAAACAAGAGCTCTATGACATTCTATTGAAACAAATGAGTCCGGCTTTGCCCACACGTTACCAAATAGAACAGACAGGACTTACCAATGAGAACGAGCAACTATTAAGAACGCTCGATGCAATTAAAGGTGGTGGGGTTGTTTACTTGCCTGAGACCATAATGATGATCATTGAAACGAATTCGGGCAACGATGAAGTCTTTACCCTTCTTCACAATAGCGCCCATACCAATATTTCGAGTCTGTTTGACGAAGCAAGTAACCGTGATCCAGAAAATGATGATTTAACCTTAGTTAAAGGTGTATTGGGTAGCTATCCAGAGGCTTTTCTTCTCGTGAGTGAGAAAGATGTGCCAAAACTTGTAAAAATATTGTCAACTATTACGGATGAGGTTGACTACATTAAGCTATTGGATCAATTTGGTATTCGACGGAGTGATCCAAGATTCTGGCCTTTCAGCGACCGATTACATGCATGGTACAAGAAAGATCAACCTATCGAATTTGGATTGCTTGACTACAATAGATTTGAGAACAGGTAAATTCGTTCTCAACGCATATCTAGGAGGTGGATCATGGCACTAAAAGATAGTATCGAAGCTCTAGAGCAACAGATTTACATTGCTTGCTCTGAGGCTGATTACGATACCGTTAATATGCTTGAGCATCAGCTAGAGGTGTTACGAGACCGAGCTGAGCATCCTTTAGAGGATAACTCCATTGTGGTAAATGATATTCAAACGCCTAATCAAAAATAGCTATGCTATTGAATAAATAGGGCTTTGAATAAACAAAGGTTTGGTATTTAATGTTAAAGACACCTTTTCAAAGGCTGAAACTACAACACCCTGCTAGCAGGGTGTTGTTATTTTAATGGTTAGCACATTCTGTCGATTACTTGTTTATCTGATCATACATTGCTTCGACAAGCTTACCGGATGGATCGCCCGATAACTCCCACGTAAACATCCCACCTAGCTTGGCAGACTTCGCCCAATTCGCTTTTGCTCGAATAGAGCGTTGATCTTCGAATGAAATAAATACTTTGCTCTCTTCGTTCCACAGGTAAGGGGCTTGAGCCTGCTCATCGTACAAATAGCTGTAACCTTGTTTATCGCTGTAATTCTGCATGAGATCCCAGAACATGAAGTAACCGTTCTCTCCAGTGCCAAATTCCGCGCCTTTTTCTGAAACAAGCTCACCAGATGGAAGTCCACCTTGGTAGTCCTTTGTTCCCTGCCAGCCTCTGCCATAGAAAGCAGCACCCAGTACAAGTTTTTCACTCGGAATACCAAGTTCAATCATTTGGTTTATGAACACGTCTGCGCCCATCCCCCACCAGCTTCTTTCGGTCGCATGTAAGTTAGTCACGTGACCGGTTTGCTGACCCCATCCACCAAGGAAGTCATACGTCATAGCAAACATGTTGGTCAAATAAGGCTGTGCACTGTCCCAGTCAATTTGCGCCGCTTTTGGCCCTACACCAACTGCGGTCGACAATTCGTATTCGCGTGTTGTCTTTTTAGCTAATGCATCTAGATCTTGGCGTAGGGTTTTCACCAAATAGGTAAACGCTTCGCGCTCTTCAGCTTTCTGCTCATCAGTTAACTTTGTATTAGGGTTCCAAGGAGAAGTTGTCATGCCACCTCCACCTGGGTATTCCCAATCTAAATCGATTCCATCAAAAAACGCGTATTCGTTAATTAGCGCAACGGCTGTTTTTGAAAACTGCTCTATTGCTTGTGGGTCTTTCGCCATGGCATGAAAAGGTTCCGACATTGTCCAGCCGCCGAACGATGGCAAAATCTTAATTGAAGGGTTGTCTTTTTTAAGTTGTGCAAGCTGAGCAAAGTGGCCTTTATAGTTAACATCCACTTCAACATTTCCAAAGTCATGCTCAAGGGCCGCTTTTCTGTCAACAATGATGGCTGTATAAGGTGCTTTGCCTTCACAAGCTTCTGCGACTTGAATTTGCACGGCTTTCGATGCGCCAGTATGTGGCCCACACATACTAAGAAATGCATAGATGATGTGGGTCAGTTTATCGGCTGGAATATCTTTAACGGTATAGGCGTTGTCTTCATTTTCATATTGCCAATCGGCAAAGTAACCCGCTACTACCGGTTTCGAGTCAATCGAATCTTCAGCATTGGCCGTTAAAGAAAAAGCAGACAGTATCGCAAGCGTTGTTAGTGTTTTATTCATTGTAACCTCCTGTTATTAGGTTACAAATTAGTGAGTGTTTATTTATTTTACTTCCTAACTAAATAGGGCTGCGAGTGAAAACTCATTAATATCAGCCCTATTACATACATTTCATTTTTTGAGACAATCCTTTGTTCTTTTTAAGTGTTCTGCGTATAAACGAGACTTCCTTACGAAAGTTATTTCGCTAACTTGCTGAGACCTTCCATCTGTTCATCAAGGTTTAATACCGTTAAGGCGTTACTTACGCTCGTCGCAACAACATCAACAACGCCAGTTCTTAACGCGCCCAGAAGTGCCAACGGTTTTGAGTTTTCAGCGGCAATAGCGATAACCTCGGCAATGGGGCGAAACTCTTCAATCCCAAGACCGATAACACGGTCGCTCATAACGGTATCTGAAACCTTGCCATGTACGTCAAAGAAATCATAACCTGCGAAATCTCCTACGACACCTTGCGTTAATCGAGATTGAACCACTTCATCAGTACTAAACCAGCCCAAATCGACCATATAGCTGTTTTCACTCATGTCACCGATGCCCACTAAAGCTACATCAGCTTTACGTGCTAGATCCAATGTCTGTTTAACCGTCGCATTTTGCATGAATGCTCGTTTTTGCTCTGGGTTTTCCGCATAGGCTGGTGCGTACAAAGATTCTGATGTACCGCCATACTTTTTCGCTAGTTGGCGACAAATATGGTCTGCGTTAAACATTCCTCCACGCGGGTGGATTCCACCAATACCGCAAACGAACTTACAGTCTCTCGGAGTAATAACACCTATATGGTGAGCAACAGAAGAAACATTTCGCCCCTGCCCTACAGCGACAACCATCCCATTCTTTAAAGAACTAGTAAGATAATTCGAAACGAGTCCTGCAACCTGAGTACGTTGCGAATCTTCACTCGGTTGATCCAGTGCGATTAGCGCCCTACTTATTCCAAAACGCTCGATAAGACGCTGTTCGATCTTAGCGCTGAATACAGGGTGATATTTGACTGTGATATCAACAATCCCCTCTTCGCGCGCCTGCTTTAACATACGACCAACTTTGGCACGTGAGATTGCAAATTTGCGTGAAATCTCCTCCTGTGTTGCGCCGTCTTGATAGTAAGCGACAGAGATTTCAGTGAGTAGGTTGGTAGCTTCGAGTGAGATGTCTTGAGTGTTTGGCAAAATTGTACCTATGCGCATAAGTCGTTTGTTCCATTCTATGTTAACCACGCTAAAACCACAAAGCATTCGCTCACTGCAATTACAATTGCTCATCACATTTTTGTGATTGTTTTTTCCCAGCAATGGACGCGAAAACGTTTACACAACATAAAGACTATCGGTTAAGAATAAATATCATGACAAAGTTCACTTATTTACAGCCCATACAATTGACAATTTTTCTGATTGCTATAAATATGGATACATCAATTACTCAAGTAATGAGCATACGCTCAAGGGCATTTGTTCACTACAACGGAATATAGATCGAATACTAAGAAAATAGCTCTTTTGTATCGATTTGCTTGCAGAAATCTTTGAATCGCCACTTGGCGTACTAAGCCCCAAAATAGGACGAATTATTATGAGCAATAAGTTAGCGCAACTTCGTAAACTAACAACTGTCGTAGCGGATACTGGTGATATCGAAGCCATTGCTAAGTACACACCTGAAGATGCAACTACTAACCCTTCTCTCATTCTTAAAGCAGCTCAAATTGCAGAGTACGCACCTCTAATTGATGCGTCTATTGAGTACGCTAAAGCACAAAGCGATGATAAAGCACAACAAGTACAAGACACTTGTGACATGCTTAATGTAAACATCGGTAAAGAAATCCTTAAAGTTGTTCCTGGTCGTATCTCAACAGAAGTTGATGCTCGTCTTTCTTACGACATGGAAGGCAGTGTGACTAAAGCGCGTCAACTTATCAAAATGTACAACGACGCTGGCATCACTAACGACCGTATCCTTATCAAACTGGCTTCTACTTGGGAAGGCATTCGCGCCGCTGAAATCCTAGAGAAAGAAGGCATCAACTGTAACCTAACGCTTCTATTCTCATTCGCTCAAGCTCGTGCTTGTGCAGAAGCAGGTGTATTCCTTATCTCTCCTTTCGTTGGTCGCATCATGGACTGGTATAAAGCGAAAGAAGGTCGTGACTTTGAAGCTCAAGAAGACCCAGGTGTTATCTCTGTAGCAAACATCTACAACTACTATAAAGAGCACGGTTACAAAACTGTCGTTATGGGCGCAAGCTTCCGTAACATCGGTGAAATCCTTGAACTTGCTGGCTGTGACCGTCTAACTATTGCGCCTCAACTTCTCGCTGAGCTAGAAGCTGCTGAAGGCGAAGTCGTCGAACGACTAATCGACTCTAACGGCACGAAAGAGCGCCCTGCTGCAATGACTCACTCTGAATTTCTATGGGATCATAACCAAGACCCAATGGCAGTAGAAAAGCTAGCTGAAGGCATCCGCAACTTCGCTGTTGACCAAGGTAAGCTTGAAGACATGATCGCAGCTAAGCTGTAATCACTATCAAATTTAAAGAGGAACGAATATCGTTCCTCTTCTATTTCTAATTATAAATTTACACTTTATTCGGAAGCTATTATGACGCAACCAAGAAAGCAATTGGCTAACGCTATTCGTGCTCTAAGCATGGACGGTGTACAGCAAGCAAACTCCGGTCACCCAGGCGCACCTATGGGCATGGCTGATATCGCTGAAGTACTTTGGCGCTCTCACTTAAACCATAACCCTGCAAACCCTGAATGGGCTGACCGTGACCGTTTCGTACTGTCTAACGGCCACGGTTCAATGTTGATCTACTCTCTGCTTCATCTTGCAGGCTACGAGCTTTCAATCGACGATCTTAAAAACTTCCGTCAACTGCACTCTAAGACTCCAGGTCACCCAGAGTACGGTTACGCTCCGGGTATCGAAACGACAACTGGCCCACTAGGCCAAGGCATCACGAATGCTGTTGGTATGGCGTTGGCTGAGAAATCACTAGCAGCGCAATTCAATAAAGAAGGTCACGACATCGTTGATCACTACACGTATGCATTCATGGGTGATGGCTGTCTAATGGAAGGTATTTCTCACGAAGCCTGTTCACTAGCCGGTACACTGGGTCTTGGTAAGCTGGTTGCTTTCTGGGATGACAACGGCATCTCTATTGATGGTGAAGTTGAAGGTTGGTTCTCTGACGATACGCCTAAACGCTTTGAAGCGTACGGCTGGCACGTAATTCCTGCAGTAGATGGCCACGATCCTGAAGCAATCAATGCAGCAATTGAGGCGGCGAAAGCAGACCCACGCCCTACTCTGATTTGTACTAAAACTGTCATCGGTTTTGGTTCTCCAAACAAAGCAGGAACGCACGACTGTCACGGTGCACCACTAGGCGCTGATGAAATCGCAGCAACACGTAAACAATTAGGTTGGGAGCACGGTCCTTTTGAAATTCCGTCGGAAATTTACGCAGAATGGAATGCGAAAGAAGCAGGCACAGCTAAGGAAGCTGCGTGGAACGAGAAACTTGCAGCTTATGAAGCAGCATACCCAGAGCTTGCCGCAGAATTTAAACGCCGCGTAAATGGCGACCTTCCTGCTGAGTGGGAAGAAAAAACTAGCAAGATCATTGCTGACCTTCAAGCAAACCCTGCAAACATTGCTTCACGTAAAGCATCACAAAATGCTCTAGAAGCGTTTGGCCAAATGCTTCCTGAATTTATGGGTGGCTCTGCTGACCTTGCACCATCAAACTTAACAATGTGGTCTGGTTCTAAATCAGTCTCTGCTGACGATGCATCAGGCAACTACATTCACTACGGTGTGCGTGAGTTTGGCATGACGGCAATCATGAACGGTATGGCTCTGCACGGTGGTTTCGTACCATACGGCGCTACTTTCCTAATGTTCATGGAATACGCTCGTAACGCAATGCGTATGGCGGCTCTGATGAAGATTCAAAACATCCAAGTTTATACACATGATTCAATCGGCCTTGGTGAAGATGGTCCAACACACCAACCTGTTGAACAAGTTGCATCGCTTCGTCTAACGCCAAACATGAGCACATGGCGTCCATGTGACCAAGTAGAATCAGCGGTTGCTTGGAAGCTTGCTATCGAACGCAAAGATGGCCCAACGGCGCTTATTTTCTCTCGTCAAAACCTAGCACAGCAAGAGCGTACAGAGGCACAAGTTGCTGACATCGCTAAGGGTGGCTACATCCTGAAAGATTGTGCAGGTAAGCCTGAGCTAATTCTTATCGCGACAGGTTCAGAGGTTGAGCTTGCAGTTTCGGCTGCTGCTGAGCTAACAGCTGAAGGTAAAAAGGTACGTGTCGTATCTATGCCAGCAACTGATGCTTTCGACAAGCAAGACGCTGAATACCGTGAATCTGTTCTGCCTTCTGATGTTACAGCTCGTATCGCTATCGAAGCAGGTATTGCTGACTTCTGGTACAAGTATGTTGGCTTCGGTGGCAAGATCATCGGTATGACAACGTTTGGCGAATCTGCACCTGCAGGTGAACTGTTCAAGATGTTCGGTTTCACTACTGAAAACGTAGTAAATACAGCAAAAGAAATTTTAGCTTAAAACCGACGCTGATATTAGAACGACAATCAACAGTGCCTAGCTAACGTTACACACTCGAGAAATCTAAAAGCCCCTGCTTACCTTTTAATAGTGTGCAGGGGCTTTTTGTTTTTTGGCAAAACCTTAAACATAGGAATGGATGGAATTTACTAATAACGGTGGACACTCCTAAGAATCTTTCCTAGGTTTATTAATAAGATAAGTATTTTTATAAGCATCAACTTCCCCGTAAAAAGGAGTTAAATGTATCGATTAAGACCCCGAGTGATAAACCTTCTCAATACTTTGATGTTATTCGCATTGATTGGACTTGGAATAGTGCAATGGTTTAGGCACGCACCTCATGCAGAACTTTTAGATTCAGCAGTCATGTTTTGCCTTTTCTTAATGTGGGTATCCATTTTCTTCATAAACAAAAACCAACATACTCGGTTTCTGATCTCTACCACCCTTCTACTGGCTATTGTCGCTATCTACACCTACAGCAAATTTTTTGTATCCGGTCTAGAGGTCAGTTCAGCATTTTTTATTGGGAGTCTTTACTTATTAACATTGATAGTTCTTCTCTATTCTTCTGATAGAAAGTTATATTTGATTCATTATATTTCGACTACGTTTTTCGTCATTACATGGTTTATCACTTTTATTATATTGGTCAGTTATAAAACCTACGGGTCGATTGACCAAGAGTTCGTGTTCGCTCTTATGCAGAGCAATACAAGTGAAATGTACGAATATTTAATTGATACTGTCGTCACTGCGCAGTTTTCTATATTTCTCGTTAGCTTCATTTTTATCATCACTATTTATCTTCGTACTAACTCAAAAAGCCATTTACCTATCACCACAACGCCTTTGTTTGCTTTGATGACGTGTCTGTTTTTATTAAATGCCACATTATCGCAAGATCTATTCAAGGGTATTCAAAACGTTTTTGGATACGCCGAAATCTACCGCCAAGAACTTTCGAAATTACAGACTATTATCACCAAAAGGAAAGAAAGCCATTCTGGTATTAGCGCAACAACAGATTCAACCGGGAATCTACATGTTCTCGTTATCGGCGAGTCGCTTTCCAAACATCACCTTTCGAGCTACGGCTACCGAAGGGAGACAACACCGTGGATCACATCGTCCAAGCCGATTCAATTCGAACAAGCCTACTCTAGCCACACCCATACGATGGAAACGCTTTCTCTCGCTCTTACGCAAAGTAATCAATATAACCAGTTAAGCTACTACGAAAGTGCTTCGCTCATTGACGTACTAAACCAAGCAAACTTCCACACAGCATGGATCAGTAATCAGGTATCTGCAGGAATTTGGGACAACTTGGTTTCTGCTCTCGCCCATGAGAGTGATTATGTACGCTTTATTAATACCAATGTTGGGAAATCGGATAATACACGCAAGTTAGACGACGCATTAGTTAAAGAGCTAGAGCATTACTTGAATACAATCGATGAATCGAATAATCACTTCATCGTATTACACATGATGGGTAGCCACATCAGCTATTGCGACCGAACCAAGGGAAAGGATATCGCTCTTGAGCCTTTGTCCCACTACACCTATCTAGGAACGAGTAATCTCTGTTATGACCAGAGTGTAGCCCTAGCTGACACCATGTTAGAAAAGGTTCATAACCTGATTTCGAAATCTCCCTCCTTTTCGACACTCATATTTATACCCGATCACGGAGAAGATGTATTTGCCAACAGAGGTCACGACGCTAAGCGCTTTACGGAACCAATGGTTGAGGTCCCTTTCTTAATATGGACAGGAAGCACATTCAATCAAAAACAACGCACAATATTAGAAGATAACAAAAACAAGGTATTTACCAACGACCTGCTTTTTGACTCAGTATTGGGAATCTTGGACGTTGATACCAGTGTTAAACAAGCAGGTTTTGATATTAGCTCACCAAATTATAATTTGTCCCTTACACAAGCCACCACAATGCATGGAAAAGTTGCCATACAATCATTAGCGACTCAGAAAACTCGTTCTAATCTGACGATAAACCCATCTCTGATGGCACACAGAGTGAACACTATTGGAATGCTAGATGATGTATATAACGCTGGATTTAAACGTATTGAAGTCGATCTTTGGGTTGATGAAACCACACAACAGATCAAAGTTGGCCACGACTTAAATACTTTATCTGAGCAATCGTTAGGCAGCTTTTTAGAGTTTGAAAACGAACAATTTGAGGAACTTTGGTTTGATGTAAAAAACCTAACATCACTAAACTTACCTAGCGTGCGCGATCAACTTGAAAGCTTAGACCAAACATACAACCTTAAGTCTCGAACGTTACTGGAAACCTCTTCACGTTCGGATGATCTTCGTCAACTGTCAGAACTAGGTTGGAAAATCAGTTATTACCTTCCAACTAAAAAACTCACAGACATGATGACGACGGCAAGTAATCAAGAGATTGAGAGCTATACCACTCAACTATTTTTTCAACTAAATGAACAAAGTATAGCTTCGATGAGTTTTGATTCATCACTCCTCTTATTTGTAGACGAACATTTCACACAGAAGATTATTAACCCCCTTCAACTTGAACTTAATACTTGGACTCAGATACATGTCGATGACAATAACTTAAAGACAAAGCTAGACAATGCAGGTCTCCATCACCCAAAAATAAATAACATCATTGTTATCTATAACTCTCAATTCAGGCTTTAAGCTTAAGGCTTAGCACCTTCCTCCCTCGCTATTACGTAGGATTAACCACCTGACTCTTCTTCACATCCCATGCAAACAAACCAATCACCATCAATACGAATGGGAGGACGTATATATTCAGATTTTGCCACCCTGCGGTCGACTCTAGCCAGCCGGAAAGAAGCGCTGTCACAGTCACACAACTAAATACGACACACTCATTGAAAGCCTGAGCCTTTGCTTTATTACGCTCTTTATACGCTTGACTGAACATGCCAGTCGCTGCGATGAACATGAAGTTCCAGCCAACACCCAAAAGCACTAACGCTGCTCTAAAGTGCCAAATTGATTGTCCGTGGATATTGATTGCGATACACGCGACGAACAACAAGCCGCCCACCAGAATCATTATTCGTGCACCAAACTGTTCTATCAATCGACCAGTAAAAAATGCCGGTAAAAACATACCTAATACATGCCATTCAATGACGCCTGCAGCTCTTGTGAAATCAAAACCGCATCCGATCATCGCCAATGGCGTTGCAGTCATTAAAATATTCATGACTGCATAAGCCACCATAGCTGCAAATACTGCTGCCATAAAGTTGGGCTCTTTAATGATAACGCCAAGTTTCTCTGCTTTTAATGATTTTGAACTTAAGGATACTTTAGGAAATTGTATCGTTTGTAAGATGATTAACGCGATAATATTCAGGACAATTAATGAACCAAACGCACCAATATATAGTCCATCTGGTGACCATTGTTGTGACTGGATAGCCAAATTGGGCCCCAACACAGCAGCTAGGACACCACCCGCCATTGAAATAGAAATCGCACGGTGACGAGCGTTGACGTTACAAACTTCGATCGCAGCAAACCGATAAAGGGTGCCAAAGCCAATACCAATTCCTAGTAGAAATGTCGCAAAACAAAATAGATAGAAGTTCTGCTGTGTTAATGAATAAGTGGCTAGGCTGGCACCTGTAATTCCAACCACATTACCAATACTAAAACCTCTTTTACGACCTAGCTTCCCAGAGATTAAAGACGCTGGAATTGTTGCTGACATTAGCCCTAGAAACTGAAGAGCTACTGGCAATGTAATCATACTGGCACTAGGGGCGATCTGTTTTCCTATCAAGCCTATAACCGATATCAACAGGATATTTCCCGTCATTAACAGCGCCTGACAGAGCGACAGTAACCAAACGTTCCTATTCATTTATCGTCCTTAATATGTTCTGGCCTCTAACTAAAACAAAAAACCAACAAAGTGGCAACTAAACAATACTGTAAGGAATATAGAAAATGAGCCTAATAGCCGTTCAAGAAACAAAAATGGCCAAACATAGTGTTTGGCCATTTTCTTTTTAATACTTTCGATTTGTTATTGCTTAAAACGCGTAGATCACGCCACCTTTGAAGTTACTTTGCCCTAGGTTCTTACTGAAGACATATTCGTAGCTTGCTTGGATTCCGAAACCGCCTCTGACATTAAAGGTATTGTGTAATTTCGCTTTGTGTATACCGTGATCAAATGTATCACTATAGCTATAAGCAGGATTAACTGACCATACGCTATTTACTTTAATCGATACACCAGCTTCGGCAACTGCTGCATGATCATATGTTTTATAGTAACCAGCTTGACCGGAGTTATCCACATTCGATGTTCTTCGAGTAGGACGAATCCAATCGACACCACCGCTGAGGTAACCTTCAATATTGTCTGCCAACGGTAAGGCAAAGCCTAATTGTAAATCAACACTTTCGAGATCAGTTGAGCCTCTTGTGAGAGCTTCGTAGTTAGCAGCGATAAACAATGGGTTATCAAGTGAATATACGCCGTTCACGTACAAACCAAATAACGATTTAGATATATTTTCGTTATTATATTTGTCACCAAAGTAGTCTTGAAATCCGTTGCTTCCGACTTCGGTGAACTGAAATCCACCGGCAATGCTCGATTGTGTTTTATTGGCAAGTGCGACTTGGCTAAAAGGAACGATTAGACAGAACGCAAGTACGGTAGTGGTTTTCATTTTAATAAGCTCAGAACATAATATTGGGCGCTACTATATCACTTACCGAATCAATATCGAGGAATAACCATTATTCCCCGATGTTTCCAAGTAACGTTAAGGCTTACTAAGCTAATTATTCGACACGACAAATAGCACTTCAACTCTTCGATTACACGCTTTACCCGCAGTAGTTTTATTCGTGCATGCTGGTACGTATTCGCCATAACCTCGTGTGAAAATGGAATCCATTGCTACGTTATTTTTAATAAGCGTTTTTTTAACTTGTTTCGCTCGTCTTAACGATAGTCCATCATTGAAGTTAGGGGTACCTGTGCTGTCAGCGTGGCCGTCGATGACAATATCGATGCCAGGATCGTTTGCCAGATAATCGCCCATCATACCTAACCAGTAAGATGAATCTGGTGATACCTTCGAAGAGCCTGTTTCAAACTTAATGGTGTCTTTGAGTTTTACCATGACATGATTGCCTGGTAATACTTCATAATCAACGCCATGTTTTAATAAAAAGCTCTGCAATGAATCGTAACTAGACGTTCGTTGCTGCCCCATTGGCCCTTCTACACCCGCGGTTGATATCTGAGGTGCTTTCCGCCATTCGGGATAACGTAAATCGACATCACCTTTAGGCGCAACATCTAGCATGTCATCACCCATCAACATCATATCGGACGACAAAGTCCCACACCCTGTTAATACAAGTAAAATTGGTAAAGCGAAATACTTCATAACGGTACCATCTCATCTTTATTTAATATCATCCTGCTTGTTAAAGTATATCGGCCGTTACCGAAAAACTTTAGTTTTCAACCAAAATATTTTCATTTCCTCAACACGATAAAAACTCGGCCTTAAAGAGGCTCGTGTTGTTGAAATATCTCAGAAATAGTAGAAGAAATTCGTTTTCGTCGGCGTTAGATACAGTTAGAATCTTGATACTTAAATAGATTAGGCTCTACGCTATGAAAAAAATATCATCTCTGTTTGTTATCGTTCTTTTATCCATTACCGCATTAGTGGGTTGTTCTGAAAATGCCACACCAGTGGAAGGCAAACAGTTTGAGTACTTACCTGTTGATCTGTCAAGCTACGGTCTTGCGCCTGTTACTGAAGTATTCTCACTAACTTGCGGCCACTGCCGTCAGATGGAAAAAGTTATTCCAGAGCTTGAAAAATCGACTAATCAAAGCATCGCTAAAGTTCACGTGACATTTAACGAGAGTGCTCATATTGCCGCCATGATTTATTACAGCGCACAGCTGCAGCTTAATGCAACGCCTGATCACGTAATGATGGATGAGCTATTTGCAGCAGTTCAACTTGGTGAAGGCTCAACGTTAACAGATCGTAAACTTGCTATTGATAACGCATTTGAGTCTCGCGGACTAGTAAGCCCATACGATCTAGACAAAGAGATGCAACAAAAGCTGTTTGATACTCTCGAATTAGCACAAGAAGTGTCGGTTAAAGGTCAGATCAACTCGGTCCCTACCTTTATTGTCAGTGGTAAGTACCTTATTTTGACTCAAGGTCACAGCGATGTAGAAAGTATTGCAAAAACCATTAATTACTTAATCGAAAACTAGCCTTACCGTTGAGCTCTTATCTTTTTAAGAGCAATCGCTATTTAAAAATGGTTACTTAATAAAAACAACCACTTAATCTCAAACAGGAATATTATGAGTAAATTTATCATTCCAGTCGCTATCGTCGTATTGGCGATCTTCTTCATCTACCGTGCATGGAATAACGGCAAGCTTGCAGAAGTGAATCAAGTCCAAGGTGAAGCATTTTTAGCAGAGAATGCGTCGAAAGAAGGCGTTATCACCACAGACAGTGGCTTACAGTATCAAGTTTTACAAAAAGGAACAGGGGAAGCTCACCCAACATCAACTAGCCGCGTAAAAGTGCACTATCACGGGACGCTCATTGATGGCACCGTCTTTGATAGTTCTGTTGAGCGAAATGAACCAATTGCATTTGGTCTAAATCAAGTCATTAAAGGCTGGACCGAAGGCGTCCAGTTGATGGTTGAAGGTGATAAATATCGTCTGTTTGTACCAAGTAACCTAGGTTACGGTAAAGGTGGAACAGGACCGATTCCACCAGCATCGGTTCTCATCTTTGATGTCGAGTTACTAGAAATCCAATAGCGGTTATTCTTTAGCAACTGAAATGAAAAAGAGTCGAACTATCGACTCTTTTTTATACCTGTTTTTTGTACCTAACGTTCGTACCCGCGTAAAAAATCTATATCATGCGTTAGTTGTTTAGTGGATAAAATACCAGTTCAGAGCCTTCGACCATTATGCAGTCCATTCCAGCAGCATGCGCCGCTTTCTTACCTAAGTTCGTATCTTCAAACACAACACATTGATTCGGGGCTATACCTATTTGTTCGGCAGCCAGCAAAAATGTATCAGGCTCTGGTTTGTGGTTGGAAACATCCGTTGCTGAGACAACTGTGTCTAGTTTTGATAGTAAGCCCGCTTTATCTAAAAGACGTAAAGCACTGGTACGTTGGCTTCCCGTACCGACAGCAAGCTTCTTTTTTCCGTAATGCTGCTCAAGCACCTCGACTGTGCATGAAATCGGTTCGCCTTGCTCTGTGATAGCGGCAAACGCCTGCATTTTAAACGCCGCAATCTCATCCGCATTTAGCTTTAAATCAAACTCACGATTAATCTCTGCGACAATTTTATAACTCGGCATTCCGCCTAAGCTATTTAGCCACTCTCTGGTAAACGGAAAGTCAAAATGTAACGATGTTTTTTCCCATGCATCTAAATGTGCAGGCATTGTATCAATCAAGGTTCCATCCATATCAAAAATTAGACCTTGATACTTCTTTAAATCAATGTACATTCTCGGTATTCCACTTTTCGTCATTAGACGACGATAAATCGTTAGTAAATAAGTATGCTCAAAATATCAAATAGTGTCACTCTACAATCTTGGGAAATTCAGTTAACGGCTATTCGCGCCCAAGGAGCAGGCGGGCAAAACGTGAACAAAGTTTCTTCCGCCATACATCTTCAGTTTGATATTAAGCGCTCTACCCTGCCTGACTTCTATAAAGAGAGACTATTGGCCCTATCCGATAGTCGATTAACAAAGGAAGGTGTCATCATTATTAAAGCGCAATCTTTTAGAACCCAAGAAATGAATAAAGAAGATGCGTTAAACCGCCTGAAAGATCTGATCCTCTCTGCCACAATCGTGCAAAAAACAAGAAGGCCTACTAAGCCGACAAGAAACTCCCAAAAAAGAAGAGTCGATGCAAAGAAACGAAAAAGTAATACTAAGGCGCTTAGAGGTAAGGTCTCCGATTAAATAAGAAAACCAGTAGCCAACGTATTGCTTACCGTATACTTATCCTTTATCTGAAATACTTTTATCGAACATTATCTATCATCCCGCATTTTCGAGCCAAAGAAAGCCCCATAAGGCGGTTACCTTGGGGCTTTATGTTGAATCAAAGAACAAAGAACCTGTAATTTAAGCTTGTTGGTGTTTGTACCTTAAATACGCACCCACTAAAGCCATATAAAAGTGAAATTAGTTTACATTGATGTTTGTAGTCTCAGCGTTTTTAGCCGCTTCATTGTTAGCATCAATAATCTCACCTGTTTTACCTGCAGCCTCTTCTATAGCTTTAGTTTCCGCTTCTACTCGACGCTTATACTGATCCTCAGACCATTCTTCATCTTCAGCTTGGTTAGTCGCAGCTTCAGCATCTAGTTTAGCCTGCGCTGCATCAGCTTCAGCTTGCTCTGCCTTTTCTACAATTTGGACTGCAGTATCGTTGAATTGAGTCTCGTCAACGTTATTGTATTGGACACCTTGTGTCTCATCCAGCGCAACCTGAAGCTTGCCAGAGTCGTATAGTTTGACAAATACTGGAGAATTCACACCGATATTTCCCTTATCAATCTGTAAAACCTCTCCCGTCTTACCTGATTCTGGGATTTGAACCGTGTATCGAGTAACCTCGATCTCATCATCACCTGCATTCTTAGCAATTTTAGCAAGCAATCCCACAGCAGCAATAGCTGCACCAGCCTCGCCATTACCAGTTGCAGCAGTTAAGCCACCAATGACAATCAGGCCATTGCCCGTTTTCTTATTAGCATCTTCCATCTCAGAAGATGACATCTTAATACCTTCTTCCTTCATGAGAACGACACCACGTTTCATTTGAACAACTTTATCACTAACATCTACTTCATTTGTAGAGTGCTTTTCAGTCATTTTTTCTTGTGTTGACTGGCAACCAGTTAAAACAATTGTAGGCAATAGAATTACCAGCAATATTAAGTTTTTCATATTTACATCCAAATTAGTAAATAGCTTCCATGCATCAAGTCCTATTAAATTAATTTACAAAACTGACTTACATTAATTACATATATAACGTTGAAACATTAACTAGGAATACACCCAATTATCGAAAACAAACACAAATGGTATAGTTAGGTTATACATAAGGTGTTAAAACTTGTAACCAACTGAGAATGTAAAAGATTCACCGTCCTGCATAGCTGAGACTTTTTGGCTAGATAAGCGCGCATCTAGAGTCATATTGAACCCCGTAATGTATCTCAGACCTGTTGCAGCATATACATCACTCGAATCAGATGACTCAGACATAGTGTCCGTTAGGACCTCACCAACGTATAAGGAGTAATCTGAATTGGTATTAGCACTGGAATAACCTAATGAAATGTAGGGCTTAATACTATTTCCTCCTTCAAATATAAATGCATAACCCGCTTCACCTTCTAAAGAGAATGACGTTGATTCATTTTTTCTTGTTGCCGTTACTGAATCACCGTTTGAACCCTCACCCTCTACACTCGAATATCCAACATTGAGAGCAAATATTCGGTTAAAGTCATAGCCATACTGTAAAGTAATGCCATCATCATCCGACGATATATCACCAATGTATTCATTTCCTGAAGGACCATATATATAAACATTATCGTACGAGTCCCCACTTACAGCACCAATTGCCACACGATGACCTGAGTAGTCATCATCAGCTATAACTGCACCAGATGTAAGACCTATGCTAAGGGCTATCAATGTTAACTTTTTCATAGTTGTTACCTTTCTAATTATAGGAATTGAAGCGATTTTCCTGCACTTCAATATCATTCGATTTAATTTCGTTCATTCGATGAGAGGAATATATGCCAACTGGATAATCAATAATGAGGTTCACTGAGCTCAGAAATGAGCGGGAAATAGGTAAATTTCAGATATTAAATAAGCATCACAATTGTAATGTTTCTCCTTTATGAATTGTTAGTTAATAGCGTCAATCTAATATGTGATCACCCCTTTTCTCCATCAATTAAATCCGATTATAAATAGGTAGGTATAGTATAAAATATAATAAAACCTCTTCCGTCATACATCTTCAGTTTTATATAAAGAGCTCTACCCTGCCTGACTTCTATAAAGAGAGACTATTGGCCCTATCCGATAGTCGATTAACAAAGGAAGGTGTCATCATTATTAAAGCGCAATCTTTTAGAACCCAAGAAATGAATAAAGAAGATGCGTTAAACCGCCTGAAAGATCTGATCCTCTCTGCCACAATCGTGCAAAAAACAAGAAGGCCTACTAAGCCGACAAGAAACTCCCAAAAAAGAAGAGTCGACGCTAAGAAACGTAAAAGCAATACTAAAGCGTTACGCGGAAAAGTTAATTAGACATCAAAAGGCCTACAGGCCCTGCTCCCCCTGTAATCTTCGATTCATTTCATACTATGAAAGGATTTTCACACCTTCATCACCTATATAAATAAATCCTCTACAATTCAAATAGATAACAAAATGAAAGCCCTTTCAAGAAACACACTGATAACGTGGTCTCAACAATAATACAACACAACGCAATGTCGTCTCAAAAATAAGACCGGAAGCAGTGTCACATTTAGAAATGCTTTACATCACACTTTAGTTTAGCCCCTTAATATAGACTCAGCCTTAATTAGCTAATGGAGAAAAGAGTCAATAGTGCTCTAAATCGGTTAATTGCTAGGAAGAATAATTAATAATAGGTATAGAGGCTTACATGAATACAGCAACTGGCACGGATGCCAAGTGTAATACAACAAGTAGCTACTTAAATTCTACAAAGGGCTTAATAGCTTTTGTTTTCATACTCTCAGCTATCGTCAACATTCTTTTTTTAGCCATTCCTATATTTTCAATGCAAGTGTTTGACCGGGTGCTTTCATCTGAGAGTAAAGAAACACTGGCTATGTTGGTTATCGTCGCTCTATTCCTTATCACGATACAAGCCAGTTTAGACTGGGTTCGTGGTCAACTGATGCTCCGATATGGGTATCGACTGGAGCAGCAAGCTTCTGAATTTGTTTTCAACTTATCCATCATGTCATCTCGCAATGGAAGTTCAATTAACACTCAACACCTTGGCGATCTTAAGCGAGTTAAACAGATCATCACCTCTCCAAGTATCTTTGCTCTTTTTGATGCACCATTTACACCTATTTTCATTTTCGTTATGTACCTCATGCATCCTCAACTCGGTTATTTCGCGATGATTGGTGCCGCTGTTCTTCTAGTTATTTCACTATTAAGTATGTTCATAACCAGAAACTTGCAAAATAATGCCAGTGCCAATGCCGTTACATTCAATACACTTACTAACGACTGGCTTAAGAACTCTGAAATGATTCAAGTGCTAGGAATGAATAAAAGCCTTGCACGTAAATGGCAATTGGAATCGGTAAACCCAACGGTTGACAAAGGCAATGCCGACAATATCTCAAGAGGTGTACACGTTTTTTCCAAATACGTCCGAATGCTACTGCAAATTGGTGTGTTATGTATTTCAGTATTATTAGTACTAGAGAATGAAGTTGGCGCGGGTGTTCTAATTGCTGCCTCCATGATAATGGCAAGAGTATTAGCACCTATTGAACAAGCCATCAGCAATTGGCTGAACTGGCATGACGGTTGGAAATCGCACTGTAGATTACAACAAGCCAAGATTAATCAACCACAAGAGTTAATCACATTACCAAAAATCAAAGGAAGCGTTCAATTTGATGATGTTTCTCTTGGTTATAATAAGGAACAGAAGCCTTTACTGTCAGCCCTCTCTTTCACACTTCCTGCCGGTGAGTCACTTTGCGTTGTTGGTGGAAGTGGCGTTGGAAAATCATCTATCGGTAAAGCAATTTTAGGTCTAATCAACCCGTTAAAGGGGGAGATAAGAATTGATGGAGCAACATCCAATCAGTGGCATCAACGCGACTTTGGCCGACAGATTGGGTATGTATCTCAAAATAGTCAGTTACTCTCAGGCACTATCGCACAAAATATCTGCCGATTTGAAGAAAAAGTAGATCCAAAAGATATTGTGGAAGCGTCAGTACTTGCCGGCATTCATGAAATGATTCTGTCACTACCCAACGGTTACCAAACATTAGTTGGTAGCCTTGGCGTACAGTTATCAGGTGGGCAGCAGCAACGAATCGCCCTAGCACGCGCACTTTATAGTAAACCTGCCCTTCTCATTTTAGATGAACCTGATTCTAATCTTGATCATGCAGGCCAAGCGGCACTTAATGATTTTCTAATCAAAGCCAAAAAATCAAATACGACTCTTATTACTATCTCCCATCGAATGTCGATATTACAACACTCCACACTTTGCATGGTGGTTGGTGATGGCGGTATTCAACAGTTTGGCAATACACAAGAGATTCTAAATTTGTCTAGTGAGAGAAACAGTACTCGAGGGGAGATCGCATAATGAAAATTAAGCATACTCACAACACAAGTTCATTTAACTTGTCACTCTCGCCCTACTTTATTGCGGGATGGATGATTTTACTATTTGGCTGTTTTGGTGTTGGGTTATGGGCCTATTCAGCTCAACTTAGTTCTGCGTCTTTAGCACCGGGAAAACTGGTGACGGAACTAAAAAATCAAGAAGTGAAACATCAAAAAGGAGGCGTCGTTGAACGCCTACTGGCTAAAGAGGGACAACGAGTAGAAAAAGGAGACTTACTGCTTTTACTCTCAGATCCTGAACTTCATAGTCAGTTGTCCCAACTAAACCAAAAGTTATTCATTGTTCAATCACGCCAGTCTCGTGTGGAGGCCGAACTGTCCGGGAAACAGATCAAATGGACTTCAAGTTTACACCCTCTAACTCCAATTCAAACTCAAATTCGAGACGACCAAGTTACACTGCTGGAACAAAATAGACGACTCCACAAAGAGCGACTCTCTTCGCTTCAACAAAGAATTGCTCAAACCCAGAGTGATAAAGAGAGTTACCAAGCGTGGCACATAAGTGATGAGCAGTCTCTCGTTTTGCTTGATGAAGAGTTAGAAGCCAACGCCGCCTTATTAAAAAAAGGATACGTATCTAAAGTTGCGTTTCTTGAGCTAAAACGCGAGTACACAAGTCTTGGTGCAAAGATTGCGGAACATAAAACGCGCATAGTGCGCAGTAGCAGCAAAATCTCTGAACTTGAATCTGAAAAAGATGCATTAGAAATCACTTTCAAACGTACCGCGCAAGAACAGAAACAAGAACTCATGGCTCAAGCTCAGGCTGTAAACGAGCAGCTTGAAGCGTCCAGTACTTTAAACAATCGAATAGAAGTTCGCGCCCCTGTATCGGGTGATGTCATCAATCTGTCTATCCATACGCAAGGCGGCGTTATCGCCCCTGCAAGTACCATTTTGGAGATTGTCCCTAAAGACAGTCGCGTGATTGCGAGCGTAAATATTCAACCCAAAGATATTGAATCGGTGTATGAGGGGTTGTCTGCCAATATCAGACTCACTTCATACAGTTTTCGACAAGTCCCAGCGGTTTCAGGTGAGCTTATACACCTCTCTGCGGACAGCATCGTTGATGAGCGGCTAGGTGGTCATTTCTATCAAGGAAAGATAGCACTCGATGCAAGTGAGCTTCTCGATCTTGGCTTAGATCTTAAACCGGGAATGCCGGTAGAAGCACAAATTGTACTAGAGGAACGTACTGTTCTCGATTATCTACTCTCTCCGCTTATACAAAGCATGGAGAAAGGGATGAGAGAGATTTAGAACATGAAGGGATTGAATTGAGCAATGAAGCTCTGCCGTATCAATGACACAGTTGAAACTAGGAAAAAATGGAAGGCTGAACATGGACACTCAACAATACAACACTATCACTCTTGACCACAGAAACAATTTTAAAACAGGTGGCACAAGTGATGACCATATTCTGGGTAAGAAAGGAAACGACACCGTCAATGGTGGTGCAGGAAACGATATTCTTGAAGGTAACGCCGGAGACGACAACGTCAATGGTGGAAACGGAGATGATATTATATTTGGTGGCGTCGGTAACGACAGCTTATCCGGAGGCAAAGGCGCTGATACGTTTGCAATGCGAGTTTGGCGTGGGGGAGATAATGAGATTAAGGACTTTAAACTTGGTGAAGATGCATTAGAGTTGGTCTTTAACCGAAAGCACTTTGTTTTGGACCATGACCTCGTTGAAACCAAACTTTCAACCCGATTTGAAGGAGATAAACTGACTGAAAAAGTGACTGCTCGTGAAAATAAGATTGAAGATAAGTTAGATGGCCAAGTCTCAAAAGCAGTCAACAAGGCCGGGAGTGATTATTCTGATGTCACAGATGCTGATAGTTTCGTTCAACGCGCTGTTGAAAATGTATCTATCTCCACTAGTGGAGAAGAAAAAGAAGATCTAGTCCTAACCTTTTTAGGCGGAGATAAACTAGGTACAAGTATTACCCTTAATGGCCTAGCAAATGATCCTAGCATTTCCCAACTACTTACTTCAATGGGTGGCAGTCCTGACGTTATCGCTATCATGGCCAAGCTTACTAGGCCCGATACCATTATTGGTAGCAGTAACGACGATCTGTCACTAATAGGCACCGATTCAGACGACAATATCGATGCCCTTGCTGGTGATGACACGATTACCGGTGGTCAAGGTAATGATCGCATTGAGGGCGGAGAAGGCACCGACACTGCCGTATTCTCTGGTTCAGTGTTGGACTATCATTTCCAAAACCGTCTAACAGTAACCGACACTGTTTCAGGTCGTGACGGTAAAGATCAATTAACCAGCATAGAAAAAGCAACCTTCGACGGTACCACTTATACGCTTAAAGTTGGCCACAATGGTTACGATAAGTTAATTGCCGAAGACGGTATTGATACCCTTCTAATCGGAGCTCATGGTCATGATGATTTAATTGGTGGTACAGGAAACGATGTACTACTTGGTGACAATGGCGTTGGGTTCACCTACAAGGGCGGTGATGACACCCTAGATGGTGGCGCTGGCGACGACATATTAGTCGGTGGCGCTGGTAACGACACAATAAATGGTGGTGAAGGCGTTGATACAATAGTCTTCAATGGTTCAGTTCTCGATTACAGCTTCCAAACCTATGGTTTTATCAAGGTTGTCGATTCAATAACGAACCGAGATGGCACAGACCATATCTCTAACTTCGAAAACCTCACTTTTGAAGAAGGTACCTATACTTGGATGCGCGGCCACAATGGTACCGATACTATGACAGCCCAAGATGGTGTCGATACATTAATGGTAGGAATGACTGGGAACGACACACTCACTGGTGGTAATGGCAACGACGTACTGCTCGGCGACAATGGTAGTAATTTTACTTATCAAGGAGGAAACGACTACCTTGATGGCGGCACCGGTAACGATATCTTGCATGGTGGTGCTGGTGACGACTTCATTAGGGCGGATGGTTACGCGCCCGCTCACTTAGCTATTCACGCTGAAAGTGACATCATCGACGGTGGCGAAGGTATTGATACCCTAAAATACAATGAAACCTACAAAAATGCAGACTCACTCAAAGTAACCGCGGTCGACAGTGATACCTTCAATGTCAATTCAATGCTTGATGGCCACTTAACATCAACAGACACCGTATCAAACGTTGAGATTCTACAGACAACTCGTGGAGACGACATTATTGATTTTAGTGCTTTAGGACATGGTATGACGGTTCAAACACTAAAAGGGAACGATACGGTTACCGGTTCAGACCATGCTGATGTTATTAATGTAAGTATCGGTGATGACACTATCTATGGTAGTAAAGGTAATGACACAATAAATGGTGGCCAAGGTAATGATTCCATTTACTACGAGGCAGGAGTCGTTACCAATGTAAGTATATTGAGCGAAGTTTATCATCAATTTGAAGTAACTAAATCAGATGGTAGTGTTGATGTTCTAACCGGCATTGAGCATATTTTCATTGACGATAAATTTGCTTATGAACTTGATCCTAACGACAATTCTATTGAGTACATAGCTTAGAGCTATGTCCTTTATAGGAACTATATAATAGATAAGATCAATATTACGCCTTCAATAGTTGAGGGCGTTTTATTTCCATTAAAGCTCCATGGCTACCTCTAAACGCTGAGCGCACTCACCTAAATCCCAAATTGATAAATCAATAAATTAGAACTAAGTTTACAAGGTATAAGTGCATATTTAGCTAATAGGCAGCCTGATGAATATAAAACAAAAACTCTACTCTCTCGGCGGTGTAGCAATCCTCGGTGTTATCACTCTGCTGGGTATTACCACCCACTTTGCTACGACCACCCTTGAACTAAGTAACGCGAGCATGTTGGTTTCTCAGTTGGAAACCCGGTTACTCCACTTACGTCGGAATGAAAAAGACTTCCTACTTCGAAAAGATATGAAATATATGGGCAAGTTTGACGGAAACATGAAGGTCTTTCTCGAAAAAGAAGCCCTGCTTTCCGACATTCTCGTTTCTCACTCTTTTGCCTCCACTGACCAGCTTCGCGTCGATATATTGAAATACCAAAAAGGCTTTCAAAACTTAGTTCAAGCGTTTGGCCAGTATGGTTTAAAAGAAACAGAACAACTTCTTGGCCGTTACAATGACAGTTTAGAGAAGTTGGAACATAACCTCGGTAGCGATGATTTAGTTAAGATTTTTGAATTTGATAAAAAGCTTCGTCATGGAGAGTGGGATGAATCGCTACTTAGCACGATTAATGACTCTAATTTCCTTACCAATGCTAAAGCACTATTAGCTCAAGAACTAGTCATTGGTATTGCTTACAACAAGGGTTTACTCGGTGAAACGCGAGGGCTTTCTCATACCGTTGAAGAACAGTTCAAACAGTTTTCTTCGACTCTGGAAACAGAAGTAGCCGAACTCCAAGACCAACTATTTTTTGTTAAACAGAGCGTTACATTCGCCGTTGTACTTTTCATTGCTGGCTTTATTTATCAAATTGCTCGATCTATTAATCTACAGGTATCTCAACTTCTTGTCGTTATTCAAGAGATCTCACGTTCTAACAATGTCTCTATGCGTGCAAATATGACGGGCAATAACGAATTAGTGTCTATAGGAACCTACTTTAATCGTCTGCTTGATAAGTTCGAAGCCCTTATATCTGGAACCCAAAGCAAAGCAGGTCAACTCTCTCAAACAACCAATAACATGCACAATGAGCTACAGAATGTAATTACCCAGTTCCACACACAAGCCGACCACACAACAACAATGGCTACCGCGGTTCAAGAAATGGTGGCAACGATAAACGAAATTTCAGAAAGTACAGCTGTTGCCGTTGAAGGTGTACAGCAAGCCTCCGTCAACGCGAAACATGGGCGTGAAGTTGTAAGCTCAACCGTCGATAACATTGGATCTCTATCCAACATACTTGGTGAAAGCCAAACTTCAATATCCTCTCTTAATGAACACGTTGAAAAAATCGGCGGGGCTGTTCATATCATTCAAGGCATTGCAGAGCAGACTAACTTGCTCGCGCTCAATGCAGCCATTGAGGCCGCCCGTGCAGGGGAACAAGGGCGAGGCTTTGCTGTCGTTGCTGATGAGGTTCGAGCATTAGCTAGCCGTACACACCAATCAACCGAAGAGATAACCAAAGTGGTTGATGCGATTCAAAAACAGATGTCGACCGTTGTTGTCAATATTGATCAATGTAATGAGCAAGGGGAACAAACCCTAACAGCGTCTCAAACGCTCGACGAGAGTCTAAGCCAGATACTCACGGATATGGATAACATTCAATCTAATTCTGAACGCATTGCATCCGCTATTGAAGAGCAAGGAATTGTAATGAATCAAGTGAGTGAATCCATTACTGAGTTAAACACTATTTCAGACAGCAATATGCAGTCGGCAAAACAGTGTTTATCAGAAGTTGATGTGGTCTCTAGCCAAGCGCAAGATATGGACATGGCTGTGGCAGAATTTAGAACTGAGAAAAAAGCGTAGGATTAATTATCGCTGAATAAATACGAACAAGCGGAGCCTCTCTATTGGCTCCGTTTTTATTTGATTATTAAAGCACATGGTCGAATATTTAATCTATCGACAATAAAAAGTGAGAGCCCAATTTGAAGTGGTTTGTTTGGCTATTTACCTTAACGCCTATAGTAATGTGGGCCATTTTTTATCACTCTCAACCACGCTGGTGGTTGGAAAATATTTTCTCTTACCCTGCATTGTTTGTTTTCTATTACTTTGTTCTATCGATAGTTGGCATGATTTGGGGCGATAAGTTGAGCGTTGTTAGTTGTGTCGGTCTAATCATTTGGTTTTATACCTTAACACCACAACATTCTAGCCAAACACCCTATTGTGCCGATGACAGCAAAATTAATGTCGTTCAATTTAACCTGTTTTATAGCAATCCCGATGTGAATGCCTTTATTAATGAAATAATACGTAATCCTGCCGATCTCGTCGTGTTGCAGGAAGTCTCTCCTGAGCAAGGTGAGCGCTTTTACATGCTCGATGACATTTATCCGTATCGATACGGTGGTCAAGAAGGTGTGGGCTACCCTTCTAGTCAGTTGATATTAAGCCGACAACGTTTAAGTGGTTTCTCAATATTCCATACACCTGATAGCCAAAATATCATTAGTGGCGAATGGCAAGTAACACCAGAGCAATCTATTCACCTTATTACCGCTCACCCACCATCGCCTCGAAATAAAGCGCTATGGTATCGTCGAGACGCATTAATCAAAACGATTGAATCCATTGTTGATCAATACCCTTACCCAGAGACACTAATTGTTGGCGACTTTAACCTCTCGTCACAAAGCCATTTATTCACGACAATATTTCAAGAGTTTGAAACGTTACCGCTCGCTTCCTGGCCTAATTGGAATCCCTACTTTGCCACGCCCGCATTTTCTATGATCGCAATCGATCACGCATGGTTGAAGTCCGATACCAAGCGTTGGGCAATATGCGCTAGAAAAACAATGCCCTCACTAAATGGCTCTGATCACTTAATGATACGCACCACCATTGGAGTACAAAAAAGCCAACCACATTAGTATGCAGTTGGCCTCAAATCATCAACGTATTATTTTAGATGAGCCTAAAACGATATGGTTTTACTCTTCTCTTTACAAAAAGAGATCGCTTCATCTAATAGCTCAAGCGCCGACTTATCAGTTTCTGGAAGGCAAGCATCACTGGTCGAGACTGGCGTTACTCGCTCTCCCCACTTAACATGAGCTGCTCCCCACGTTAGTCCTGCACCAAATGCAGCGAGCAACAAGTTGTTATCAGGTTTAACTTTGCCTTGTTCTACCGCTTCGCATAGCGCGATAGGAACAGTAGCAGCAGATGTGTTGCCATAACGGTTGATATTGATGAACGCTTTATCTTGAGATATCCCAGCAATATCACACAATGTCTGGATAATTCGAATGTTTGCCTGATGAGGAATAACCACGTCAATATCATCGGTTGATAAATTAGATTGAGTCAGCACTTGATTAGAAGCTGCGCCCATACCTTTTACTGCTCGTTTAAATATGTCTTTACCAATAAAGTTGAAGTCCCAGTAGCCATTGTCTGCGGCAAAACGATCCATAGAAGTCCCAAACTTAGGCACTGCTAAAATGTCTCTTCCTTTCGCATCACAGCCAATACTTGCTTGTTGTAAACCCACTTGTTTGTCTGTTTTTGAAAGTACGACTGCACCTGCACCATCACCGAACAGAACAGCGGTGTCTCGCTTAGTCCAGTCGATGAAAAACGAAAGCCTTTCTGCACCAATGACGAGTGCGTGCTGATAATTACCGGCTTGAATAAGGCGAGTCGCAGTTTCTAATCCATAAACAAAACCGGTACACGCAGCGTTAAGGTCAAAGGCAGCAGCGGCTTTAATTCCAAGGTTTTGAGAAATTTTTGAAGCGGTATTAGGCAATAGTGAATCTGGGGAGCACGTCGCGACAATAACGACGTCAATATCGTTGGCTTCTAGCCCTGCACAAGCAAGCGCATGTTTTGCTGCTACCGTGGCCATATCAGACGTATTCACATGGCTAATACGACGCTCTTCTATTCCTGTACGAGTACGAATCCACTCGTCTGAAGTTTCCATAAACGTACTAAGATCGTCATTAGAAAGCGCAGATGGTGGAAGGCATTTTCCCCACCCAGTTATCTCAGCATAAGAGTTGTTCATTCATTAACCTTTTTCATTTGTTGTGTCGTATACAGTTTCACTACTTGTTACCGACTTATTTTTTATTCAATTGACGATGGTGACGATTGGAGCTGTTTGGTGCTGGTTTTCCTGGTACCGCTCTTTTTTCATGAATCAAGTGTCTAATTGCAAGTATTGGATGAGGCAATAGCATTCTTGGCCCGGAATACCGCATAACCACTCGCATCTGCTCTTTTTGTTCTGGCTTATAGCAATGAATGGGGCAATTATTGCAGGTTGGTTTGTGTTGGCCATATGGGCAGCGATCAAGCTTTGTTTCAGCATAGTCTAATAACGACTGACATTCATGGCACAAACCAGAGCCGGCATGATGGTCGCGACAATATATAGCCATCATAGAACTAACCGTCTTAAACTCAGTGAGTAGTGAACCTTTTAAGAGATCACTGTACTTAGTTGCCATGATTGCACTCTAATAAGCTGATACAAACTTGCTGTCTCATGGGAAAAACTCTATTATCCTCTGCCAAATAACACCATATGGCATTATCTATGAATCGCAAAAAGAAAATTAATCAAATATTGAAGAAGAAACAAAAACAGCACAATGCCAAGCTACATTCGAGCAATAAGCCTCGTTATATCTCTAAAGCAGAAAGAGCTAAGATGGAAGCTGAGGAAGCGAATAAAGAAGCTGAAACCTCAACTGAAACTCAAAACGAACTAGAGCAATAAATCTTCATCAATCGGAATGAACTTAGTCGCTGATTCAATCAAATCTTGAGATGTTAAGCCCGGCACACCGTAGACTTCAACAGGCTTATTAAAGCGAGATTTGATTCTATCGACTAGGATTGAGAAATCCCCATCACCAGAGACTAAAATTATCTTATCTACTGTTGGTGCAAGCTCAATAGCATCGAGCGCAATACCAACATCCCAATCCCCTTTTGCACTACCATCCTTGCGCTGAATAAAAGGCTTTAAACAGACGGTAAAACCGATACCACGCAGTATGTGGTGGAACTGACGTTGTTTTGGATCCGTGCTTGAAATCGCATAAGCGTTTGCGTGAGCCACATTGAAGCCTTGTGTCGCCACATACCAAAATTGGTTGTAATCAAAATTACGGCGATACTTGTCGCGCGTGGTGTAATACACATTCTGTACATCTACAAATACTGCGATATCTTTCATGAACGATCCGTTTAACAAATTGGAAGCAGCGTTCATTCTATACCCTTGTTACAACGAAATAAAACCATTAGTTTAGCGATAATCCGATGAGCGAATACAGCACGTTAGTTTGAAGATCTTTATGTTCACGTACAGAACAAAAAATACTACTCAAGTACTATTTTTACTCACTATATTAACGCTAACATTCCGTTCTATAGAATCGCATAGTAGTCTAGAGAGCAGCCGATTGGCACTTGGATAGTATGCAGTATAGACAAACAGAATTGGGGCAGTCATTACCAGTAAAGTAACGAAATCGGAACATAAATAAGCTCTCAGCAGACATGGACACGTTATGACAAAAATTTTAATGATCAAGCTTGTAGCAAGTAACAGGCTCTAGGAGTTGATCATGGAAGATTACTTAAGAAAAATCGAGCAGCTAGAAACAGAAAACTTGCGACTCACACAAGAAAATACCCGATTACAAGAAAAGTTGAATGTCGCTTTGGACGGTAATGGCCTCTGCCTTTGGGAGCAACATGTCCCAACGGGTGCTCTCACCATATTTAATATGGAGTGGGGAAAGATGCTGGGCTATCAACCTAATGAATTAAGTGCGACTGTAGATATATGGAAAAGTAAACTGCATCCAGACGATTATCACTTAGCCGTAGACGCTTATGAAGACCACATAGCAGGTAAAACCGACCTTTATCAAGTAGTCCATCGTATGATTCATAAAGATGGCGGTGACAGTTGGGTGTCCGATAGAGGTAGAGTTGTAGAGTTCGACGAAAGCGGAGCGCCTCTTCGCATGATGGGGACTCATATTGATATAACCCAGGAAAAACGATACGAGATTCAACTGGCTTCTCTTGCGAACAGCGACCCACTCACTAACTTGCTTAATAGGAAGGCGATAGAAGACTGCTTCTACAGCCAAAAATCAGTGCATAAAAACTCCGACTCTTCACTTATTTTTATCGATGTTGATAATTTTAAAGCAGTCAATGATGGGCTTGGGCACAAAGCCGGGGACAACGTACTCATTGATATCTCTTCTTGGCTAAAACAGTGCGTTTTTAATGATTCTAAAATTGGCAGGCTTGGTGGCGATGAGTTTGTCATACTTTGCTATGACCTTAACCGCTTTGAGATAGAAGCACTATGTAATAGATTACTCTCTTTCTCATCTCCAACCCTCTTGGCCGCGCAAACGAAAGTGGATATTGGGCTCAGTATCGGCGTATGTCTATTTAACAATAACAATCAGCGTTTTGATGATATCTATGAGCATGCGGACTTAGCTATGTATCAAGTAAAGAAAAACGGAAAAAATAACGTCGCAATCATCGATATTAATAACGCCGAATTAGATAGGAAGATCGCTGCAAGTATTGTCGAATAGATAACAAAAAAGCCCTAACATTTCTGTTAGGGCTTTCGATTTTCTTAACGAAAATTTGGAGCGATACATCGGGTTCGAACCGATGACCTCAACCTTGGCAAGGTTGCGCTCTACCAACTGAGCTAGTATCGCTTTGCTAATGCTTTTAAAAAACAAAAGACTTTAATAGATGGTGCCCCGGGCCGGACTTGAACCGGCACAGCGCGAACGCCGAGGGATTTTAAATCCCTTGTGTCTACCAATTCCACCACCAGGGCACGCAAAACTCGTTGCGATGCTTCTAATTAATGAACTCTTTCGAGTCAGTTAGACACCATCTTGCTATTTTATAACGGATTGACACTATTAAGTCATCTCATCATGTATAGCATCTAAAACATGGCTCTTACGCCATATTTTAATATTTCTTATCTCAGTAAAGAGATGGAGGCGCGTCCCGGAGTCGAACCGAGGTCCACGGATTTGCAATCCGCTGCATAGCCACTCTGCCAACACGCCAGTGCTGCTCTTACTTATCAAGCTAATGTGTAAACACATTAGCTTTAATAGATGGTGCCCCGGGCCGGACTTGAACCGGCACAGCGCGAACGCCGAGGGATTTTAAATCCCTTGTGTCTACCAATTCCACCACCAGGGCACGCAAAACTCGTTGCGATGCTTCTAATTAATGAACTCTTTCGAGTCAGTTAGACACCATCTTTTGTTACGTCAAATACCGCTTTTGCGCCGTATCTTCTAAAATTTATCTTACTAAGTAATGGAGGCGCGTCCCGGAGTCGAACCGAGGTCCACGGATTTGCAATCCGCTGCATAGCCACTCTGCCAACACGCCATTTTTCAAAACCGTACTTAGCAACGCTTTATCTTTCAACACCTTACCTTTCCATTAAGAAGAAGGGTCAGTGCCGTTGCGTTGATGCATACTTTACGGATTGAGGCCTGAGAGTCAAACAAAAAACAAAAAAAAACGTTTGTTTGCCCAGTTTTAGAGCGATTAGACGAACTATCGCTCGGATTGCTGTTTTTTACCACTGCTTCATCAGGCGTCCCATCAAGCTTGGGTGGTATGCCCAGCAGTGATCGAACATTTCCATCAACTCTGGATTACCATATTTAGAGACGCTTACAGCATGAAAACGGTTTTTCTTTGTTTTCAATAGATCTACTTTTTCTTGCAATTCATCCGATTGTTTAGGAGCAATAAAATCAGATATCACAACTAAGTCGGCATTTTTATACTTACTTTGCTCCATCGTCTCAATCGAGGTCATGATTGCAGGCTCAAAGTCTGTACCACCATGAAAGCTATAAGCTAAGAAGTCGCTTGCTTCACGAAGACCATCTTGCCTTGTTAGCTCATAGGTAATCTGCTCGGTCGAGAATAAAATAACGAAACAGTCTCGCTCTTCAGCTAATGCTATTTGCATCAGTGCATAAGCCATAGCCTTAGCCGATGCTTCAGGCGTTCCTTTCATAGATCCAGAAGCATCAACACAAATGACAAAAGGCCCTTTCTCTATATCTATCTCTTTACTTTCGGGGATATGTGCTTTGATTTTACGTAGTGTTCGTGATTTCCCCGCGACTTTATAATTAAGCAGGCGTTTATCAACCAAGTGTTTGTAGAACACAACCTCTAACTCTGGGTAAGCCAAGAACATGGTCTCATTTGGCAGCAACTTATTAAGATCGTCACTTTCATGAATTCCAACGATATCATCGGTGGCTTCATCCGATTTTTCTTCTACCATTTGCAACTGTTCGGCGGGTGCTACATTCAAGTCAGGGTCGTCAACCTGTCCTGCCATTCGGCCAAGCTGAGCCGCAATGTCTTGCAGCCCTTTATTCTTCTTAAGATACTCGGCGTGTTTCTTCATTACCGTTAAATCAGTTTTACTTAACTTCGCAGAAGCCATATCCCATAGCTTACCAACACTGATCTCACTACCCGTTTCGGTGACTCTGTCCATATTCTTTATCGTTTCCATTCTTTGATAAAGATCTTTTAGGGCTTTTTCTTTGCTTGCTTCTAACTCAGACACCTGCGCTTTTTTTAGAGTATCAGATAGACTTTTGTACCACTGATCACAGAAGTAGTGAGGGAACATCGGGTTATTGATCCCTTTGTTCTTATCGATTAGTCGGCGAGCTTGTAGATAAAAAGCAGAATGCCATTCTAATTGCTTCACAACGTCGTTTAGATTTTCAAAAAAGGTCTCTTCATCCCAATGGATAACATCTTGGTACAAGGAAAGTTCATGCTTGAAGCGATCTGTTTCACACACTTTTGTAATTCGACGTTTTACACCTGTACCCCATTTATGAAGATGCCCTTTCACAGAGGTTTTAACACCCCTATTTTCTGCCATCATCATGACTTGGGAACGTGCCATCAAATCGTTGACGGCAGTGTCAACAATCCCTGACTCCGCAATCATCACTACAAGGTTTAATCCATCAGCTCCTAACATCAATTGCTCCTATGCAAAAAACTCATTGAGATGTTTCACACGAAAGACCGTTTTTTCACATTCAACTTTTGTCGTCTCGAGCTTAGTTAATAACTCTTGTAGTCCAACTTCCATTTTTCTTGGAAGTTCACTATCAATAAAGCTATGAGGTAGCGCACCATGGAAATCAGAACGGACTTTACGTAGCTGATAATCTGCAGACTGAAGTTGAGCCATCGCTTGATCGGCTTTTGCGCTCCACTCTTGATACAAGGCGTCATCAAGCCCTTCTCTATCCGCTACTGCGACTAGCACGCCACGATTAGCAATGTCTTTAATGACAAGATGGTTTTCTGCGTCAACATCGAACGTCAATCGGCAGATGTTCGCATTTTTATTAACGTACCCATAAACTTCACCGCCACCTTCTTTGATGACCTTAGCCAAATCATTTTTAGTGAGGTAAACCCAGCGGCTATCGCCTTTATCTGACTCGGATACGGACATATTTGATTGCAGCAGAACAAGCTTTATCAAACCTTTCGTTGTACCAACTTGGTAACTTTTCGCATCTGAGATATCGTAATGTTGCACTTGTTTTTTTACAAAACCTGTCGTGGTGTCCTGAGAAAGAACGACACTATACTGAGATTCAAGGTGTGCTTGAATATCCTCAAGTTCTTCTTTACACATTGATATCTGGTGTTCTACATCTTGTTGATCAAAAGCGTGCTGTAAAGCGAACTCGCGAATGACACTACGAACTTTGTCTCGTGATTCTGGGCTATTCCACAAACAATCTTGCAGTAATAGAAGATCCAAAGGATTAATAGAACTACGACCATTAAAAAATGCGCTCGCTTTAAGCAATCGAACCGCTTTTTTCCATCGACGGTCAGACACATAGCTGTCTGAATTTGAGCATGCCGCGTCAGCTTTGACTTCTCCAAACTCATCTTTGCCTTCTAGCATTGACTTAAGTTGGAATAGCTTTTCAAATACAGAATCAGAGAGTTCAAGCTTATCAAGCTCTAGTTGCCACTGATGGTATTCCTCATCGGTAATCGCCAACCCTTCTGGGATCTTAGCTTCTTGCAGCGTACCCACCGTCAGCATAGATTTGAAGTTTTGTTTATTTTGAATGCGGTTTATGAACACACGTACAAGCATTCTGTCGTAGAGCGCTTCCAAGCCGCTATCTTCATCAGGAAGTTCATTTGATGCTGAAATAAGAAGACGCATTGGAACGCGTTCAATATCACTACCATTTTTAAATGTTTTTTCATTCACGACTGTAAGTAGCGTATTTAAAATCGCTGGGCCTGCTTTCCAGATTTCATCTAAAAAGACAACTTGAGATGTAGGAAGGTAGCCTTCAGTTAAACGAACATATCGTCCGTTGTCTTTCAGCTCTTTTATACTTAAAGGACCAAACACCTCTTCCGGTGTTGAGAAGCGAGTCATCAGATACTCAAAATAGCTAGAGTTATCGAATGCTTGAATCAGTCGTTTCGCAATTAAACTTTTTGCAATGCCAGGGGGGCCTAGTAGAAAAACACTTTCTCCAGAAAGTGCCGCTAATAAACACAATTTGATTGTGTCTTCTCTTTCGTAAACCCCGTCAGAAAGAGCATGCGCAAGCTTATTAATTCTCTCTGAGAGCAGTGCTTTTTGTGAGTGAGATGCGGGGGTTGGGCTAATCATTTCTCGGCTCCTAGAAAGGGATTATATTCCTGTGTATGTATATGTTTATACATTTGTTATTACTTTGTTACAAGTCTATTTACATTAAGATCGCTTAGTTATAGCAGAATACATTTCCTGTTTATCATTGCAATCTATGTTTGCACAAATGTGATTCACGAAGATGATTATTAATCCGTCAATTAATCATTATTTCAGCTATCTTTGAAACAAGAATATCGCTATGGTTATCCATCCTTTATTTGATTGTAGAAGTCACTGATTTGCATGCGTAAGCTCATTCATACATGGAAGCAAATCTCTCTTATTGAAGAGGATATTCGCCTACCTAACGGAAATACAATTTCACATACCACTATTGCTCATCCTGGCGCAGCAGTAATTCTTCCAGTTACGGCAGAGGGAGACCTGATTTTAATCAACCAGTTTCGTCCTTCATTGAAGAAATGGTTGCTTGAACTTCCAGCAGGAACCATTGAACCAAATGAACAGCCTTTACAGTGCGCATTACGTGAATTGGAAGAAGAGACAGGTTACAGTGCAGAAGAGTGGATCCCCCTTGGTCAAGTGACACCTCTGGCTGGATTTTGTGATGAGATACAGCACCTTTATGTTGCGAAGAACCTGAGTAAGACACAGCGTTATGATTGTGATGAAGATGAGTTTATTGAGGTCGTCATCATGCCTGTCGAAAAGGTCAAAGAGCTAATTACTAACGATACAATCACCGATGCCAAAACAATTGCTTGCTTGAGTAAAGCTTCGCTTTGCGGCTATTTATAGGATATTTTTATGGATTTCAGATCAGATACCGTTACTAGACCAACCGCGAAAATGCGCGAAATTATGGCCAATGCTATTGTCGGCGATGATGTATACGGCGATGACCCGACAGTGAATGACCTTGAGACTTGGGCTGCAAAAAGACACGGTTTTGAAGCGGCATTATTCACATCATCGGGTACACAAGCAAATTTACTTGGTCTTATGGCCCATTGTGAGCGTGGCGATGAATATCTTTGTGGTCAGCAAGCACACAATTACAAATATGAGGCCGGTGGCGCTGCCGTTCTTGGCTCTATCCAACCTCAACCTATTGAAAATAACCCAGATGGCACACTAGACTTCGCAAAGCTTACAGCGGCGATTAAGCCAGATGATAGTCATTTTGCTCGAACCAAGCTATTGAGCTTAGAGAACACCATCAACGGGAAGGTTTTACCTCTTAGCTATTTGGCTGAAGCGCGTGATTTTGTAAACCTACACGGATTATCTCTTCACCTTGATGGTGCTCGCGTCTACAACGCATCAACTGCGTTAAATATTGATGTAATTGAAATCGCTCAACATTTTGATTCTATGACCATCTGTTTGTCTAAAGGGCTTGGGGCGCCAATTGGATCACTTCTTCTTGGTTCTAAAGATTACATTGCCAAAGCAAGACGTTTGAGAAAGATGGTCGGTGGCGGTATGCGTCAAGCTGGCATTCTTGCAGCCGCTGGAAAACTCGCCTTGACTGAACAGGTAGAGCAGCTTGCAACTGATCACGCCAATGCAAAACTTTTAGCAGAGCGTTTAAACCAAATTAACGGTTTTGAAGTTAATGTAGATCGCGTTGAAACAAATATTGTATTTGCCAAACTCCACAAAGAGATCAATATTTCAGCTATCGTAAAACAGTTAGCAGATGACGGTATTCTAATATCACCGGGCAACCCGGTTCGATTTGTTACTCACAGAGACGTGACTGAACAGGATATTGAGACGCTTGTAACAAAAATCAGCTCACTGCTCTAAATATCTCCTCTTTAACATTGAGCTTCCCCTAAGGGGAAGCTTTATTCTTATCTCTTCATGTACTGACAGACAACTGAATGAAATTTAGAATTAAAGCCTACGTAACACTCACTGTGATCTTGTTTAGTTACTCAGTAAATATCAGCGCAAATACTTTCGGTGATCCTGAGTTAGGAAAAAGGAAATCGCCCAGCTGCATATTTTGCCACGGTAGTAATGGAGCTTCCACGAACCCTAGCTACCCTAATATTCAAGGACAAGATTCTCTATATTTGTTTAACGCAATGAAAGCTTATCAAAATGGCGAACGAACTGGCCCGCTAGCTGAGATGATGCAGGCTCAATTACAAAGACTTAATGATCAAGATTTAAAAGACGTAGCGAGCTATTTTTCACAAGCTGAATAAGCCCGTTATTCATAGGTCAGGTCTGCTCGATTTCTGACTCACTCTAATGCTCGAGCGACTGCACTCTCGACATGAATTTTGGTCGTATCAAAGAGCAATACTCGAGTATCATTCGGTTTTACCAATAATCCAATTTCTGTACAACCTAAGATTACCGCTTCAGCCCCTGATTCATAGAGGTCACCAATAACGGTTAAGAAATCTGTCTTCGAACGATTATTCAGTTTCCCTAAGCATAGCTCTTGATAGATAACGTCGTGGACCAAGCGTCGCTGGACACCGTTTGGAACAATCACTTCAATGCCATATTTACGCTCTAGGAAACCTTTGTAAAAGTCCTGTTCCATCGTGAAGGCAGTGCCTAGCAATCCTACTCGAGTTATTCCATTACGCTTTAATTGTTGGCCCGTTGCATCGGCAATATGAAGTAAAGGGATATTAACTTGTGACTGAACAGTTTCCGCCACTTTATGCATGGTATTTGTGCAAATAATGAAAAAATCAGCGCCAGCCTTTTCTAACGATTGAGCCGCTTGGGAAAGGAGTTCAGCGGCTTTATCCCACTCGCCATTTGCTTGGAACTTCTCTATCACTGCAAAATCGACACTCACTAGAACTACTTGTGCCGAATGAAGACCACCAAGGGCGCTGTTTACACCTTGATTCATTGCTTGATAGTAAGTAACTGTAGATTCCCAGCTCATTCCGCCGATCATTCCTATCGTTTTCATTTTAACTCCGTTAATTCAAGCAACTAAGACATTTCAATATAGCACGTCTTTACACCACTATTTTGATTCCGATATTAACCAATTAACCGTTTGCGTAATCGCTAACCTTCAAGTTGCTTCATTTTGAGTCTTTCATCACACTTTTTCCTTTGCTATATTTGCGCCCAATTACATAGCACCATTCGAGGCAGGGAGCTTCCTCATATATCTCATGAAGAGAAGAATTGGTACCGAGTAACATCGGCAACATTGAGAGGATAAATAATGGAAATGAATATGGTAGAAATTTTAGGGTATGCGGCTTCAATCATGGTCGCTATTTCACTTACGATGAAGGATATCGTTCGTCTACGCGTGCTTAACTTTGTTGGCTGTGGACTATTTACAGCTTATGGAATGATGATCGACTCGATGCCTGTGGTTGTTACCAATGGCTTTATCGCTTGTGTGAACGTTTATTTCCTTTTCAAAATGCAGCAAGAGAAAAAAGCTCAACCTCTAAATACTCCTGCATAGTAGCTACCAGTAACAAAGCCAAAGAATGCCAGGATAAATCAAGTTATTCTGGCTTCACTAACCGTCCACAGTATCAACTCTTGAGCAGGTAAGATCTAAGTTTGACTTGTCACAGTTGTAACAACTGCACACCATATTTCGACCATTATTTTTTGCGCAATATAGGACTTTATCTGCTTCCGTGAGTAGCTCATGTGACAACGAATCATGTAAAATCGGCTTTTCCAGCATTTCGTTAGGTAGATATGTACTAACTCCTGCGCTCAATGTTAATTCTAAGTCTCCGTAGTATGATTTTTTTACAGCGTTGCACACTCGCTGAGCAACTTCTAAACCTAACTCACTATCCGCACCATATAACAGAGCAATAAACTCTTCTCCCCCAAATCGCGCTACTACATCACTATCACGAAGATGAATCCTTAACATCCTAGCTATGTCCTTAATGACCTTATCACCACGAAGATGCCCTAAGCTGTCATTTATAAGCTTAAATCGGTCAATATCAAACATAATTAATGAAACTGGGCGTTTCTCCCTTATAGCTAGCGCTAATTGTTTTGCCTTTATCTCATCAAAGCCATAACGATTATAGATACCAGTTAAGTAATCTTTCTTCGAAATATCTGAAAGAGCCTGATTTTGATTCAACAACTCTTCTTCGTTTTTTTTCTGCTCTGTAATATTAATGCATGTACCAATCATTCTAATCGCCCGACCTTTATCATTCCTAATAGCAAAGCCACGAGATTTCATCCAAATAATATGTCCATCTTTATGTCTATAGCGAACAATCCGGCTATATGGTTGATTACTATCTAAACAATGCTGATTTATATCTTTCAGTGATCTTTCTTTGTCCTCTAGAACGATATGATCTTGCCACCTTAAAGCACGTTCCGAAATTTCATTTATTTCGTAACCTAGGGCCTTCCAGAAACCAGCATTTACCCATTCTTGATTGCGTTCTTCTAGATTCCAATACCACATACCATCTAAACAATAATGTTGAAAATACTCTAAAAAATGGGCGTCACTCTTTAGGAATGCATCTATCTCTGTTTTTAATTTCGACCGGTTCATTCTGGATACCTTTAAATCGCAACGTATGAAACAAGTACCTTAACAATAGAACAGCATTCCCTAATTTCAATTAAGTAAAGGAACAAAAAAAAAGAAGCCGTCAATTCAGCTTCTTTCTAATCATTAGTAACAGGTTAATCAATTAATCATCATCAAGTGGAATTAGTTTAGTACTTCCACCATGATATTTTTCACGTTTTCTTTGGACCATTGAGTAAAATGCTGGAATTAATAATGTGCCTGCCAATAACACACATAACAGGCCACCAATGAGCGAAACGCCCAACGAGTTTTGACTTACGTTACCGGCTCCTGAAGCAAAGATCAGTGGGAAGATCCCCAGTATAAACGACCAAGACGTCATATTTACCGCTCGGAAACGTAACTTACCACCTTTGACTGATGCATCATCGATTGATAGCTCTTTATCTTCCCTTTCTTGTTTTGCAAACTCCACAATTAATATCGCATTCTTAGCGGCAAGTGCTATTAACAACACCAACCCAATTTGTGCGTATAGATTGAGCGGAATTCCGGTAATGGTTAAAGCGATAAATGATCCAAGCGTAGCGACAGGAACTACAAGAATGATAGCAAGAGGAATACTCCAACTCTCATACTGTGCCACCATAAACAGATAGATGAAGATCAATGCTAGAGCAAACGCATAGATGGCTTGATTTCCCGCTAGCTTCTCTTGGTACGCCATACCTGTCCACTCATACTGATAGCCTTGAGGGAGCATCTCTGCCGCAACACGTTCCATTGCAGCGATAGCATCACCACTAGAATAACCAGGAGCAGGCTGACCTTGAATTACAGCACTTCGGTACATGTTATAACGCCAAGCAACATCTGGCTCAAATACTTGGGTCGCGGTGACTAACGTACTTAGTGGGATCATGTCTCCTTGCGCAGAGCGAACATGGAAACGACTAAGATCATCAATCCCCTTTCTGTATTCACCATCAGCTTGCATCGTCACTTGGTAGTTCTTACCAAACATCGTAAAGTCATTTACGTAAATTGAGCCAAGATTTCCTTGCAACGTTTGGAATACCGAACTTAATGGAATACCAAGTTGTTGAACCTTTTCTCTGTCAACTTCAATACTGTAGTGAGGTACATTTGCTCTAAAGGTGCTAAACGTAAATGCAATTTCTGGCTGCTTATTCGCTTCTTGAATCACTTCTCCCATTAGGGTTGCAAGATCAGTACGGCTTCGACCTAATGCATCTTCGAGTACAAATTCAAAGCCTGACGCCGCGCCCATACCAGGAACCGCAGGAGGGCCCATAGCAAAAACAGAAGCATGAGGTAGCTGCATTGCAGCGGCACCATTGATTCGATTTGAGATAGCCGTTGCTGAGTGGTCACCATCTAAATTATTACGCGTATCCCAGTCATGCAGCTTAATAAACATAGAGGCGCCGTTAGATGCCGCAGCCCCTGTCATAAAGGCATAACCATTGGCGACGGTCACGCCATCAATCCCAGGCTCACTTTCAACAATTTTAATCAAACTATCTGTTACTTCCTCTGTTCTCGAAAGAGACGCTGAGTCTGGTAACTGAACGTTGACCAACAAAATACCTTTATCTTCTTGGGGAACAAAAGCCGTTGAGGTCGTTTTAGACAAATAAGTTAACGACGTAATCGCAACTAAGAAAATTGCCACAACAATTAACGCACGTTTTACTAAGAACCCTGCAACTTTACCGTATCCTTCGGTAACCTTGTCTAGCCCACGGTTAAATGCCTTAAACCAACTTGATGTGTTACCACCACCTTGCTTTAGTACCAGTGAACAAAGAGCAGGAGATAGCGTCAATGCATTGATAGAAGAGATAACAACAGAAATACAGATCGTAAGCGCAAACTGACGATACATAATTCCGGTTATACCAGGCAGCATTGCTACCGGAATAAACACGGCAAGAAGTACTAATGTCGATGTAAGTATTGGCCCCGTTACTTCCTTCATAGCAATCAGTGTTGCTTGTCGAGGCGTCACGCTAGGATCTTTCGCCATTGTCGTATCAACGTTTTCGATAACCAAAATAGCATCATCAACCACGATACCAATTGCTAGAATCAAACCGAATAGAGTCACGGTATTAATGGTAAAGCCGGTCATTTGCATAACAGCAAATGTACCAATCAAAGATACAGGAATAGCTACAACTGGAATAAGTGTTGCTCGCGCACTTCCTAGGAACAGGTAAGTCACCGCAATAACCAACAGTATCGCTTCTACTAACGTTTTAACCACGCCTTTAATTGACTCTGAAACGAACAACGTTGTGTCGTAGCTGGTTTCGTACTCCAATCCTTCAGGGAAGTTAACACTTAGGTTCTCAAGAAGATCCATGACCGCTTGGCCACTTTCTAACGCGTTAGCGTCTGATTGCAGCGACAGGGTTACGATAGACGCATCTTGTCCGCGGAACTTACCAGTACCGTCGTAGAACTTTTTACCTAGTTCAACACGCGCAACGTCTTTGAGGTAAACAGTTGAGCCATCATTATTTGCTCGAAGAACAACGTTTTCAAACTCCTCAACAGTTTCAAGACGGCCCTTCGTAACAAGGTTGAATTGAACTTCTTGAGATTGGCTGTATGGTGCAGCCCCTACTCGCCCAGCAGCAACCTGAACGTTCTGCTCTGCAAGTGCAGACTGAATATCTGGCGTGGTCAAATTTAGGTTAGCCAGCTTCTCTGGGTCAACCCAAACACGCATGGCATATTCACCACCACCAATAACGCCAACATCACTGATTCCGGTAACACGAGTTAGTTGATCTTTTACATTTAAATTAATGTAGTTAATCAAAAACTGATCATCGTATCGACCGTCTGGAGAGTAGAAGTTAAGAACCATTAGAATATCTGGTGAACGCTTCTTAACTGTTACGCCAGTCATACGAACTTGTTGAGGCAGTTTCGCTTCAATTTGTGACACACGGTTTTGGACATTGACTTGCGCCATGTCAGGGTCTGTGCCTACTTCAAACGTCACGTTTAAGCTGTAAGAACCATCATTCGCGCTCTTAGAAGACATGTACAACATGTTTTCTACGCCATTGACTGAGGTCTCTATTGGATCGGCAATGGCTTGCTCAACAACTTCAGCACTTGCACCGGTATAATACGCAGTGACACTCACTGAAGGAGGACTAATTTTTGGATATTCCGCAACGGGTAGTACCATTAACGCCATCGCACCTGCGAGTGACAATATAATGGAGATAACCAACGCAAACTTAGGACGCTGGATGAAAAACCGACTTAACATAATAAGGTTTCCTATTCAGCGGGAGTCATTGAATCTGTTTGTTGGTCTTGAACTTGTACAGGCATACCATTACGAACACGCTGTAAGCCCTGCACGACAATCTTTTCATTCGCACTAAGACCAAATGGGACAATAACGCCTTCAGGCGTTTGGCTACCTAGTTCAATGTTTCGACGTTCTATAATATTTCCTTCCGTCACTAACATCACAAAATCCCCTTCCAAATCAGACTGAACAGCCTTTCTAGGAATCGCTATGACTGGAACGGTGTTTTCTGCATAAAGCTCTACACGTAGATGCTGACCGGGAAGCAATTTATGTTCAGGGTTGGGAACGATGGCACGCATATCTATTGTGCCTGTGTTTACATTAATACGGTTACCAAGGAAATCGAGTCCTCCCGTATGTTCATAACGAACGCCATTTTCTAAAGTAACTGATACATCAATTTGTTTATCATTAGCGCTAACATTACCTTTTGCCGTCTCAAGTGCGATACCAAGACGATCTCTTTCACTCACATTAAACGATGCATGAATTGGGTCTAGACTCACCAAGGTTGTTAGCACGCCCGACGATGGGGAAATCAGGTCCCCTCGGCTTACTTTACTATCGCTAATTCTTCCTGAGAAAGGAGCACTAATTTGTGTATAGGAAAGATTAACTTCAGCAAGCCTTATTTGGGCTTTAGCTGCTTCTACCATGGCTTCAGCGCCGTGTAAATTTGCTGTCAGTGCATCAAAGTCAGCTTTTGAAATACTGCCTTTTGGTAATAAACGTTTACCGCGCTCATGATCTAACACGGCTTTCTTTAGGGATGAATTAGCACGTGCAAATTCTGCTTTCGAGGTTGCTAGCTTAGCTTCAAATTGAGAGGGTTCAATAGTGAATAGAAGGTCACCTTCTTCTACCATTTGCCCTTCTTCAAAGTGTCTTGATTGCAAATAACCCGTCACCTGGGCGGTAATATTCGTATCATCAACAGCTTCAGCTCGCCCGATGAAAGTGATACTTCCTCTGTGTTCAATCGTTTCAGTCGTTTGCGTAATAACTAAAGGAAGAGGCGCTTGTGAATTGTTGGATGTGTCTTTATTACACCCGGCAAGAATAGAGGATGTTAACAGCGTGGTTAACACGAGCTTTTTGTTCATAATTTTATTCGCCATTACCAATGAAATTTAGTTATGACGAACATAACCATCAGGAATGACGACTATGTCCGAGTAATGTCAGGAGAAGCGACTCAAATATGTCATTCTGTAACAACGCTTCCCTTAGATAATTTACTTGTGCATTGTTTCAGCTGTTTTGCAGATGACCAACTGTACACTTGCTCTGGAACTTTGTGACCGCACGGGGCATTCCAAAGGCGTTCGTCAATTTTCAATCCTTCTAATGATTCATAAAAATCGATCGCCTGTTGATTATCTCTCATTACCTCAAGATAAATAGCACTTTCACCAAAGTGTTGTTCGCACCACTTAGAAACTTCATTTAACAATTTTAGCCCTAACCCACGATGACGATAGTTTTCATCAACATGAAGAGAGTCAATCATTGTCCCTTTTTCGAAGTCATGATTTCCGAAAGCACAGACAAAACCACACAGTAAACCACCTTCTTCCAATAATAGAACATGTTGGTTGAACGGAGGGTTAATCAAACGAGCTTGCCAAATGGCTAAACGTTCATCGAGAACATCATGCTGAAGGTAATCTTCACCTAGAATTCCGTGGTAGAAACGACGCCAGCTTTGGGCGTGTAGTGTTGCGATGCGCTCGTAGTCGCTATATTCCGCTATTTTTAAATCCATTTTTAGTTCCTTATTACTTCCTGTAAGGATATTAGCTTTGTTCATACTATTCATTTCCCCATTAAAAAGCCAAACATTCTGTTCACAATTTTTACAATGATTGGTTTGACTTACAGGTGTGCGCTGATATTCTAGCGTACAGTTGTTAGCCCAAAGGAATTTATCACTATGTCTCTGCCCTCCGCGAGTCCAAGCAAAGAAAGGCCACCACTGATTTGGCTGAATATTTTTATCTTTGTATCAAGCCTTCTCTTAGCCGTGGTCGCAACACCTTGGTACGCGTATAATTATGGATTAGGCACCGAACATTTTGTCTGGCTGTTGATCTGCTTTAGCTTTTGTAGCCTGTCTGTCACAGCCGGCTATCATCGCTTATGGTCGCACAAAGCCTATCAAGCGCATTGGTCGCTTCGATTTATCTTCGCTATCGGTGGTGCGTTTGCTCTGCAAAACAGTATCCTACACTGGAGTTCTGATCATCGAGTTCACCATAAGCATGTTGATAATAACGATAAAGATCCCTACTCAGCCAAAAGAGGGTTTTGGTTTTCTCATATCGGCTGGATGATCAGAGATTACCACGGTGATAAATACTACGATTACAATAATTGCCGCGACTTACAAAAAGACAAAATTGTCATGTGGCAGCACAAATACTACGGCGCGCTTGCGCTATTAATGAACGTTGGCTTCCCTATATTATTGGGGGTTATTTATGGTGATGTCGTTGGTATGTTTTTAATGGTTGGTGCAGTTCGACTTGTACTCAATCACCACACAACGTTCTTTATTAATTCGTTGGCCCATATTTGGGGTACGCAACCCTACACCGACAAAAATACAGCGAGAGATAGCGCGACATTAGCATTCTTCACGTTCGGCGAGGGGTATCATAACTACCATCATATCTTTGAAAATGACTATCGAAATGGTATTGAGTGGTGGCACTACGACCCAACGAAATGGCTAATAAAAGCATGCTCTTTGGTTGGGCTCGCAGGGAAATTGCGTAAAGCACCACAGTTAAAGATAGAAAAAGCTAAAGCAGCGATGTCTTTACTCAACGCGCAAAAAGCAATCGAGACATGGCCAAACAGACAAGCTATTAACAGCAAGCTTCAACATGAGTTCGAACAGCTTACCGCCAGTATGAACGACTACTATGAATTGAAAAAGCAGCTGCTAGAAACTAAGAAAGATGACATGGTGAAGAAGTACGAATATTCGGTATTAACGCTTCGTTATAAAGACATCAAGAAGAACCTAGCGCAACAGACTGAAGCTTGGAATGGGATGATTTTGAGCGTCACTAAAAAGGCCAGTACACTTTAAATCGCCATACTTAATATAACAGTTACATACACACAAAATTATAATAGCCCGGTTACTCTTAAAAGTAACTGGGCTATTTTACATTCACGATTAAATTAATTTTCGATTACGAAATATCGTTAATTGACTTCACAATACGCCTGCCAGTATTGAATGGCTTTTTGTAGTGCCTGAGTACGATCAGGGTGTTCCGCAAACAATACAGCAGAAATCGTTGTCACAACTGTGTTCGCCATCATCTCTTTGTATTGCTCTGGTGTATCGAAGATACAAACTTTAGGCTGAGTAAGAGTATCTAATAAATCAGCCTCCCAGTAATGCGATTGAACACCTTCTGGCGTACTTAGCCAAACATCCTGACTCACTTTAGGGTTGTATTCAGATTCACCGGATTGCCCTTTAAATGAGATAACACAATGATTGGGCTCATCAACCTCATGTTCAATGTCTGCGTGTAACTGCGGAAAACCTGGGTGAAAACTTCCTCGAATTCCAATTTTACCACCGCCAGGATTCAACGCTCGAACCACGGTGTTAATTGGCGTTCTCAATCCATAACGTTTACGCCAGTCGAGCATTTCCTCAACTTTGGGGGCGAAGTTTTGCAGAGGTAAATAGCAAATAGAGTCTGATTGAAGCAAAGCCTGTGCATGATCTGCATCAGTTGCTCGTGATATGCCTAAAGGCTCAATGTAATCTTGGGCGTGCTCTCTATCGGTCACTTTATCTGTGTAACCGTGTACCAGTACTTTATAGCCGTTATCCGCTAGAATTTTTGCTGCAAGAATATGCCAAGGTTTACCAGCTGTTTTTCGCTTACCTGCGTAGCACGGCCAATCAATATCCGCACCAAGATTTGGAACCCGTGATTTGAAGGCTTTAACAAAGCCAGCGATCTCTTGCTTTGTTTCATTTTGAACACGGATCAACATCAGCAGCATAGCCATTTGGTCATCATCTATCTTTTCATCTAGATACTCGTCCATCACCTGATAAGCTTGTTCTAACGTAAGAGGTTTCCTCCCCCGCTCTCCTCGTCCTACTGTGCGAATACATTCCAGTATACTGCTCATTGAATCCCTTTCTTTAAATGCTTAATGAATACCGATATCAGCACAGTGTGACGTTTTAATATCATATTTTCAATCACACTGTCTTTTAAAGATTTAAGTGCCCAAATATTGCCCGTATAGCCGGTGGTACCTCAACTAATATTCAGTTCGTTAGTTATAACGTCTTTTGATAGTCGTCTTCACTCTCGTTTGATTTTTCAAACCCAACTTGAACTAAATATTCTCGATGTTCAGGCGTCGTAGCCTTCGCTTTTAATAGGTTAATCCCACGGCTTTTTATTAATTCAGGATTCATTTGATAAAAATATTGAGCTAACTTTAAGTCTCTATACTCCGGGGTTACGTAGTCGAGAGAAACCACAAAGCTGCCATCCTCATGCTTTGTTCCAACTAAAAGCCCAGCGATGGCATTATTTCTTAGCATATAAAATGCAGAGTTTTCAGTTCGAAGATGACTAGCCGTAGTTTGACGCTCAATATCTTTGATATTAGTAGCAACAAAATGGTCAAAATACTCAGAATCAATCGTTGCAGAAACCAGCTTGAACTTATCTTTTGAACCAGCCAATTGATAGAGGTAATAAACGTTAATGCACGCTATCCCAAGGTTCATTAACATTGTGGGGTACGAGTCGATAAAATACGCAAAGGCAGCAAACAACAGACAACCGATGAAATTAATTACTCTAAGTTTAACAATCGATGTCATCGTCAGAGACACCAGCACCACTAGTGAGGCTAAATAACCAAACCACTCCACCCAATCAAAATCCATTACACCATCCCTATGTGTTTATTTTCCTTAAAGATAGCATATCGATAAAGCAGTCAATTAGATCTAGCTAACAATTATTGACCACGCAAATACATGAACATCCATACTTATCTTAAAGGCGTCACAAACTTCATAAGATGCTGGCACCATTCCTTAATAATACCCGAGCCATTCACACTATTTAAAAGGCCATTACAACACTGATCATTTCGTACGGTGACCGTTAAGTACTGTACCAACTGCGTATAATTGAAGTTCGATATCCCAGAAACTTGCTTTGCGCTATCCCCTTCAAGCATGTAGTCAATGTCACTTAAGTTCTCATGTTTTAATACAAGGTTTTCCTGATGAAAATCGTGATACAACTCGGCGACCAATTCTGTGCAATTATTTGATATCAGCGCATCACATTTAGCTGCAAAGCGCGTTAACCTTGACGCTACCGGTGTCTCAAGTAGTAGGTAAGAAATTCGGTCAATACTATCTTGCCAAGCAAGCATTTCTAACCACTCTTTAGGTAGGTTATCAAAACCATAAAAACTCCCAGCCAACTGACCATAAACCGTAGACGTACTGCAATAATTACTGCCAACATTGGCTGACCACAACGCTCCCTGCTCAAAACTAGAACTATGATAAAAACACCAAAGCGCAGACTCTAGCGATCCAACAACAGTCGCATTGGTGAGCTCATGTCTATCTTTCGATATAAAGCTTCCAGTAATAATACTTCGCACTTCTTCACAACCACGCATACATACCTGTTCGAATTCTACTTTCTGTAACGTATTCATAAGCTCTTGTTTAGTCAACGTTGAGGAGCCTAGACATTCATGTATGAGTCCTCCTAGAATTTGACTGGCGATGGCAGCACTTTGTGTGTCATGAGTCACTTCACACGATGCCTTTATTTTATTAAGTACGGCTTCTAATGACATTCCTTTCGCAGGAGCAAAAAAAACACTTATGGGCGCGATTCGAGCTAGGCATGCGTCATAGTCGGGAATGGTTTGATAATCAGAAACAGCGTGATATTCGAGTTGGTTACTACGCTCAAAATGCTCGTTTCGCTCAATTGCTCGGTTTAAATTCTCACCAATTTTAAAATGCTCCAGTGTCGATGCTGCGCATTTGTCTCGTCGCCATTGGCTGTATCGATTGATCTGATCTTGAACATTAACCTCACCGTGAGCAAGAAGGCTATCTGATAAATTAACCGCTAAAACTAAGTCAAGGTACCTCCCAGAGCTGTCTTTAAAAAATGTATCCGTGTTTTTCTCTATTGGTCGATTCACTTTAGATAGATCTGGTTTGGTTTTAAGTGCTTCTCCGAGTGCTAACCCAAATATGGCGCCTTTTGCACTCGAAACGTACTTAGCGTCACTTCTACAGTTAAAACTTGTCAATATGGTGTCCCCAAACAAAAGCTAATATTCATCTTTCGCGCAATGCAAATTAGAATTGGTGATGATAGTCATTCTCACCTAATGTTTACTCATTCTAATTAAATTAAAACTTTTGTTGGAATATCCTTTATTCCATAGACATATTGACTTAATCGACAGTAGTATTTGCTCAGAAGTACCTACCGATATTCCTTTGATCAATTCATTTCTTTAGCCAGTTCAACCCTATTTCTACCCAGTCTTTTTGCGCTATATAGTGCTCTATCCGCTCTTTCTATCGCTTGATTGAATGACTCTGCTTTATCAAGTTCGGCTATCCCCATCGAACATGTTATTTTTTCATTATAAGGCCACTTATGTGTCGCCATTTTGTGTTGGATATCTATAGCAATCTGACGTCCTTCTTTTGCTCGGATATTTTCACAGATCAATAGAAACTCCTCTCCCCCCCAGCGAATAAAATGCTGACCTTCCTCTTTAATGTGATGAACTTGGCGGCTAAAGTCTTGTAATACCGAATCACCACATTGGTGTCCGTATTTATCATTAATTGACTTAAAGTGGTCAAGGTCAAAATAGAGGATAACAATGCGGTTGCATGATGCCAAAAGATCATCGATCATCACCTCACTACCTCCTCGATTTAACGCTCCCGTTAAGCTGTCGTAACTTGCTTTTACTATATATTCCCTATTGGACTCTCGAAGTTGTTCATTCTCATTTATTAGGGCACGGTTATGCACGTGAGTGCGAGTAAAACCGCTAATGACATAAAGAGACGCGGATAGGAGCCAGATACCTAAAAGAACTCGATAGAACACACCATCAGACAACCATTTCCCAGTTATTTCCATCGACTCGATGTTAAATAGATAATGACCTACAGGTGCTTCCGATGCGCTTGCGATACTTATGTAGTGAATATTACTAATATCGGCATAACCATGCTCAACTCCAATATTATTCTCACGACGCCACCAATCTGCGACCTGTAATGATGTTAAAGGAATCTCAATTCCATTTGGATGCTCACTAACGTCAAACTCAATTTGGTTACTTTTTAAACCAGCTAATTCGACAATATTAGGCTCATAGTGTTTTAAATAGATACGAACGGGCGTGTCGACGGTTGGCCTACCGTTAAAAAGAACGCTCATTTTTATCTTCAATGTCGCCATATTAGTAAGGTTCAACCCAATATCTTCTTCATTGGTATTAAATTGGTATTCACAAAATGGCCATTGATATACTTGCACTAACTGGCACTCAAAAAGCAACTTCTGTTCGTCATTCTTGAGAATATTCGATGTTGAAAAGCCACTATGAAGTGAGCCATCATTAAATGTAATACCTGAATAATCGAGTATTGAAATCGTACGGTGGGATGAGAACTGCACAAAAATTAGGGTTATCGAGAGAAGAATTAACACCAATATGTGGGTTTGTGCCTGTTTCATCATTTACTACCATTAATGCCGATTATACATTGGCTTATTCCCCCACTTAATGGGCTGAAGTAAGCCCTAGATCAAGAGTGAGATACTACATCGGTAGATTATACATTTTCGTTATAAATCAGAGAGATTTAAGTTCAAAATTACTGGAGTGAGTTATGAAAGCCATGAAACTGACGTGCCACTTTATATCGAATAACTGACCTCATTCTCCGTTTTTCCAGCAACTTCGGCTTCATCTAATTTAAATTCACGACTTCCTTTATTTATGACTGATTCATCATTTTGTTGAGGCATATCTAGATAACGATCTCGTATATCCCAAAATTCATCGAGAATACTGATAAACACATCGTAAATGGTAGGGTCAAAGTGATTCCCTCTCCCTTCACGCATGATTGACATCGTTTTCTCCTTACTAAATGACGCTTTGTAGACACGTTTACAAGACAATGCATCGAATACATCAGCGATTGCCATAATTCTTGCTGGCAGAGGGATATGTTCACCTTTGAGACCAAGGGGATACCCACTACCATCCCAACGCTCATGGTGGTAATGAGCAATATCACGCGCAACATTTAAAAATGAATTTGCTTGTGCCTGCTGTAGTTCATCTTGCAACGCTTGTATAGATGACGAAATTGCATTGGCTCCTAAAGTCGCATGCTCTTTCATGATGTGAAATTCTTGAGGCGTTAGCTTACCCGGTTTCAATAAAATTCTATCGGGAATTGCGATCTTGCCAATATCGTGCAGCGGAGCCGATTTATACATCAACGTTATTAAATCATCATTAAGTTGATCTTTATAATTTGGATGAACTTTCAAGGCATTACCCAAGGCTCGTACATAATTTTGAGTTCGCCTTAAATGCTGACCAGTTTCGTTATCACGAGTTTCAGCAAGCGTTGCCATACTCATAATAGTGACATCTTTAGTCACCATTAGCTCTTTAGTACGATCTGCGACTTTCTGCTGTAAAGAATGATTAAGTTCAATCAAATCACGTTGGGCTTTTTTCTTTAATACCTCATTTTTAACCATCAGCCAAACCAGTAGCAACCCAATGATATATATACAAAGTGCAGGGTATAAAAAGTTAAGGTGCGAGAACATTTTTGCCAAGGTAAACATTTCAGTACTTTCAACAACGACTATTTTCCAGGAGTCTTCCATACTGATTTGTTCAGTTTCTTTGTTAGGAACTTCTATCCAACTATAACGCTTGCCAATATCAATAAATGATCCTTCTTTCAGTTCCGACATCTCATCCCATAAGGGCGGATTTTGGTTCTTCAAGGAGTGGTTATTCCCCAACATAAAACCCCACTCAAGTGACTTATCGTTATTTGACAGCCAGTAACCTTGTTGATTTATCAACATCGCATCACTTGAAATCGATTTCATCTGCTCCTTAAAGGTGTTCAAAACAAGATCACCAAAATAATTAAGAATTATTGTGCCTTGAAGTCGACCATGAGAATCATACAAAGCGGTGCCATATCGCATCATTGGCATGTAGGGTTCCTCTATGCGATCTTGCTCCATATTCAGGTCAAGTTGAGAAATATAAATGCGCCCTTTGTCTAGAGCCAAACTCTCTTTCACGTAATAACGACTTGCTTTGTCTTGCAGTTCAAAATGTGGCGTTGAGAATGCGTGGCCATCTCGATAATCAACCCTAACAAGCTCCTGACCATTATTATCAAGTAGGCGTATTTGAGCATACTGAGTGGAGTGGATAGCTAGATTAATAAATAGGTTTTCAATTTCGTTACGAGTGGGTTCAATACCATAAACCATGTAATTACGTATCGGTTGACTGTCCGAAAGGAAATTTATATTTGCTAAGTTAGCTTCAAAGTCATGTTGAATAAAACGACTTGCTAACTTAATTGCTGTATCTATATCTGATTGATTTTTTTCTCGGTCCAGTTTAAAAAACAGTGTGTTTATCGCAATCAAAATAGCGAGGTTTACCAAAAACAAAACAGATACCAGCGTTAAAAACCTTTTACGCATTGCACGTTTATCGATAGCATTTAATTCACTTGCAGTTTTTCCCATAAAGCCTTCCTAGCAACTACTTATTTATAATTTAATATGCCACCTTTAGTATATGCGTGCGATGGAGTATTCCCCTACAAATATATTTCAAATTTGTGGTTTATCACCCTCGCCTGACCTAGATCAAATCGTAATAGACCGATCCCTAGCTTTCCTACTGTGTAATAATCATGCGAATTTTCCTCATTTCTTAGAGGATCTTTTCATTTGTTAACAATTTGATCATGAAAACCCCCTATTTTCATCTGCATTTCTCAATGTGTAAGCCTAAGTTTACTCTCGACTAGCTGATAAACACATGCAAGATTTAACAACTTGGTTACACTTAAGCTATCTGGTCATATCGAGATTTATCACTATAACCACTAATGTTTTCAGCGAAATGGAGCAGTCTAAAGGCGTTATTCAGGACAGCATTTTGCCACACGTACTGTAGAAGGTTTTAGGGAAAAAAAGTCTCGCTGTGCACTCATAAGGAGCTTGAGATGAACGTTCAATCGTTACCCATGCATCGATTCATCGACCACCATGGTCAACTCGTAACCACCCTTCCAGACTGGGCAGAACAAGACCTGCTTAAAAAGTTCTACTGCGACATGGTACTGACCCGTACCTATGATAATAAAGCTGTTGCACTACAAAGAACGGGAAAGCTGGGCACATATCCCTCTCACCTTGGCGCTGAGGCTATCGGCATTGCCATTGGTCGAGCACTGAAACCTGATGATGTGTTTATTCCTTACTATCGTGACTTACCCGCCATGTGGGCCCGTGGAATCCCAATGGAAAAAAATCTTCAATATTGGGGTGGGGATGAACGGGGGAGCGACTTTTATCCAATCAAAGAATCATCTACACCTTCTGAGCTAGAATCAACGTCATCCTCACCACAATGCCGAGATTTACCTTTTTGCGTTCCTATTGCCACCCAATGCACACATGCAGTCGGCGTTGCATCAGCACTCAAAATTGAAGGTAATCATAATGCCGCACTAGTGACATGTGGTGATGGGGCCACTTCGAAAGGCGACTTTTTAGAGTCCATTAATTGTGCAGGAGCGTGGAATCTCCCTTTGGTTTTCGTCGTTAACAATAATCAGTGGGCCATCTCAGTTCCTCGACGCCTTCAATGTGCTGCAGAGTTTCTTTCTGAAAAAGCAAAAGGTGCTGGTATTGCAGGGATAACTGTGGATGGAAATGACATCATCGCTGTCTTTGACGCCATCACTCATGCTTTAGATTCCGCACGAAAAGGCAAAGGACCAACGCTAATCGAAGCGATTAGTTATCGTTTAAGTGACCATACAACCGCAGATGATGCTAGCCGCTATAGAAGTGAAGATGAACTCCATCAAGCATGGGAGTTTGAGCCCATTATTCGGCTAAATAAACATCTAATAAATCAAGGTCTATGGAGCGACGTAGAAGAAGAGAAACTACTACGTAATTGCAAAGAAACTATAGAGCAAGTGGTCAAGAACTATCTAAATCTCTCCACACAAGCGCCAGAAAGCGCATTTGATTATCTCTATGAGTCAGTAACCCCCGACCTCCATCAACAGCGAGATGAATTAATTAATAAAGCATTGCGAATGCAAGGAGGTAATCATGGCTGATATGACCTTACTTGAAGCGGTCAACCTCGCTCTTCACCATGAAATGGCTCAAGATGATCATGTCGTCGTTCTTGGTGAAGATGTCGGTGATAATGGGGGTGTATTTCGCGCCACAGTTGGCTTAAAAGAGAAATTTGGCCTTAAACGCGTCATCGATTCTCCTTTAGCAGAAGCACTTATAGCGGGTGTCACCGTTGGCATGGCATCGCAAGGGCTAAGGCCTGTTGCGGAATTTCAGTTTCAAGGTTTTGTATTTCCCGCCATGGAGCACTTAATGTGCCATGCAGCGCGCATGAGAAATCGAACCAGAGGAAGGCTAACCTGCCCCGCTGTATTTAGAGCCCCATTTGGTGGAGGCATACACGCACCAGAGCACCATTCAGAAAGTGTTGAGGCACTATTTGCACATATACCTGGCTTTAGGGTCGTCATCCCATCTTCGCCACAACGAGCTTATGGATTGCTTCTTGCCTCTATCCGTAGCAATGATCCCGTTATGTTTTTCGAACCTAAACGTATTTATCGTACCGTTCGCTCCGATGTTAAAGATGACGGAAAGGCTCTACCGCTTGATACTTGTTTCACGCTACGCAAAGGGCGCGACCTTACAGTAGTGACATGGGGCGCATGTGTGGTTGAAACACTTCAAGCGGCCAAAACATTATCTCTTCAGGGTATTGAAGTAGAGGTTATCGACCTTGCCAGTATTAAACCGATCGATATGGCGACTATCTTTCGTTCATTGGAAAAAACAGGGCGATTACTCGTTGTTCACGAAGCGAGTAAAACGTGTGGTGTCGGTGCTGAGATCATTGCGAGAACAGCAGAGCACGCCATGTGTTTGCTTAAAGCACCACCCAAAAGAGTCACAGGGCTAGACACCATCATGCCCTATTATCGAAATGAAGATTATTTCCTTATCAAAGAAGAAGACATCGTACTTGCAAGTAAAGAGTTAGTGGAGGGTTGGAAATGAAGTCATTTACACTACCAGACCTTGGTGAAGGGTTAGCCGAATCAGAAATCATTGAATGGCACGTAAACGTTGGAGATACCGTAGAGTTAGACCAAGTTATCCTAACCGTAGAAACCGCCAAAGCTGTGGTTGAAGTACCCGCGCCTTATAGTGGAAAAATTACCAGTCGTCACGGGAACGAAGGTGATGTGATCAATATCGGCAGCCTTTTAGTCGAAATTGAAGAAGTTGGGGCTACTACGAGTAATGCTAAATCCAAAAAAGAAGCCTCTAAATCCAAGCAGGATGCCGCAACCGTTGTGGGTAATGTCTCCCACCAAAACCACCAAGTTGATGTCGACGACTTTTGGATTGGTGGTGACCATAACACGCCTTCAGAAAAAGCAATTACCGCAATGCCATCTGCACGGTTACTTGCTCAACGCCTTGGGGTTGACCTTACTCGCGTTCACGGCAGTGGTGGCAACGGCATGATTGTCGATGCAGATATTTACAACGAATGTGATAAACAGCTTCCGGGTACAGAAGTGTTAAAAGGTGCTAGGCGCACCATGGTCAACACTATGACCGAGTCACACCATAATGTGGCTGATGTGACAATTACCGAAGAAGCTTTGCTAGGTAACTGGCTTCCTAAAGAAGATATATCCATTCGTTTAATTCAAGCCGTGATCCATGCCTGTCAACAAGAGCCCGCTCTTAACGCTTGGTTCGACGCGGAAACAATGACGCGCTGCGTTCATAGTACAGTTAATGTCGGTATAGCCGTTGATAGCGTACATGGACTGTATGTGCCCGTGCTTCTGCATGCTGATGACTACAACCCCAAAGGGATTCGTCAATGGCTTGATACGACCGTACAAGGAATTCGAGAGCGTAAAATTGGAAGAGAGCAGCTACAGCACGCTACCATCACTCTATCGAATTTTGGAGCCATTGCGGGTATCTATGCAACACCAGTCGTTTCTCCTCCGCAAGTCGCTATTGTTGGCGCGGGTCGAATTATTGAAAAAGTCATAATGAAAAATGACAAGCCTGTGGGCGTCAAAGCCTTACCTATCTCAATGACCTTTGACCATAGAGCCTGTACTGGGGGCGAAGCTGCTAGATTCATAAAAGCACTCGTTGAGCATATTCAAAAGCCAACAGCATAGAAGTAAACTGCTTCATATCAAAAAACATGAGGCGTTATATGACTTAACTGCGCAAATAAACATATAACGCCTATAATTTAAAGCACACCATCATTTAGGGAGTGCTTATGCGTTGGCTTGATTTATTTTCTTCCCTGCCCGTACTTTCTCTCGTCCACTTCCGTGACCTATTTTTATCGATCAACAGCATAGTTATCCTTTCAGAAATCATCTCAAAATTTCACCACACAACGGTATCTAACTCTTTAAATTTCAGGCTTTGGAGTTAAACACATGACAATTAATGAGCAGTGTAAACAATCTCAACTTACCATTTCACAACAAGAGATAGACTGTCGCTTTGATATGTTAGGTTTAGACCTTGCGGAATTAACCAAACTTTTAAAGTACCAGCCTCTAATTCATAAAAACATTGAATCTATTGTTGAACAGTTTTACGACAAACAGCTTCAAAATGCAGAAGTCGTCGCACTGCTACAAGACCCAGATGTACTACAACACGTAAAAGATGCCCAGTCTCAATACATCATTGAACTATTTAATGGTGTGTATGACGAAGAGTATGCCAATGGACGACTAATTATTGGAGCGGTACATAAAAGAATTGGGGTTGAACCCAAGCTATACCTTACTGCTATGAGGCAGTTAAAAGGCATCATTTTTTCGACGATAAAAGACGACAATGGCAGCAATATAGAAGTTGACGCAATTCTCACCACCCTAGATAAACTCTTCTATTTCGATACTACACTGGTCTTGGACACTTATATTAATAGCCTTATTAACGATCTTAAAAGCCACTACACAAACGACCTAAACGAAGAAGTAGCAAAAAGAACCCAATATTTAGAACTTCAGGTGAGAGTGGATGAACTGACCTGCCTATACAACCGCCGTATGATGGATGAGTCGTTAAGGAAAGAACTGAAACTCGCCTTAAGACGTCAGTATGATTTAGCAGTCATTTACATTGATATTGATAATTTAAAACGCATCAATGACGAACAAGGGCATGCTAAAGGGGATGAAGCGTTAAGAAACTTTGGCTCATTGATTAGAAGTTTAATACGCGAGACTGATATTCCATGTCGATGCGGTGGCGATGAATTTTGCATTATTCTTCCAGATTGTAATCACCCCGATGCAATTAAAATGGCACGAAGAATTGAATATGAATACTCCATGTGTGGTCCAGATCAAACGTGCAGTACCGGTGTCGCGGTTTCAACATCAACTCATCCATTAGATTCAAAATTACTGCTACTAGCCGCCGATGAACTGATGTATCAAAACAAGAAAAATAAAAAGGAAGTGGACAGTAAAAGTAATTTAAACGGAATCGATTAGCTCAGGCATCAGCTCAAATAGATCACCCACTAGCCCGTAATCCGCTATTTCAAATATTGGAGCTTCTGGGTCGCTGTTAATAGCAACAATCACTTTAGAATCTTTCATCCCTGCTAAGTGCTGAATAGCGCCGGAAATACCAATGGCGATGTACAACTCAGGCGCAACTATTTTACCGGTTTGCCCAACTTGCAAATCATTGGCAACAAACCCCGCATCAACGGCAGCACGAGATGCTCCAATCGCTCCATCCAATTTATCGGCTAATTGCTCAACCAACGCAAAGTTCTCTTTGCTTCCAAGCCCTCTTCCTCCTGCAATGACGACTCTTGCAGCCGGTAATTCAGGACGTAACGTTTTCACTTTTTGCTGAGACACAAATTCCGTATCAGACGCAGAAATTTCTTCATTGAATTCCGTTATTTTACATTGGTTATCAGAATTCATTTCAGCCGCATCATAGGCAGAGCTGCGAATCGTCATGACTTTAATCGGATCGTTTGATTTAACTCTAGCTAACGCATTACCAGCATATATTGGTCGAACAACCACATCCGGCGCTTCAATCGCTATAACATCAGATAACTGACCAACACCGAGTAACGCAGCAACACGAGGCATTAAATCCTTGCCAAACGTCGTCGCTGAAGTAAATACATGCGTGACAGGAGCTTCATCCTCAACACCACTTTGAATGTATTTCACTATTAGCTTCGACAGGTTTTCCGTTAACGAAATCTGATAACATTGAGCATCTGCAACGATAACATTAGTCACACCCTCTATTCCGGAAGCCGAACCCGCTACAGATTGGCAGTCGTTACCAATAACTAAAACCGATATTGATGTGGGTGTCGATGCGTTGAGTTTAACTAGAGTCTTTGCCGCGCTGATCGTTTTTAACGTATCAATCGAAATGGTTTGATTATCATGTTCAGCAATAACAAGTGCGTTTATATTATCGTCAATCATTGAACCGCTCCTTTAACTAAAAGTACCCTAAAACTAGATAACCTTTGCCACATTTTTAAGTTTATCCACCAACTCAGAAACACTTTCAACCATGACACCGGCTTCACGAACAGTAGGCTTAAATACCTCTAAGATTTCTTGATGCGATACCGCCTCAATACAAAGATCGTTGAGTGTTAAGATATCGAGTGGCTTACGTTTGGCTTTCATAATATTAGGAAGAGACGCATATCTGGGTTCGTTAAGGCGTAAATCAGTACTTATTACAGCAGGGAGCTTCACTTTCAGTATTTCTAACCCACCATCAATCTCTCTGGTAACCACGGCATTATCGGATTCTATTTCCAGCTTAGATGCGAAGGTTGCTTGAGGGCTGTCCATTAGCGCCGCCAGCATTTGCGCGACTTGATTATTATCGCTATCGATGGATTGCTTACCTAATAGAACAAGCTCACACAAATTCTTGGTCACTATGGCATGAAGTACTTTTGCAACCGTCAATGGCTCAATTGGTTTTTGGTTATCAATACCAGGCGTATACACATCCGTAGTATCAACATGTATCGCTCTATCAGCACCTAACGCAAGAGCAGTACGTAGCTGTTCTTGGCAGGTATTATCCCCTATGGACACAACAATAACTTCGTCCGCGGCATCCGACTCTTTTAGCCTAACAGCCTCTTCTACGGCAATTTCGCAAAACGGGTTCATTGTCATCTTTACATTGTTCGTTTCAACACCGGAACCATCTTGCTTCACCCTAACCTTTACGTAAGGGTCAACAACGCGCTTTATCGCTACTAATACCTTCACAATGCGTTCCTTTTTCAATGAATGCGGTTCGTGCAAGCCTTAATTTTGAGCTTAGTTGAGTTTACGTTTACGTCAACTGGACTATATTTAACGGTAATACCTATGTGTAGAGGCAGGTTTACATCATGGACAGAGAATGCATGGAGTTCGACGTTGTTATAGTAGGTGCTGGCCCTGCAGGCCTTTCCGCAGCCTGTCAGCTCGCTAAGTTAAACCAATCAAACGCTGGACAAGAACGTACAATTTGCGTCGTTGAAAAAGGGGCAGAGGTTGGTGCCCATATTCTTTCAGGTGCTCTGTTTGAAACAACCGCGCTCAATGAGCTCTTTCCAAATTGGCGAGAAATGGACACTCCAATTTCAACGCCAGTAAAGAGTGAAGACTTAGTCTACCTAACTACTCAATACAATCATGTCACCATCCCCCATGCTTTAACACCAAGGCCAATGCACAATGGTGGAAGCGACAATAGTAGAAGTGACCATGGTGGAAGTGACAATAGGGACGAACCCTTAAACTATGTCATCAGTTTATCTAAGCTTTGCCAATGGCTTGCAGTACAAGCCGAAGAACTTGGTGTGGAAATATTCCCCGGTTTTGCAGCTGCGAGTATTAACTATGACGATAACGGCTCAGTTACCGGGATCAACACATCTGATATGGGGCTAGATAGAAACGGGGAACATAAAAACAACTTTGAAGCCGGAATTGAACTTAAAGGAAAATATACTCTGTTCGCAGAAGGTGCGAGAGGCCATTTAGGAAAACAGCTGATTGAGCGCTTTAATCTGGACGTCAATAAACAACCCCAGCATTACGCATTGGGGCTAAAAGAAATCTGGCAGTTGCCAAGCGACGCGGATGAATATTGCGCAGGTAACGTGGTACACAGTACAGGCTGGCCTCTATCCGAATCGAAAAGTTCCGGCGGCGGTTTTCTTTATCATTTAGCAGACAATCAAATTGCGGTTGGTTTAATCGTTGACCTTAACTATGACAATCCCTACCTAAGTCCTTTTGATGAATTTCAGAGATTAAAGCACCACCCTAGTTTTAGCCGCTATTTAAAGGGAGCTGAGCGAATTTCCTATGGAGCGAGAGCCATTGCTAAAGGCGGCCTTCACTCGCTGCCAAAACAGCAGTTTCCCGGTGGTGTCTTAATCGGTTGTGATGCTGGTACGTTGAACGCTTCTAAAATTAAAGGCTGTCATAGTGCTATGAAATCGGGAATGTTGGCAGCACAAGCCATCGCTTACGAACTCGCAAATGACAGCGCCAACATTGAGCCTGACTATCAGGTTTTATTTGAGTCGTCATGGTTGTATAGAGAGCTAAACCAAGCACGAAATTTTTCAGCGGGCATACATAAATACGGTGATATTTTAGGAGGCGCTCTAGCGTCATTCGAACACAATGTTTGTGCTCGAGTTCTTACACACAAAATCCCTTGGAACATAAAAGATTTTGAGAACGATCATAGCCGACTAAAAATGAGTACTAACTCTCAGCCTATCCACTACCCAAAACCGGATGGTAAGCTCAGCTTTGATAAACCGTCATCCGTCTATCTGTCCGGAACCCAACATGAAGAAAACCAGCCTTGCCATCTGATTCTTGCAAACCCTGAACTACCTATTGCTAAAAACTTACCGGATTACGATGAACCAGCTCAAAGGTATTGCCCTGCTGGAGTATATGAAGTTATCGAAATAGAAGGTCAGAAAAAACTCCAGATCAACGCTGCTAATTGCGTTCACTGTAAAACTTGCGACATAAAAGATCCTTGTCAAAACATCACATGGCAATCACCTGAAGGGGGTGGAGGCCCTAATTATAAAAATATGTGATATTTAGCTGATCTGAGTACAATTCCTTTACGGAGTTTCAATTGGTTAGTATCACATTGTCTGAGTTCGGGCAGCACAAATACATGTCAAATGTTTCACGTCCTAGCCACTCAGTTCTACGCTAAGCACATTAACCAAATATAGTGCTTAATGTAGATTGAACACTATTCCAAATTACTTCAACGTCAACTAGTAGCCGATTTAATCATAGATGGAAATCGATTCTTTTTAATCACACTAGAGAAGTAATATGAAAAAGCTTATTTTCCTTTCCGCTGCTCTCGCTATTACAGGCTGTTCCACCGAACACCAAAGCCCAAACCAAGACAGCCATGCAAACAGTGGGCAACTCAATAAATCCGACGTTTCCTTATATGGCGCAGAGGTTTATAGCCACGAAAAAGTTCAATTTGGTAAATTTGTTGTTCGTATGAAAATGGTGTCTAGCCCCGGCGTTGTATCGTCATTTTTCACTTACGATAATGAATCATGGCAAGGTGGGATCCCATGGCGTGAAATCGATATTGAAGCAATCGGTAAGCACCCTAACCAACTACAAACGAATTTGATCACAGGATTAGCATCAAATCGGCTTCACTCTGAAAATACACACTCTGTCGCCAACCTTAACGATTTCAATCAATACACCTTGATTTGGACTCCAGACAAGATTGAGTGGCAAGTAAATAGCGATACCATTCATAAAGAGCTTGGCTCTCACTCCCAACAAGTCATCGATATGCGTGACAGTCCACAAAGTTATCGAATGAACGTTTGGATCTCAGAGGCCATCGGTTGGGTTGGAAAGTTCGAAGTAGAATCGTTACCTCTTTATCAAGTAGTCGATTGGATTGAATACTATAGCTACGACAAGGGTGACTTCACTCTTGCTTGGCGTGATGATTTTGATGATTTCGATTACTCAAGATGGGGAAAAGGTGATTGGGGCTTTGAAAGCAACCTTGTGACGTTCTCTCATGATAATGCGGATGTCATCGACGGTAAGCTAATATTGGCGTTAACCTCTGAAGTCACAGGGATAAAGCTCAATAACAACGAGTAATCGCACTATTTAACCAACCATTAGCCCCCAAGCAAACGGATTTATTGCTTTTGATAACAATCCGAATTAGGAACCGATCGTTTTTCAACTGTTATGGTACACTTTAGTGAAAGATATCAGAGACAAGATATCGCTAAAACACTAAGCAAGATTATACATTAAGTTAAGATAAATACGGCAGGATGAGAAATGTCTTCAGATTACACTGGCGCTAGCGCCGCCTATAAAAGCAAAGAAAGTGGCTACCGCGATAAAGCATTAAAACTTTACCCTTGGGTATGTGGTAACTGCGCACGTGAATTCGTTTACTCTAACCTTCGCGAACTAACCGTTCACCATAAAGATCATGACCATACCAACAACCCTGAAGATGGTAGTAACTGGGAATTGTTATGCCTTTATTGCCATGATCACGAACACTCTAAATACACTGACCACGACCGCTACGGTGTTGATGCACAAGCAAAGCTAGATGATCATGAAAGTGCAACGCACAACCCATTCGCTGATCTAGCTAAGTTAATGAAAAAATAGGGTTGTTCATTACCTATCGCTAGTTTGTTAAAGCCTGTTTTTACCTCGGTACTGACAGGCTTTTTAGTTTATCCCCTCCCCCTTAACTACCTATATAACTAAGTTAACTCAATAAATTACGCATTATTTGACCAATGTTTCTCAGCGCGTGTAATGTATCTCTATTCACAATGGAATAGATTTAAAATAAGGCCAACAACATGGAGTTAGTTGCACCCACTCTTTCACTTGAATCGTCATTCAAAACTTTTGTTGAAGATTTTTCGTCAAATGATGTCGAAAATTCAGAATATTACGCAGAAGGAAAAACAGACTTTATCCGTTATGTTAAACGACTGGCAGATGAATCTAACGGCATCAATTTGCGAGAAGACTACGTCCCTTGTAGCCATTTCTGGTTGGTGAATGGAGAAGATACAATCCTTGGAGCGATTCGGGTTCGTCATAACATTGAAAATGAATTTCTTACTATCGAAGCAGGTCATATTGGGTACGATATAGCACCATCTTTTAGAGGGAAAGGTTACGGAAAGACGATGCTTAAACTCGCTATTTCCAAAGCTACAGCCCTAGGTATTCCTAAAATACTGATTACCGCAGACGAAGATAATATTGCCTCTAGAAAAGTAATCGAAGCCAATGGGGGAGAGTTCGAGAACATCGTTAAAGGTAAAGTATTTAATGTCCCGTTGGCTAGGTATTGGATTAACTATGCTACGTTTAACAGTATCACGACATAAAAATAGAGATTTTTATCAATCTCATTCTTCTATAAGGAGGCAACCTTGCTTTATCCAATGGCTTTAATGGTTTTACTTACCTTCATTGTTGGTTTAACAGCTCTAAAAACAAGGTTTGGTAATGTCAAAAATGGGGTTGTTAATGCTCGGTACTTTAGGTTGATGGAAGGCTACGAGGTTCCCGCTTCAATTACAAAATCGACTCGTAACTTTAATAATCAATTTGAGATACCCATACTATTTTACGTCGCTGGTACCCTATACATAAGCTTAGGCTTCGAAAGTATGTTAGCTCTCTTTCTTGCTTGGCTATTCGTTCTTCTTAGATACATCCATTCCTATGTTCATTTAACTTACAATAAAATCGTCCATCGAATGATCTCATTTTGGTTGTCCTTCCTCTGTGTCATTGGGTTATGGATTGAATTGCTTTTGCAGAACGCATAGCCTCTATTTCCCCTCTGACTAGGTACTATATTTAGATATGGTTGCCAACTAGAAGGTCTCTTGAAACTCATTTTATTTGCTAAATAGCTAGCAACCATCATTTATAATGAGAGGTGAATGAAAACAATGACATGGAACGTAAATGGAAACGGTCGTAGAGCTAGTCAAACAAGATAAGTTGAGAATTGAAGCGCTAAAGTGTGTATTCCAACTTAATCTGCCCGAATGTTACATTGCTGCAGGGTTCGTTCGAAACTTGGTTTGGGATCATTTACACCAAACGCCACTAGCGACTCCCTTAAATGACATAGATGTTATCTATTTTAACCCTAGAGAATTAGACACAAATACTCACATTCTGTATGAGCAAAGACTTAAAATGATGATGCCTCACGTAAATTGGCAAGTTCGAAATCAAGCATTCATGCATAAACGCAATAACGACGAACCTTATCTTAGTTCCATTGACGCAATGAGCTATTGGCCGGAAAAAGAAACCGCCGTTGGTATACGTCTACTCACAAGCTCACAATACGAGTGCATTTCGGCATTCGGGTTCGATTCTTTATTTGATCTGAAAATCACGCATAACCCCAAGCGTAAACTCGATATCTTTGAACATCGTATAAAATCTAAAAACTGGTTAGTACAGTGGCCAAATTTGAATGTGGTTAAATAGCACTTCGTAGGGCTACTGTTATTGCCATGAGCACGAGCACCCAAATCTTGACATCACCGGAGTAAATCAAGAGACTAGCCCAACGTCCAAAATTGATAGCAAACGACTAGAGCCACCAAGTATATGCGAAAGACAGATAAGAAAATCGATAATCAGCTTAGGGTAATATTAACTGATGTGTGTGACACCGCTATAGAAGAACATCCAGGGCTTCAGTGGCTTACCCACACCGTAAATTATGCAAGCTTTCCAAAAAGTCTAAAGATTATTTGTATTTTCGACACCAATGAACAGCTGTCGACCTTTACCATTAAAGGAGACGAAAAAGTACTTACCGCTTTAATCCACCAGAAGTTGGCTAGCATTGGGGTTTCATTTAAAAATACCGCTGAACATATCTCGTACGATACAGAAGAAAACTGCACAAGTGATCATAATGGCAATTGGGCTAAACGGTTAGGTTAGGATTCAATAGGCATTATCAAGAGTTCTCTACAGGCTCGCCAAGTGCCCTGTTTTTACATAGATTAAGGCACCGTCTTCTTTCGTAAAGGGGTTATGTTGACTCAAGTGAGGGCTGCGTAGCCAAGAACCGGCTGGGTAAGCACCATGTTCATCATAAAACGTGCCTTCTAATACCAAGATCTCCTCTCCCCCCCAATGTTGGTGACTACTGAATTCCGTATTGGGTGCCCATTTGACTAGCGCGACGTGCTCACCTTCAAATTCGTGCAATGGCATGACCTTGAGCCCTTCCACTAGACCTTGGTGCCAAGGCTCAATCTGAGTATCGATAGCTTTCTGTTCTGTGTCATTAGGATCAAACTGATGCAATTTTACAAAAATAGTCTTGATGCTCATCTGAAAAGGTACCTTCTAGTACGACAAACTCTTCGCCGCCAGAATGCAGATGTGGAGAAAACTGGCTATACGGTGCAAACCGAACAATGGTTGTGGCTCGTGCTACTTCATCCCCGATTCTATCAAGCATCATTCGCTCCACTCCGGGCATTGGAGAATCGACCCACTGATAATCTTCAGGCCGAATAACGATACGCTGTGTAAAGTCTGCGTTTATATGAGTAGACATAGAGCCTCATGAAACAGTGAGTGATGGTAATCAACGGAATGATAACAATGAATAAGTGAGAGTCCTAATATCGATAGGCCAACCACTTGTCTACATTCTCATACCACCATCGACTTCTAATACTCGACCGGAAAAATAGTCATTTTCCAAAATATACTTAGCCGCTTGCGCTATTTCACTTGGCTGTCCCATGCGCCCGACAGGTACCATGCTGTTGAGCCGTTCAATCGCTTCTGGTTTAAGCTGCTCAGCCATCGCGGTTTTCACAATACCCGGTGCAATAGCCGCTGCCCGTATTCCATAACGCGCTAACTCTTTGGCCCACGTTGTCGCCATTGTCGCCACTGCCGCTTTGGAGGCTGCATAATTCGTTTGCCCCATATTCCCAGCTCTAGCGACACTTGAGATATTAATGATTACGCCCTTTCTCTCCGTTTCAATCATTTTAGCCGCCGCTTCACGAGCACATAAAAAAGTACCAGTGACATTAACATCCATCACTGAATTGAACTGCTCAAGTGACATCTTAGTCATCTCTCCATCTTTTACCTTAACCAGCAGACCATCTCGTAATATACCCGCATTGTTAATCAAGCCATCAAGCTGCCCAAAATCCTCAACAACATCTGAAAATACCTGTTCAACCTCTGCTTCATTGGTCACATTCACACGATAGGTCATCGCTTTCACACCTAACATATGGCACTGATCTTGAGTCGATTTAAGGCCGTCTTCATTCATGTCAATAAGCGCTAACTGAGCCCCTGCTTGAGCTAACGTTATAGCCATCATCTGCCCTAGACCTTGCCCTGCCCCCGTAATAGCTACAACACTCTGTTTTAGATCCATACATTTACTCCGTCATCCGTGCTCTACTTCTTCTCTCGCTGATAAAACTCAAAGAGACTCGAAAAATCAAGTGCTTCATTCCCATTTGCATTATGAAATGCGTACAAACTTCTAGCGAGTGATCCCATTGGTATGGATGACTGACTCTTCAGTGCAGCTTCCGCCCCTAACCCTAAATCCTTTAGCATCAGCTTACTCATAAACCCAGGCTGAAACTCGTTACTTGCAGGGGCATTTTCCATAACGCCAGGACATGGATTATATAGCTCCAGTGCCCAATTCCGCCCAGAGCTTTGTAGCATAATGTCAGATAGCACTTTGGGGTCGAGTCCATTATCAATACCAAGATTGAGAGCTTCACACGTCCCCGACATTAGAATCCCCAACATCAGGTTGTTACAGATTTTGGCCATCTGCCCATCGCCAGCCTGACCCGCATGAAAAATATTTTTTCCCACATGCTTCAAGACCGTTTGCGCTTTTGAAAATCCAACATCCGAACCACCAACGATAAAGGTTAACGTTGCGGCTTTCGCACCCGCAACGCCGCCTGAAACCGGTGCATCGACGAACTCTAACCCTTTTTTATGGGCTTCATTACCCACCAGTCGTGCTGATTCAGGATCGATGGTTGATGAATCGATTAAGAACGTGCCATCGGCCACCAAGTTTAATAGCCCTTTTCCACCGTCATGATCACCTAAATAGACTGCTCGTACATGCTCTCCGGCAGGCAGCATCGTAATCACAGTGTCAGCACCTTGAATTACCTGCTCAACAGAGCTTGCGACCTTTGCGCCAAACCCTGATAACCGTTGGCCAGCCGCTTGGTTCAAATCAAAGACTTGAACAGATAACCCTGCTGCGAGTAAATTCTCCGCCATTGGACCGCCCATATTACCAAGCCCAATAAAAGCAATTGTTGTCATGATAAAACTCCTTCTTCACTTGATAATTGACGCCCCATTGGCGACGTTGAAACTCACTAACGTAAACGGGTTACTTACCTAACAAAGCGAGCGGGTGAGATTCTGGCTCCCATAGCGACATGAAAAGATCATCGATAACACCCGTATCAACCTCTTCAATAGTGGTATATAACCAGCGAGGTTCTCCGTCTTTATCGATTAATCTAGCGCGTACACCCTCTTGAAATTCACCCAGTAATGCACAGCTAACCGACAGGCCAAGTTCAAGGCGGAAACAGTCAGCCAGTGATAACGAGTGATACTGCATAATTTGTCGATAGCATAAATGAGCTGTGATCGGGCTGCCCGAGCGAAGAGATTGCTGCGCCCTTGCCATCCATTTAGCTTCTTGTTCGGTGTGACCTTCAATGTCGATTTGGCTAATCTTTTCACAGATATTCGTAATATCACCAACTTGGCAAGCCGCTTTGATTTTTGCGTAGAAAGGCATCAGCTGTTTTGTAGGGCTTTGTTCTTCTATATCGGCTGCTGCATGCTCAGACAACAAACTTAGAACGTCACAGACAATGTTATGCGACTCTTCAAGGGTTTCATCCACTCCGTCAGACAAGTGTTGTTTCGGCCAATATTGAATTTGTAGCGTTTCAATCAACCGAGTTCTACTCTCAGCTAATAACATGCAGTCAGCTAAGCGAATGTCCACAGCGTCACTTGCATTAACCATGACGCCCGTCAGCCCTAGAAACAGCCCAATCCCCTCATCCAACCGATTAAGAAACCAAGTGCCGCCCACATCAGGATAAAGCCCTATAGTGACCTCTGGCATTGCGAGGCGCGAATTAGGTGTAACAACTTTATGACTAGCCCCCATGAATAAGCCCATACCACCGCCCATTACAATCCCTTCTCCCCAACCAATTACTGGCTTTGGGTAGGTGTGAATGAGAAAGTCACATTGATACTCTAAAGTGAAATAGGAGGTGCAAAATTCCTGGGCTAGTGCTTTTGTCTTATTACTCATCACATCATGCATCGCCCTAACATCGCCACCGGCACAGAATGCTTTACTTCCTTCGCCCTCTAATAGTACGCAAGCGATACTGGGATCATCGCGCCAAAGCAGTAGGAGATCATAAAGCTGGGACAACATATCAAAGGTTAGAGCATTTAGTGATGACGGATTATCGAGCGTCACTATCCCAATCTGATGATTACCATCTGCGCACATTCGTTGCTCAAACTTCACATTATCTGACATACAACACCCTCAATGCGCCTTAAATTAAATCATTAAAGTTAAACAGTTTTACTCATTTATTACTGAATCATTGATTCTTCCAATCAGGTTGACGTTTCTCTAAAAACGCCTGTACACCTTCAGTTTGGTCTTCGGTATCAAACAACTTTAAGAACAGCTCACGTTCTTTGATCAAGCCATGCGACAGTGGTGATGTGCGACCATTTTGAATCAGCTGTTTACACGCATTTACAGAACACGGAGATTGATTTCCAACCGATTGTGCCAACGATATCGCACTCTCTAATGCGACTCCTTTCTCGACAACTTCTTCAACCAAACGTATACCTAAACCACGTTCTGCACTTACCTGTTCTCCACAAAGAATCATGCGTTTTGCCCAGCCTTCTCCAACCAAAGCGGTTAAATTTTGGGTACCTCCAGCACAGGGAAGCAGACCGACTCGGGCTTCTGGCAGCGCCATTACCGCTTGAACTTCAGCAATACGGATATCACAGGCTAACGCGACTTCAAGACCACCACCCATTGCATAACCATTAATTGCCGCTATTGATACTCCCCTGAATCCAGATAACGCTTCAAAAGCTTCGCCAAAGACAACCGCCATTTCTAGAGCAACCTTTTTGTCGCCATCAGCGAACAGTTTTAAATCGGCACCAGCAGAAAAAAATTTTTCACCTTGGCCTGTAATAACCAGGGCATAAACCTCTTTATTGTGATTAAGTCGTTCGATTAGTCGTTTCAACTGACGCAAACTTTCGGCTGTCCACGTATTGGCGGGCGGGTTGTTCATGGTGATAACAACAACGTTATTTTCAACATCAGAGACAAGAAGGCTCTGTGACGACAAAGGAATACCATTCAATTTATCAGACATAACTAACACCCTTTAATTCCTTAAAGTTACGAACGTTCATCAACTCATCGAGATTTTTCATTACAGTATCTCCGCCCCTTCAGCTAACAACCGTCTGGCGATAATCAACCGCATGATCTCGTTGGTCCCTTCTAAGATTTGGTGTACTCGAACATCACGGAAGTAACGCTCTAATGGGTATTCTTTGATGTAGCCATAGCCACCATACAATTGAAGCGCCTGATCGCAGACTTTAAATCCAACATCGGTTGCAAAGCGTTTTGCCATAGCACAATAAGCGGTTGCTTCAGGGTCTTGACTATCAAGCTTACTGGCGGCATAACGAACCAACTGACGTGCAGCAACAAGCTCTGTTGCCATATCGGCCAATTTAAATTGAAGCCCTTGAAACTGTGAAAGGCTCTTCCCAAACTGCTTACGCTCTTGCATATATTGTGTGGCTTGATTGAGCGCTTGTTGAGCCGTGCCAATTGAACAAGTAGCAATGTTAATCCGCCCACCATCAAGGCCTTTCATAGCAAAGTGAAAACCTTGCCCTTCTTCACCTAGTAATGACGACAAAGGTAGTTCTACGTTATCAAAGGAAACAGAACGTGTTGGTTGGCTGTTCCACCCCATCTTTGGCTCTTTTCGTCCATAACTCACCCCTGTCGCATTGGCAGGAATAACAAAGGCCGAAACGCCTTTTGCACCACTGTCCCCCGTTCTTGCCATCACGACAAGCACATCCGTTTCACCGGCTCCTGATATAAACGCTTTGCCACCGTTCAATAGGTATTTATCGCCGACTCTTTTTGCGCTAGTTGAAAGAGAAGCTGCGTCTGAGCCCGCGTTTGGCTCTGTCAAACAATAAGATCCCAGCCATTCTCCGGTGACCAGTTTTGGACAAAATTCGTCTTTCGCCTGCTTCGTCGCGAAGCTGGCGATCATCCAAGTCACCATATTGTGTATAGTCATAAAAGCAGTGGTTGACGTACACCCCATAGAGAGCTGTTCAAATATTATCGATGAATCTAATCGGCTAAGCGCTAAGCCACCTTGTTGTTCCGGTGTATAAAGGCTCAAAAAACCCAATTCACCCGCCTCCCTCAATATCTCTTTTGGAAAGAAACACTTCTCATCCCATTCAGAAGCCATGGGTGCCAACTTTTCATTTGCAAATTGACGAGCGGTATCGGCAAACATTCTCTGATCTTCATTTAACTCAAAATCCATAACCAACTCCTTGAAACCTCTCCTTGATGTCTATCTTTGGTGTCGACCTTTGAACCTGCAAGACACACATATCATTTCAGTTGAATAGTGAAGTTGGGGCCTGTTGGGATATCATCATCGAACCAACGAGCTGTAACGGTTTTTGTCTCAGTATAAAATCGAACCGCTTGTTTTCCGTAGGCGTGTAAATCACCATAGAAGCTTCCTTTCCAACCTGTAAAAGAAAAGAAAGGCAATGGCACGGGGATAGGAACATTGATCCCCACCTGACCGACTTCAACTTCATGTTGATATTGTCGAGCAGCGCCGCCATTGGCAGTAAATATAGAGGTGCCGTTGCCATACGGGTTATTATTCACAAGCGCTATCGCCTCTTGTAACGTATCGACTTCGACGCACAACAACACAGGGCCAAAGATCTCCTGCTGATAAACCGACATGTCGGTGCTAACACCACTAAACAACGTTGGACCTAACCAGTTTCCATTCGGGCTACTTTCCACAACACACTGACTTCCATCTAATTCACACGTCGCGCCTTGAGCTTTTCCCTCTTCAATCAACCCTATAACTCGTTGCTTCGCTTGAGCGCTAATCAGTGGCCCGTAACCCGCATCGGGATCATCCCACATGCCTGGTTGAATCTTTGACAATTCCTGCTTCAAGTCCGCTATCCACTCTTTTGCACTCCCGACAAATACCGCTACCGAAATAGCCATACACCGTTGACCTGCCGCTCCAACAGAGGCTCCAACTAAATTGCTAACAACTTGGGCTTTATTAGCATCAGGCATAATAACCATGTGGTTCTTAGCCCCAGCAAAGGCCTGAACTCGCTTGAAGTTCTGGGTACCTTGTTGATAGATATACTGCGCTACTGGCACTGAACCGACAAAAGAGATGGTACGAATATCAGGATGAGAAAGAAGAAAATCAACTTGATGTTTGGTTCCATGAACGATCTGTAAAATCCCTGCAGGTGCGCCAGCCTCTTCAAAGAGCTCAGCAAGACGAATTGAAGTCAGCGGGACTTGTTCGGAAGGCTTCAATATAAAAGAGTTACCGCAAGCAATCGCGATGGGAAACATCCAAAGTGGGATCATTGCAGGGAAATTAAAAGGCGTAATACCACAGCACACACCAAGGGGCTGCATAAACGAATAACTGTCGATGTCGGTGGCCACATTCTCAACCATCTCCCCCATCATATTACTGGCGATATTGGCGGCTTGCTCGACGACCTCTATTCCCCGCCAAACATCCCCTTTTGCATCCACTACCGTTTTACCTGTTTCTTGGGAAAGCAGAGTCGCAATTTGATCGTGATTCTCTTTCAGAAGATGTTGATATCTGAGCATCAGCCTTGCCCTTTCCGGCACCGCGACTTTTCTCCAAACGTTAAATGCCTCAGCGGCACTTTCTACGGCTTTCGTCATCTCCAACTCTGTTGTACAAGGAACCTTTGCAATCACTTCATTAGACGCAGGGTTGGTAACATCAATCCACTCATCGGTCGTTGATTGACTAAATTTCCCATCAATAAATAAGGGTACAGACTGATTCATAGCTCTATCCTTTTATGTTGATCTTTACTGCTTTCCACTTCCAAACTAAACCTGTCACGAAAACCGCTTTCAACCCAATTATGCTCTCGAAAACAATAACGCTTAATCTAGCGTTAGCTTCAATTTAATATGGCACTTCAATACCGATTGCAGTCGCTTCACCACCGCCAATGCAAAGAGATGCAACGCCACGAAAAGTACTTGTGGGTTCAGATTCTGATTCAAGTGTTGCATCACTGCTTTCAGCAAGTACTTTTCTCTTACTGTCACCCAACTGGCGTAATGCATGGATAAGCGTGACGATAATTCTTGCCCCACTTGCACCAATGGGATGCCCAAGCGCACACGCTCCGCCTTTAATGTTCACCTTATCTTTATCTAACCCTAATTGTTTCAATGCGATTAAAGTCACCACAGCAAAGGCTTCGTTGATTTCCCATAGATCGACTTCGTCTATCGACCAATCAAGTTCAGAAAGTAGCTGTTTTATTGCAAAGACAGGGGCGATGGTAAATTCGTTTGGTACTCTTGCATGCGTCGTATGGCCCTTAATAATGGCCAGGGGTTTTAGACCCTGCTTTTTCGCGGCTTCCGAGTCCATAATTAGTAAAGCTGCCGCGCCATCTGCTATAGAACTTGAGTTTGCAGCAGTGACACTGCCATTCTTCGAAAATGCAGCTCGTAACGACGAAATTTTATTTAGATCGATTTCTCTCGGGTGCTCATCAAAGTCCAGTGACTGTTCGGGAGCATCACTAGTTTTACTGTGACTCTTCCCTTTAATCGCCAACGGGACTATTTCATCTTGAAATAACTGTTGATGGCCCGCTTCACGTGACCGCGTCACCGATTGAGTTGCCCATTCATCCATCTCTTCTCGTGATATATCGAGCTTGTCAGCAATAGTTTGCGCGTAAGTCCCCATCAATTCGCCTTCATAGGCATCCTGCAAGCCATCCAAAAACATATGATCATATGTTGTTTTATGACCGAGCCTCATACCACCACGAGACTCCTTGAGCAGATATGGTGCATTGGTCATGCTCTCCATTCCACCAGCTACAACGGTATCAATAGAATTAGCCTTAATGAGATCGTATGCGAGCATGACGGACTTCATTCCCGAGCCACAGACTTTGTTAATGGTGGTACAAGCGACAGAATATGGAAGGTCAGCGCCGAGCGCAGCTTGTCGAGCTGGAGCTTGTCCGCAGCCAGCCGGTAATACACAACCCATAATGACTTCACTGATGGTGTCAGGGTTCACAGGCGCTGCATCTACAGCGGCACGAATCGCGTGTTTCCCCAAATCTGGTGCAGAATAATCACTGAGCATGCCTTGAAAGCTACCCAATGGCGTTCGTTTCGCTGACACTATCCAAATGGATTTATCCATTCGCCCTCTCCATTGCTAGAGAAAAACACAATACTAAACTGGTTATCTTTCGTACTGTGATTTCTTGACGTTTACGTAAGCATAGCACTAACATTTACGTAAACGTCAAGAAACAAAATGACAACATGTAAAGCATTTTGCACACGCTTTCCTCTTTGCTCAGTCTCACGCAAAGAAGGGAGAGGAGGTCAATAAATGGAAACATTTAAAATTAGCGAATTGGCCAAAGAATTCGAAATAACAACCCGAAGTATTCGATTTTATGAAGACATGGGGCTCATCTACCCTACAAGAAATGGGAGCACTCGCGTCTACCATCATAGGGACAAAATTCGCTTAAGGTTAATCTTACGAGGTAAGCGTTTAGGGTTTTCTCTAGCAGAAATAAGAGAGCTTTTCGAGCTATATGACACTGACCAATGCGATAGCCAGTTAATCAAAATGTTATCTATCATTGAAGATAAACAAGACACCCTTCAACGACAGCTCGATGACATTAACGTCGTGATGAGCGAGCTCAACTTAGCGAAAGATCGTTGTCACCAAGCTTTAAGTCGCTCAAATCCTCCTTCAGAGGGATAGTCTGAATTAGTTGATACAACATAATCAGGAAGGCGTTATGAACAGTCAATTTCAGCCATTAAATTTCGGACACGATGAAACCATTAATATGCTTCGCGAGCATGTAAACGGATTCGCAACGCAGCACATCGCTCCCATCGCGGCAAACGTAGATAAAGAAAATCAATTCCCAAACCACCTATGGCAATTGTTCGGGGAGATGGGGTTGTTGGGCGTCACAGTCAGTGAAGAATACGGTGGTGCCGATATGGGGTACCTAGCCCACGTAATCGCAATGGAAGAGATAAGCCGGGCTTCGGCTTCTGTTGCCCTCAGTTATGGAGCACATTCTAACCTTTGCGTGAATCAAATTTACCGAAATGGCACCCCAGCACAACGAGCGAAATACCTGCCCAAGCTTATTGATGGCTCTCATGTCGGCGCTCTGGCAATGAGTGAAGCCAATGCGGGATCGGATGTTGTGAGCATGCAGCTAAAAGCGGATTTAATTGATGATTCCTATATTCTCAATGGCACCAAAATGTGGATCACCAACGGGCCAGACGCTGATACGTTAGTGGTTTACGCTAAGACCGATTCACAGGCCAAGTCTCACGGGATCACGGCGTTCATTATTGAAAAGGGTTTTGAAGGATTCAGCCACGCTCAGAAACTCGACAAGCTTGGAATGCGCGGTTCAAATACGTGTGAGCTTGTTTTCGAACAGTGCAAAGTTCCTAAAGAGAATATCCTCGGAGAGCTAAATCAAGGTGTAAAAGTGCTGATGAGTGGTCTTGATTACGAGCGTGTGGTTCTTGCGGCTGGACCGTTAGGTATTATGCAAGCGTGTATGGATTTAGTTATTCCCTATGTCCACGATCGTAAACAGTTTGGTAAGGCTATTGGTGAGTTTCAACTGATACAAGCCAAAGTCGCTGATATGTACACTCGGATGAATGCCGCCCGTTCTTATGTCTATGCCGTTGCTGCTGCCTGTGACCGAGGAGATTCAACACGAAAAGATGCCGCTGGTGTCATTCTTTATAGCGCCGAATTAGCGACACAAATGGCATTAGATGCGATTCAGCTTCTTGGGGGTAATGGTTACATCAACGAATTTCCCGCTGGCCGACTCTTACGCGATGCAAAACTGTATGAAATTGGTGCCGGCACCTCTGAGATTCGACGTATGCTGATTGGGCGAGAACTTTTTGAAGAGTCAAAATAGCTAGAATCTTTGCCCTTACAATGAAGGCTTAAAGGAGCGTTAAATGGCCGTAATACTGACCAAAGCAAAACCCAATGACCCTCAATTCAAAGAGAATATGAAAGTCATGAGTGAGCTCGTTTCTAACCTTACCGCCAACTTAAACGCCATTAAGAAAGGGGGTGGAAAAGCAGCGATTGAGCGTCAGCGAACTAAAGGGAAGTTACCAGTTCGTGAACGTATCAACGCGCTACTTGATGATGGGACTGAGCTACTAGAAATCGGACAATTTGCTGCGTGGCGGGTTTATGATGATTCAATTCCTTGCGCCGGAGTTGTCGCCGGCATAGGGTTGGTCGAAGGTATTAATTGTATGATCATCGCCAATGATCCTTCGGTCAAAGGTGGCACCTATTATCCATTAACCGTTAAAAAGCACCTTCGAGCGCAAGAAATTGCAGAACGATGCCAACTGCCATGTCTCTATTTGGTCGACTCTGGGGGCGCAAATCTCCCCCATCAAGCAGACGTCTTTCCCGACAAAGATCATTTTGGCCGAATCTTCTTTAACCAAGCTCGCATGTCAGCCAAAGGCATACCCCAAATCGCCGTTGTATTAGGTCTTTGTACCGCGGGCGGGGCTTATATTCCAGCAATGGCTGACGTTTCTATTATCGTCAAAAATCAGGGAACCATATTCTTAGCTGGGCCACCACTTGTCAAAGCAGCAACAGGAGAAATTGTCACAGACGAAGCGCTCGGCGGAGCAGATGTCCACTGTAAAAAATCTGGTGTTGCTGACTACTACGCAAACAACGACCACCATGCACTAACACTGGCACGGGAGGCGCTCGCTAGCACGAACCTAAGCCCACCTACGCCACCAAACAAAACCATACTTCCACCCAGATACGATGCCAACGATTTATACGGGATCGTCAATGCCAACTTGCGCCTACTCTTTGACGTAAGAGAAGTAATCGCGCGAGTAGTAGACGATTCGGACTTCGATGAGTTTAAAGCGCTCTATGGCACAACACTGGTGTGCGGTTTTGCGCATCTTTACGGCCGCCCTATCGGAATCGTTGCCAACAATGGCATTCTATTTTCGGAATCAGCTCAAAAAGGCGCACACTTTATTCAGCTCTGCGCCAAACGGAAAATCCCGCTGCTTTTTTTACAAAACATCACCGGTTTCATGGTCGGTAAGAAATATGAGTCGGAAGGTATAGCCAAACACGGTGCAAAGTTAGTGATGGCAGTCGCTTGCGCTGATGTTCCTAAGTTCACTGTTATCGTCGGCGGTTCTTATGGTGCGGGTAATTATGGTATGTGTGGGCGCGCTTATGATCCTACTATGATATGGATGTGGCCGAACGCACGCATATCCGTTATGGGAGGTGAACAGGCCGCGGGTGTGCTTGCTCAAGTGAAAAGCGATATTAAAAAACGCAACGATGAACCATGGACCGAAGAAGACGAGCTACAATTTAAACAACCCATTATTGAACAGTATGAAACAGAGGGACACCCATACTATGCCAGTGCAAGACTTTGGGATGATGGCATTATCGATCCTAAAGAGACTCGCTCTGTCTTAGGTCAAGCTTTAGTAGCTGCGCTGAATGCACCTGTTAAAGAGAGTGAATTTGGGATTTTCCGTATGTAGGCCGGTCATCATGAATAAACAGACAAAAACAACTCACCCGGACTCAGCCCACGATAGCGTGAGCCAAGTGCTTTGCCATATTGACTGTAAAGGGGTTGCCACATTGACACTAAATCGTGTTGATAAACACAACGCCTTTGATGACAAACTTATCAAGCTGCTGAATAAGCAAATTAAAAAACTCGCTCGGCTCCCCTCTGTACGCTGCTTGTTGCTTCGTGCGAACGGCAACTATTTCTCCTCTGGCGCAGATCTCAATTGGATGCAATCTATGGCTGAGCAAAGTCCTAGTGAGAACCGGCTGGATGCAGACAACCTAGCCCTGTTAATGCAACGATTAGATAACTTCCCCCGTCCAACCATTGCAGTTGTTCAAGGCAGTGCGTTCGGTGGCGCATTAGGGCTAATATGCTGTTGCGATATTGCCATAGCAACAGAGAATGCCCAATTTTGTCTTAGTGAAGTAAAACTAGGACTGGTTCCCGCTACCATCGCACCTTATGTGTGCCGAGCTATTGGTACACGTCAAGCAAGGCGATACATGCTGACCGCTGAAAAGTTTAGCGCCCTTACCGCATGCCAATTAGGTTTGCTGCATTACGTTGTAGAATCAAGTGTGGTTTACCACTATCAACACCAGAGTAAAGAGCAAAACCTGCGCTTGGAAGCTCAAGTCCAGTCAGTTGTTCATATGCTAATTTCAAACAGCCCAAATGCACTTAAAGAGACGAAAGCCCTTTGTCACATGTGCGAACAGCGGCCTATAGATCAAGAATTAATCGATCATACGAGTCAGTTAATCGCTGATATTCGCAGTTCAAAGCAGGGACAAGAAGGGGTGCGAGCCTTTTTCGCCAAACGCCCACCCGCATGGAAACGTAGATAAATGCACAATCAAAGTTCAGTTAGCCAACAAGACATTACTCTACCATCACACGTTAAGATCGTAGAAATGGGGGCGAGAGATGGGCTTCAAAACGAAGCGTTGATCAACACCGAGAACAAAGTTAATTTTATTAATCAACTGTCTGCCACTGGCCTAACCCATATTGAAGCCGGTTCATTTGTCTCTCCTAAGTGGGTGCCACAAATGGCTGACTCTAAACAGGTCATGGAAAAAGTCATTCGGCGACCTAATGTCGTCTATTCCGCTTTGACGCCGAATCTTCAAGGGTTAGAACAAGCTATCGAGGCCGGCGCTGACCAAATCGCAATATTTACGTCGTGCTCAGAAAGCTTCAGCCAAAAGAACATCAATTGCACGCTAATGGAAAGTCTTGAACGCTTTATACCTGTGGTTGAACGCGCCAGCTCTTTGGATATACCCGTCCGAGGCTATTTATCCTGCGTCATCGACTGCCCTTATGATGGCGCAACTCCACCAGAACAAGTCGCAGAGATCGCAACGCTACTCCTTGATGTTGGATGCATGGAGGTTTCATTAGGAGACACCATAGGCACAGGAACGCCCATTCGGGTTCAACAAATGCTGAGTGCTGTACAACAAGTCATCCCCACCCAACAGATTGCCGTGCACTTTCACGATACATGGGGACTGGCGCTCGCGAACATTTACCAAGCGCTAAAGATGGGCGTAAACGTTATAGACAGTAGCGTCGCTGGATTAGGCGGCTGCCCTTATGCTAAAGGCGCTAGTGGTAATGTCGCAACCGAAGATGTGCTGTATTTATGTCGCGAACTTGGTATTGAAACAGGTGTTGATTTGGATAAAGTGGCACAAGCTGGATGGGATATTTGTAAGGTCTTGAACAAAGATCCAAACTCCAAAGTATCAATGGCGATGCGAGGTTAACAACACGACGGTACTTTCATGAATACACCTGAAAATATTCAGGTGTATTGTAGTCGCTTAACTAAAAATATTAGTATGCTTATTCTCTCGTGATCGCACTGTTTACATCATCTACTCGTTGCGGCTGCTTTTTAATTGACGCAAAAACGGCGATCATCATTGTCAATAGAAGTACAGCCAACGACAAATAAGTTGGTATCTCATAATCACTACCCACCAACATCATCTTGATGCCAATGAACACCATAATGAATGCTAAAGCAGGCTTAAGATAAACGAACTTATCCATCATCCCTTGAAGGACAAAATAGAGTGAACGTAAACCCAATAGTGCAAATACATTCGCTGCCAAGACTAAAAATGGCTCTCTGGTTACGGCGAAAATAGCGGGGATTGAATCCAAAGCGAACATGACATCCATAAACGCGATGACTCCAACCACAATAAGCATCGGCGTTGCCCACCATTTACCCTGCTCTTTGACCCATATCGAGTTACCCTTGAACTCTGCTGTTACAGGAACAAAACGGCGAATGAGTTTTTCTGGCAGCGGGTTTAGCTCTTCTTCGCCAGAACTTGTTGCTAACTTTATGCCTGTCCAAATCAAAAAGAGAGCAAACACATACAACAGCCAGTGATACTGTTCTAATAACTGCGCTCCAACTAAAATCATCACTGCACGTAAAAACAATGCACCGATCACGCCCCAAAGTAACGCTCTTGGCCGTAATTTTTCAGGCACTGCGTACTGATGGAATATAATCGCAAAGATAAACAGGTTATCTACACTCAATGACTTCTCAAGCAAGTATCCGGTGATGAACGATACCATTGCCTTTTGGGATGAATAGTCACTGTCAGGAGCATACACCTCCCAAAACAGTGAAATGCTGAAAGCGAACACAAAGGCGAGAGCGAACCAGAAGATACTCCAGATTGTAGCTTTTTTAATAGAAATGTTGCCGCCACGCGTTTGCCAAATATCGAGTGAAACAAGTGCGGTGGTTAGCAGGGCAAAGCCTACATAAACTTCAGGGGTCATAATTCCTCCAAATTGGAGGGCTGTCGGTATGAGTCTAGGGTGATTAACCGTAAGTCTGCAACTTTAATAACAAAGCCCTCCACAAACAAAATTAACGATAATAAGCACAGATAACCACGCTTAATATCGCTTTGATTGTGTTGGTCTTGTCGAAGTTGATTCACTATTAATGACTCAACTTATACTTACCGGAAAAGCGAACGCTTAACGAGATGACGATAAGTAAACTAAAGGCGACTACTCCCCAAACAAGTGCATAGTATGGCTAAAGCAGTTGTTCGTCTACAGACAATATGTCAGGGTTTTGTGATAACTAGTATGAACAATACTAGTCATATATTCTAATCAACAACCGTCTTATACCGTTCAAACGAAGACTCACTCTATTTAATTGTAAAAGGGCGCTTGATGCGCCCTTGTATAATTACCGAATACTGGATTAATTCGTCAGCTGACTTTCCAGCATCTTCTCTAGTCGGTCTAGCGGTACATAACCAGACACGAGTTCGTCACCGATTAGCATTGCAGGCGTGCCACGTATCCCTAAGTCTTTCATTAAGTTGTAATTAGTTGCCATCATTTCAGTCGACAGTTTTTCAGCATTGTACTGCTTCTCTGTCCCTGTTTTCTGCGCCACCTTAAAGACTGAAGCTTCATTATGAGCACCCGGTTTACTGATCAACATATCATGGACTGCTTTGTATTTTTCTGGTGCTTGTTGCCAGACGTTCAATGCGTATGTTGTTGAATTATTTTTGCTTCTTAATTCCTTGAGTGGAACTAACAGGTTAATCACTTTTATCTGCTCAGGGTACTTGTCCACTAGCTCATGAAGAACAGGGTCTAATTTTTTACACCACGGGCAGCTGTAGTCTGTCACATTCACAATCGTCACCGTTGGCTCTTTCGCTCCAAATGACGATTGATTCGGGTTGTTGTAAATATAGTCATGGTTGTGCTCTAACGCTTGGTCAAACACGTTCTGCTCACTCAAATAGTTAATCAAGCTCGTATGAAGGCCATCAATGAGTGATGGGTTTGAATTCAACATAGTATTAATCTCGTCCATTTTTTCATCTTGCGTTTTAGCCAAAGCTAACGGAGAGATCAGTAGCGCACTGATTAGTGCTGTAACCAATTTAATTTTCATTTTATTGTCCAAAATTCTTTTATTTATAGGAATGTACTTTTAGCAGTCAGTCTTGTGTTCTGACTATCGAGCAAGCCACAAACGAGCATAAAGACCCGGCGGAGTGGTTATGCCAGTGGTAATTGATTTCACTTCGCCATTACGAATAATCACAATGGTTGGCGTGACCGTTACTCCCCACTCTCGGAAGATGCTATTTCGATTGTCGTTGATGTTCGAGAAATCATACCCATGGGCCTCAAGATAACGAGATACTCTTCTGTCTTCACCCGATGTTCCTGATATACCAACGACATGATAAGAGTCGCCTAATCGGTTGATTGTAGGAGTTACAAACTTACACGCCCCACACCATGTCGCCCAAAAATAGACCACGACAGGTTTCTCTTTACTCATCTCTATCACGTCAATGTATTCACCATCGAGCGATAAAGCTTGAATCGGTGACGGGACATCATTTGGCATGTCTTGAGCTCGCCAGTAATCTACACCTATGGACACGACGGTAATAACCACCACATACATGAGTACTTCTTTAAGCCAGTACTTCCAAGTACGCTTCTTTTTGGGTTTGCTGGCCTTTGTTTCTTTGTCTTTGGTCATCTTAGTGTTCATTTTTTACCACCACTTGCTTGGTTAATGGCGTCAATGACAACGTCGCTGTTTAAGATGACAGGTAACGGGATTCCATCTGGTGCCTGTGGTCCATAAACGATGTTAAATGGGACGCCAAATCGACCGTGAGAACGAAGATAAGCCGTCACACTCTCACTTGGACGCGTCCAGTCACCTTGCATGGTAACAACATCTGGGTGTTGAAGCGTGCTATAAACCGGCTCTTGAAGTACCACACCAATTTTATTGGCCTTACATGTAATACACCAATCCGCAGTAATATCGACAAACACAGTTTTCCCATTTGCGACATGTTGTGAAATGGCATCAGTAGACAGTGTTTGCCATTCTGGCTCTGGCGGTAAAGGGCTAGCCCATTTATCAGCCGTCATACTGCCTATGATCATGCCACCCGCAATTAGGGCAATAGTTAAGCCACCAGCCCAAGCCGCTGCCTTCTCTCCATGTACTTTCAATGTACGAATAAAGAGAGTAATTACCGCCGCAATTGCAATGACATACACCCATAAAATCGGTAAGTGGTTTGACAGCAACGTAAGAAGCCAGATGCTCGTCAGTAGCATCATGCCGCCAAATAAATACTTAACGTTGTTCATCCAAGCGCCAGGTTTAGGCAGAGAGAGAGCTATCGCAGGGAAGATTGATACCAATATCCAAGGCAGCGCCATACCTAAGCCTAAAGCTATAAATATCGCGAACATCGTTGGAATGTTCGTTGCCAAGGCAAATGCAACAGCGGTTCCTAGGAAAGGAGCAGAACACGGCGTTGCAAGCAGTGTTGCAAACATACCTTGAGTGAAGTGACCACTGTATGAGTTATCCCCTTTTGTCGCCATCCAAGTATTGGTGTTTGAGGATAAACGAATCTCAAACAAGCCCAACATATTAGCGCCAAACAACGCGGTGATTAGTACCATTAAGCCAATGAACCAACCACTTTGAAACTGTATTCCCCAACCTACTGCATTTCCTGTCAGCTTGAGTGCTGCTAGGAAGGAAGCAATCAGGAGAAATGATGTCAAAATACCTGCTGACGAGGCCAGAAACTGGAGTCGAATTTGCCTTCTGTTAAGCGACGACGCAGAAACCACACTGCTTAGTTTCATGCCTAGCACTGGAAGTACACAAGGCATTATATTTAGGATAAGTCCGCCTAAGAACGCAAACAAAAACATCTTTTCAATGGATAAACTCGTATCGACTTCAGTAATAATTTTCGACACAACTATCGTAGGTAACTCTGTAATGAAGTCTTGATCATCGATGGTTACCAAGATTTCTTCACCACCGAGATCTGGCGTACCCATCCAACTTGTCACATCAAATGTAGCTACTAGAGTATCACCTTCAACCCGAATGATAGGACGTGTAAACGCTGCGTCTTCAACTTCTTCAGAGTGCCCATCTACGAGAATATCCGGTTTATCCCAACCTATTTTCTTAACTGCAGTAACTTGCAGTTTGCTCTTGCCTTGATCCCAAATCGCACTGATTTCTTGAATCAGTGGTGAGGCTTTAGGTACCTGACTGAGCCCTTGAGCGTAGATGTGCATCGCTGCATCAGATAGCAACAGATCTGATGGTACGAAAGTCAATTCAAGAGGATAATCGGTAAGAACACACACCGTTGTACATGAAGACAACGTCAAGTTTGACTTGAACGTCACCGGCGTATTCATATCTTCAACATGAAGAGTCATGGGGAAAACGACCCGCTTTTTGTAGCCGAGTGTTTCTATACCTAGCAGGCTGAACCTCTGCGGGTATGGCCATAACCAATCCACATCATTAACATTTACGGATTCATCCCAACTCATGCTTGGCTTAATTCCACCCTCACCAGGGCTACGCCAATAGGTCTTCCAATCTCCAGCCAGTTTAACTTCAAGAAAGCCTTCGACTGTTTTCTGAGACTCATTCACTTGCCCTGTTACGACAAAACGCGTCTCTACGGGTGGGTGATCTGGATTTTGTAACCAGCCAGTGCTAACAGTATCTGCACCTAATGAAGTCTCTGGTACAGGTTGAGCCAATGCTTTGGGGATAAGTACATATGCGCTGCCTAAAAGAATGACCAACCATATGAAGGCTGATACCGCAGCAAAATTGATTTTTTTCATCTGTGTTCCTATAAAAATAAAGATATAACGAATCGCTGGCTAAGCCAGTAATCGAAATTTTTATTCTCTAAACACACACAAGGTTAAATGAGTCCGCCGTTTGGGGACAATTGGTTCGGTAAAAGATGAGAAGTTACCCGGCAACGACATCAATAATGCGATAAATAGGAGCGCAAAAATGAACATCATCAGAGGATAGTCATCGATTTGATGCTGGTGAGCATTAAGTAACTGCTTCGAGAGTTCACACTCTTGAGTTAAGTTGCTGTCTTCTTGTTGAGCACCTAACGATGAAGCCGTTTTAAGCGGTGTAGACACAGGGGTAACTTGAGCATAACCATTCGTTTCTTGAGAGTAGCCGTTTGTGTCTAGCGAGTAATTGATAGAACAAACTTGGAAAAATCCAGCATTTTGAGCCACGCACACAAATACGACCCACCATACGATCGCAAGCGACCATCGGGCTAATCTGTATTTGTTTTGAGGAGTCTTCATAGCTTCAACTGCAAAAATAAGTGCCGTGTATTGTGATTGTTTTTATAGGACAAATTCAAGTGCTATTTGTTCAATACACAAGAAAATATAATTAATGCGTACGTATAAAAGGGACATTTATCAGCTATGGCAATAAAAGTGCTTTATCCAACATAAATTGTGGTAGGACTATGCCCCACCGTTTTAACTCATACTCGCTAAAGATAAAACGCCCACGAGCAGGGGTTACAATAGGACGTAACGCTCCACTGCTAAAGTAGTCATTGACCAATTTGGCCGCTTCTTCCCCTTGCTGCTCACCACTGATAGTTAAACCGCCGATAGTTTTACCCTTACCTATCGAATAACTCCAAAAAGAAAAAACTGGAACAGGGCTATTTTTACTAGTCCACTCGCTCACCTCATCTAAAGGGACATTATCGCCAGTCTCATCACTTAGAGCCGCGTAATTCGCAATGATTAAAGCATCGTAATGCAATTCTTTAGCGTTCAAAACGCGCTCTTTCCAAGTTTTATAATCACTAATCAGTGAGCTGCTTACCGTAATACCCAAAATAGATTGTTCAACTTTGTTATTAAACGACGTTTCTAAAATTGCATGCGATGTCGCTCTATTATCCATCATCACATTGACATGTTCTAGCTCCGGCAATAACTTTATCAACATAGACACTGACCGATTCATTAAAGGCCGCTCAATGGCACCGGACGTATATTCGTTCAATTCAAGGTAGTCGCGAGGGTTGGAATTTATACCGAGAAAGACGAGTGGAAGATTATTTTCAGTTATTTTTCGCCCTAATAATCTAAGTGCATTGTCATCAGCCAACACCACCAAATCAGGCTTTTTCTGCTCAATAAAATGCCACGCACTGTTTGAAATGGCTGAGAATTCAACATCGGGTTTACGCTTTGTATCCAACTCATATTCATCTAATTGAATCTTTCCTATCTCATTCAAAAAACCAGTTCGGTACTGCTGCACCCAAGGATAAGACAAATGATAACTATGAATAAAGACGACACGACCTGCTGTAGCCAATGTACTGAACAATAGTAGAAAAAGTAGTAAAGCGATCCGGTTCATTCCATGCCCCCTTTGCTTTTACAATTGTAGTCAATTCCACAGCGCTTACATCTTCGATTAAATATCTCTAACCGTTGCTCCACACTTGAGGAGCAGTCATTGCAAATTATAGCTCCGCACTAGAACTACCCACAGTGATACCAGCGTTACGAGCAGTTGCTTTATTAGAATTGAGTTTTGGGATAGGCGACGTACTTTTAATCTGAATAAGTAAACAGAGAATAATGGACGAGATCCCTACCCAGCCCAATTTCGTAAGCTGTTCCCCAACGATAACAACGGCCAACACAGTTGCAACGAGCGGCTCCAGTAATGTAATTAATGTTGCTTTACTAGCGTCGATATATCGAAGACCATAGCCAAAACAGAGATAACCAATGAACATTGGAATAGTAGCCAGATAAAGTGCAATCATCGTATGTTCAGCATCTCTAAAAAGGTTATCCCCTGTATACAAAAGTGACGGTAGTAAAAGCAAACAGGCCAAACCAAATAAACATCCCATACTCGATTTTGACGAGATCCCTTTATCAATAAGCTCTTTTGCCGCCCATGAATAAAAGGCATAAGTCAGCCCTGCAACAAGCCCTAATACTAGCCCAAGGTTATGTCTGGTAAATTCAGAGTCTGGAGAATATTGGTGCGGATGGCTGAATGCTAAGAAAGTTATCCCTAATCCTCCAAATGCAAAACTAACCACCCAAGATACCTTAATCGACTTCTTGCTAATAAGACGCTCAAGTATTACCGTAAAAAATGGGGCACTCGCGATAGATACGACGGTACCTATCGCAATGCCAGACCAGTTCATTGAGGTATAAAACGCCAATGGATATAGAGCCACTGATAGACTTCCTATAAGCAGCAATAATGGATTAGAGAGCAGTATTGGCATGTCTCTCTTAATGGCCTTAAGGGAGTATATGAAAAGTAACAGCCCTCCAAGTCCTGTTGAAAATGCACCGATTGCCAATGGATTCACACCTGAAGTTAGGCTTGCTGTTGTACCCGTCGTCCCCCATAGAACGCTTGAAAAAGTCACCGCACCAATCCCTCGTAAAATTTTGTTATCCTTTAACATATCGATTCTTCATCCTTAATAAATTAAGGGTGATATTAATACGAGAGAATTCACTTGTTCTTGCAGAAAGGACTATTCCTACAGCAACTAAGACGTAATTACCTGGAAAGCTTAGAAGGTGTTAACCCAAAGTGTTGGGTAAAGCGTCGGCTAAATGCGGTTGGGTCACGGTAGCCAACACTTTCCGCAACAATCGAGATTGGGTAATCGGTATTAAGCAATAGAGCCTGTGCTTTATCCATACGCATTTTGGTTAGATATTGCATCACGGAAAGTTTGGTCTGCTTTTTAAATATCAACTTTAATTGTGTCGGGCTTAGGCACGCAATATGAGCTAAAGACTCTATCGACAAGTCGTCGCTTAAGTTTTCTTCCATATGATCCAACACGTTTCTGACTCGATGATCCAACTGCTTCACTAGCCTTTGCTCTTTTAGCAATCCATTAAAAAGAGAAAAAACCTGACCTTCGAGTGCATTACTCACCTGAAAAATAAGTTGCTGTTCGACAAAAGATAGAAAACTCTTAAGCGGAGGTGTGATTGTAAATACCACGACATCCGAGTTAGTGAGATTTTCCGGCAGTTCCTCCATGTCGACGATAACAAATTTCGCATGGTCTTGAGCGGTAAAGTAATGCATTTGACCCGTTTGGATAATGACACACTCTCCAGGCGTCACCTTCCCCGTGTAAGATTCTATCTCTAGATTTATCACACCACGCAATGGGAGAACGAGCTGATGAAAGGGGTGAGAATGTCCCCTTTTTTGGCGACTATAAGAACGAATCGAGATTGAGTTAGACATAGCCTTACCGCAAATAATAATCAGATGGCGTCAATTTCACTAGCCTATCCCAACATTCGTATTCACTAAAGTCATAGGGTTGAAAATGGTGATAGTTGATCACTATGAGAATAGATTAACGTTTAATTCCACATCTATCTATTTGTATAATATGGCAATGAAACTTGTGCGTTTTGCGACCGCTTCGACAGCAATTTCAACCCACCAACACTATGCTGACCCAAGTGAATCAAGAAAGAGGAATAGTTATGAAATACAAACACATCCTAGTTGCACTAGAGCTTTCAGACGACAGTAAAATACTCATCGATCGAGCTATCTTCCTTGCAAAAACCATGGGCGCTGAGATCTCCTTCGTCCACATGGACGGGACACATGGCGAAATTTATCCGGATCTTATCGACATCACAACAGGCGTCGAAGACATTCCTTTAAAGCAAAACTCCATAGATCAACTTAGAACGTTTGAAGCTTATACCGACTTCCCCATCAAGTCTTTCTTTGTCGGCACAGGGGATTTAAGTAATAAGCTCCACGACACTATCATTGATAACAATGTCGACCTGTTAATATGCGGTCACCACCACGACTTTTGGAGCAGTATTGTTTCTTATTCCAAGCACCTAATAAACAAGTCACCTGTGGATATTCTAATTGTGCCCATTGAAACTTAACTTGGTAAATATCGTAATTTATATGCGTAGCTAGCCCATTGGTAGCTACGCATTTTCTTCTCTATTGTTTCTAAAATCTGTTATCTTCGGAATTCAAAATAAAGATGTATGATCTGCAAGAGGCATGAATGGCAACAATTTCAGATGTATCTCGTATTGCTGGAGTTTCAAAAGCGACGGTTTCTCGTGTCATTAATGGTACGGGGCAAGTCAAAGAAAGCACTCGAGAATTAGTTAACTCTGTCATGTCAGAACTTAACTATAAACCTAGCTCAGTCGCTCAAGCCTTAGCAACAAAAAGTGGTAATAGCATTGGATTAGTCCTTTCAGATTTCACCGGAAGTTATTTTGGAATTTTGCTCAAACAAGCCTCTGTTAGCGCCGATCTAATGGGTAAGCAACTTCTGATTGCGGATGGACATAACCAAGCAGAGAGTGAACTAAAAGCTGTACACTCATTGGTTGAAAAGAGATGTGATGTCATCGTTTTGTATAGTCGAATGCTATCAAGCGATCAAATCATTGCACTCAATCATTCCATTGATATTCCGTTAGTGAACGTAGGCCGAGAGTTACCATTAAGTGCAGGCTATTCCATTGCATTTGATCAGCAACATGCTGTCAAGATGGCGGTTGAACACCTGTTAAATTCCGGCCACAGAAAGTTGACCTATATTGGCCCAAAGCCCGCCACACCTACGTCATCATCTCGTTCAAAAGGTTTCAATAAGGCCATAATGGCACACCCCGAACTTTTTCTAGAATCTCGCCAAATCGCCTGTGAATTTGGTTATATAGAAGGGTACGCCGCCGGAAAAGAACTCATAGAAGAAGGGCTGTTGGATACTGCAATCGTTGCCGCTTCAGATGATATTGCCATCGGTTGCATTAAAGCATTGACCGAACATGGGCTATCAGTACCTAAGGATATATCTATTGTTAGTATTGATAACGATCCTTGTAGTGCATTCATTGAACCAGCACTTACAACCGTTGAAGTTCCCATTCAAACGATTATGGCGCAGGCCATGTCTGTCGCACAAAGGCTCATTCAAGGAGACCTTTCATTTGAATCAGAGGTGATTCGCGGGCAACTCATCGTACGAAATTCGACTATGCCTAACTCGCTCTAGTTCATCTTCCTAACCTCCCCTTTTTTGCTATTAATTCACCTTAAAATGGGAGGTATTACTTCTGTTTCCTTTCTTCATTCTATATCGCCCTAAACCTAATTCTCCTTCTTTTATCTACAAAAACATCACTAGTTTACATTCGTTTAAAAATTAGACACAGCCTGCATAAATCGATCATATGTTACTCATTGCAATGATTTGTGGTGTATATATGTAACCGGTTACCGAAACCGGTTACATTAAAAATCATAAGTGGTTATACACGGAAAGGAGAAACGATATGAAGATATTCCTCTGCTGCGCTGCTGGTATGTCAACAAGCATGCTCGTGAGCAAAATGGAAAAGGCGGCAATAGAAAAAGGCGTTAAGTGTGAAATATCAGCGCATTCAATCTCAGAGTTTGATGAGTGCATCAAATGGAGCGATGTCTGCTTGGTTGCTCCCCAAGTAAAATTCAAATATGAGGAGTTTAGACAAGTAGCCAAAGAGCAAAATAAGGGCTGCGGACTGATCGATATGATGAATTACGGATTATTAAAAGGCGATGCAGTATTAGAACAAGCAATTTCACTCTATCAAGCCCACGAAACTATGGAGAGTTAGCAAAATGGCACTATTTGATAACGTATTGAGGTTTGTCGAAACTGTCGTAGCACCTGCTGCTGGCAAAATTTCCGCACAAAAACATGTAAATGCAATTAAAGATGGGTTTGTTTCAACAATGCCATTTCTAATTGTTGGTTCACTACTGCTGGTTTTAGCTTTCCCACCCTCAGACGGTAATTTCTTCTTTGATGCTTGGCATGGGTTGATTGAAATCATTGGTAAAGACAATATTCTTACCCCTTTCCAACTTAGTATGGGGATTTTCGCCCTTTACGCGTCATTTGGTATCGGCTTTAGTTTAGCAGAAGCCTATAAATTACGCCCAATGAACACTGGCATGTTATCTATGTTTGCATTCTTGCTGGCTGCCGCTCCTATGGTCAATGTGGAAATCGGTGGTGTTCTACCGGGTGCATTTCTCGGCGGAACGGGGGCTTTTACCGCCATCATCTGTGGTTTATTTGTACCTGAAATGCAAAGGCTGCTGATCAAATACAATATCCGAATCAAAATGCCTGAAGCGGTTCCACCAAAAATATCCGCATCATTTGATCTATTGATTCCCATTGTATTTATCTCAATCATCGTCATGACCATCAATGTATACCTAGCTCAGCACGGTATGAAAATACCCGATGCAATTATGACGTTATTCCAACCCTTGGTGCTCGCATCAGACAGCTATATTGCATGTTTACTCGCGGTATTACTGATTCAATTGCTTTGGTTTAGTGGCATTCACGGCGGTTCCGTTGTAGGCGGGATCATTGGGCCTATGCTGCTGATTAACCTAGGGCTGAACCAAGAAGCACTCGCTGCAGGTGAACCTTTACCCGCCATCTTTATTAACCCTGTCATGGACTTCTTTATCTTTGTAGGCGGCGCGGGCGGCACTTGGGGGTTAGTTATCTTAATGATGCGTTCTAAAGCGACTCAACTTAAGACCATAGGGAAAATGTCCATCATTCCAGGTACGTTCAACATCAACGAGCCGGTCATCTTTGGCACCCCTATTGTCATGAACCCAATATATTTTATCCCTTGGCTTCTTGCTCCGACATTGAACACAACCATTGTTTGGTTTGCATTTAAAGCAGGGTTTGTCGCCAAGATCATTGCTATTCCACCATGGACAATGCCAGCACCAATAGGAGCCATCATTGCAACCAACTCTGGAACAGCTGCACTCGTCGTTGTCAGCAGCATCTTAGTCAGTGCACTCGTCTTCTACCCATTCTTAAAAGTACATGAGAGACAGTTACTCGCAGAAGAAAACGCATTAGATACTGCCCAGTCTACAGCTACACAAGGAAAGCTCGATGAATGTAAAAATTAATAGTAATGAGGACATCACTGAAGAATTTCTGATGTCTCTCCTTTGTCAGGTTGGCGAAGCACGTTCGACATTTATGGAAGCAATGACCACTGCACGTAAAGGTCAGTTCCAACACGCGCATCAACTATTACTGGATGGTGATAAAGCATTGAGTTCCGTTCATAAAGCGCAAACGTCATTAATTGGTTTCGATGAGGGAGCAGGCAAAGTCACTATGACGCTCATCCTAACCCATATTCAAGACCATATTATGACCACAATGTTGTGTCGAGAAATGGCCGAAGAGATCGTAGCGATTTATCATCAACTACATAAGGTAAGAAGTCATGAAGAAGCGCATATTTGATTTTACTGCTGAAGATGTTCGGAATGCTTCACGAAAAGACATTGTAGACAGCATTCAAAACTCAGAGGGACGCACCATCATGGTCGAAAATGTCGTCGCGATTACACCACCACTGGATGTCGTGTCTGGTCCTGAAATTGCGGCGGCCTTTGGGGCTGACATGATCACATTGAATTGCTTAGATGTCATGAACCCAGCTATCAAAATTTTATCTGAAAACCCTGATGAAATAATGTCGATTCAAGAAGTAAAAAAGGCCACAGGACGCTTAATAGGTTGCAATTTAGAGCCTGTTCCAGAAAGTATCAACCACGTTGATATCGGGCGAACTGTCACAAGAGAAACTGTAGAACGTGCAATCGCAATTGGGCTTGATTATGTCATGCTCACTGGAAATCCTGGCAACGCAGTCACGCAAGAAACGATTTTAGGTGCGATAAGTTTAGTACGGAAGGTGTCTCAAGATATCATTGTTGTAGCTGGGAAAATGCACGCTGGCGGTGTAGGTAATGACTATAACCTGAATATTATTCCTAACTTCGCTGAAGCAGGGGCTGATGTCATGATGTTTCCAGCTCCATACACGACGCCTGGGGTTGACGCAGATCTCGCCAGAAAGATGATGACGGCAGTCCACCAAAGCGGAATGCTCGGCATGTTGGCCATTGGTACTTCTCAAGAGGGAGCGACAGAGTCCTATATCGAACAAGTGGCTATGGCTTCTAAGGCAGCCGGCGCTGATATCGTACATATTGGCGATGGTGGATATAGCGGTATCGCACCGCCAGAAAATATAATGCAATTAGGCTTAACGCTTAGAGGAAGACGACATCAATATAAACGAATGGCTAATCGTCGATAAATAATTACACAATAATTACCATCAAATCCATAATTTAGTCAAAATATGAACAAGCCAGCCACTCCCTAGGCTGGCTTTTTTGAGTCTGATTCACGACTGTTTCGAGTGAATATCTTTCAACCTACAACGCGTCAAACTGCTCTTTGGTTATTCCATAGTGAACTCGGTCTTCAAATCCCTCTTCTAGTTTGTAATAATTTTTTTGTGTGCCTTCATGTTGATACCCACACCGAGCCATTGTTTTATAGGAACCAACATTACCTAAATAACAATCTGCTGTTACTTTATGCGCATCTAGTTGTGTGAAAGCTAGTTGGGTCATAAATTGGCACGCTAATGTCGCGATCCCCTGCCCCCAAGCATGCTCAGATAGTTGATAGCCTACCTCAAAATTCCCCTGTAAAAACATGACTGATGGCAACCCTGTCATCCCCATATAGCGCCCTTGTCGATCTCGAATAATCGCCGTTGGATTCTCTGGCCACTCCCCTCTTTCAATAGACTCTTTAGTATTCTCGATGATTGGATTGAAAAAACCGTGATACATTTCCACTGGCGCTGGTGCAAAAAATAGATACTTGGCGACATTGGGATTACCGAGCATAGTCACGATGTCTTGAAGATCATCATGAGTAATTAAACGGATAGTAAATTCATCACTTAGCGGGGTGTCTTTCCCTTGCTTAAAGTTTGTAATCGACACTGTTTTTACCTTCTCTTTGAAATTGACAGCATCATAGCGAACCCGAAGTTACTGCGATTGAACTTTTGCGACATTATGTATAAAGGCGCTCTACTCAAAGTCTCCATAGATATCAATGACCAGATCTCTGGCATTCAAATATCCTGAGGGCGTAACACCGAGTACCTGCTTCATTTGACGAATTAGATGCGGTTGATCACTAAAACCAAACTGGTTGGCTAGTTCTGCCCAGTCAGCTTGTTTTGGGTTCTGATATACATGCATAAACAGAGCTTCAAATTTAATAATGATTTGATACTGCTTAATACTCAAACCAACTACTTTCTTAAACGCTCTTTCTAAAGTGCGTTTTGTCGTAAAGCAACGTTCCGACAGAAATTCACTGGTCAATAATCCGTTATTGTCTTCAATTAGCGTTAAGGCTTTTTCCACAAGTACAACCGAACTATCAGATTGCGCTAACTCTATTAACGGTGACAAGTCTTGTTCAACTTTGGCTAACAACTCATCTTTATTAGAATCTACAATTAGCGATTGATAAGAGTTAGGGTGTAATAGCAGCTCTAACCAATCAATATCTAGACACTGATTTATTAATCCTGCTTGAGGCTTATTCAGCTGATACAAAGCGGTAGGTGTAAAACGAATGCCAAGACGCGTTAATGGCGCATGATCATTCAAGGTTAATGTCTGAGTACTTGCCGTGAGGAGGTGCGTTCCGATACCCGAGAAATGATCAGTCTTACTCTTATAATCATAAGATTGCGCACGAGGCGTAACGATATAATGAGCATTTACATTGGGAACAAGCTGAGGCATAGAATCAATTGTATCGTTGGCCAAGACATCCAAATACCATACCCAATCGACTAAGTGCTTTATCGACTCAATTTGATGCTTCCAAGTAATCATACAGACCTCTTTTAATTAGGTTTCATGCTAATCAGCTAAGATTGTACAATAAATCTTTCCACGCCAAATTATTTCATAATTAAGACTAACGGGCGCTCGACTCATCATCTACTCGCATCATGGTCGTCAATTCTTGAAAAATCCAGTTTGTAAATGGTGTATTTCTATCTCGTAAATGACAAAACAACGCACACTCACGGCGGAACGTCTCTTGGTAAAACTCTTTAGGCAGTGGATATGTATCAAATCGGTCAGTGATGAGAGGGGTATTTTTAATCGACATTACGCCAATAGTGTCACTTAAATGAATTAGCTCTAGCATCATACTCGAATCACTTGAACGTACACTGACATTCTTCTCGAGTTTGTGTTTTTTTATCAACATCTCAACTTTAGATGCTTCTATGTAACCGGGAATCACGCTGACACAGAGTGGAAATTTCAATAGCTCTTCAACAACAGGAGCCGTTAAAGGGTGTCCCTTTCGAGTGACGAGCATAAACTTATCGTCTGGTAATGACATTTCAACAACATTCTTGTTTGTCGCTAAGGGCAAGTAACCAACACCCCAGTAATTCCTAGTCTGTTCTAAATTTCGTAAACTATTAGGCTCCCATGGATGGCAAGTCACCGTTAATAAAGGCGCAACAACCGTCAATTTAGCCACGAGGGGTGCCGCTATCGGGGCCATCAATGTAGCGGGAAAAAGGAACGTGATCTCCCCTTTCATTTGTTCTATGCCCCATGGTTCATTCGTCGCATATAGCTGTTCAATTTGGTCAATCAAAGCTGGTATTCTGTCCACTATATCTGTGCACTTTTCCGTTGGCTCTAGCATGTTTTTGTTGCGTACAAATAGCTCATCAGAAAACTGCTCTCGCAATTTTTTTAGCATCAAACTTACTGTTGGTTGACTAATATTCAGCTTTCTTGCTGCGGCTACTGTTTGGCGAGTTTCATATAATACCATCAGCAACCGTAGTAGGTTGTAGTCTTTATTCATAGAAGAAAATCGTTACTTGCCATAAGGTCAGTTTAACTTAAAAAAGCGCGTAGTATTGTGGAGAATAACCACTCAGCATCGCATCAACCATTTTTAACAAACGTGGAAGCGCATAATTAAAAAACTTTTTATACCCATAACACAATGCATTGATATCCTCACCTTTCGAAGTTTTACTTGTCCAGTTCTTTGGACAACCTCCCTGGCACATTGCTAAGAAATCACATTGTTGGCACTCTTGGTTTAGTTGTGTTTTTTTATCGTCACCAAAATGACGCTGTTGTTCACTGTTCACTAAACTTTGAAGTGTAGTGTCACCTAACTCACCTATTTTATATTTTGGGTAAGCAAAGTGATCGCAACTAAAAACATCACCACTGGCTTCCATCATTAGCTGCTGGCCACAAGTTTCACTGTGATGACACATTTGACTAGGTTTACCCATTAATATCATTAAACAGTTTTCAAAAAACTGTACATAGACTTTACCTATATCTTGCTTACACCACTCATCAAAGACATCGCAAAGTAATATCCCCCACTGATCACCTGTCAATGACCAATCATATTCAGAGCGACGATCTAGCTCATGATCTTGGCACGGTTGAAACTGAAGGTATGGACTTCCGCTCTCTTTTAGAAATTGATATATCTTAGCGCCATGTTTATAAGTTCGATTATTGATCACCGTTAGAGTATTGAACTCGACGTTGTGCTCTTTCAGTAGAGAAACACCTCGCATGGTTTTCTCGAAGCTCGATTCCCCTTTGAGATCAATTCGAGCAATATCATTTAGTAAATTAGGCCCATCTATGCTTATCCCCACCATAATATTGTGTTTTTTAAAAAACTCGGCCCAGCGATGGTTAATCAACGTTCCGTTAGTTTGAAACGTGTTAATTATCTCTTTTTTCTCGGCCCAGCGTTGTTGCTGTTTTATGGCTCGTTCATAAAACTCTCTTCCACGTAATAACGGCTCTCCGCCATGCCAAATAAAATCTACTAAGGGTGCGTTAACCGGTTGAGATTCAATATGTTGTTGAACAGCCAAATCGAGCGCATCATCACCCATGACAGGACCACACCCGGATTGATTATCAAGGTAGTAGCAATAGCTACAATCGAGATTGCAGTTTGAACCGACAGGTTTGATCGATAAGCTATAAGGCAAAGGCGTTGTCATAGATGCTCTCATTAAAAATTGTTTTGAAGTATTGATTCGAAAAGGAAATGCCTGTGATTATTTAGGCTGATATTTTGTATCCACTACGTAAATCGTGCCCCTATAAATAGAGGCACAATATGCTCAAACGATTATGTGTCTGACTTAATCGATCGTATCGTTACCCATACCAACACCAGTGCCTTTTTGAGCCGGTGGGTAAGCTTTCAATGACCGTTGATACTGATTAATGCTCTTATAAAAGTAAGGTAGAACCCATGATTTTTGTTTCATCCAATGATACCAACCTGAAGTATCAGGAGAACGTTCATAAGGATCTGCCTTTATATTGACCAACACACCAAAAGGCCACTCTTTCGCAGGTTCTGTCCAGGTAGTTTTAGTTCTTAAGTGCACTTTCCATTCATCCACACGAACTGCATTCAAGTCACTTTCGTTATAGAAGAAAAATTCACGGCGGTTACTGTCACCTTTACCGGAAAGCATATCTAATTGATTGTATCCATCGATATGAGCGATACGTTCAACACCCTCAATCTCTTTCCCTTCGAGTAACTCTTCTTTGATATTAGGCTCTCCGACTGCAGCCATGATCGTTGGTAACCAATCTTCTGCAGACATTAACCCATCCACATACTCTCCCTTTGGTAGCTTTTCTGGCCAACTAACCAACATAGGTACACGAAAACCACCATCCCATGTCGTGCCCTTTTGCCCACGGAATGAAGCCGCACCAGCGTCAGGCCAATGATCCATATTTACGCCGTTATCGGACGTAAATAAGATAATGGTGTTATCCAATTCTCCAAGAGATTCCAGCTTGCTAAGTAAGACTCCTATTTGGTCATCTACTTCTTTAAGTGCATCATAGTAAGTTGATGTCTGACTCGCGCCTTCATACTCTTTTCTAACATGGGTAATGGTGTGCATTCGAGACGGGTTGAACCACATGAAGTAAGGTTTGTCATCATCTTTGGTTTCATGTTTATCCAACCAATCCGTAGCGAAATCTAAAAACTCTTCATCGATGAGCTTCATTCGCTCTTTACCTAGACTGCCTTTGTCCGTCACTTTTTGCTTACCGACTACGCCAAAACGAGGGTCAACAGTCTCATCAAACTCTGCTGTCGCAATAGAGTGAATGACGTTACGAGGCACACCTACAAAATTGGGGTCTTTAGGGAACTCTGGTTGTTCAGGCATTTCCATCACATTGAGGTGATAAAGAAATCCATAATACTCGTCAAATCCATGTACCGTAGGTAAGTGACTATTGTTATCACCTAAATGAGATTTACCGACATGTACTGTGTCATAACCTTTCAGCTTTAGTAGTTCAGCAAGCGTTGGGGTTTCTTTTTTCAACCCTAGTTTTGAACCCGGTTGACCAACAGAAGTTAAGCCTGAACGAAATGGGTACTGACCTGTGATAAAAGCGGCTCTCCCCGCAGTAGAGCTACTCTGCGCATAATAGTCACTGACCATAACTCCACGTTTAGCGATACGGTCAATGTTTGGAGTCTTGATCGCTCCCAAACCTCGGTGATACGCTGAGATATCCATAGGAGCAACATCATCTAGCATGATCGTTACAATATTGGGGGCTTTCGCGAGCGCAGGGGAAGCCGCGAATGTTGTGGAAGCAGCAATAGATACCGCAAGAACATTTTTTACAAATTTAGAAGGGGTTTGCATTGAATTTCTCCGTTACTGTACAGAGAAATAATAAAGAATAATTCAATTAAGAAGCGATATAACGACTATTTAGATTACTAATAGCGATTGCTTATATCTATTTAAAATAATCATTAAGCTACCGTTTACATATCAATAAAGGCAGCTAACATTAGCACTAATAGTTCAATCGTTCTTTCTAGCTTGCGTCAATCTGTAATGCAAAAAGACTGTTTTTCATTCTTCTCAATCTTGTTTAGGAAGAGCCAATACGAATAAAGGACAGACTTAAATTAAATAAGCCTGCCCCTTTGCGGTGCTATAACCTTTGATTCATTTATTTTATTTCGTTATTAACACCTAGCCAAGCGAACGGTTACTTCATAGAGCTTTCCAGTCTCTATTTCCGTAACAATATTATGTTCTAGTCTATTTCCTTCTAGCCAAACCTGCGCTGTTGTCACGTCATCACAACGAAGATAGTTCACTTCGAAGGTGGCTCCCCTGAACTCGCGTGTTACCGATACCTCATCCCAATGAGAGGGTAGTTTCGGTGAAATAGAAAGCCCTTCTTCACACCCTTTTAAACCAAACATCTGCTCGATCACCATGCGATAAAACCATGCGCCTGTCCCAGTATTAAACAGATTACTCGAACGACCCGCCTTGCTTGGGTACTGATAATAGGCACCACGATAGTAATTTGGAATGTAGACAGGCAGCTGGCCTCGACGCTCAAATCCTTCATCATTATGATCGCTCAGCATTTTTCGTAATACAGAGAACCCTCGGTCCGCCTCTTCAATTGCATATAAACTAGCTGCATAAAACGCGGCCGCATGGTTATAAACCGATCCGTTTTCCGCAGAGCCTGGCCACTTCTGAGTTACGCGGCCCACGTCTTCGCGCATTTGGGTAAATGCAGGGGCATACAGCATTACGCCATAAGGGGTATCAAGCTGATCGTCTACCGATTGGAGCATCTTTTCTTTCTGTTCATTTGTTGGGATATCCGCTAAGAAGGCCCAGCTTTGAGTATTCAAAAAGATACGCCCTTCTTTATCTTCAGGAACGCCAAAGGTGACTCCATCATCGGTAATGCCACGCGCATACCAATCACCTTTCCAAAAATATTCATGGGTAAGAGCTTGTAGCTCAGTGACTGTTTTTTCAAAACTCGCTATTACCGATTGATCATTACGCTTGTCAGATATCTCTATCCACAATTGTAACGCGTAGCTAAGCGCTTGCGTTAACCATCCAGAAACACCGATGCCTTTTGGCCCTACCATGTTCATGGGATCACACCAATCGCCTTGAGCAATATAAGGCAGACCGCGCTCGTCTCGTGCAGCACATAAATGTGCCATCGCTCGGTTCATGTGCTCTAACACTGTGGCAGTTGATTCGTCATCTTCCCATGGAAGTTGATGGTCCAATATCGACCAATCATTCGTTTCATTCAGATAAGCCTGTAAAATAATGGCTAGCCAAACTGAATGATCAGTATGAGGAATTTGATTGATGTATTTCAGTTCGGCTTCCGGTGTTAGCAAAATACCATCAGGCATTTCACCGTCACTTTTTTGCTGTGCAAACGCCGTTAGTATGACCTTTTTAGTCGCAGAACTATTTACATACGCCATTCCCATACCATCTTGAAGATAGTTTCGCGTCTGTGGGTCGGTCGTTAATCGGTTGGTATCACCATGATAATAAACCTGTCTTGGTAGCCAGTGATTAACGAAATCATCAAAGGTATTGTCTGGTGTATTGACGTTTAAAACGCCATTACCTAATTCGATATACTGTCGGTAATTTTCACGCTGTTCATTTAAAGCAGTTCCACTATGTGCTTCCTTAATCGCTGCAATTTCTTTTTTATCAATTGCAGGGCCAAACATTAAGTTCAACTCTTTCGATTGATTTTTTTCAAGCTCGACACAAAATTGCAGTGTACACGCTGGGATCTCATAAATAGCATCGCCATTGGTTAAGTTCTTACCCTCGCTTAGTGCGTCAGGGTTATGTAACCCACCTTGCCCTTCAAACGCAGGCTGGCTTAGCTCGTAGTAACTTGGCGTCAAATCTGATGACAGAAACGTAATATCTTTAAGGTGTTTATTCTTTTCGTACTGCTCAAGTTTTTGATAAGGCGTGATCGAGGTACACACAGCCGCGTTCAATTCATGGTCGAAATGCGCCCCCATGTTCATCCATGAAGAGTAACCTACCGGAAAGTAGGGAATAATCGATACACTTCTATTATGGTCATGTAAATTAGTCACCTTCACATTCCAAAGCTCGACCACATGGGTTTCACTTAGCGTTAAAGTCACCTCAATACGAAGACCTATATGCTCAACGTTCCAACGTATATCGGAAAGTCCCGGTTCAAACTTAAACGAATCTAGTCCAGCCTTCACAGGTGCAAACGGAGCAGAAAACAGCTCGCCACTCTCGTCATCTCTCAAGTAGAAAAACCGACCCGGATGGTGTGCAAAATAGGGTTGCTCGGGTTGCATGAAGCTAGTTGCCGCAAGGGCCGGGACATGCGCATATTTCTTGGGTTCTGGGTTCATGTACTGAGCAACGGCATAGCCCTGACAGTTCATATGAATCATCATGTGACGATTCCATAGGTATCCTGCTGAGTTGGGCAATTCAGTTGGTGTTGTGAGAGAAAACCGTTTTCCGTTATCGATAAACTTAGACATCAATGAAACCTCTTACGCTTCGTTCGTTTTGGTTTAAAGGTTATTATGCTTGCCAGCACACGTTCGCCATCACGGCTTTAAAGCTTCCTCGGCTTGCGAATGAGAAAACTGTCTTCAAGTTTGTTAGATCCAAACCACCATAAGAAAAGTGCTGGCAAGGGATCTGAATTTGTACAAATTCCTCAGACTCTTTAATTAGTACTCTATTTAGTACGTATTTAACTGCATTGTCGATATCGTCAGCTGGCTTAGCTAAGGTAACGATCACATCATCACTCGCCGCTTCTAATACTTTCAATTCGAATGAAATCACGCCTGTTTGGTATCGGCTAAGATCTTCACCATCGGGGTTAGTCGTTTCAATATACAGAACATTCCCGCCCTCTTTAAAGGTAAGTTCTATCGCATCTTGCTGCTGTTGATAGTTGACTGGATTGGTGGTTAAGGTTGCTAGCTCAATTGAGTTATTTCTCGAAACTTCGACGCCAGTTGGATTTGCGACATCGGCTACCCTACACTGGTAATCGCCTATGGTAGCTTGCACACCAAAGATATGGGTTTGCTTTGTAAGGGTTACATCAGTACTCATATCTAGTTCAATGTCATCGAGATTTCGTGCTTGTAACTTCTTGCTGTAATTCAAGCCATAGCCATATTCGAACAAGGGCGCGTGCTCACCGTCAGGATGTTGTTCATTGGCTGGTAATTGATATTCGGGAATATGCGTCGGGATACGATGAACAGTTGTACTCGATTTCTTGTTTGGCCAGCTAAATGACAGTACACCTTCAAAATCGTAGTTAGGCTGACCATTTTCATCGGCAACCAAAACATCAATGATCCCCTGCCCTTCACTGCCCGGTAGAAATGCAGCAATAAATGCATCCGAACGAGCAATCTCTTCATTTAAGTACAAAGGGCGACCACTAAAGAAAATCGAAATAACTTTAACGCCAGCATTGTGAAGCTGAGTGATTTTTTCACAATCTGCAGCGTAACTACGCTTTAGTTTAGAGAATTCTAGGCTTTGCCACGCTTTGATATCACCCATCATCTCGGCGTAAGGATCTTCGCCAAACACCACAACAGCGGTATCTCCGGCAACAAGCTTTGTCTCTAATTCAGGGTCATAAATAACGTTCTCGCTACCAAGCTGAGCCTCTAACCCCATTTTCACCGTTGTCGCACCAGGGAAGTCACTGAATAAGTTTTCGTCGCCCTGCCAAGTCAGGTTCCAACCACCCGATTGTTTTTGTAGATCGTTGGCTGCGCTTCCCGTTAAAACGATACGTTGATTACGTTTTAGCGGTATTATCTGTTCTTTATTTTTAAGCAGGACGAGTGATTTTCGTACTGCTTCCCTAGCCACCTGTCGGTGTTCATCTGCCCCAAGAATTGACTGATTCCCACCGAGTTCTCGCTTTGAAGGTTGTGGCTTGTCCCACAAACCAGCACGCATTTTCACTCGTAATATACGTGATACAGCGTCGTTAATTCGAGATATTGAAATCACGCCACATTCAATATCGGCTAAGGTCTTGTGGTATACCGCCTGCCAATGCTGACGAACCGGTATCATCAAAATATCGTTACCTGCATTGATCGCATAACTCGCATCTTCATCACTGCATTTGCTTATTTCAGCGTGACCATTCCAGTCGGTAACAACGAACCCATCAAAGCCCATCTGCTCTTTAAGTACATCTGTTAATAAGTATTTACTGCCATGAATTTTGTTGTTGTAAGATCCAGATGTCGCGGTATCGTGATCATAGTTATTGCCATCATCCCAACTGTTAAACGATGACATCACCACCTGAGCACCTGCATTTAAACCGCTAAAGTAGCCCATTGCGTGAATGTTCCTAAGCAAATCTTCACTGTAGCTATTAATCCCACGGTCTATACCTGATAACGTACCGCCATCACCAACCCAATGTTTTACATTAGAAATGACATGGTGTTCGTCTTTCAATTCCTCATTATTACCTTGTAGACCTTTAACCATTTCACCTGCGTAAGCATAAGTAATTTCAGGATCTTCAGAGTAGCCTTCATAAACACGGCCCCAGCGGAGGTCACGCGGCGTTGCAACAGTTGGCGCAAATGTCCAATCAAGACCCGTCGCAGCTATTTCAAGTGCAGTAATCCGACCAATTGTCCGAATTAGTTCGGGGTCTCGCGCGCAGCCCAAGCCGATATTGTGAGGAAATACTGTTGATGAAAAAACATTGTTATGGCCATGAACTGCATCTGTCGCCCAGACAAAGGGGATACGAAATGGTCGACCTTTAAAAGCCTGTTCAGTGGCAAGCCAATACTCATCGGCCTTTTCAGCCCATTCGATTGCAGTTGCGTGCTTATTACCGCTCGGCCATGAACCACCACCATTTAAAATAGACCCGATCTTATATTGGATAACCTCCTCGGGAGTGATCTCTCTAAGCTCAGGTTGAATCATCTGACCGACCTTTTCTTCATTGGTCATCAAGTCAACAATAGAGGCTATCTCAGCTTCCATCTCTGACTCAACTGAAAATTCTGATTGGATTTTGGGCCAACTAGAGAAATACGGTGTCTGGAATTGGGTCGTCATAATAAAAAATCCATTTGTGACTTCTAAACAGGAAATGTGCGAAATACACTTGTTGGGATTAGTTTAAAATTCTAGAATTTCCAACTCTACCAAAATAGCGACAATAAAAAGGAATATTGCGACATGGTGACCACTTACCAGCTCAAGTCACACCAGAAACATAAACACATTCAATTTGCGTATGATCATGGCTACCACGACCATGACTTTGCACCTCATAAGCACGATTTTTCAGAGTTGTTTATCGTTTTTGATGGTTCTGGAAAGCACCAAGTTGCCGGGCATGTATACCCATTGAATAAAGGAGATGTATTTGTAATCAATGGGGAAGTAGAGCACGGATTTAAAGATGTGAACAATCTACGAATTATCAATCTAATGTTTGATTCAAAAGCACCGCTATTTGAATCCCCTCAACTAAAACTGTTGCCAGGCTATCAAGCGCTATTTAACGTTGAGCCTATTGCTAGGCAAACTAGCGAGTACCAAGCAAAGCTCACTCTGGATCTCGTCCAGTTAGGTCGGATAGAAGAACTGCTTAACCAAATAGATTTTGAATACAACAACGCACCCAATGGGTTTGAACTCATGCTCTCTTCGCTTATGCAACAGTTAGTGATTAACCTTTCCAGAACATATCAAGGTGGATCACAAGACAATAATCAGCAAACACTAGCACTGAGCCGAGCGCTTGTTCATATAGAACAGCACTTTTCTAGTACTCAATTGAACAGCGAAGCCATCGGTAAAGCGGCTTTTATTAGTAAACGTCAGGTAGAGCGGTTGTTTCGTCAGTTCTTCCAGACCTCACCTAATCAATACATTCGGGAGGTTCAACTTAAACATGCAGCGAGGTTACTTAAGGATGATATGAACTTGTCTATCCAAGCTATATCGGAACAGTGCGGATTTTCGGACAGCAATTATTTCTCTAAGTGCTTTAAAAGCCAATACGGCTCAAGCCCAAGACAGTTTCGTTAAGGCATTTTATAGCAGACATAAAAAAGGCCGCCAATGGCGACCTTTCATTTATTCGTAATAAGCTTACGACATTAGCGTCTAATTAAAGAGCGATAACGTTGCTAGCTTGAAGACCTTTTTGGCCTTGCTCTACTTCGAAAGACACTTTTTGGCCTTCGTTAAGAGTTTTGAAACCTTCAGATGCGATAGCACGGAAATGTACGAATACGTCTGCGCCGCCGTTATCTTGAGTTAGGAAACCGAAACCTTTAGTTTCGTTGAACCATTTTACAGTACCAGTAATTGAGTTAGACATGTGATGTCCCTTATTTATTTATATTTAAGAAAAAGTTCAACATTAACAGTATGTTAATGTGTTGAATTATATCATGTTACGCTAAAATAAAAGGGAAACGCCTAGCTACAAAAACGTGGTTCTAGTAGTGGAAGTTTTACTTGTACTTGATGCTGCATTTAATAACTCTCTGAACAACTGCGGAATATAATAACGTCTGAAATCGTTATGTACAGTACTTTTTTTAATTTTTATTAAATTTTCAACATTAACAGTCGTATACAGATACCAATTTGTATCTAGCACGTCTTTTGAAAGCCAAATTGATTAGAAATGAGTCTTGTTAACCTCTTTGTTAATACCAAAACACAAGCTCCTACCAACGCAGATCACATAAATTACGCAACAGAAAACATTCAGTACATAGATTTGAGATGTACATCTCACTAATGATTTTCATTGATTTGTAAAATGTCTGCAAATTTTGTGCATGGAGCTTTCTATGAAAGAAGTGGATTTTCGAACGATTGATCGCCTGTTTATTAAAATGTCGATCAACGACAAAATGTGGGTGGTCTTTGCCCTTTTCTTAACAACCCTAACGTGTATTGCGGGGGCTCGCTATTATTACACCGTCGATCAATTTGAAGCGCAGTCTATTATGGCAGCGGAATACAAACTGACTGGCATTCTAGCTTCTGACAATATTGATACCTCTTCTATTCGCGGCCTTTCAACGACATCTAGAATGAGTGAGTCTCATTATAACAATGGCGTAGTGACGGTTAACGGCCAACATAAATCCGGTACCACCTATCAGCTAACAGAAAACTTTTCTACCGGATACAACACCATGCTCAGCTCAGCTAGAGGCTCTTTTGCTCTTAGCTACCTTTGGGTTCTACCTTTTGCTCTTTTTGTTTATTGGGTGGCGACATTTATTGGTGGTGCGCTATGGGTATTGTATTCAACAACCGAAAAGATATCAGAAGGTGATCTAACATCTCGTCTTGGGTTTCACGCAGGTCGGGATGAATTCGGAACGATTGGTTGCGCGCTGGATAACGCAATGGACACCCTTTCTCAACTGGTTGATACGGTAAAAAGTAACTCAACTAAGCTTGGGGAGACATCAAGTTCTTTCGAGCGTGAAATGAAAGAGAGTGAAGCACAGATTAATAATCAATATTCATCACTTGATTCTGTTGCTACTGCTATGGAACAAATGACGGCATCGGCACAAGAAGTCGCTTCGATTGCCAACCAAGCGACTCAGCAAACCGAACAAGACAGCGCTCAGGTTAATGAGAGTCGATCTCGCGTTGAAAAAGCAATCCAGCAGATCGTTCAACTGTCTGATTATATTTCACAGGCTTCTAGCTCAGCAGCAACGCTCAACGATAACACAGCGCAAATTAGTGATGTCGTGACCACTATTAACGGTATTTCCGAGCAAACCAACTTACTGGCACTTAATGCAGCGATTGAAGCAGCACGCGCGGGTGAACAAGGCCGAGGTTTTGCAGTCGTTGCCGATGAAGTTCGCACCCTTGCTAGCCGTACACAAGCAGCAACCGTTGAAATTCAAGCCATGATTGAAAAGCTGCAAAATGAGAGTCAAAGTATCGCGTCCATTACTGAGCAAACGGTAAATCAAGCTCAAAACAGCCGAGATATAATCACAAACATTGGTGATGACATTAATTTCATCGCTGATTCTGCGCGAAATATTAACGATATGAGTGTTCAGATTTCCACATCCGCGCTTGAGCAAAGCTCAGTCGCCAACGATATAGCCAGTGAGCTGTCCGATATTAGAACCCAATCGAATACGCTAAAGGGCGTTGCAGAGCAATCTTTATCCGGGGTCGCGAATCTTACGGAGTCTTCCCGTGAATTGGGGAAAGTGTTAACGCGTTATCGTACTTAATTAAACTACGTCTTTGATGTTATGAGCCGAGACCCAAAATGAGAATGTAACTCTCATATAGCCCAAAGGCTCCCGAGAACTTTCGAAAATGAAAGAACTAGGGAGCCTTTGTCATTTTGATTAGGGACTAATGAACCAGTGAAGCAACAGAGCGACCTAATTTAGACTCACGATATCCAAAGCTGTAAATCCATCAGTATTTTTCACACCGATTAATTGAGGAAACTGGTCAGCAATCCATTCATACGTCTCATACATTTCGCCATAAGCCGCATAGTGAAGCATCGTGTCCCCTTCCAAATCTTGACTCATTGGCGACACTCCTGCCTGAATACCCAATTCAATTAACTCTCTCTTCCCTTCAGACGACGCATACATAAGGATGGTTTGTTTGAGATCGTCTAACTCGTTAAGCGATGCTCCATGACCAACCAATTGCTTAATCAACTTCAAGTTTCCAGAATCAACTGCATACCAGATTGGAAACCCACCTTCAGGGTCAATGCCATTTATATCTGCCCCTTTACTTATCAGTAAGTCAATCACTTCTGACTGTTCAGATTCGACAGCCAATATCAGTGGTGTATAACCATCAATATCTGCTCTTGAGGGGTCCAAGTCAAAATTCAATAATGCTTTCACAATGTTTTCATCACCATACATGATGGCATCTGTTAATGAAGAGCTATCTATATTGTACCCAGCCTCTTGAATCATCTGGACATTCTTTGCTCTAGGACTAAAAGCGTGTTGCCATCCGTAAGCAATGACCATCAATAACGCAATGGTGGTCAGTAATCTATTAATCGTTTCTAAAGCAGAATTAAACATACGTACTTTCCTAGTCGGCAAAAGCCTGATTATTGTTAACAACAAAGTAGTGACAAATTATTCATAAGACTTCTTTATTCGTCAAACTTATAACAATAATTAATCAGTTGCTTTGCAAACGATCACGGAGGAAGAGAATACTTGATCGATAAATTTGAAGAGAGTATATTTAATCGCAATTCGACGATTAACTATGAACTACTTATGAATACTGCCTGTTCTAACACCAATTCGGCTGCATTTTCTACTACAGAGCAAGAGTTAGCTCAAGAAAATAGTTTTGCTGCCTTATCAAAAGCACTCTCTCATCCTGCTCGCGTCAGAATTTTAAAGATACTGCTCACGTTGGACAACTTAGGCGGCTGCTTAAATAGTGATTTAGTCTCTGAGTTGGGGCTTGCACAATCAACAGTATCAGAGCACTTACGCATTCTAAAACAAGCGGAATTTATTACCGCGGAACCTAACCCGCCAAGAATGTGTTATCGAGTTAATCGTGAGAAAATAGAGACTTACTCAGCATTGTTTTCTGGGATTTTTAACTAATAGATATTGGAAGATAACATTCTTAAAAGAATCTCTATCTTCCTCTTTAGTAACTCTTTAATCGTCAATCGACGATATTCGAATTGATTTTAATATTAATAATGTAGGTTAATTTATGACTAAACAAATAGACGCTATCCCTAAACTTGGCTTTTTGGATCGCTACCTAACTCTATGGATATTCGTTGCGATGGCAGTGGGTGTCGCCCTTGGCGTTGCTTTCCCGCAGGTAGAGCAACTAAACGAAGCAATGTCCGTCGGTACTACCAACATCCCATTAGCAATCGGTCTAATTTTGATGATGTACCCTCCCCTTGCAAAGGTAGATTACCGCCTGCTTGGTAAAGTCACAAAAGACAAACAAGCGATTACTCTGTCGTTAATCATGAACTGGATCGTTGGCCCAGCTCTAATGTTTATATTGGCACTTGCGTTTCTGGGTGATCATCCTGGATATATGGTGGGAATTATCCTTATAGGGCTAGCTCGCTGCATCGCGATGGTACTGGTATGGAATGACATTGGTGGAGGCAACAAAGAATACGGAGCTGCGTTGGTTGCATTAAACAGCGTATTCCAAATCTTTACTTATAGCTTCATGGCATGGCTGTTTATCACTGTGCTACCACCTGTGTTTGGGTATGAAAGCATGGTCGTCGATATCTCAATACTCGACATAGCTCATAGCGTATTAATCTACCTTGGTATCCCCTTCTTACTGGGCTTTCTTAGCCGTGAAATACTGGTGCGCCTCAAAGGTGAGGAGTGGTACAACGACGTCTTTATTCCCCGTATTTCCCCTATTACATTGATAGCTCTGCTGGGTACGATCGTGCTTATGTTTAGCCTTAAAGGTGAAATGATCGTCGAGTTGCCGATGGATGTGGTTCGAATAGCGATCCCTCTTACTCTCTATTTCGTAATCATGTTTTTTACCAGCTTTTTTATCGGTAAACGAATGGGGATTCCTTACGACAAAAACACATCCATTGCTTACACCGCAACGGGCAACAATTTTGAACTCGCTATCGCGGTTTCTATCGCAGTTTTTGGCATCAGTTCAGATCAAGCATTTGCTGGTGTGATTGGTCCTCTCATTGAAGTCCCTGTGCTAATAGCTTTAGTTAACGTATCGCTGAAATTAAAAGAACGTTATTCGAATAAAGAGCCTGCGGGAATCTCGAACTAGCATTTATGACTGCTGATTTTTAATTTTAGAGCCACTTATACAAGTTGGCTCTAATTTCCATTCAATCCGCTTTTAAGTCTCTTCATATAAGATCTCGCTAAATTAGCTATAAAGGCACTTAAACTTACAAAAACTATGGCTTTTCACTCATTTTAATAACTATTTGTGACAAACGTAACTGCAACTTTTCAACTCATTATCAGTTACTTATAGATAGTGAGACTTCTGCCACGTATTTATCCACTATTCCTATCTGAATAAATATTTCCACCCCTCAAAAGTAGCGGATCTCAGAATTGATACTAAACTCAATGAATAACTATAATTTAACGTCAGAACAAATTGAGGTGCTTTGCTTTGGTAAGGCATGATCATGTAGGCTAGTTTTACGGTGATAAAAATGAAAAGAAAATCGTTTAGTCAATTTCAGTATTTCCCTATTATTGCTATTGCCCTCTCTATGTTAGTCGGTATCCACTTTTACAAAAAAACCTTAGATGATTGGCTAACCCATATTGTCAGTGATTATATGTTTGGACTGGTCGACGATGTGGCAAAGCAAATTCAAACCGATCAAATCGATCTTTATGAAATGGGCCCCACTGAAATAAACAACTATCTCCAGACGTTGTCGCAATCCAAGTTCGGACGACGGTTTACTATCATCCACAGCAGTGGGAAAGTACTTGCCGACACAACACTCAATGCACGTGAAATAGCGAAAATGGACGATCACCGGACACGAGTTGAAATAGCCACAGCTTTCGAAGGTAAAAGTGGTATGAATAAATATTTCAGCCCAGATCTTCATCAAGAGCTTCTTTATGTTGCCAAACCGCTCAATTTATCTCAAGAAACAAGTCACACCAACGATAGTGAGCATGGGCATGATGCGAGATATGTCCTGCGGTTAGCCATGCCAATGACCACGCTTTACGCCATGGCTTCCGAATTAGAAATCATCGTTTATGCATTGTTAGGTGGCAGTTTATTAGTTCTTATTCTTTCCTCTTGGATTAGTAACAGAAGAATATTGACGTTGATTAACCAAGAGCGAGATAAGCAAGAATCTCGCATTCGGAAAAGCACCGAAGAGATTGAACTCCTGCAAAGGCTGGCGCATATGTTGGCCGCTTGTAACAGCATCAGTGAAGCTCAAACCGTTGTCGCTGACATAATTCCTCGGATCCTAGGGGATATAAACGGATGTGTTTCCATTATGCGAGATTCTCGAAATCAATTAGAAATCAAACTTGATTGGGGCGGAGAATGGCCAGCCAATAAAGTTTATGCTCCTAATGATTGCTGGGCTCTACGCAAAGGGAAGTATCATTTGTCCGCCGATGAGCACCACCATCTTCCATGTACCCATATGAGCAGTTGCGAAGATGACGGGCTTACGCTTTGTATTCCTTTAACAGCTCACGGCAACACTGTTGGCATGTATCACCTGCACTTTGGTGAAAAGTTAATTGACGATGAGACCAAACAGTTGGCATTTACCATTGCAGAACACTTAGGTTTGGCCTTGGCGAATTTAAGCCTACAAGAAAAACTGCGTTCTCAAGCGTTGAGTGATCCTCTTACTGGGCTGTTTAACCGTCGTTACTTTGAAGAAGTCTTCGACAACGAATGGTCAAAAACGAACTCAAGCCAAGAGCCACTGTCTCTTCTAATGCTTGATTTGGACCACTTTAAACGCTTTAACGATAACTTCGGCCACGATGCTGGGGACTATGTTTTAAAAGAAGTCTCTAACTTATTAAAACGAGTCATTGATGAAGAACATGTCGCTTGCCGCCTAGGCGGAGAAGAACTAGCGGTCATTAGTCCAAATTGTGGTATTCAAGAATCAACCAAGCTTGCTGAAGCCATCGTTAAAGAGATACGAGAGCTTCACTTAGAAATGAAAGGGCTATCGCTCGGGCAACTCGGCGTGTCTATCGGCGTAACGACTTACCCTCACCTAAAAGCATCTACTGTTGATCTTATTAAAGCCGCGGATACTGCGCTGTATAAAGCAAAAAACAATGGTCGTAGCCAAGCCATTCACACCCATCAAGATGCTGACATCTTGGTTGATATCACCAAAATAGACCCAATCAAAAATACTGCCCTAGTCGACAGCAACGAAGAGTCTGAAGATTTAGATGCTGTAGAGAATATCTAACCTATTATCGCTCTAGTGATTAGAGCGATAAACCAACAATACGTGCTCCTTTCATTTCGTCATTCGCTAGTGAAAAGTATGGTTATTCACCATAAAACTCCGTCCCTCACCTCTTTATTGATAGATCAATCAATACATACTCTACCTTTAGTTAATTGAGCTTTTGACAAAAGATAATAGTGCATAGGCCGCGTTACTGCGTCTATGCGTGTAATAAATGAACTATCCACCGTTGTGGGGATAATAATATGAAATTACTTTTAAAGACTTTTATAGTTCTCGTGGGTATTTTGGCGTCAACCAACGCTTACGCATTAACGTGTTATTCAGATTGGGATGGAGATGCTTACGGAGATCTCACCTCTGCTACGGTTACGCAAGGCACATGTTATGACTTAGGAGGTGGATGGATTGAATATGGTGGTGACTGTGATGATAATGACTACCGTATTCACCCTGAAGCAAATGACATTGTTGGCGATGGCATCGATCAAAACTGTGACAGTTATGATGCTTGTTACGTCGATGCAGATGACGATGGATATGCCTCTGACTCAATGGCAGTGGTTAACGAAACTTTAAGCTGTAGTGACACTGGCTATTCAGATGGTTCTGCCTTAGGCGACTGTAACGATGGCGACAATTCAATTTACCCTCATGCATCAGAAATATATTACGACGGAATAGACCAAAACTGTGATGGCGCTGATGCAGCAGACGCCGATGGTGATGGTTTTGATAGTGATATCGTCGGTGGCACTGATTGTGATGATAGCAACCCTAGTATTAATCCCAATATGATTGAAATCGTTGGAAACGGCATTGATGATAACTGTAATGGCATGGCGGACGATGTAACAGGTAGCTCTGATTCTGACGCGGATGGTTATTCAGATTTAGAAGAAGGCTACCCAAGTGTAGATACTGACAGTGATGGCACTCCAGATTATTTGGACGCAGACAGTGACAACGATACTGTTGCCGACATCGATGAGTTGAATGCCGACAGTGACAATAATGGAGATGTTAATCGTATTGACCCTGACGACGACGGGGACGGTATCTTTACGAATATCGAAGAAGATACTGGTGGGAGCGATACGGACGGCGATGGACTAGCAGATTACTTGGATCTAGACAGTGATAATGATGGATTAGCCGACGAAGAGGAAGACGTAAACGGGGATGGAACTGTAGGTCCAAATGAAACCGACCGAGTAAATAGAGATACTGATTCTGATGGACTGCTAGACGGCATTGAAACTGGAAACGGCGGTGACTACGACCCAACTTCAACCACCAACCCATTGGATGATGATACCGATAACGATGGCGTATTAGACGGTAATGAAGATGTGAACCAAAACGGGAACGTGGATGGTGGTGAGACCGACCCTAATCTCATCGATTCTGATATCGACGGTTTACAAGATGGACTGGAGCTAGGATTAAACACTCCGCAAGGAAGTGATACCGACTTCAATATTTTCATTCCTGATGCTGACATATCAACCGTCACTGACCCTCTTAATGAAGATACTGATGGTGACGGTATGTTAGACGGTGTCGAAGATGCGAATTCAAATGGACAGGTAGACAGTGGTGAAACTGACCCTAACTTAGCGGGTAACCCACCACCGCCTCCTCCGCCAGAAACAGATACCTGTCTGGATGATATCGCTACTGCAACAGCGTTAGAACGTGATTATCAAACAATATTAAGACAAGTGAAACGAAACTGTACCCATAAAAATAGGGATACTTCGCAGTGCTCGAGCGCTCTTAATGAATTAACTGCGACTTCAAATGCACTTAATGAGGCTACAACTATAGTGAGTGAAAATTGTAATCAATAGACTAAACAACAAAGAGAATCTCTAGTGCACTGAGACTTTAAGTGTACTAGAGATTTTATATCTACAATCAAGACGGTGGCATATGGCTTATTCAGCCAAATTTTTTTAAGCGACTTACGATTACTTATCTATACCGATTTTAGCTTTCGTTGATGCTCTGATTTTTGCCCCTCAAGATCGTTAAATAGCAATTCTTGACTCTCCCACTGTTCAACAAAACGCTCGACAGTCAATGGTTTTGATAGCAGATAACCTTGGGCACTTTGGCAGCCCAACTTTGTCACGTATCTCAATTGATGTTCGGTTTCGATACCCTCTGCAACCATGTTTAAATTATACAACTTAGCCACATCAACCATGATATCGACCAGCGGACGGTCACCATTCTTTCCGTTTCCACTATCTTCTAACGCATCAACAAACATCTTATCAATTTTTAATGTATTGATTGGATAGTCGATCAACTGACTGAATGCCGTATACCCTGTGCCAAAATCATCAAGAGACAGCTTCACACCGATGTTATGTAACTCGGTAAGTATTTCTAAGTTCTTGTATTCACCAGGTACGAAGCATGTCTCTGTAATTTCAAGTTCAACACGTTGAGGCGGAACATTGTATCGTTTAATTAGCTCTACAACCTTCGGCACAAACTCCTGATTCTTCAACTGCCATGATGAAAAATTGATCGACATTACCCCATCGAAGTTAATATTCTCCATCCATAACGATAACTGTTTTATTGCAGCTTCCATCACCCAATAATCAATTTCTTTTATCACTCCAGATCGTTCAGCGATAGGGATAAACTCATCGGGACCATAGTGGGATAACTCTGACAATGTGCTTCTTAAAAGAGCTTCGCAGCCAATAATTTTCCTCGTTTGGCAATGATAGATAGGCATATACACGAGATAAAATGCACTTTCCTTTAAAGAGAGCTTCAAGCTAGAGTTAATATACTCATAGCGTTCCACCTCATCCCCAAGTTCCGTCGTATAAATTTGCAGTACGCTTTTTTCTGATTTTTTAGCTTTATACATCGCTATATCTGCATTACGCATCAGCCCTTCCACATCAATCGCATCATCAGGGTATATCGAAGCACCAATACTAATGCCAATATCAAATACAACGTCATCAATTTCATACCCTCCTTGAAATAAATTGATTATTTCATTAGATATTGTCTCAATGTCTCTCATACCCCGGACGTTCTGAATAATAATAGCAAACTCATCACCCGATATTCGCGCCAAAAGGCGTTTATCATCCTCTCCATAAGGTATTTTATACGAATCTAATATGTTGATTAAGTCACTCGATATTGACTTTAATATCTCATCACCTACTCGATGGCCAAATCGGTCATTCACCACTTTAAATTTATCTATATCAAAATAAAGTACAGCAAAGCGGTCATTAGAGATAACATTTGTATTAAGTGTACTGTTTAAAAATAAGTTAAACTGATTTCGATTCGCAAGCTCAGTTAAAGTATCATATTTAGCTTGAGCTTCCAGACTTTCAATTAGATCAAGGTATTTATTTGCAAGGGTAGAAACTTCATCATCATCGCTAGAACGCTTTATTGTCATTACGCCACCCGGCGTTGATAATTCTACCTGCTGTGTCAGATCCACAATGGGCCCAATCACGCCTTTTTCTATTAGTACTTTTAGGAACATATATGAGAGTAATGTCACTAGCGATACAATAATCGTAAAAATGACCTTATAAGGACGATAAAAATCATTTAGCTTTTCGTTGGGTAGCGATATTGTAATATGAAAAAGATCGGAGGTTAGTGAGAATCCATACCTGCTTTCGTCTGTACTCTGCCTATCAATATGTTGGTTTTTATAGATAGTACGAGAAGGACCTAATGACGATAATTTCAATTCAATATTACTCTTTAGCGCTGAATCTTGTAAAGATAACGACCCTTCATTCGGATTAAGCAAAACGGTAAATATCGCAGCATATAGTCTATGTGTTTTAGAAACGTTTGTACTAGGAATAGGAACGTCTGGTGAAAATATTTTCACCAATAAAATTTCGTCTCTTTTCGACTCCAAAGTATGATAATGATACATACTAGTATCAATCTTGGTCAGTCCTTGGTCTTTTAACTCACTGCTAACACTTTCAAAAAACTCACTAAAACCTTCAGGTAATTCAATAGACGCAAAGGGATCTTTCGTATCATAGATAAACAGCTCATTTCCCGCTAAATCAACTAACGAAAATTGAGTCACAGAACCAAAGCTGGGGTCTAAGCTCGTTATATACTTTGTTAACCTACTATTTGAATATGAACTGTGTTTACTCACACTTAATGAGTTTAGATACCCGTTAATTGCATCACTATCTAAAAATAGGTTACTCAGTGTCTCTAGTGCATTGATGGATTTATTTAACGTTCCCGCTACATGTTTTAATTCATATTTAATCTTCAAATCCAATACAGATTCTAATTGTTGTTTCTGAGCAATATAAGTTATATATCCAGCCATTGAAAATATTAACAACATAACAGGGAGTATAATTATATTAAGCTTAAGTGAAAGCTGCATAAATCACCCTACTTGTCTGATGATAGTATATTGATAATATTGGCCCTTATCTGTTGTGACTTTTCATCTATTACATCATAACTGTAATTCTTAGTTTTTTCTGTAACCTTCGGGAATAGCTCACTATCCTTTAGATAGTCGTTCTCAGCTAACTTCAACGCTTTGTTGTTTGTTGTTGCAAACCATATACTTTGAGCGTTATTGATGGCATTTTGTGGTTTATTTATAAAGTTTAAGAATGATCTTGTAGCCTCGTTAATCGGCCTATCCACATGGCTAGAGAAACATTCATACCACATTAACGTCCCTTCGGTAGGAATCACATACTCCCAATCATCTTGATTCGTTGCGATGCTTATTTGTTCTTTTTCACCAGAATAAAATACCGACACATCCATGGAAGAATCAGCACCTTTGTCCATTGCATAGCCGAGCGTGTTTCTAAATGCGAGTAAGCTACCTACGACTCCATCCAACAATTGATACGCTTCCTTTAGCTCGTTTTCACTCGTACTCATGGGATGATACCCAAGTGCCATCAAAGCAATTCCGGCAGTATCCAGATCCTCATCTGGCATAACGACTGTATTTGGATTCTCTTTTGCGTAGTCAAAAACATCCATCCAAGAATTAAATGTTTTATCCACTTTTGATCCTCTATAGCCAATACCAATCGATCCAAACGAATATGGAACACCATAATCTTTGCACGCCGCCACCGAGTCTTTTGAAAAATTACCTTCTGCTAGAGAACGATCTACTCTACTCAACACACCTTCTTCGCCCAATTGCTGAAGTGTATAGCCATCAATAATAAAAAGATCATATGCTTTTGCTTTGCCTGAATAGACAACCTGATCGCGTAACGCTTCGCTTTCAAAATAGACTTGTTTGAGGGTATGCCCGGTTTGTTGTTCAAATTCGCTGATTAACTCTGAAGAAAAGTACTCTTCCCAGGTAAGTAGACGTATCTCATCAGCAAATAGAGGGACACAAATTATCCAGCCTAAAGCGACAGCTAGTATTTTAGTTACGTTCATAAATACACTCTCAAATCCATCTGACATTTGTTTTTATTGTTCTTCTAATACTTAGCTAACTATAGACCATGAGTGTGGCATTGCTTAATGCGTACGCTAAGCTCACACGCGGAATGAAACTATTTTCTTGATATGCTATCGCGATAATTTCAAATCGATATGGCTAGCGGGCTCTACAGGCTCTTTAAACGGGCAATTTGAGCGATTGTAAATCACTGATATTACGGCATTTAATTATGTGGAAATATAGCAATAAGCAATGTTAGTCTTAGCCTATCTTCGGTACACCATTCCAAAAGAGGGAATATGACTCATACAGATCTGACTTATCACCAGCACGATTTTTCTCACCAAGACCTGCAGGGCCAAACCTTTAAACAGTGTCGATTTTTTAATTGCAGTTTTGATCGCGCAGATTTGAGAGATGCAAAATTTTTAGAGTGTCGCTTCATTGAACCCAAAGCACTTGAAGGTTGTAGCTTCCAATACGCCAACTTAAAAGACGCCAGTTTTGACAATTGTATGCTGACCATGTGCCAATTCAGCGGCGCTGATTGCTTTGGCATTGAACTGCGTAAATGTGATTTAAAGGGAGCAAATTTCCAACAAGCTAACTTTATTAATCGAATTAGTAACGCAGCATTTTTTTCATCAGCCTACATCACGGGCTGTAACCTAACCTACAGTAATTTTGAGCGTGCATTATTAGAGAAATGCGAGTTGTTTGAAAACCGCTGGAATGGGGCTAACTTATCGGGCGCAAGCCTTAAAGGGTCGGATTTATCGCGAGGAGAATTTAGCCCAGAACAATGGGGAACGTTTGGCATGGAGCAATGCGACTTAACTCATGTTGAGCTAGAAGGGCTCGATATTCGCCGCGTATCTATGTATGGCGTGAAGGTGTGTGACTGGCAGCAAGCACAGTTGCTCGAACCATTTGGACTCATTGTAATGTAGTCTCATAAAGGTTGGCGGACATAACCTGATGTCCGCTTCTACTAGTCTTCAAACTACTCTATAAGACCTCTATCAATAGCCGCTTTCACTAACCCTGCTGTAGAAGTTACCGCCAGTTTTTTCTTAATTCTTAATCGATGAGTCTCTACTGTGCGCACACTAATATGCAGCTTCTTAGCAATGGCTTTGTTGCAGTCTCCTTCAACTAACGCATGTAACACGTCAAGCTCTCGTTTGGACAAGGTGTCGTCTTTTACCTCTGGTTTTTCGTTAAACTGCTCAAGTAACTTATCTGATGCCTGCGCACTTAAATAAGAACGCCCTTGGGCAACTTGATTGATCGCCAATACCAACTCTTCTGAGCCAACGTCTTTTAACACATACCCTTTCGCACCCGCCTTCACGGAAGTGACAACGTACTCTTTCGTATCGTGCATAGACAACATAATGACTGAGGTGTCACACGCTTCGCTTTTCAGCTGTTGCAGCACCTCAATACCGTTTAACAATGGCATATTAATATCGAGCAAAAGAACATCGGGCTTTAATGAACGAGTAATCTCTAACGCCTCCAACCCTGTTCCAGCGCAGGCTAAGATATTAAGGTTATCTTCCCTTTCTAGGCGCGATTTCAAGCCATCCTGCATCAATCGATGATCGTCAGCTAACACTAAATTAATCATAACAACTCCATGTTCAAGCTCACTCGAACTTCCGTCCCTTGCCCTACCTCACTCGACACCGAAAACTTTCCGCCAAGTGCTTGAATACGTTCATTCATATTTCTCACGCCCATTCCTTGTGCCACTGATCTTTCTCTGCGTTTGGTGGGTATATTAAAACCACACCCATCATCACTGATGGTCAAAAGAAGCTCAGATCCTTCTCGCTGCAAAATGACATCCGCTCCTTTCGCTTGCGCATGTTTCTCTACGTTATGCAGTGCCTCTTGAGTCACTCTATACAGTGTCGTTTCAACTTCAGGAAGTAACACGACTTCATCGATATCATGCTCAAAAAGTAAGTCCAAATCCGTTCTTGCCCTCAATTGATCTAGGTACGCTTCAATACCAGCCACCAACCCTAAATCATCAAGTTGAGGCGGGCGCAAATCTCGTGAGATCCGCCTTAGTTCTACAATGGCTTGTTCCATTGCGACCTTACCTGATTCTAACTCTTCCAGTTTTCTCTTTTCATCGCTTTCATCACGAACATTCTCAATGCGATATTTAGCCGCAACTAACAGTTGATTTACACCATCGTGAAGCTCTCTCGATACGCGTCTTCGTTCATTTTCTTGAGAATCGACTATCTGCTCATTGAGTAAACTGAGTTGCTCGTTCGCGAGTTTCTTTACGTTTAAATTAAGCGATGCCCCTACTGCCGCAATAAGAAATACCGCTACGATCATGACCGCAAACATAGCAGCGGCACTTTGGCTCACCTTGTCATCAAAGCCATTGTGCATGTGGCGCACTTGTTGTTCGATGTCATCAAGGTAAACGCCTGTGCCTATCATCCACTGCCATTTTTCAAGCCCTACGGCGTAGCTTAATTTAGGTAAGGGCTCTAATTTGGACGGCTTGTGCCACTGATAGTCAACAAACCCACCTTTCTGTTTGGAGACTTTAATTAACTCTTGAAGCAATTTTTTTCCATGAACATCTTCAACGAGCCACCAGTTCTTGCCAATTCTGTCTTTTTGATAAGGTAATACCAAAGCATCACCTTCCCAATCATAAGCAAAAAAGTAACCGTCATTTCCGTAGGTCATTTGGGTAAGTTTTTCGCGAACGATGGTTTTCGCTTCAGTTTCAGGAAGGTCACTGTCGTAATAGGGCTGAATCGCTTTGATAGCAAGCTCGACATACTGTTGCAGCTCCTGTTTCTTGGAGGCAATCAGATTGGCGCGAATTAGATGGACCTCTTCTTCCACCAGCTGTTTGGCTTGGCTAAACAGTAACGTCGCCATGATAGAAACCACCACAATCAGGGGCACTACAGAGAGCAAAAAAATGTTAATCGATAATTTTTTATTATTCACAAAACGCATACAACACCATAACTAACATTAATTTTTTATACGTAGTACTACGTAACATTCGAAAAATTTTCAGCAATACTACTCATTCAATTTGCGCGTTTATCCCAATTTCGCCCACTCACTACGACCTTTAAACTCTACCTTAAATGTAACATTGCATTAACACAAGTATCAGCATACTGCCTTGCAATAGTCGCATTTCAAACAACACACACTAGGGACCTAACGAGGAAATGGATATGAATCTCAACAAAATCGCTCTGATCATGGCTGTTGCAGCTACCAGTGGATTGACGTTCAGCTCAGCACACGCCGCCGACAAAGTACTGCTTAAAACGCCTATCGCTTTTGGTAGTCACTTGCCTGCACTTGGTACGCCTATCAAATGGTATTCAGAGCGCATTCCACAAACCTCAGGTGGCACTATTAAGATGAAAATCTATGAGCCAGGCAAGTTGGTTAATCCTGCTGAGATTCTAGATGCCGTTTCTACCGGTAAAATTAACTCGGGCTATTCAACAGCAGGTTACTGGCAAGGAAAACTACCGGCTGCTGCTCTTTTCTCTGCCGTTCCCTTTGGGCCAGAAGCAGGCGAATACATGGCATGGCTTCACTTCGGTAACGGGTTAAAACTCTATCAAGAGATGTATGACCAAGGCGGTTACAACGTTAAGGTTCTTCCTTGTGCCATTATTTCCCCAGAAACTTCAGGCTGGTTTAAAAAACCGATCGAGAAGCCAGAAGATCTTAAGGGCTTGAACATGCGTTTCTTTGGGTTGGGTGCGTCTGTTATGGAAAAATTGGGTGTCGGTACAGTGCAACTGCCGGGTGGTGAAATATTTGGTGCGATGGAAAAAGGGGCAATCGATGCGTCTGAGTTCTCTCAGCCCGCTATTGATCAACGTCTTGGATTCCACAAAGTTGCCAAATACAACTACTTCCCGGGGTGGCATCAACAATCCACTGTGTTTGAGCTGCTGATCAACAAAGATACTTGGAACGGCATGGACACCATGCAGCAAAGCGCTGTTGAAACTACGTGTATGGCGGCAATGACTTACTCAATCGCTGAAGGTGAAGCAATGCAATACAGCGCGATGCAAAAAGCCAAAGAGAAAGGTGTTGAGATTCGATACTGGAACGACGAGATGTTGAACCTGTTTGAAACGACGTGGCTAGAAGTGGTTGATGAAAAAGTAGAAGACCCATTCTTTGCCAAAGTTTGGGAAGACTTAAGTGAGTTCCGACGTGGTTACGCTTTGTGGGAATCTCATGCATTCCTTCCGAGAGAGTCAGGCCAATAAACGCGCACTAAAACCTAACACTTTTTAGCAATCACTATTCAATTAATAGCTCGACTGGTCAGCATTAAACGCTGATCAGTCTCACTGGAGGAAATTATGCTTCGTGCGTTATCCACTTCTAGTCCTACACCCGTGTATTTACACATCGATAATTTTATCCAATCAATCAGCAAAGTTATTGCTTGGGCCAACTTGGCACTTATCGCTGTCATCATTATTCAGGTGGTTTTAAGGAAAGTATTCTCTAACGGACAAATAGCCTTTGAAGAGTTGCAGTGGCACCTTTATGCAACTGCCGTCATGTTTGGCACCGCATACGCACAAGTGAATAACCTGCACGTTAGAGTCGATTTGTTTTACCACAAGTTCAGCGAACGTAAAAAAGCATGGGTCGATATTATTGGGTTATCCCTATTCGCTATTCCGTTTGTACTTGTCGTGATTTTTCATGCTTACGATTTCACTTATGAAGCTTGGCGAGTCAATGAACGCTCATCGTCGCCTTCTGGTTTACCTTTTCGTTGGCTAATCAAAGCGGTCATACCCATCAGTTTCAGTGTGCTTCTTCTATCACTAGTTTCTCGTATTTTGCGAAACGTCCATACCTTAAATTCCAACACACAGAAAGGAGACTCCCATGGAAGCAAATGAGTGGATCGTTATCGCCATGTTTGGCTCTTTTGTTCTGTTACTGTTCACTGGCATTCCCGTTGCGTATGTATTAGGCGGTATTGGAGTATTCTTCGCAGGCGTTGGTTATTTTGCTGACATCTATTTAGATACATTCACAGGCTTGGACTACAACACCCTTGGGCTAGTAGTTAACCGTATTTACAAAATAATGGACAACTGGATTTTGGTCGCTTTGCCCATGTTTATCTTTATGGGGAATATGCTAGATAAGTCAGGCATTGCCGAAAAGCTTATGGCGTCGATGCAAAAGCTGTTTGGTAAAGTTCATGGTGGATTAGCCGTCACAGTCATGGCTATCGGGATCATTCTCGCGGCATCAACCGGAATCATAGGTGCCTCGGTGGTGTTACTGACCGTCATGTCTCTGCCGACCATGATGCGCCAAGGTTATCACCTTCCATTGGCGCTTGGTACGGTGGCCTCTGCTGGAACACTTGGTATCTTACTGCCGCCATCCATCATGTTGGTTATTATGGCTGACCAACTAGGTTTGTCGGTTGGCGATCTCTTTATGGGTGCGATATTACCAGGGTTGTTGCTTGGTAGCTTATACATCGCGTATATCCTGATTGTCGGCAAACTCAACCCAAATCATGCTCCTGTACCTGATGATGTTCAGCCTGTCGATTGGAGTATCATTTTCGAGGTATTCAAAGCCATTACTCCAACCGTTGTGCTTATTATTGCGGTTCTTGGTTCTATCTTTGCGGGCATCGCTACCCCAACAGAAGCCTCTGGGATTGGTGCGTTAGGCGCAACCCTGTTGGCAACCTACAATAGAAAACTCTCGCTTAAAGTGATTAAAGATGTCCTTCTTTCCACCTACGGCACAACCGCTTATATTTTCATGATCTTTTTAGGCGCATCCTGTTTTGCCTTGGTATTACGTGAATTAGGGGGGGATGAACTGATTGAATCGTTCCTAAGCGGTTTACCTTTCGGGCCTTACGGCATCATCGCCTTTATCTTAATGATCATTTTCTTCTTAGGCTTCTTCTTAGATTGGATTGAAATAACCCTTATTGCGCTTCCTTTGCTTGCTCCGGTTATTTCAAGCTTAGGCATTGAATTAGACGGTCATGGCGTAGTTGATAATCCTAGCCTAGTCTGGTTCGTTATGTTGGTCGCAATGGCGTTGCAAACAAGTTTTCTAACCCCTCCTGTTGGGTTCGCCCTGTTCTATTTAAAAGGGGTATGCCCAGAAGGCGTCGCGTTAAAGGATATCTACAAAGGCGTTATACCCTTTATCGTAATTCAACTGATTGCCCTCAGCTGCTTGGTCGCTTGGCCCCAGTTGGTGCTTTGGTTCCCTAGCGTTGCTTATGGTTAAGTTATTGCACCAGATGTAGTAAAAGTCAGACAATGACCTGACGAAGCAAACTCACCTATACGTTTGCTTCGTCTATACGATTGCTTCGCCTATAACCGCTCCACAACATTTTCAGTCAAGTTCCCTCAGTAATGACAGTACCCCGATAATATTCGTATCCATTCATTTCTAATTAACTTCAATTTTATTTCGTCTTTTTCAAAGTCCCTTCGTCTTATAGAGGTAAATACATTAAAACCTTATTGAAGAGACCATTATGATTAAAGTGATTAGCTTTGAAATTTGCCCATTTGTTCAGCGTGTAACAGCGGCACTTGAGACAAGAAACATCCCTTACGAGATCGAATTCATTAGCCTTAAGAATAAACCGCAGTGGTTCCTTGACCTTTCACCTAACGGCCAAGTGCCAGTATTGATCACCGAAAACAACACCGCCCTTTTTGAATCTGATGCGATTGTTGAATACATCGAGGATGAGTTTGGTCCATTAGAAGATAGTATTTCAAATGAACAACGGGCGCAGGATCGCGCCTGGAGCTATCTTGGAACCAAAAACTACCTGTCACAATGCGGGGCCATGAGTAGTAAAGATGAATCGACATTCAATCAACGTACTGAGAAATTGCGCACTGTATTTCAAAAGATTGAGAAGCAACTGACTGGCTCTACAACGTTCTTCAATTCAAACCAACTCAGCAATGTCGATATTGCTTGGTTACCCCTTCTGCATCGCGCGGCTATAGTAAAGGAGCATTCAGGGTACGACCTACTTTGCTGCTTGCCTAAAACGCAAGCATGGCAACAAGCTATATTATCAACAGAGCTTGGAGAAAAATCAGTTTCTTCAGATTTTATCGAGCGATTCAAAAACTTTTATCTCACCAACACGTTTGTTGCGACAATTAATGAAGGCCAAGCCTCTAACTGTTGCACTGTCGATTGTAATAATGCCGATTGTTGTGATGATGGTTGTTGCGAAGCTAATTGTTGTACTTCTGATTGCTGCACCTCAGACAATGCCAAAGAGAAGTGCTGTACGACTAATGGTAGCGTAGCGAACTGCTGCACACCTGACTGTTGCACAAACTAATTTGGTTATTTGATAACCGTTAAATTAAGTGCTCTTAGGAGCACTTATTTGCTAACTTATACAAGGTACTAGGAAAACAGAAGTGAATAGCGAAAAGATGAAAATTGAAACTGTATGGTCTGAGTACCGAGCTAGCCTCAAAGCCTTTTTACACAAAAACGTCTCTACCCCCGATGACGTTGACGACCTTCTTCAAGAGATTTTAATCAAAACGTACAATAACTTAGGTGTCATAAAAGATAAGAAGAAGATCAAGTCATGGTTGTTTCAGATAGCCAATAATACGATCATCGATTTCTACCGAAAAAACGGTAAACGAACTGAGGAAATAGAAGATCATGTTTGGGAAGCAGAGCCCGAAGAGGTACTACAACAGCTTTCATCCTGCGTACTCCCCTTTATTAAAGGCCTGCCACAAGAACACGCAGACTTACTCACAAAGATAGAGATCGAAGGTGTTCCTCAAAAAGAGTACGCTCAAACTCATGGCATTAAATACTCCACATTAAAATCTCGTGTGCAAAAAAGTCGTTCAATGCTGCATGCCTTGTTTAGCGACTGCTGTGAATTTTCCATTGATGCTCAAGGTAACTTATTGGATTTTCAGCAAAAGCCCAAACAGTGCTCGGGTTGCTAAGCGTTCATATAGTGGCTATCAATAAGTAATACTTAGCTTTAACGCCATTGCGCCTTTCACATTCGGTATATATGCGTATAATCCCTCGCTCAATTACGCACCCCAACTGTTAGCGAGTCCCCAATGTCAAAACTGTTTTTTAAAGGCCGAATCGATGCAAGACAAAGCCACGTTCAATCAGGCTATAACGTTAATCGTGACGTCAAGTTAGGAACTGAAGAAGCACCGGTCTCTGTAATGGTTAGCACTGACGAGCGTAAAGCTGAAATTGAAGCATTAGTCGCTGAGCACGCTATCGTAGCAAGCATTACTGTTGATTCTACTAAAGAAGAAAACACACTTGAGCTTGATACGCTGCTAAACAAGCCAAAAACAACAACGTTTGAAAAAACACCAAACCGTAACGACCCTTGTTCTTGCGGAAGTGGTAAAAAATACAAGAAGTGTTGCGGTTAAGTTCCCCACGACTGAAAGTTAACCCTCGTCACAATGTTTTATCAATAGCTCTTCGTCCCAGTAATTAGTGAGCAGTTGAACACATTGTGACGATGGAACCGTCAGCCACTCCTCAATTGCAAAGCTCGGAACCAGAAATGGCATTCGATGATGGTATGGCTGACATTGATTATTTGATGTTGTCGTCAGAGTTACCAGTTTCTGCTGAGACTCTAGTGCGATTCCCGCCATATAGAGCGGTGAACCATCAGCGTTACCAAATAGATATTTCCGTTTACTTCCTTGTTCTGTTCTCCATTCATACCAGCCTGAACATGGCACAATTACTCTGTGGTTTTCAAACGCCTCCCGAAACGTCGATTTCGTCGATACGCTTTCCGCCTGTGCATTAATGATCACTCGCTTAGCCCAGCTTGGTTTTATTCCCCAATTTAGCTCTAACTGTTTATATGCCTGCTTAGAGTGACCAACAGTGGATACCATATTCGTTGGTCTTACATCGCTATTAGATTGGGTAGTAAATTGCATGTCGAGCAGTTCACTAACTAACTTAGTTAACGGGTCATCAATAACATTAAAGCGTCCACACATACCGTCTCCCACTCACTAAATAGTTTGAGTATAGATAAAGACTGTATAAGAGTTAGCGTTATCCTTCTAATGATCGAATAGTTAAAAATCATTTACTTATGTTTGAGTGTTTCCCTACAAGCACTTACCATTTTCAACATCTAAATAATGTAGTACTGTTGCCCATTTACGAATAGTTGGAAGTTGGATGATGTTTACACTTTTTGATGGCGGTATGGGGCGAGAGCTACAGCGTATGGGTGCGCCGTTTTCTCAGCCGTTATGGAGTGCGCAATCTCTAATAGAATCTCCACAGCATGTACTGCAAGCACATCGCAATTTTATTGAAGCTGACTGTGATGTTATTACCGTCAACAGTTATGCGTGCGTACCGTTTCACCTAGGAACGGAGTTGTTTGAAGAGCAAGGACAGGGTTTAGCCACAACAGCGGCTCAAATTGCTCGTAATGCAGCTGATGAACACCCAAACACGCTTGTCGCTGGTGCACTACCACCTGCATTAGGCTCGTACCGCCCTGACCTGTTTAACGCTGAACAAGCAAGGCCTATTCTTGACGCCCTCATCAATGCACAAGAACCTTTTGTCGACTTGTGGATTGTTGAAACCATCAGCTCTCTTGAGGAGTTTCAACTAGTCCAAGCAATGCTATCGGATTCAAACAAACCGGTGTACTACGCGTTTACACTCAAAGATGATATGACTCCACCCTCTAAGCTTCGTTCGGGAGAAGAGATTAAACGCGTTGCACAAGCTGTCGCTCAATCCAATGCACAAGCGATTCTATTCAATTGCTCCTGCCCAGAGGTCATGGACGACGCAGTTAAAATCAGCAAACAGATTTTCACTGAGCTTGGTAAAAACATTCAAATTGGTGTTTATGCCAATGGCTTTACACCCATACAAGACGACCACCTTGCCAATGACGGCTTATCGGCCATTCGTGATGACCTTTCACCAAAACAATACCTCGAATATGCGAAACAGTGGCTGGACTCAGGTGCATCAATTATTGGAGGATGCTGTGGTATTCACCCTGAGCACATCCAAGCACTGAGTCAATTTAGGTTATCAAACCATAATGATTGAGAGCAGTAATGCATAGCTAAACAGCGCGACTAAATACATCAAAACCCACACATTCGATCTCCTGAGCTTGTAACCAGTCTATTAGCTCAGGAGACGTCAAGATTTCAGTCTCGTTTGCTCGTATAGATCGATAACCTGTCAGTCCTGTTAAGTCGTCAAACTCTTGTGTACTTGGGTGACACATTAGCTCTATCAACCCTTCAGGGTGCTTCTCTTTATAGTTAGATATAATCTGTTTTAGATTTTCAATTGTTGCCCCTGTATCAAAAAATCCCATGTCAAAGACATCTGGCGTTTTTACCCGCAACATACTTTGCCCTGAAACAATGTTGTCTATGCGACGTACAGGCAAGTTAATGTCATTAACAAACTTCACAAAGGCATTCTTAAGCGGTGGAAATACACCTGCAAAATGATGGGAATCGATATGATTTATCTCAAACCCAACATCTATGGCTGCACAATATTGAGCATGGAGCTCTTTGTAGACTTCTTTCTCGCACACGTCAGCTTTGCTAATAAGCTCCGCCTTATCAATAAAGTACCCATGTTCATCTACCAAACTAGGGACCTCTGACGGAGCAGATAAGGGCTTGCCACTTGTAACCGTAAAGTGCAGACCCACTTCAGGAATAAGCCCTTCTTTGTACAGACTAGCCGCATGGTCAACAGCTTTTTGATTCATCATAACAGTCGTTGATTTCACAACACCGGCTTTAATACACTCTACGATTCCGTTGTTTACGCTTTCAGATAGGCCGAAGTCATCAGCATTCATAATTAATTTCATTGTCTCATCTCGCCAGTTTCTGCTGATAAAGCAATTTCAAAGAATGCTTTACCAAAGAGAGCAGCCTTTAACGGCTGCATTTGATGACTCGCTATTACTTTTTCAGAACGTGAGCAAAAGCAGGCATATATTCAATGTTTTCACGGACCGTTTCTTCAAACGCGTCCTGAATATGCGAGCCACTGTCGACAATTGGATTTAGAATAAGAGCTCGATGCGCAGCGTTAAGGTCGCCTTCTATTGCGGCTTTCACCGTTAAGGTTTCGAACTCTTTCATCAGCTGAATTAACCTCAGTGTATCTGTTGGAAATGGCGCGACATTAAGTGGCAGAATTTCAGAGCTAGTAATTACCGAACTCACTTCCACGGCACAATCATCAGGCAGGCCCTGAATAGCGCCATTGTTGCGCGTATTCACATGCATAATAGAACGCTTATCATTGTGTATGCTGCTCATCAATTCACATGCGGCATCTGAGTAATACGCACCACCACGTTCTTCCAATATTTTAGGTTTCGTGTCTAGCGTTGGGTCGCTATACAGTTCGAGTAAATCAGCTTCAATTTTTGCAACCAGATCAGCTCGGTTACTCTTATTCTTTGATGCTTCAAACTCTTTGTTGATGATATCTCGAGACTGATAGTAGTAACGAAGGTAAGCACAAGGCGTCATGCCCATATTTTTGAGTAGATCTTCATTCCAAGAAAATGGCGGAATATTCTTAGGCGTCATTCTATCGTTGCCCGCTAGAAGCTGTTCATTCACTTGTTCAAGCTTATCTTCACCGTTATGTAGGATCTTACGTGCCCAGACTAAGTGATTAAGACCAGCTATCTGCATCGTCAATTCATCTTGAGGAACGCCTAACATCAATGATGCGCCACGTTCCATGTTAATAGGTACATTACACAGACCCACCGTTTTGATGGTTGAATATTTAAGTAGAGCTTCAGTTACCATGCCTGATGGGTTCGTAAAATTCAGTAACCACGCTTTAGGGCATAGCTCTTCCATCTCTTTTGCAATTTCAAGGGCGATAGGAATCGTACGGCAAGCATTTGAGAAACCACCTAACCCATTGGTCTCCTGGCCAATCATTTTATATTTGAGTGCGATACGCTCATCACGTAGTCGCGCTTCAATCCGTCCCGCTCTAAACTGAGAACAAACAAAATCTGCATTTTTCAGCGCTGTTTTACGATCTGTTGTTAAATGCACGGTAATATCTGCACCGACTTTCGCTATCATTCGCTCTGTGAGTGCAGCAATGACTTTCGCTTTTTCCATCCCCGCATCGATATCAACAAGCCACAGATTTGAAATAGGCAGTTCATCCTTTCGAGCTAATAATCCTTCAACCAGCTCAGGTGTATAACTAGAACCACCGCCAATCACCGTTACTTTTAATGTCTGTTTGTTTGTCATATCTACTACCTTTCGCTAGAAACCCATTAATTGAGTTCATTAAAACGAATTCACTAACGGTTGACAAACGACTACAATCACCACATAGATTACTAGAATTCATGTATAGCGTATGTTTGATAATAAACAGCAACTATTGGCCCATTTGCACACCTTTAGCGTGGCGGCTAAATATTTGAGCTTTACTGACGCTGCGAATGAACTATTTTTGACTCAAAGTGCCGTCAGCCACCGAATCAAGAAACTTGAGACTCAACTTAAGTTCAACCTCTTCATCCGAAAAACAAGAAAACTGGAATTAACCCCTGAAGGTGTTCGTGTGCTGTCGATGCTCAACACCTCTTTCGAACTGATTTTTTCTGAGTTGTCCGATATTCAAAACGGCGAACTCAGTGGCGAAATCTACATCGGAACATCACCCTACTTCGCTTCCGCTTGGCTAATGCCACGATTGAAGAATTTTCGCGGTCAGTATCCAAACTTAAGTATAAAGTTGGTAACAAAACAGAATATCGCGGACTTTCAATTTGATCCGATCGACCTTGGTATTTTCTATAGCGATGGTCATTACCCTGACCACTTTAAAATGCCACTATTTCAAGGTAAACGTATTCCCATCTGCACGCCTGAGTACGCAGACAAGCATCGATTGTTCGATGATGTACTTAATCTAAAAGAGGTCAATTTTATCCATAACGGCAGTCACTCTGCATGGCGATATTGGCTTGATCAAATGAAGGTTAACATTAACTGTACACAGCGCTGCGACGTATTTGCTCATGAACACTCATCAGAAGCAGCACGCCAATCGATGGGGATAGCGCTAGGAAGGCTAGAGTTTGATTATTCACTCATTGAATCTGGTGAGTTGGTTGCCCCATTCCCTGCTATAGAGTCAGGAAAAGGCTATGACTTAGTTTGCCCGCAAGGGATGCAATCAAGAGCTAAGTTCCAAGCGTTTTCAAATTGGATTGTTGATGAGTGTAGGAAAAGCGAATAAAACAGTATGACTGCCGTTTGTTAGGACGAAACAGACAATCAATTATCGTCTTTGGCACGACGTGCAGCCACGGCAAGCAGAACGGGTTGCTTTATCTAATCGACCACGTTGTATTTTGCAGTACGCATTTTTAAGTGCTCGACGAGCAGAAAACCAGTCGTCGGGCTTTTCCAACAATAAATTACCACCAAATCGCTTTGTGAGAGGGATTCGATACTCTTCTATAAATCGGCTATCAAACCCAATATCGAAGTATTCAAGCGCTTGCTCAATGGAAGTAAATTCAGCGATGGTTTTTTGAATGTCAGCTTGGCTCATAGATTTACTTTGGTATACGTTTAACCAAACCATCATAACAAAAGAGGCCCTAGAATAGCAGTACGACTAATCTAAGGCCTCTATTTAAGTTATGTCTTATCGTCTTAAATCTTATACGTACTAGAAAGGTTCTTAAGAGACGTAGCTAAATGTGCTTGCTCTACCGCAGTTGCCGCTATTTGAGCCGCGCCTGTCGTTGTCTCTGTCGATTTCTCATCAACAATCGTTACATTCATTGCGATATCTTGAGTGACAACAGATTGCTCTTCAGTCGCAGTGGCGATTTGATCTGCCATGCTAAAGATCTCATTCACCGCTTCAGAAATACCTTCTAAGGTCTGCTCAACATTTTTGGATTCTTCAACGGCAACTTTGGCTTTTTCCTGACTGCTATCAATAACATTAAATGCATCTTGAACATCGGATTGTAAAGAACTGATAAAGCCTTCAATTTCACTCGTTGATTGCTGCGTTCGCTGAGCAAGTGTTCTCACTTCATCTGCTACTACAGCAAAGCCACGGCCCTGTTCTCCTGCTCTCGCCGCTTCTATTGCCGCATTAAGCGCCAGTAAGTTTGTCTGTTCCGCTACCGACTTAATCACATCAATAACACTGTTTATGCTATTGCTGCTTTCATGAAGGCGCGTAATTTTCTCAGCAAGACCATCGATTTCCATCGCTAAACTATCAATCGATTGATACGATTTCTGCACAGTTCCTAATCCAGATAGGCTCTGCTCATTCGCCACCTTCGCTGATTCTGCAGTTTGCTGTGTTTTTATAGCGACTTCTCTAACGGTCGCCGATAGCTCTTCAATAGCTGTGGCAATAAGGCCAACTTGGTCTTTTTGTTCAACCATCGTCTCTGAGTTGTATTGACAGGTTTGAGACGTTTCTTCTGCTGCAGAAGCTAGTGTCATGCTCGAACTTGATAGATTATCAATCACACCAGAAAACTGCTCTAACGTAGCGTTTAACGATGCGGAAATGACGCCTAATTCGCTCTTATCAATATGAGTAGCACGAACGGTCAGGTCGTTCTCTTCTCTGACCGTCCCCATCACTGAAACTAAATCTTTTACTCGCGCGGTAAGATCTTTAATGGTGAAGTAACTGACCAACCCTGCCACTAGAATCACCAGTGTACAAAGAACGATACTGATGATCATCGATGTTTGCGCGCTTTGATATTTTTGGTCCGTTAGTTGAATCAAAGATTTAGCAATCTCGTTTTCAGTTTTACTAAGCTGTCCAATTCGCCCTGTCGCTTGAGAAAACCAATGTACAGGATCAACGTCAAAGCCGCTCAATTTTGATTTAGCCAAAGCACGTAGGTTTTCTACTTCTTTGACCGAACTATCCTGTAATTGCTGCTCATAGAATCGAACATTCTGGCTGCTACTAAGTACTTCAAAGTTATTGAAGTAGGTATTTTGCTCTGCAACAAGCGTAACAAACTTCGTCAGCATTCCTGCGCCAAATTCATTCTTCGCGAACGTGTTGTTCATCACTGCTCGCTCTATGCCAGCGCGTTCTTTACCTTGCAAGAAATTGTAATATGCAATGGTTTCTTTGGTCACAAGAGGATCGCTACTGAGTTCTGCAACTAAACCAGATACAGACAACAGCTGTTTATTAAGCTGGGTATAAAACGCTAAGGCGTTCGCTAACGTTATAGATTGTGAATCGATCTGGCGACGTATCGCGTCTATTTGGTCTAACCCTTGGTTGATCGAACGATTAAGCTGTTTAATGTCAGCGAGTTCAATATGGGCACCTTGCCAGTATTCATTTCGTTTAACACGTTTGCTATCCGCGGCATTTCTTTGCGCCTTGAGTTCATTAGAGAATTGCTTTCCTTTTGAGCCAAGAAAACCCGCAGTCATACCGCGCTCTTTTTGTAGTTCATGAACTAATTCACTGTAAACAACCGATAGACGAGTAAGTTGATTCAAAGATTGCATCTCGTTTGTCATCGAGACACTGCTGGAAATGGCAGACCCACTTAGCCATAGAAAACCAAGTATAGGTAAAGCGAGCAAAGCGATAATTTTATGTTTGAAAGAGATATTTGATAGATTCATTAATATTTCCTGACGTCGCGCAATGGATGCGCTGTAATTAAGTCTTTAGGTCTAGACGACTTTTATGTGGCACGAAAATATTACTCAGCTGGTTAAACATCAATAACCCTTAATGGTTATACGGATACTTCTTTATCTTGACTCAAGAGATATTGCACTTTATTCATTATTTTGTGACATGGCTCCATCAAACATAGAGCCTCTGCCTATTTCTATAGTGATTTAGACAGTTGTCTCATTCCCTACTTCATCGGTAATTATCAATAGGCTATAGTCACCCTATACATACCTTTCATTGAGTTTGGTTGAGATGGATTTCACACTAATACTTATCGTCATTGCTGCTATTTTTTGCTTTTTACTTTACGGAGCTGCGCTTGGAATTGAAGCGCGTAATAAAGTAAACAAACTGACCAAACGCATCGTTCAACTTGAACAGCGGTTATCCGAACAATCCGACGATGAAACCGCTAGCAGAGAGCGAAATATTGACGCTCTTAGCCCTTCAGCTAAGTCCTCTCCAAACCTTGTTTCTGAAGATATCGGGCACTCAGTTAAAGATGAAACCGAAAAGATAGCGAACTTTCAGGCGTCTGAATTGGTTAGCGCGAATGCCATATCACAAGTTGACCAACAAGATGGTGTACACGTCAGTTTGGGTGATGGTAGTGACGAGAAGCCGACTGGGAACTTGCGCTCTACTTGGCAAATGTTCAGTGGGTTGATCAGCTCTTTTAACATCAAAGATAACGGGCTTTACTGGCTAGGAGGAGTAATACTCGCCTTTGGTGGTTTATTCCTAGCAAAATACACCTTAGAGTCAGGTTTACTGTCACCTGTTGCCCGCGTCTTGCTCGGCTTTACTACCGGTATTGGTTTGATTATTGCGGCTGAGTATCTCACCCAGAAAAAAGAGCGCTTTAACATTCAGGGGGACTACATAAGTGCCGCTCTTGTGTCAGGCGGGGTGATCACTTGCTACGCAATGACACTCGTCGCATCTCATTACTACCAGCTTATATCGCCTACCTTTGCGTTTATCACCTTAGCAATTATCGCTTTAACAGCAACAGCAATGACACTGCGATATGGGCCAATTGTCGCAGTCATTGGCATTTTAGGCGCTTACTCTGTTCCTTTGCCATTTTGGCACCTCGATTATAGTGTATTGGCGATTGCAGGTTACATCGTATTAGTTAGTGCATCTGCCATATTTGTTGCTAACAGAATACGGCTTAACTGGTTATGGTGGTTAAGCTTCGTTGCTCACTTTAGCTGGTTTTTCATCATGGTCGTACTGGGTGGAAAAGGAGAAGCCTTGACCATAGTGCTATTTTCTCTGGTATCGCTTTATCTATATGTACTGAGTGATATTTTGGGTTGGAAGCTACAGCAAGTTAACTTTCGGCCAATGCCCATCAATGTCTTACTCATGCCAAGAAAAGAGCAAGTAGGGCTGCTTGCTTCACTGTTGCCTATTTGGCTGTTTTATTATGTCTACGGCTACCAACCAAGCCTTATCCTCACCACCGTAGCAATACTCGCGTTATTATGCGCAGCGCCACTTAGACATTCAGCATTCGATACTTGGCCAATTCTCGGTTGGCTTTTCTCCATCGCGACTCTTTGGATGCTATTACCAGAAGCTGATTATAACGACCTAGACTTTGTTTTCACTGGTGCTCACCTATATAGTCAGGCCATCGCACTTGCACTGTTTAGCTATGCATTATACGCACAACGGCTCTATCCAGAACGGTTGGCGTTTTCTCTGTTGCTCGTCGTAGCGCCTAGCTCTCTTTTTGCGCTGTGTTATATCTTCTCACCTCCACAAGCAAACCTAGCGATGTATTCACTTTGGGCGGTTGAACTTGCATTACTGGCTTTTATCGCAGAGAGGCTAACCGCAAAGCACGACTGTGCGTGGGTAAAACTGTCAGGGTTATTGTTGGTTAACGTGCATGTCAGCTTAATTCTGACTATGTTACTCGAGTCGAGCACTCTAACCTTAGCATTGAGTATGCAAGTTGTCGGTTTAGGATATTGGTGTCACCGCTTAATTCTCACGCCTCCACCTTGGTTAGTCAAAACACTGTTATCAATCTTATTAGTTCGCTTAACGCTGTTCCCATGGCTTGATGGATACAGCGATGAATTACTGTTTGGCTTTCATTGGACGATCATAATTTACCCGCTGATTATCGCTCTGCTTTTTTCAGCTCGTCGCTATTATCAAGATACTAACCTGAGCCAAATTATCAGTGGAGCAATCCTGCATGTGACCGCGTTGTTGGTAACCACTGAAAGTAGCTACCAGCTCGTTGGCAGCTACCCAGACCTTATCTCACCAAGCTTTCATGAAGCCATATTACTGGCTATGAACTGGTTAATTATGGCAGCTGTTTATTGTTATCGAAGTCAGTACTCTCAATCACTTCGCATGTCCTACCTTGGCTTCGCCGTACTGTTAACTATTGGCGCAAGCTATTACCATTTGGGCCTACTCACTTTCAATAACCCCTGGGTTTTCTATCTATCGATTGGGGAATGGTCACTATTAAACTGGATGCTGCCCTTATGGTTGATACCCACTCTAGTCGTACTGGTAACGAGTCGCTTGCCTCTGTTCCAATCTAAACAGCGCGTTATCATGTACAGCATATCGGCACTGTGGCTGCTGCAATTTATCAACGGCACCATTCGCCACCAATTTCATGACGATGTCATCTCACTCAGTCTATCGACCCAAGAGCTAGAAATGTACGCCTATTCACTAGTTTGGTTGTTGATCTCTATTGGTTGTCTGCTCTTTGCTAGCCGTTACACCGCGCCACTCATTTCAAAAGTTGGCTTTGGGATTTTAGCCGTCGTCGTATGTAAAGCATTTCTAATTGATATGTCACAGTTAACAGGACTATACCGCGCCTTATCCTTCCTTGGTTTAGGAATCAGTTTGCTCGGGGTTGGATGGTTATTTCAGAAACTTAAGGAGACGCATTCAATAGAATGAGGAAGTGATCTAACCACTGATTCAAGGGATTGAATTTAAAGATAAGACAGATCGGTTTGCAAAGTTCTAGATACGTCGATTGAAAACGGACCTAGAACTGAGCACCCTCCTATTTTCATAGGGCTGCGAATGTCAGCCCATAAGAAAATAAGAGTTAAGAATAGAGTTATAAATACTTCTCAATAGGTAATAGCTGTAAAAACCACGATTGAAACCTTTCCCACTGACCCGTCTTTGGTTCACTATCCCACACTTGCGATCCTGAATGCCAAGTGACGTCACCTTCGCTTACCTTCAAATACCAGCTATTATCTTCATTCATCGCGCGCTCCATATCTTCAGCAAGCTTTTCAGCAATGCGTTTATCTTCAATCACTAGTACCGACTCGGTATTAAGGTAGGTTGAACGCAAGTTGAAGTTAAAAGACCCAATACCAGCTATCTGCTCGTCAAACACAACAGACTTAGTATGAAGACCATAAGCCGTAGTTGGTGCACACTTAGATTTGTCTTTCGTCGATTCCTCACATAATAACGAATTAGGTTTTAGCTCGAACAGCTGCATTCCATGTTCAAGCATATCTTGACGTCGACCCGCGTAACCAGAATGATTGGCAATCAGATCATTCGAGACCATTGAGTTGGTTAAAGCTTTAATTTCAATCCCGTTACTCGTTAAATTTTGTAGCGCTTCGAGTTGGAAGTCATCAAAGATCAAATAGGCTGATTCCAACGCTATTTCTTGTTTAGATTGATTCGCCAGTTCTGCCAACATTATTGCTGTCGCTTTAGGCTCATCAGTATTATCAGAATCGACTGGTACTGGTTTATCTGAAATGTAGCGAGCTTTAACCCACGTCATATCACTCATTGCATCTTGTAAAAACAGTTTCGCTACCTGATTCCCTTCAGGCAAAGCTAGGTAATTCTTATACTGAGGAGTGAGAATTTCGTCTAAAGCCGGAAAATCTGGTGAGGCTTCTCCTCCCAAAAGCTCGACAGGGTAAGACCATCGGCTATTCCAGTACTCTACAAAACTGATTTGTATATCGTCAACCACGGGGCCCATGACTAAAACATCGCGGTCACGAAAGTTAATCTCATCAGAAAGGTCAAAATATTCATCACCGATATTACGCCCCCCAACCACAGACAACGCACCATCAACGGTAAATGATTTATTGTGCATACGACGGTTTAGACGGGAGAAATCACCAAGGAAGCTAAGCCATTTTGAAACTCCATTTCGACTTGGCGTTGGATTGAAGATACGGATCTCAATTTTAGGGTGAGAATTAAGAGTGGTTAGAAGATCCTCGCGTTCATTAAGGTTGATATCATCAAGCATGACCCGAACTTGAACGCCGCGATCTGCAGCTTTGATCAAGCGACTTGCCAAATAATTCCCCGACTCGTCGGAGTTCCAGATGTAATATTGAATATCAATGCTCTGCTCTGCAGTTTCGATTAACGCTAGCCTTTGAGACAAGGCGTCCCAACCCGTGTCTTGCAACAAAACGGCACTACTTCCTTGTGAAGAGTGTTCAAGGCTATACATGTCACTCAGCTCTGACAACGTACTTTTTGATAGGGTGACTTGTGGTTCATAGGGGTGATCAATCTCCTCTGGAAGTGAGGAGCACCCATTGAGAGTAGCCATTAAAAATAGAGTTATACTAATGCGTTGGAGCACAGACATTTGTTACCGTTCCTTTGGACTTCGACTAACAGATTATGGTTCATCACTAGTTAATAGTGATATTGCATGAAGTATATAGCTTTTTATCTAACGGGAATAATTTATCAACGCTCAAAGCTGTTTCTTGGACAGGGACTTACAAAAGTAGGAAATTTTTAACTCTATGTGTTGAAGCTAGAGAACATCTTGTGTACGCCTCCTCTAGAAGAGGCAACCAAGCAAAAAAAAGCGAACCAATAAGGCTCGCTTCATAATATTTGCATTTTATCCGTTATTACAGAAGTTCAACCGACTGTTGAGCAATCACGAATTCTTCATTGGTTGGGATTACCATCGCCACTGCGTCTAGTAATTCAGATTTAGCAATGATGCCTGAAGCGCCAAAGCGTGCATCTTCATTCGCTTTTTCATCTTCAACAAAGCCTAATAGATTCAGGTTCTTCAAGATTTCGCGACGAATTGGCAATGCGTTTTCACCAATGCCACCCGTGAAGATTATTGCATCTAAGTGATTTAGAGGAATTAGGTAAGAACCGATGTATTTCGCTACACGGTAAGTAAACACTTCAAATGCCAACGTAGCACCTTCATGTCCATTTTCCATCGCTTCCAAAATGCCACGAGCATCAGACGTTAGGCCAGAAACACCTAAGAAACCTGATTTCTTGTTTAGTGTGTCGAAGACTTTCTCTTGGCTCCAACCTTTTTTCATTAGGAACTCAATGATGCCTGGGTCTAAATCTCCAGAACGTGTTCCCATCATTAGGCCAGCAAGTGGCGTGAAGCCCATTGAAGTATCAACAGACTCACCATTTTCAATCGCACATACAGAAGCACCGTTACCTAGGTGAACTGAAATAAAGCTCGCTTCTTCAATTGGCTTATTAAGCGCTTTTGCTGCTTCACGGCTAACAAAGTAGTGGCTAGTGCCGTGGAATCCGTAGCGACGGATACCGTACTCTTTGTATAACTCGTTAGTAATTGCACCGGTAAATGCCTTTTGCGGCATCGTTTGGTGAAATGCAGTATCGAAGACGGCGAATTGTGGAAGGCTTGGGAAAGCCTTCATCGCCGCTTCAATACCAATAGCACCAGCAGGGTTGTGGAGCGGAGCAAGATCAGACAAGCTCTCAATTTCAGCAAGCACTTCTTCATCAATGCGAATTGTTGAAGTAAATTTCTCTCCACCGTGAACAATACGATGTCCAACAGCCACTAAATCTTGATTGAAGCCCAATGTATCCATTAGTGCAACAATACGTTCGATAGCATGCTGATGATGACTATCAGGTGCAGTAATCGATTCTTCCGTTTTTTCGCCGTTGTATTTCCAGCTGATAACTGCTTCAGGTAAACCAAAACACTCACCAAGACCAGTGACGATATCATCACCACTATTTGCATCAATAACAGCAAACTTTAAAGATGAACTTCCAGAGTTGATGACTAGAACAAACGAGTTCGACATTTAATATGCATCCTGTTTAGGCTGAGAGATGAAGCAAGCGCTTCAATTTTTGTGTGCCCCTATTATTCAATAATTTTTTAATGTTTCAACTTTCTTTTAAAATTTATTGTCACACAACAGGATTTAGTTTGATCCAGCTCAAGCTTTTCATTTATTTTAGTAACGAAATAAATACTAATTATTACTCAACACCCCACATTTAGCAGTGTTATTACGTTAACTCTACTAAATATGCGTAGTTAACCTCTCTTCTGTAATAGAACCTTTAGACTAAAAAAAAGTTGAATGAAGTAATTTCAATCGAATGAAATTCATACACTACGCCAAACGACATCAATGGTCTCTCTTCTAGAATAGGTATCTAGATGTTGAGATATGATGAGTTTCTGTTCTTCAAGTTGCTCTTTACTGTCCGAAGTACAGGTGACCTCTAGCTGATTTATGCTGCTATCGACTCTCATTGTGGTCACACCCACAGGGAAATGCACCGTTCCTGTTATGTCATCCCATTCGGCCTTTACTTTACGCGCAAAATGTCGGCACAGCACCGTTAAATACTTACTTGCGTGCTCCGATTGAATAGTCGTCTGCGCGATAAATGATGTTGAAATTGTCATGATTGTTGTATACCAATAGAGTTAATCTGTATGTATCAAAAAACACAAAGGCCCGCTAAAAAGCAGGCCCCTATCTAAGAGCGACTTAGAACTGGTAAGCGGCTGATAACTTATAGTTACGACCTGGTTCATAATCGTCTGTTTGAGTGGCGTTTCTACCCGCTACACCACTACGAGATGCGTGAGAGACATAAGCCTTGTCGAAAACATTATCAATGCCAAAGGTAACCGATAGATTATCGATGTTAGAAGGTAGCCATTGAGCATAGAGGTTATGAACATCATAGCTCTCTTTTACATTGTTACCTTCAAACACATTGTCTTCTTCTAGCACAACGATTGATGTCCAACCAAACAGAGTTTCTAGAGAATCTGAATGGTAATCTAGCGTTACCGCGATGCTGTCACCGATGTCTAAGCTACGACCGTTGCCATCGTCTACAGGCAGACCAGAGTCCTTATATTCACTGTCTGATTTCGCGTAAGACAGCTTCGCTGCAAATTGCTCATAAGCATAAGTACTACTCAACTCGAAACCTTGGATTTCAATATCACCACTATTTTCCATGACAAGTGTGCTGTAGTCAGACGCCCAAGTTTCGACAATATAGTCATCTATGTTAGTTTGGAAAGCCGTAAAGTTAACACCGTATCTGTGTTTGCCTTCTCGATTGTCGTAGCTAAAGCCAGCCTGAGAGTTAATCCCCGTTTCTGCTTTGATATCGTCAGACAAGAAAGTAACATCTTGGTATCGAACAAATGTTTCAAGAAGCTCAGGCCCCTTGAATAAGCTTCGAGCACTCGCAAATACTGCCCAATGTTGATCGATGTCCCAATGTGTCCCTAACGACCAAGTCATCTCATCAAAATCATGAGTGCCCGTTTCGGCTTTACGTTGATAATCATCGTAGCGCAAACCTGCTGTAACCGACCAGTTATCAACTAAGTACACTTTATTTTCAGCGAATACAGCGGTTGAAATGGCTGACTCATCCATAAACTCAACACCGCCATATGCGCTGCTACTGGATTTATCCATGTAATCCACCCCATAGGTAAGCTCGTTATCAAGTTGAGCGACCACTAAGTCAGATTGAAACGTCGCATTTAAGCCCGTGTTGTTATTGTTTGCGGTATTAACCGATTCTCTTCCATGTCTCGCCCACCCTGTCTGAGTCTCATCACGGTCTATCTCAGTTTCGGTTGAATAAAGCGAGACCTTACCTTTGTGTTGCTCTGTCTCGAGTCTATAGCTCAGTGTGATTGTATTTCGTTCATAGACAGTGGGTAATAGCAGATCACCAGAAATCTCTTCATTGGCGCTGCCATTCATGTCTGGACGAGGGTTATAATCGCCCTCATCATTGTAAAGATCGTAAGCAAACTCAAAGCGATGATTTTCCGATGGCTCAAAACCAAACTTCGCCATGACATTATATACGTCACCTGCTGTACCAAAACTTTCTGTACCACTACCGTCAGTAAAGTTATCGCGGCTGACCAAATGCCCGTACACCATGGCATCAACTTTCTCGCTTAACATTCCGTATACCGTCATAGAACCTTGCTGGCTATCATTTGAAGCATATCCGCCAAAGACACGTGCACCAAAGGTTTCACCATAGCGAAGTAAGTCTGTCGCGTTTTTGGTTTCAAAATAAACCGCACCACCTAAGCCGCTTTGAGTAACAGAGTTATTACCCACTTGAATGTCCGCTGACTTCAAAATATCGGGGTTCAGCGTTAAGTTACCAATGTGATGGAACATATTGGCATGCTGAGAGGCACCATCTAATCGAATATCCAAATTCGTTTCATTAAGGCCACGAATATTAATCCGTTGATTTACAGAATGTGTACCGCCAACATCAACACCAGGAACGTCACGTAGCAGATCAGACATATGATCCGCTTGTTTCAGAGACATATCATCAGCCCCAATAGACTCAGAACTACTCGATACCTTAGTGCCCCATACGACAACTTCTTCGAGTGCTTTCACTTCTTCTGCAAAAGCAGAGTGTGACAGAGCGATACCGATGGCTAGGGATACTAAAGATTTTTTTTGAGGACAAAACTGGAACTTTTCCATGTAACTCTTCCTAAATGCAAATGATAATAATTCGCAAGTATGATAGATTTCATTTCAATAATCGGAAAGGTAAATAAGTTATGCAAAATCACACAATGCTTATGAGAAATCGCATATGACTATTCATAAAAACAAGGAAGTACAAACGAGAAATGATAAACCGAAGAAAAGAAAGATCGCACTGACAGAAAAAATAGAAGACACGGAAAAACAAATCATTGTCAGCAGAGGTGATAAGAAAAGTGCATCACTCGTTGAAGGTAAATTTGTCTCGTACAGTTTTAATAATGGATTCACTGTTCACGGTGGAAACAGCCATGAGCTTGTTAACTCCAATATCATTTCTACTGCACCGAAGTCTTTGATTGTCACCATTTTGCTAGAGGGACAACTTGAATTTGCTTACGACAACCTATCCTTCAACCTTGATACCGACGACAACCCTAACTCTAACTCTAACTCTAACTCTAACTCTAACGAGCATAAGGGTATCGCTATATTAGTGAATTTGAAAAAGCCCGCAAATTTCAGACGCAGTATTAATCAAGGAAATCATGTCGTTAAAATCAACTTAATGATGGAACCAAAATGGCTCCGAGAACACCTTGGAAAAGAGTGCGACATCAGTTCCTTTCTACAGCAACATAAGAGCCACCTGAAGATCTCAGTGACTAATGAAATGGCGTCACTAACGAAACAAATTCTGGCCTCAGAAACCCCAACTACGTTTATCGAAAAAATACAGCTTGAATCGCTCTCGTACTCTTTACTAGTCGATTTGCTCCAGCAACTTTCGCCGCAACTCAAAGCGCAACAGGAAATGCCGCCGTCATTCGAGACTGAACACCATATTAAAACCGATAATAAAGTTGAAGACATGATTAGCTTTATTGAATCTCAGCTTGATCACCCGTTATCGTTGGAACAGATTGCTATCCGTTTTTCAATGAGCGTCTCCAATTTACAAAGAAAGTTTAAACAGCAATTTGGATTGACAGTGAACAGTTATATTCGATATCGTCGGCTTGAAATCGCGAAGCAACATTTAGAGCAGGGGTTAGTCAGTGTGACCGAGGCGGCTTATGAAGCCGGTTATCATCACCCAGCTAATTTTACCAATGCATTTAAGAAGACATTTGGCTGTACGCCGACTACTTATGCCAAGCTTTAACTCTTGCTATAACTAAAGCGATAACGTTCAAATTACTGAGGCACAACATGAATATAGGTACCGTTTCAAAACTGACTGGGTTATCGAGTAAATCGATCCGTTTGTATGAAGAGAAAGGGATCATTACCGCGCCAATTCGTAGCGAATCTGGCTATCGAGAATATTCATCAAAGAACGTTCAAGAACTGAGCTTAATTGCTCGAGCCAAAAATGCAGGTTTTTCATTAATCGAATGTAAAGAGCTCGTCCAACTCGCGCAAAACCCCAATAGAAAAAGCAGTGAAGTGAAGTCAAAAACTAAAGAGAAACTTGGGGAGATTCAAATGAAAATCGATGAGCTGACTGAAATAAAAAACCAGTTGGAAAGCTGGGTATCGGCCTGCCCGGGTAACGCAGACAGCCAATGCCCTATTATTGATGATTTAACCAAGTAATCCGGAAAAAACCTCACTGATACGTCGTTAAGTTAAGGAGGAGCGCTCCCCTATTGAAGCCTTAGTTCCCAACGTTCTAACGTCTTATCAGCCTGAATTCCTTTAGAGCCCCATCTATCGACAGAATCCACTACCAGAATCCGACTTTTAGGCACCAATGCAAGTAGAGTTTTGGACGGTTGTCGCGCGGTCACCAACCATAGTGTTTCATCATCATTGAATTGAGTTTTAAGGTTCTGTTTCTGCGCATCACTCCACTCCAACTCGGCTTGAAACACTCGGTCTACAACAAACAGCTGGTTTCCTGAGGCAAAGTCTTCTAATGCTTCTGACAAAAGCACGATAGAGTCTATATCGTTGTCGAAGATCGTATCTTGCTGAGTATTAATCAATGTACGTACATTCAACATCATCGCCTGCAAGTTCGTGTCTATTAGCGAATGATATTGAGGCCAGATTCTCTTCAAGTCATCAGCCACGATGGCAGACATTCGAATCAGGTTCGATGGATTAAGCCATACATACTTTGAAAGCGAACCGTTATCTAATGTTAAAGCTGCAACACCTTGGGCGCGAGGTGTTATTGCCTGCGCCGCATCGATTTCGATAAGCCCGATATTGCCTTGTCTTGCGAATACGTAAGTTGGGTCACTTTGCCAAACAGAACTCATAGTAATAGCAACCGTCGCCTTTTCTCCCGCTTGCGTCGCGGCTTTAGTTCCTTTTGTCGCAAACCAATTCGGTAACCGATCTATACCGTAACGCTTAGGCGGTAAATACTCAGTGGTGATACTAGTATCTTTCGTCAACTCACTGGCAATCGCATAAGTAACTGGTGTACTTGTTAAAATATCTTGGGCTAGTGCTGACACACTGAATGCGTTTAATAGTAAAAAAGCAACACTACGAAGGTATCGGCGCTTTGTTATTGATTTCATTGCTAAGCCTTTTTAATGATTCGATAAATCGTTGCGGTGAGAAAAAACGAAGCCGATACGATAATGATTGATGCGCCAGATGGCACTGGCAACGCTAGCTCCATAGGTAGCACCGTTCCAACCAGGCAAGCGATCGTCGCCAGTAACGCAGATAACAGAACAAAGCTACCCATCCGTTTCGTTAACAGCCTAGCGGTTGCTCCTGGAATAAGAAGTAATGCACCTACCAACACAGCGCCTACAATTTTAACGGCTGCAATGGTGACCAGAGTGATCATCATGACAAACAGGTAGTCATAAAAGCTGGTGTTGTATCCCCTAACCTTTGCGATATCAGGGCTAATACAGGTCAGTAAAATTCGGTTGAATGTAGGAATAAGTAAAACCAAAATTAACGAGCAGCTTAGTGCCAGTATTGCGAGGTCTTGATCCGTCACCGTTAGAATTGAACCAAACAATACATTTTCAAGCATGTGAATATTTATCTTCCGCGCTACATACATCAAAAGTGCAGCGCCTACCGCCAACGCTAAGGCCAGAAACACACCCACCAAAGTGTCGTATGGGACATTGGTACGATTACGCACAAAGTGAAGTAATAACGCGAATATCATACAGAAGCTAAACAGACCAATGATTGGGTTCTCAGCAGGCTCACCCAATAGCACACCGATTGCTATTCCGGTTAACGCAGCGTGTCCGACCGCTTCAGAAAAGAAAGCCAAACGTTTTGCGATAACTAATGTCCCTAACCCACCTAAAAGTGGGCCTAGTAGCAATGCCGCAACTAAGGCGTTCACCATAAATGCGTATGAAAAACTTTCACTGAGCAGCCCTGCTTGAACACCGGATACCGCCAATTCTCTTAACCAATCCATTACGCGACCTCCTTTTTCAAAGGCACGGAAGACGTATAGTGCTGGAATAAGCTTTCAATTTTTGTTGGATGTAGAACTTGTTCGTGATGACCACTTTCGACAAGAAAGCGATTCACCACATGTACCGTTGCATTCAATCGCCTAACCGCAGAAACGTCATGATGTACCGCCAATATAGTTCGGCCTTCTGACACACATTCACGGATCAAAGCCTCTAAATAGCGTACGCCTTGCTCATCCATACCGGTTGTCGGTTCGTCTAACACCAATAAGCTAGGGTTATCGAGAAGTGCTTGTGCAAACAGAACACGCTGCTGCTCACCGCCAGATAACTGCCCCATTCGACGATCAGACCTTGTCGCCATACCAACATGATCGAGTTGCGCTAATGCTTGTTGATGTTGCTTCGTTTGCTTTCGCCAAAAAAGAGGCATTCGGGTTTGATTCAACAACACAAAATCCATGACCGTCAATGGCAAACTCGGTTCAAACGTCGCCTTTTGGGGAACATAACCAATACTGGTTTTAGCGGGCCATTGAATCTGCACATCACCAGAGAATGGAGTCAAACCAAGCACTGAACGTAATAACGAGGTTTTTCCACCTCCATTAGGCCCCATAATGACATGGCACCGTCCCTCTTCAAATGAGGTAGTAATTCCATCAAGTATAATGTTGTCATCGTATTTTAATGACAGGTTTGAAATAGAAATAGATGGACCGAGCATTAAACGTGACCTTGCGTTATTTGATTTTCTGCCGCGAACTTCATTGCTTCGATCAACGTCTCAAGGTTTTTCTTCATTTCGACCTCGACTTTATCGTTCTCGTACTCGCCATGCGTCATGTGCGAAAATCGGTACAATTGAACGCCCGTTTCAGCTTCAATGGTGTCAACAAAACGATTGGGCATATTTAGTTCATAAAACAGGACATCAATGCCCGACTCTCGAATTTTTTCAATCGTGCCCTGTAGCTGACTGGCACTTGGTTCAACGCCATGTGCTGGCTCTATCACTGCGGCTACGTCTACACCAAATTCCTGAAGAATATAGCCATAAGCATTGTGCGTGGTTGCCACTTTCATGCCTGATGTATTCAGCTCACCTAAAGAGGCCATCGCATCGCGCTTCATCAAGCGAAATTTTTTGGCATATTTACGTGCATTTTTTCGATAGAACGTTGCATTTTCAGGGTCGATTTCTGAAAGCTCGCTGGCAATGGTATACACCTTTTGAATGGTCGTAGAAAGGCCAACAAATGTATGAGGGTTCACGGCCCCTTGACCAACGGATTGCCCCATTGCAGGTAGCAATGGAACTTCATTATTTGCCTTGATCACAACAAGATCCTCTCGTTGAGACGCAGCAATAACCTTCAAAGCAAAATCATCGTGCCCGATCCCATTGACGACAATGACATCCATCTGATTTAACCGTTTTAAATCATTAGGCTGTGGTAAATAGTTATGTGGGTTAAAACCCGCATCAGCCAAAGGTAAAATATTGGCTTTATCCCCAACCACGGCTTTGACGTAACTGTAGTAAGGTTGAAGTGTAATACCGATGTTCAGTTTGTCTTTTTCAGCGAACGTCGATGGTGAGACAATCGCTGTAAACAGCATCGCTATAAGTGTAATAACTCGCATGTTGTTTTCTCTTATTGGAATTAGTGTTGATGCTTGTCTTGGTCTTGGCTCATAAAGACTGAGTTCATGATGACTTGCTTCCAGCCCCGTTTGATCAAGTGCTCATGTTGGTAGTCCGCCATCACCAATGCATCTTTTAAATTTGCCTTGTCTGGCTTAGAGAGCCAAATCTGCGGTGAGGCTTGTGTACTGTCGAGTAAAACTAGACTTGCCGCTTCGAGGTTGCTTGGAATGCCTAAGTAAAGCCCTTCTCCTAAACCCTGCCACTCATGCTCACCTTTTCTTTTCCAGCTTTGATCTTTTACAAACGGTGCGATCCAGTCACTCTCCATTTGCTCAATTGAAGGCCAAACTTTATGAAGAATTTCTTGATTAGTTTCTGAAGAATCTAACGCTGAGGCATCTATATCTGTGTTTGAGACAGCTATGTTTGATACAGCTATGCTTGAGATAGATAAGTTACTCTCAAAATATACATCTCGGATTTCCTCATGCGCGAGACGAAGCTCAGCAATCATCGCTAAATTCTCTTGATCAATATCTGAAATATGAACTTGATGATCGAGTATCGGCTGAGCGCTTGATTCAACTTGATGAAAAGGAATCGACACAGAGGCAAACAACAAGATGCCCAAGATAATTACACCGACCCATTTCCCTTCACGACCACCAGTGTCGGCTCTAACCGTTTGGATGATCATTTCTCGCTAATCTCGACGACATCCACTTCAACTGGGCTTTCATGCCCCGCATCAAATACCAAATAGAAATCTGTTTCAGGATGCGTAAACTCAACGATAGAACGTTTATCCGTCATCGTTTTTGCTATTAAGTTGTCTTCGTAGTCGAACATTTCAACGGCATAATCAACCGCAGTGCTGCCATCAGAATAACCCGCTTCGCAAATGATATTTTGGCTTTCTAGCCAGCAACTCATCAATGGAAAGTGCGCAAATACAGGCTGAGAAAATAAGCTCGTGATTAATGCCGTAACAGCTAAAGATGGTTTAATTATTAGACATTGTTTTTCTAGTAACTGTTTTTTTCGTAGCAGTTTTTTAATTCGAATATGATTCATAGACGTGTTCCAGTGGCACAGCAAGGGGCTCAAGCTTGAGCCCTAAAATAGGTAGAATGATTTATTGAAGTAGCGCTTCAAAAGTTAGATGCACATTGACGCTTGCTGTGTCAGCCATTGGGTTATTCTCCAATTCGCCTTTGTAATTCGCCTTCATTAAGTATCGGCCTGCAACCTCTGGTGTGAACGTCACTTCACCTTGCTCATTGCTCACAACATCAATCTGTTCTTGTTGATTGCGGTAAAGAGTCCCTTCACGTGTAATCTCTGCCGTTACACCTTGTTGAGGTTGACCGTTGTAGAAGAACTGGAATGTCACTGCCTCACCTTCAATGATGTCTGCTGGGTGAGTGACAGGTTTCATTTCAAGCAACTTACCTTCAATCTCTAGTGCTTTCTCAGTTGGCTTTCCGACTGTGATATAACTTTCAGCACGGGTGTAGCTAACTTGCGTGACAATATCTCGTGCTTTTTCTGGAACAATACCTGCGCGCTCAGCCTTGTTCGTTTTTACCCATTTAACCGTGTCACGCCGACCCGCTTTGTACTGCGTGTAATATGTCGGTTCATTGTTTATCGCAACCTTATGCGTCCCTTCTTCTTCAAAGTAGAAGTCAAACATTGAACGACGTTTACCTTTTACAACGAAATTAGGTCGCTCGTTTCGCCCATCAGGCATGATTACGAATGCTTTATCACTTCCAGCGGGTTTATCAAATACGAACGTGCCGTGAGACGCAGTAACATCGAACGTCAGCCAATCACCTCCTTCTTTTGATACCGTGAAGTGTGACGGTAAAACCCAACGAGGATGTGCCTGTGCTGTCGTCGCAGCCGCTAAACCAAACGCCATAACGCCCGCTAGAGCAATTGCTTTCATTTTTGTCTGTTTCATTTCATTCAATTCCATTGTTTGTTCACAAGCTCTCTGCTTGAGAATGTAAGATCATTCTTATTTAAATCTCATGTCGCTAACTGGCGGTTTCCATGACATAAAAACAGTCAGATGCGTATGAAGTGGATTACTTAACTTGAGAATTACTTCACTTGATAATTGAGAGTAATTTGACCCGTCTCGTCCGTTGGCTCTAGCTGATACACAACTTCGGTATCATTCAAGTCCACTTTTTGACGCAAGTAATCCCGGCCTCCATGCTCACGAACCACTTCTATATGAAGGGTGTAAGTACCTTGTTCAATTTTCTCACCACCATCATTGGTTCCATCCCAAATAAAACGGTACTGCCCAGCTGGGCGAGTTGCGGATGTGACGGCGTCAACCAACTCTCGATCATAGCGTCCTACCTTTCTCCACCAGCTTCGTAAATCTTTGAGCCATTCGTCTTTGCCTACCCACAACTCCATGGTTTTGACTGGCTTTCGCTTACTGTCTTCAAGCCACACTGCGACGTATGGTCTCGCGTACATTGAGGTTTCAATTTTTGGTAATTCAAAACTGATATCGAGTTTTGCTGATTCAGGTAGTGGCTTTGCGAATACTGCAATTGGGCACATGGCGAGAGCCAGCAGTGTTTTGCTCCAAGGGTACGTAATCATTATGAGTATCTCTTTCTACAGTGGTGCGCTTAAGGCACGGCAACTAAGTAAATAACGAGGGAAATTGCAGAGCCAAACATCGTCCATTTAAGGGACGTCGCAAAGGTCTTCTTCTTGGGTACCAGTAAGCACACACCGGTGAGGACAAAAAAGATCATAAGTAACGCCGTAATATCGATGAACCACCGCCAGACCTCACCACTGTTGCGACCTTTGTGCAGATCATTAAGCAAAGCGATGGTGCCGTAATCGGTGGTTTCAACTTCTGCTGTATACGTTGTTAAATCGATAAAAACTGCGGCGTTATAACCTGGCGCTTTGTAATCAAGAGTCATCTCTCCAATGACAAGCTCATGATCTTCATACTCGGTATACACATCTAAGTTCGACGCAATACCGGACACACCTGCATCTCTCAGATAGTCAATTAATTGTGCTTTATTAGATTGAATTTTTCCGTCTTTCATAGGGAAAATTGAAGCAGGGAGAGCCAACTCAAACTGTTCAATACTTGGTTCATTCAATTCGAATAGTTGAGGACGATTTAGAGTAATCCCGGTTACGGAAAAGAACAGCACGACCAGCAACAAAGCCATAGATATGTAGATATGAAGACGACGAGCCCAAAGCTGGACGGCTCTGTTTTTTAACACCATAAAACGAGTTACCCATTAAATATTCGACGTTAATTTATGTGATAATCATTCGTATTGGCATTTAATTTACATTGTTTACGTTTGTTTTAAATGTAAAAAAAACGCTCATGGTGAGCGGTTAATGTCGGTACTAGCAAGTCCATGCCCATGATTTCAAATTAATATAAAAATCAATATATTAAAGAAAAATTTACTACCCCCTTTTAACTGGGCCACTACGAACTGGCGTCCATAGTACGTAGTTGAATTAAGTACTTTATCCAACCTTTCGCTTCTGTCGACGGCTCCACATTGTTTGCATGCTTAGCTTGAATCAACGCATTTTCTAACTTGTTGAGCTTATACAAAGCCCTTACCCTAGCTAAAGCAATATCCGCTTGTTTATCCTTCGCTTCCACCCGATCAAGTTGTTTGAGTGCTTGACGATAATGACCTTCTTGCACCAATAACTGTGCGACATTCCAATGGTATTTTGGATTTATTTTTGATGCCAAAGACCAAACTTGAATCGATTTGTCCCACTCTTTCGCGAGCTGCCAGTAGGTCGCTTGTTCAGCAAGTAATTTCTCATCACTGTTCGCTCCTTCCAATTCACTGAGTTCTATGGCGGCACGCTCAGGAATGTCTTGCTTGGCATACAACTGTGCAAGTAATCGGCGGTCTGATTGTGTTAACTCGACTCCGTTTAGCTTAGCCAGTGATAAAGCATCTAACGCCGCTTTATCATCCTCTAACTGCAGTTGTAAGCCGACAAGTTGACGCCACCAATTTGATTTCTCAGGTTGCAGTAAAATGAGCTTCTCTAATGTTGGAATGGCACTGTTCCATTGTTTCAGTTGAAGTTGAGCCCCCAACTTTAAAGATAAGGGTGGTAATGCATTAGGATGTTCAAAGCCCTCATATTGCTCTAACGCCGAGAGGGTTTTATTCCAATTCTCAACTTGATATTCCGCTTGGGCTAAACGCATCCATAACTCGTCTTCTTTTTGAGTGTCAGGAACACTTTTCACTAAGGCATAGTAGTGCGGTAACGCCTGCTTAAACTGCTGTTCGTTAAGCAGCACATCGGCCAACATTCTCTGGGTTATCCAAGCTTGATCATCCGTCAGCAACCCACTGTTTACAGCGTAAGTTAACTGCTTGACCGCCAGTTTAGTTTGCTCATTTTGCCAATAAAACACACCCAACATCCGAGCAACAAAGGCTTTGTCATAGGCACGCGTAAGATCCAGTTTGTTTAGCGTTTCTATCGCCTCAGTCACTTTCTCATCTTGGGCGAGCTGATGTGCTTTTTGAACCCGCACCGCTGTATATTGACTCAGCTCACTGGCTATTGCAGACAGTGAAATCAATACCGCTGCAAGACTAATAAATATCCGCTTCATCATTTGGCTAATTTAAACTCCAGTCTTACTGTTTGATCTGTCTGCGCTATGGATTTACCATCAATGACCTTCGGCTGATATTTCCATTTTTTTAGCGCTCGTATCGCTTCTCTTTCAAACATACGTCTTGGGTTGGCTTCAAGAACGTGGATGTCGATTGGGCGACCCATCTCATCAATCGTAAATTGCATAATCACAAAGCCTTCAGCCCCGCGTTTTAATGCCTTAGCTGGGTAACGAGGCTCTACACGGTACAGTGGTAATGCCTGCTGATTAGCGCCAAAATCTGAAAAGGTAGGTGTATTGATCGCCAAGCCATCTATTGCAGTGTCTAGACCCAGTGATGGTAATGACGACATTGCTGTTATCGGGGTCACCTCTGCTTTAGAGTGAGAAACTTTAGCTTCTGGCGGTATTTCAGGGGCTTTAGGCGGTTCAGGAACCGTTCGTTGTCGGCGCTGGACTTCCATCTCCGCTTCGACCATAACCATGTTGAAGCTTAAGGCTTCAGCTCCCTTAGGTGCTCTTTGATGTCCATTATCCACCATCCAAGCCATGAAAGAGAACAGAGCCAAACCAAAGATCGCCGCCAAAGGCAGCGCTAGTAAATAACGAACCATTATTGCTTCTCCGCAGCCAAGGCAATGTTTTTAACACCCGCCCCTTTTGCCGCGTCCATCACTTTTACAACGGTGCCGTTATAAGCATGTTCATCCGCTTGAATCACAAGAGAAGCGTCTGGCTGTTCAAGTAATAAATGCTCCAATGTGGCTTGAACGCGCTCAACATCAATCATGCGTTTATCTATGTAAATATCGTTTGCCGAAGTTATCGCGACAAAAATACCCGCGTCTTTCTGGCTGACTATATTAGACGCTTGAGGGCGATTCACTTCGACACCTGACTCACGCACAAATGAACTGGTTACAATGAAGAAAATTAGCATGATAAAAACAATATCAAGCATGGAGGTTAGATCGATCTGCGCTTCATCATTTTGGTTATGCCGTCTACCGAGTCTCATCGTTGACTCCTTAAAGATTTTTCTAATTTCAGTTCTAATAAGTTACATTTTTTGGATAGCCGAGCATGCACGAACATTCCAGCTAAAGCCGCGACCATCCCTGCCATGGTAGGCAATGTTGCAAGTGAGATACCCGATGCCATCAACTGAGGGTCACTACTGCCTTGGTTTGCCATCACATCAAAGACTGAAATCATCCCTGTTACAGTACCGAGCAATCCAAGCATTGGGCAAAGTGCAACGAGCAGTTTTATGAAACTTAAGTTCTGTTGAAGCGATGTGCGGGCTTCGCCTAACCACCCCTCTTTTATTGAGCGAGCATGCCAAGAAGAGTGGTCCATACGTTCATGCCACTTATCAACCCACAACTGGCGCTGCTTTGGGAAGTAAAGCGTCACGTACAAAACACGTTCGATAACCAGAAACCAATAAAGCAAGACCACAGCGGCTAACCACCACAGAACAAAGCCGCCTTGTTGCATAAATTGAGACAGCGAAAGAAACCAGTTATTATTCATCCATACGTCAGCGAAAAGAGAGCTTGATAACAAACTCTCTGATAACACAGCACTCATTACGCCGCTACCTCGAGTGAGGATGCAGGAGAATGTGATTTAGTGTCTTTTTCTGCCTGTTCCGCGATAAGGCTGATACCCTGCTTCTCTAAAGTATTGCGAATGTTTTCCGCTTGGGTACTCAAAATGTTGTGAGCAAGCAGCAGAGGCATAGCCGCAACAAGGCCAAGTACCGTTGTAATCAATGCCATTGAAATACCACCAGCCATCACTTTCGGATCGCCATTACCAAACTGTGTGATCACTTGGAATGTTTCAATCATTCCAGTCACCGTACCAAGTAACCCCAGCATCGGAGCTAACGCCGCCAAGAGTTTGAGCATCGACAGCCCTTTCTCTAAATGAGTCTGTTCATCGACAACAGCTTCCAGTAAACGTAACTCGAGGGCTTCCACACTGCGATTTTGCTCTTTATCATAGACAGCGAGAACACGCCCAAGAGGATTGTTACTTGGTTGAGTCGGGTTCTTTAATTGTTTACGTATTTTCTGACTTGCCATAGCAAGCGAAACACCACGGAACAAAGCGATAATTAAGCCAACAACCAATAACCCGATAATAACCCTGCCGACGACCCCACCCGCTTGAAGGCGATCCATAAGGCTTGGCGATAAAGCAAGTTGTTCAAGCATTATCCCTCGCGAAGGATCCAAGACGACATTTGAAACGCCACCACTTTCAAGTGCAGATAGGCTGCTTAGAATTGGGCCGTTGCCCGGCTGCTTTAAATAAGCAATAGCCTCATTGTGGTTGGCGTTCCAATTTACATAACCATGTTCAGTAATAAGACCTAATGAGCCTAAACGTACAGCGTCAATGGTGTGCGTGTTACCTTCGCCATCAACAAAAGGAATTTGCGTTTCACTTAGCTCGCCACTTGCTTGAATTTGGTCAACCATGCTTAGCCACAAACCTGTTAGCTGAGACATTGATGGTAAAGATTTCGCTTCGATGATTTGATCGACTATTGCAGTATGTTCACCGCGATCAACACTAGTCACACTGGTGTTAAGTTCAGTGCCCAGCTCTTTGGCATTTTGACGAACAACACCAAATAACTCACCAAGACTGCCTGTTTCAAGGCGAAGCTGCTCTTCTAATTGAGCCAGTTTGTTTTCGTTATCGCTAAACTTAACGGTAAGAGCGTCCGTTTTGGATTGAAGTGACACTCGCTGAGCTTCAATCTTAGATTTCAGCGTAAGTAACTCATTTTCTGTGAGTTTAAAACCAGTTTCACGCTGTGCGTTGTGTTGTTGCTGGTGCTTATTTTCTGCCTTTGATTGGGCCACAAGTTCTGTTTCAGCAAAGCTATTGAACGATAGGGATAAAAGGCACAGGGTTGATACCGTAAAATTCACAGTAACTAATCGTTTTAAATTCATTATTTGGCCTCAGCAATATTCAGAGAAACAGGTAACATGATCAAACTTGGCGCGACTTGTTGGTTAGCTACTTCGTACGCCTTATCCAACTCACCTTTCATGCCACTATCAACGTCAACCCAGCGCTCTGAATTCTTGTTCCAGGTCCAATATTGATTGCCTTTCAGGTTTCGAGCGACTAAAGACACACGGCCTAAATGTAAAATATCTGCCTTAATGTTTTGTGAATCACCTAGCGTCACACGGCCTTGGTAAACACCCAGCTTGGTGCCGTAATCCATTTCAATTTGGTAAGCCTCTAAAATACGGCGGTACCTTTCAGCATCACTCACATCAGCTTGAGCCATCATTGTGGTTAATTTCTCGACTCGCGCTAAACGTTGCTCACGCTTAAATGGGGCATCGTCTTCAATGATGATATTAAGGCCATCAATCATTCGATACATCAGAGGTACAACCCCTTGACGCGTCACTTTTATCTGGTCAATTTGCTCTTCTATATTGACGGCTTCACTGTTTTGGCTATCCACTAACGCAGCGAGATGGTTATGGTAGATCTCGAGGTTTTTCACCTCCTCTTGTAATTGTTCTATCTCGGCTTTTAAGCTTAGTGCCGCTTCCGCACTCTGATTAATCACTTTCTGGCTCGATGCAGAAGCAGTGTTCGTTTTATTTTGTATCGCTTGTGCCTGACTTAGGCTATTCGCTGTCGCAAACGTTGCCATTGAGCACATCAGAAAGGTAAGGCTGGTTTTAAGAGGGTTCATAGTGGTATTTGATTACGTGTGAAAAGGTTACAGATAAAGTCATTGACTGATGTCTATCAGCAGCAATTATTAGAAATAAAAGGCTATTCATGCCGCTTTAACAACAAATGCGCAAATGGGGAAGGTGCTACCCTTCCCCGATACTTGAATTATTAAAGCTTCTTACTCAAAGCTGACTAAATTCGACAGTAAATATACTTAGTATTTAACTTGGAGTGTTGCCATATAGTTACGGCCTTCTCCAACAACAACACCACTTGTGCTGCCGCCTTCTAGATACTCTGTATCAAACAAGTTCTCTACATTAAAACGCGCAACGAAATCTAGGTTGTCGTCATATTTAATCGTATGTGAAATACCCATATCTACACGTGTGTAGGCATCTTTCTTAAACTCATTAGCACTTTCTGTGTAACGCTCACCAACATGGTAAATACCTAAGTTAACATCAGTACCATTATTGAACGCGTACGTAGACCAAATACTCGCGGTAAATTCAGGTACGTCTGCAGGCGTTTTACCTTCAAGTTCAGGGTCGTTTTTGTACTCTGCATCTAAGAACATTGTTGAAGCACTTAATGAGAACTCATTAGTGATGTAGCCAGTAGCTGACAGTTCCGCACCAGTATGAACTTGCTCACCCACTTGCGTCGTACGAGTGCTATCACCATTTGGATCCAAGTCTTCTGTTACTTGCATATTCGATTGGGTAATTTGGAACAATGCACCAGAGACTAATAGACGCTCGTCGAACAACTCCCACTTTGAGCCTAGCTCATAAAGCGTGCCTTTCTGAGCATCCTGCTTTTGACCATAATTCACATCGTCTTGGTCCGTGATTTCACCAACGGGTTCAAAGCTTTCAGAATAAACGGCGTAGATAGAGCCATTTTCAGCTGGTGAATAAATAACGCCGACTTTTGGCAAAATGTTGTTGTAACTCTCTTCTGAGCCACTGCTACTGATTGTTTTATCGTAAGCAAAACGAGCACCCGCAAGCGCCTGCCATTGATCATTGATCGTTATTAGATCTTGTACATAAAAGCCGTAGTGTTTGCTTTCAGAGTGTGAAAGGCCTGATGTGTCATTGCTGTAATGGATATCAGACGGTTTGTCGAAACCATTGCCGCACTCTTTAATTGCATCAGCTTCAGTCGAGTTCACACACGCGTAATCAGAGTAGTACAGCTGTTTGTAGTCGTAGTGCAGTCCGTTCACACCAAGTAGCAAACGGTGATTAACGCCTAATGCATCAAAATCACCCGTAAAATCTGCGTACGCAGTATCGAATGTCCACTCGTCATGACGATCGGAGACTTTATAACCGTAGTCTGAACCCGTTTGGCGAACTGTGTTATTTGCTTCAGTACGTTGACGTTCGTAAAACTGACGGCTGATGCCCGTTTTCACAGACCAAGTGTCATTTAGGCTCGCAGTTATCGCTGCGCCGTAATTCGCAATATCATTGTCAGTTTGTGCAAAGCGCTGATCATTCACGATACTAGGGTCAATGACTTCCCCAGTCGTCGTGTCAATTTTCGACCCATTGTCTAAATCGCCAAGCTCTTGAGTACGGTCGTAATGAAGAGAAAGCATAACATCGTCGTTAATATCGTAATCAACAAAAAGGCCACCAACAAAACGCTCAGTTTCTACATCAGTCCCATCGAAACGTGTACGCCAAGAGTCTTGATTTTCTTGCGATACAATCGCACGAGCTCTTAGTGTTTGAGCTTCGTTCAATGAACCACTCACGTCTGCAACAGTACGTGTATAGTTGTCTGAACCAAGGTCTTGACTCACGCTCACTTGAGTCTCATAGGTTGGCTTTTTAGAGATCATATTCACTAAGCCACCCGGAGTTGATTCACCGTACAGTAAACCAGCAGGGCCTTTTAATACTTCTACGCGTTCCAACAACTCAACAGGTTGGCGATAGTGAGACCAATGTTGAACACCATCACGTAGGTAACTTGAGCCACTGTCTAAAGAGAAGCCTCGTAAGTTGAAACGCTCACGGTTGGTCGATTTTGAACCCGCTGAAATAGAAGCGTCATTCTTCAAAACTTCACCAAGTGTGCTTGCGCGTTGTTCATCAATGATTTTCTCATCGATAACGGAAACTTGTCCTGGAGTCTCTAGCTGAGTCGCTTCCATACGCATTGCCGTTGAGTTGGTGTCGGCTTTGTAGCCATACTCACGCCCCTCGACAACCATATGTTCATCTGTTTTTACTGAATCTGCTAAAGCTACAGGCGAGGCAAGTACGGCGCCAATTACTAAAGCCAATGGGCTCTTTGAAAACATTATCCTTTATCTCCGATATTATTATTGTTCAGGTTTCGGCTCATTTGATGAGCTCTTCCTGTTAATCCGTTTCCGGTACCACTGAATTATTTCGGAGGTGAATATAAGTGATAATTATTACCATTTGCATTAAATTTACATTCTTTGCATTCGTAAATTTTTGTAAAGATTCACCAATCAATCTAACAACACGCCATCAGATATAAAAAAGGCGCTATAAAGCGCCATTTTTAATCAATTGGGAACAATAAACTGACCCGCAGTCCACCATTTTTTCTATTTTCAGCAATAACTTGACCTTGCATCAGAACCATCGCCTCTTTAACAATCGCAAGCCCGAGACCGTAACCGCCAGATTGCTTGTCACGCGCTGACTCTAAGCGTGTAAATGGATCAAATATCCGTTCTAGTTGGCTTTCTGGAATGCCTAGTCCGTTATCTTCTATAGTTATAACGCTGCAGCGCTTGGCATAAGTAGCTTCAAAACAAGAAACTATTATCTCGGCTTCCTCCCCTGCATATTTAACGGCATTAGCGATTAAGTTACCAAGCACTCGTAACAATAGACGTTCATCCGCTTTTACAAAGTTGGTTAGGTCATTCCGGTCATTCATTACTAGCGTTTGATTAGGCTTCACATCAGCCTGCATCTGATTGACTTGTAAAGAACAATATTGCTCTAGCTGAACAAGGGTCAGTTTCGCATCGTATCGAGAATTTTCTAATCGACTGAATTCCAAAATCTCCCCAACCAAATCATTCATTTCTTCGGTTTCTTTCTCTAAACGATCAAGTAAGTACTGCTCATTGCTAGGGATTTTATTACGGAGTAAATGCAGTGCGAGGTTTTGCCTTGCTAATGGTGTTCTTAATTCGTGAGAGACATCTCTGATGAGCCTACGCTGCTTCTCTGCGAGTGAATGTATCTCATTAGTCATATGATCGAAATCTTGTGCCAATTCATTGAACTCACGTGTCTTTGATTTTAGTTCCGAAACAACACTCACTGAAAAGTCGCCCTTTGAGAGCCTTCTACTCGCTTCTCGTAATCTATCCAAAGGCTGTTGAAGACTCTTCGCCATGATGATTGAAAATAAGGTCAAGATTACGAGTGCAATAAAGGCTTTGATCAGTGAAAAATACAAAGAGAAATGTTGAGCTGGGTGGACCTGATGAGGTAGTTGAATCACCAGTGTTTTATTTTGAACTAACTTGATACCAAAAATTGGTTTATTAACACGGGCATCTAGCTGATGATTTAAATCACGTAGATACCGAAGCTTGAATTCAAAGTGAGGGTGCATATTTCTATGTGTAATTGGATGATTTTCTGCATCCAGCACAAATAAGTAATACGGCTGAGCGTTGGCCCAATCCGCCAGTTCATCCATGTCCCCCTCTTCGATTAACACGTTAGCTTGATATGCCATATCTAACATGTCTACCTTGACGGTTTGTGGAACTTTAAGAAGAGCCTTCATCAAGGCTTTTTCTGCAAGCCCTTGAAGAATCAATATTGATACAAGAATGACCGTTAGGTAGCTAAAGAGCTTAAAGGTTAACCCGTCTTTTCGTTTAGCAATAAATTCAGGGCATCGAATACAGTTTTTCATTAAGCCCCAACCGTTTCTAAATAACTGTACCCTTTGCCTCGCACCGTTTTTATATGTTGTTTAGAAAGCCCTGCTTGCACTAATTTGCGACGAATATTGCTGATGTGCATATCTAAGTTTCTATCAAAAGGACACAGTTCCTTTTTTAACACTCTCACTTGTAAATCAGATTTTGAAACCACCACACCGTGGTTTTTGATTAAGTAATCTAACAATTCAGATTCTGTACCCGTTAACGGTAACCGGGATAATTGCTCGTTTAATCCCTTATTATTGGTGGCGATAGATTGCCTTTGCTTTTCTAAGCCAACTCTACGCAATATAACTTTGATTCGAGTTAATAACTCAGGAACCTTAAACGGTTTTGCAATATATTGATCCGCACCCGCTTGGTAACCATCTAGCATTGACGCTTCATCATTGAGGGCTGTGAGCATTAGGATTGGAGTGGCGAATCGCTGACAGATTCGACGAGCAACTTGAAGGCCGCTCAAATTAGGGAGCATCACATCAAGTAACACTAAGTCGACGGGATTACTTTGAATAAACTCTAATGCACTTTCACCGCAGTGTACTGAATCTACGTGATAGCCCTCCTCTTCAAGGACTTCACTAAGAAGTTCACATAACTGAATATCATCATCGACAACTAAAACACGTGACATAATTGCGCACCATTAAACAATAATGGTTCGCATTCTAATTATCAGTTATATCAAATACAACCATTTATCTTGTATCACCCAATTCTAGGGAGAATGAGGATAACTTACATAACGGCTTAGCGTATCAATCTTACGACCAAGGAACCCGGTGCTCGCACTGATTCAACATTATGGCTGATCACCGTGCCATTGATGGGGGCGGTATAAATTTCCACTTCATCGCCAAAGCTATTGTACTGCTTGGCTAACATCTGCCCTTTTTTTACTGTATCCATCAACTCGACGTGACAAATAACAAAACCACCTTGTTTAGCTCGTACGCTGATAATCTCATTGCCCTCAATACAGGGAACTTGAGCTGATTCAATCTCACCAGATAGAATTTCATACGATTTAAGAATATTGAGCACGCCTTGAGTGGCTCGATCTATCATCTCTAAATCGGTATAGCGACCAACACCCACTTCTATAGTAATCGATGGAATACCGGCTCGATTGTAAACCGTTTCAAGAACGCCCGGATCACCAGGGTCATTAAGAATAACGTCTGGGCTGATGAGCTTTGCCATGCGAATCGAGTCTTCCAATCGATAGTCTGCGAAGACATAAAGTGGGTACGTTGAACCACTCGTCTGAGAGTGAAGGTCAATCGCCAAGTCAGCATTTGGTTTCAATAAATTCTCCCACAGACTATGAGCATAGCGACTGGCATCATCGCCTGTAGAACTGCCTGGAAATACACGATTTAGGTTGGCTGAGGAGCTATCGGGTGCCGCTGAATGGAAATCTCGGCTATGGCGAGCAATACCTGAAAGATTCACCGTGGGTACTATGATGACCGAGCCAGCAAGATCTTTACCTACTAACGTTCTTGCTAACTTTTGAGCGGTTAAAATACCGTTTTGCTCATCTCCGTGGATACCGGCCGTAATCATTATTCGCTTACCCGATTTTTTACCCTTAAAAACTCTAACCGCTAAGGTTTGAGGATGGCCAATAGCATCGGTCGCAACCGCAAACCAAAACTTATGTTCACCCGCTTCAAGAGCATTGACATCCAATGCTTGAATGGTTGGGTACATCGGTACAATACATTCGTTAAAAGAACGGGCCATTATGCTTTTCCATTACTAAACCATGACTCTCATACTAACTTAAACAAGAAGATCACGCTTAGGTATAATTGCAGTAAAGTGCACTGTATATACTTAATATATATAGGGTTACTCACATAATACTAGCTAACATAAGTCGAACGACACTCTGAGCTCAAACATCATCTGGTGAATTATCAATCACATAATCTTTCCTTAAGTTATGACAGATCTCACTATTGATAGATTTATCATATTATCTTCAATTTTTTATAACCTATATGTATTTTTACTACACTATAAAGAGGTAGAATCAAACCAGTGACCGCCAGAACCCGAACCTTCCTTTGCTATGCTGTATAAAATTGAAGAATCCATAAAAATATCTATCGAGACGTTGTCTGTTGGCATGTTTGTAACAGCGATAGAAAACACAAAGCGCGTGAACTTGTCTAATGCAGGACGAGTCTCTTCCGCGTCGGCTATTAACCAGTTAGTAAGCAACGGTATTAAATTTGTTTGGGTAGACCCTAAACTATCGAAAGATGGCTGTATAATAAAGCCTATTCAAGCTGCGCAAGTTGAAAGTGAAAACACGCAAGCCGCCTCTTCTGCTATACCAACTAAACTGAAAAAACCAAAAACCTATAGCCGCCACGCTAATCAAAAAAAAGCGAAAAAACTGATTGATGATGCTAGAGGGTTAGCTAATCGTGTGATGAGCCAAACTTTTGAAGGCAAGGTAATCGAACTCGATAAGATTGACGAACTCGCAGAGAACATTATTGAGTCTCTTCTCGTCGATTCCGATGCTCTAAGGTGTGTGTCGGCTTTGAGGCAAAAAGACGAATATTTGTTAGAGCACTCTGTTAATGTAGCCTGTTTGCTCGTCACGTTTGGTAAACATTTGGATTTAGACAAGGCCTTACTCAAACAGATGGCTATTGGAGGATTCATTCATGATATTGGGAAAACCAAAGTTAAGAATGAAGTTCTAAATAAACCCGCTAAGTTGACGCCAGATGAATTTGAGCATATTAAGCTGCATCAAGTATTTGCTGGTAAATTGATTTTCGATATCGAAGGTCTTAGTGACGTTAGCCGCGATGTCTGTTTGATGCATCACGAAAAACTCGATGGTAATGGCTACCCTCTTGGCCTCAAAGGAGAAGAGATACCGCAGCATGGGCGTATGGCATGTATTGTTGATATTTACGACGCGCTGACCGCTGACCGTTGTTATAAAAAAGGAATGAGTTCTGCTGAAGCCTTTAAAATCATGCTTGGCTTAACGCCATTTCACCTCGACTCAGAATTGGTCTACAAGTTTATTAATTGTATAGGTGTTTACCCTGTTGGCTCATTGATAGAACTTTCAGATGGCAGAGTGGCCATTGTTTGGACGTCAAATCCCTCACAGCCGCTAAAGCCCGAAGTGAAGTGCTTTTATTCAAATAAATACAAACGTTTTACCGATGTTGCGCTCGTCGACCTTAAGAGCAGTAATTTAAAGATTGAAAGAGCAATATCTCCATCATCTATCAAAGTGGACCCAACCCCATTTTACGAGTAATCAGGCATGGTGGCATTTGGGTTCTAGAGAGTAACTTAGACTTTCCCTGCCTTCTTTAGTAATTTGAGCCCTTCTCTGTGTGCTAACCCTTGAATATCTTGGGTGCTAATAAAATTAACGACCGCATTCGCGTCCGTTCTTGAATATTCCCGAAGAGACCAGCCAATCGCTTTTTGAATGAAAAACTCTTTATCCGATTGGTTTTCTCGAATCAGCGAAAACAGAAGCTCAGGGTCAGTGTTATCTTTGTATTTTAGCTGAAAGAGCAACGTTGTTCGTCGTAACCAAATGTTATCGCTATTTCGCCATTTGGTAATATATTCTCCTGTTTCATCAGGATTGTTGAGAAACAGAGTACCAGCGATATGTGTGGCAAGCATGTCAACGGTATCCCACCACGATTTTGTCGTGATCCAACGCTCTAGATCCACCAACATGGTTGTGGGTAACTGTTTTTTTAGCTTGATAAGAAGATCTACCGCCACCATTTGAAATTCTCGTTCAGGCATAGCCCAAAGCTCATCGATTACAGCCGGTAGCTCCTCAATTGATGGAAGTACACTCTTAGTGAAAAGCTCCTTCAAAGCTGTCCGGCGTGGTCCAGATTGAATGCCAAAATACGCATATTGATCACGCATGTAAGACTTCATAAAACTGGCATTTTCAGCGTTGGCTAGGGGAATAAGTGCGTTTTTCACACTTTGAACCCAATAATGTTTAGGTGGTGATTGACTGGCCAGATCATGCATAAGTAACCTAATTCTTTGTTGAGAGTACAGTTCGCACCATACACTTTAAACTGCAGTCCTTGTAGTTTTGTCCTCCAGTATTCAATCAATAGCTCGAAACTCGAATGCTCAAACATATCTTCTTAAACCTTGATTTTATAACTCCGTGACTTGGAGCCTTTTTCTAGCTAACATAGTGGGATAGGATGCATATTGAACTTTAGGTTATTCTGCATCCAATTATAACGAGGCTATATGCTTAAGTTACGACACTTTATTCCACTATCATTCCTGCTTTTGTCGCCACTAAGCTACGCTGACTACCCTAGCCTTAGTTCTACAACGATTGATTCCAACGGAACTCGGCTCGTTGATACGAATAATGTAGTTAAACTCGCCATTGAACAAAATCGCTTTATTCCTCTTCGTTATAATCAAAAATTCAAAGATCATCGTGCCGATCTATTTAAAGAAGTCGAACAATTAGGAGAGTATGAACTCAACGCTTATGTAAATTCTTCATTGGTTCGAGGAATTCAAAATATCGTTGGAGAGTTTGCATGTGTTAGCTATCGCCATTACTCAGAAAAACCTCAGGCGAGTTCATGCAATGATACGTCTAGCATCAGTTCATCTAACAGTAAGAAAAACAACGTTAGTAGCCATTCGAAATTAGAAGGAAAGCCTTTTATCTATGGTCAATACGTCAACAATCGACTTACCACAACACTAGATAACATTTCCATACCAGCTCGTAGCTACGACCTATTCCTTCCGAGTGCACAAGAAAAGCCACTCAATACTATTTGGGGCGCAGTCCACCAACTTGATTCATCTCGAATATTCAATAATGATACGAAACCTACGGTACTGACTGTCTATATCGATGCGTATAAAATGAACCAAGATGGTGAACGTACAGATAACGTCATTGAAGGTGCACAAGTGATCTTAGTCGTTGTTCCTAGAGTGTCTGAAATAGCCCTAAGAGAAGATGAAAAATCGGCTCGCGATTTCGCTATCAATCACGCTAAAGTAATCGTGCCAGTCTACTCGCAATAATAGCGCTTGATAACAGATACCGAGTTCAACACTTAATAGTAAGTACACATACGCTGGCCATTTACTTCAACAATATTAAATGGCGTTTCGTAAATATCAGCCAAAACATCAGAGCGAATCACATCTTCTACCTTGCCATTTACCACGATTTCTCCGCTCTTTAAAGCAATGATGATATCGGAATAGCAGGCTGCGAAATTGATATCATGAATGACCACAACCACGGCTTTGTCCATCTCGTGTGCCAACCTCTGAATATTGCGCATGATCTGCAACGAGTGCTTGATATCGAGGTTATTAAGCGGTTCATCTAAAAACACGTAATCGGTATCTTGGGCAATCACCATCGCAATATAAGCTAACTGACGCTGACCACCACTGAGTTCATCCAGATACTTATGTTGAATCAAACGTAGGTCAAGATAATCAATTGCCCGCTCAATAACACTCTCGTCATGCTTATTTAACTTACCCTGCGAATATGGGAAACGCCCAAATGAAACCATTTCGCGAACGGTAAAGCGCATCGTTACACTGTTTGATTGCCTAAGAACCGCAAGTCTTTTTGCCAGCTCTTTAGTGTCCCACTCTGCAATCTCTTTGCAGTCGACAATAACCTGACCGTGATCTTTTGAAACTAAACGGCTCGCCATTGAAAGTAAGGTACTTTTACCTGCACCGTTGGGGCCTATGATTGACGTTACTTTGCCTTTTTCAAATTCCGCACTCGCATCATCGACGACGTTATTTTCACCAAATGCCTTGGTCAGGTTTTTCAGTTTGATCATAAAGTTTAAGTCACTTTGTTACGAAGTAGCATCGAAAGAAAATAGACACCACCAATAAAATTAATCACCACGCTTAGCGTTGTCGAGAAGCTAAATATATTTTCGATGACCCACTGCCCGCTAAGCAAAGCCGCTACCGCAGAAAGAGAACATGCAATAAGCAAAACACTGTGTTTGTAGGTGCTGAACAGCTCCCGAGTCAAGTTGGTTACTAAAATACCAAAGAACATGATTGGGCCAATTAATGCGGTAGATATGGCTATGAGTACCGCTGAAAGTACCAGAACTCGCATTGTCACCTTACGAACATCTACCCCAAGGCTAATTGCGTTGTCTCTGTCTAACCAAAATACATCAAGCTGAAAATGCATTCGATATAAGCTAATACACACAATCGACAAGATCGGCACGCATAAATAGACCAGCTCCACTTTGATATTATTAAAACTGGCAAACATACTCGATTGCACTGAAGCGAAGTCGTTGGGGTCCATTAACATAATTAAAAATGAAGAGATATTTGAAAACAGCTGGCCAAGGATCACACCTAGCAATAGCAGCGCTATCAAATTGTGCTTTCCGCTTCTGAAGTAAAAATAAAACAACAGCAGTGAAAAACCCAACATGATCACAACAGAAATAGCGAAATTGATGTATTCGTTAAGAACAACAACGCTAAAACCGCCAAACAGCGCTACTACAATCACTTGTGTAAGCAAGTAAAGGGAGTCAAACCCCATGATACTTGGCGTTAATATCCGATTGTTGGTGATGGTTTGAAACGCCAGCGACGATTGAGCGATCGCAATGCCAGCTAATATCATCGCAACCACTTTAGGAACACGCCTAGAAAGGAAGTATTGATAATTATCTGCTGTTAAACCTAAGCCAATAAATAGTGAAGTAAACACGACACAAAACAGTGATAGTAGTATTAATTTCGTTTTATCCTGCACTCTTTTGACCTCGCAGAATCAACGTTATAAATACGCCTCCACCAATCATACTGATGATCATCGAAATAGGAACTTCATATGGAAATATAATCATGCGACTTGCCAAATCACAGACAAGCACCACGATTGCACCAAGCAACGCAGTGAGCGGAATATTCTTTCTTAAATTATCACCAAAATAGTGGCTGACTAAATTTGGCACTATCAGCCCTAGAAATGGAAGCTGACCAACGATCATTACCACCGTCGCGGACATAACCGAAACCAGTATCACGCCAATAACGACCACTTGCTGATAATTTAGCCCTAAGTTAGTGGCAAATTCTTTACCAATACCCACCGCCGATATACGAGCAGCATATAGATAGCTAAAGATGGCAACAGGAAGTGCGATGTAAAGTAGTTCAAAGTCCCCTTGAAGAATATTAGCAAAGTTGGCAACCGCCCACCCAGACATGTTCTGAACCGCATCGTATTTGTAAGCAATGAAACTCGCAGCAGATTGCACAACATTGCCAAAAATGATACCAATGAGTGGCACAAAAATCGCGTTCTTAAATTGAATACGCTGAATAAACTGGATGAAGATTAGTGTGCCAAGCATCGCTGTCACAAATATCAGCCAGATATTGTTACCATTCCCAAAGAGCACAAGACTTAACACATAACCAAACATTGCACACTCGATGGTGCCAGATGTCGATGGTGCAGCAAATCGATTTTGACTGATCTGCTGCATGATAAGGCCAGCAATACTAAGCCCTGCACCAGAAAGTAAAATAGCGAGCAGCCTTGGGACGCGGCTTAAGAACAACAGCGCCCACGCATCGGGGTCACCATTAACAAGTAATATGAACGATAAGTCTCCAACACCGACAAAGAGCGATAGAGCACTTAATATCAACATACCAAGCAATAACCTTTTCACAGCTAACCTCTGCTTGATCTATATCTTAGTTAAGACCGATTGACTCTTTTACATCGGTGATCATCTGCTCTGTGGCTGTTACACCTGCAATTGAAAGATACCAAGCGTTGATATCAAGGTAAGCCATATGGCCATTCTTATACGCTTTTGTCGCTTGTACTAATTCATTATCAAACTCTGCTTGGGTGTTACTGGTGCCTTTATTGACCAACTTATCTTTATCAATAATCAGCAATGTAGAGGGGTTAGATTTGCCAATAAACTCATAAGAAATCAAATCGCCATGACGAGTTGCTTTAATGCCTTCAACTGTTTGTTTAAAACCAAAATCTTTATAGATTGAAGAAAAACGAGAATTTTCACCAAAGGTCGTGATATTGCCACCTGAACTCATCACCGTCAGTGCATCGATGCTGTGGTTTTGGTTATAGCGACGTATAGATTCGAATTGCTGATCGAGTGACTCTATCTTCTGCTCAACCTTTTCTTCGATGTTAAAGACCTTACCTAGGTTACGCCACTGCTGTTGTGTACTATTCCAATAACCTTGATCAGCCTCAGCAGCAAAGACAACGGTTGGCGCTATTTTGCTTAATTCTTCATAGTTACTCGCGCCTCGAGCACCGACAATAATAACGTCTGGCTTTTGCATGTATATGGCTTCGAAGTCCGGTTCGAACAAACTGCCTGATGACGCGTACTGTTCACCTTTGTACTTATTCAAATACGTTGGAAGCGTAGCCGCTTTTGAAATCGCTACGGGATCAATACCAAAACGGTCTAGTGCATCTAATGGTCCTAAGCCGATTACTACAACTCGTTTAGGTTGTGTTTCAAGTGTAACGCTGCCCAGACGGTGCATCACCTCGACCGTGTTGTTTGACGCAGAATTAGCAAATGCAACACTTGTAAAGGAGCAGAACGACGCAATTGCGCCAATGATAAGAAGGCTTGCTTTAACTGCCATGTAAATCCCCTAATGCAAATCATTTGTATTTAGATTCGCGAATATACATATTTTATATAGGCATATCAACTAGCTTGACGTTTTTGATCGGAATTAACGGCAGTTGTGTACTAAATCAATCGTCCAACGAACGATCACTTTATCATCGTATTCTGCGGCGAATGAAGTGTGGGATATTAGCGTATTAACCGGTACAGATTGCCTCTGTCAGTACTAAAGAAAATATCTCCTTTTGACGATACTTCAATGTCTCGAATGCGCTCTCCGAGCTTTTCCATAATCCTCTCTTCTGCTACCGCCTTCCCTTCTTCATCAATCGTTACGATATTTATGTGAGTTAGCTTAAGTGCACCCGCTAGGAGTTTACCTTTTAGCTCTGGGAACTTGTTACCTTGATACAAAACTAGGCTACTAGGCGCAATAGATGGGATGTAAATCTTAACAGGAGGCTCAATGCCCTCTTTTTCAATCGGCTCACCAACTTGAATAGGTCCCCAGTACTCTTTTCCAAAAGAGACAATCGGCCAGCCGTAGTTAGCACCTTTCTTAATCAGGTTAATTTCATCACCACCACGGGGACCATGCTCTATTGACCACATTTTCTGACTAGTCTCATCAAAAAACAGACCTTGTGGATTTCGGTGACCATAACTCCATATTTCATTAAGCACCGAATGGTTGTCGACATAAGGGTTATCAGATGGAACCGTTCCGTCAGGATTCAGACGTAGGATCGAGCCTGCATGCGTCTGAGTATTCTGGCCATTGTCTCGGTCACCACGATCACCAATGGAAAAATAAACGCTATTATCGTCGAACGCGATGCGGCTACCAAAATGACGGCCAGTATCGGTACGAGACTTTGACACAAGTAAATCTTGCCAACCAGAGACTGTTCCATTGACATAGGTTGCTAGAGCAAGTGTCGTCGCTCCTTCTCCACTAACATCTTTGCTGTAAGTCACGTATATCTTATTGTCATCAAATGGAGAAAGTGCGATATCAAAAATGCCCCCTTGACCTTTTGCCCAAACACTAGGGATCTCAGCCACCACATGATGTTTACCGGTTGATAGGTCCACTTGCCTAATCGCACCATTTCGCTCAGTAATGAGCATGGTATTGTCATCAACATAGGCTAGCCCCCACGGAATCGCGAAACCACTCGCAATTTTTTCTACATTCCACGCATACACATTGGTCGATGCAAGCATCAAAAAGATAATCACGCCGACTCGTTGAATATTGTTCATCTCTTTCTCTAACCTATTACTTAGCTTTTCTAAAGCATAGCGTTTGATAAGAAACGATTCTGTGAATAATGTTGTTTAAAACGTAACATTGGAAGAAAACAGCGATAACATGGGGTGCTATTTAATTGCCTTTGCGTATTAGCTTAGCGGGGCATTATTTAGCTGTAGTGACGAACGCCTATTAATGACGTATTGCAACCGCAGCAGCATAAGTACGGCTGCGACGGTTAACCCTGTTAGAATTCCGATCCAAAATCCTTTTTCACTCATTGCAGGGACAATGTAATCTGTCAGTCCTAAAACAATACCAAGAGGTAATGCTAACCCCCAATAGGACGCTATTGCTAAAAACATCGGAACTTTAGTGTCTTTATAGCCACGTAAAGCGCCATTGGCAGACGTTTGAAGAGCGTCACTAAATTGATACAGCGCGGTAAAACCTAATAACGTTGCCGCTGTTGCGCTGATGGCAGGGTCAGTGGTGTAAAGACGAATGATCCAATCAGGAAATAACAAGAAAGTTGCAACAGACAGCAGTGATATTAAACCCGCAACTATGATCCCTATCTTGCTACGCTCAATCGCTCCTAATTCATCTTTTTCACCCAGCGCATGGCCAACACGAATAGTAATTCCAAATGAAATACTCATTGGAATGACGTATGTCATACTCGAAATATTGAGTGCAATCTGTGCTGCGGCGACATTTTCGGCTCCTATACGGCCAATCATAAGCGCTATAACTGAAAAAATACTGCCGCAAACTGCAATGTTCATTCCGATCGGCAAGCCTAGTTTCAATAGATGAAACATTTCTTTTGCCCTTGGTGTCGCGTTTGAAGAACGAATAATATTTTTGTATTGGTGATGCCCTTTGATGTAGGAATACAGCAACCCAGACATCAGCCAATAGACTAAACTCGTTGCCCACCCACAGCCTACGGCGCCCATTTCAGGGAATCCAAATTTGCCGTAAATCAGAATGTAGTTAACCGGAATATTTACGAGTAAACCCACGACCGAAATGATCATCGGTACTTTGGTATTGTTCATTCCCTCACAGAAGCCGTTCAAGGTGTAGAACAAGGCTATACCCGGCACACCAAATGCCAGTGCAAAAGCGTAATCGCTAGCAATCGGGATGATTTCAGACGCGACTCCAATCCATTCCAAAATGGATCTTGCGCTGGTTAAGTAGGCGATCAGTATTACGCTAGAGATCAACGCTAACCAAACCATTTGGAAAAATTCAACAGAGACACTTTCAAAGTCTCGAGCACCGCGGTGATACGCTACGACAGGTGTCAGAGCCATGATAATCCCACGGAGTAACAGCAACACAGGGATCCAAAGGCTGGTACCCAGTGCGATCGCAGCCAAATCGGCAGCGCTTACTTGGCCTGCCATTGTCGTGTCAACAAACCCCATCGCCTGAGTGGCAATTTGGGTAAAAATAATAGGAATAGATAGATGCATCAAAGCACCCGATTCACGAGTAAAAGGACGGAATTTCGTTAGCATGGGAAGTTCAAACACCAATATAAATGCGCCAATGAAGGCAGGATAGCGAGTGCGCATTTTAGGATGTGCCCGTTAGGCGGCGGTAATATAAACGCCATGCTCTACAGGGTCAAGGCTTGTTCATAGGGTTTTAGCTACCACATGTTGTGGCGCTAGGACTTGGTGTATATCACGTCTACGATAAGGATCGCTTTAAGTCATAGCAATAGTCATCATAATTAGTTAACTTGGCCCAATATGTTCAGTCGCTAATGTTAGCGGTCCCTTATTTAACTTTAAGATACTAGATATGATTCAACCCAAATTACACCTCACCGCAAATAAAGCATGGTTCGCAATGCTTGAATCTGCGTTAGTTAAATCAAATGTGGATATTGAAGAAGCATTTTTGGGAAAAGAGAATATTAAACGCTTAAAGAAAAGCGATCACATCGATGTCACTGAATTTAAACAAGCTATTCTTCGCGCAACGGAAATGGGCGACAGCGCGACAATTGCAAGGCACTGTGCAGAAGAATTTGACCCAATCGCCTTTGGCCCAGCAGGTATCGCACTCTCTACTGCGCCTACACTTCGTAGCTTTTTAAAATTGTATTCTGAGCTATATGTACATTTTCTGCCGTCGATCCGCATCATACATAAACCAGTACCACACGGGGTTGAGTTGTGGCTTATAAACCCAGAAATGTATAACAATGAAGAAGATACGGCTTATCAATTGCAATTAATTTATTCAATGGTAATGATCAACTTCATTCGACATTGTGTTTCAAGCTCTGAATTTACGTTTATTTATAAACTTATATCTTGGTATTACCCAGACCAGCTACGCAAAGACTTTGAGCAACAGTACAATATCAAGATAGAGACAGGGAGTGACTTTCGACGAATCTGTTTCGATGACAAGTATCTTGATTTGCCTTTGAAAAACAGTAACGCAAGTGTTCACTACGCTATGACTTCACTGGCCTATGAACAACGAGCACAGATTGAAAAAAGAAGCTTGCTGCCACAAATCTATACCATCTTTGAATCTCATGATATTGCGGCTATCTCCTTAGATATGACCGCAAAACATCTCTTTCTTAGTCGTCGGACGTTTACTCGTCGATTGGCTCTTGAAGAAGTGAGTTTCAACCAGATATTTGAGCGCTATAAACTCGAAAAAGCACTAACCCTACTCAATGAGCAACAAGACATTACGACCATAGCTTTAGAACTAGGATTTAGAAACCTGTCTTCTTTTTCTAGGGCGTTTAAACGATGGACAGGAAAGTCACCTTCCATTGTTCTAGCACATAGATAACCTCATTGTAATTTGGCCCAATAAGATAAATCAATGTCTGTATTGGTGAAGCGACCAGTACGATAAACTGTTCTAATAATCTCAACATATAACACACATGAATGTTGAGAAAATAACAATGACTGACAAAACCAATGACCAAGAAAACAAAAGCGGCTCTCTAGCCAGCACTCCTGAACAATTAATCAAACTGATCTCAGACGCAGCTTTTAGCGCCCCACAAAAGTACCTTGTTCGTAAAGCTGCTGCACTAGAAAGCAGTACTTTCACAATTGAACAACGACACTTAGAGCAACGAATCGATGCTGATAATGACCCTCGTAGTTCGATCAATAAAGAAGAAATGATCAAATGGACTGACGATTTAGTTGCAATATCTAAGCAATCGAAAGACGACGGCAATATCCTTTGGGGACGTATTCAAGGCACCAAATATGAGCGCGAATCATTAGATTGGGCAGAAGAGAAGCTAAAGTCTTTTGGTATCAAAGAAGTTCATCACGATAAGTTCCCTTCAGGCCAACAGCAGTGGCGTCCTACGAGAAATGAATTACGTATCGTGTCAGCGCCAAGCATTGAGGGCTTCGAAGCTTTAGAGCTAACAACTGCATTAACAGCGTTTGAATCTAAGTCAACACCAGTAGAAGGCGTTGAAGCTGAGCTGATTTTTGTTGGTGATGGCACAAACTCAGAACTTCGAGGTCGAGATCTTGAAGGTAAAATTGTTTTATTACGCGCGCGTGTTAACCCAGGTGCACTGATGTCAACAGCACGAGTAGCTTACTCTCGTATTGCTTCTGGAAAATGGGGCAACCCAGCCGGTGTCATAATTTGGTTTGATATTCCTAAAGTATCAAACATTGCAGGCCGAGTTGGTGCTCCAGGCGGTGCTGATGAAATTGGTAACGCAATCCCTTGGACTGGGATTAATTACGAAGATGGTGTCTACTTGCGTAAGTTACTTGACCGCTCTGATGAAACTCAGCCGGTGACTGTTTACTTAAATATTCAAGGCGTTATGGATCAACCAAAAGACCGTATGACCGGAAATGTTTACGGTATTTTACCGGGTAAATCAGAGAAGTTTATTCACATCATGAGTCACATGGATAGTTACTTCTACGGACTTCATGATAACGGTGTTGCGATTGCTAAAAATATGGCGCTTGCTAAGTACTATGCATCATTACCGCAAGATGAGCGTGAGTATGGTTTAGTGTTCATGTTCCATGGTGATCATGAAGTTCCTGGACTAGGTGGTACCCGTGAGTACGTGAAGAAATGGAAGCAAGAAATAGATGAAAATCTTCTTCTTGTTATTCGCTCAGAGCATTTGGGTATGCAAGCGAAGATGGATGAAGGTGTCATAGACGGTGATTCGAATGTAACAATGCCATTGCTGCTTACACTGACTAACCAAAGCCCTGCTCTGATTAAAATCCTAGAAGAAGCACAGCACCTTTACACTCTTCCTAGCTCTAGCCGAGCAATTACCGACCCTTCTGCCGATGAGATGGCATTTTACCCACCTCATTACACTCCACCAGAAGGTAAGCCAATGCCAATCAGTGTCGGTTGGATCCAAACTGGATTGCATTACCACACAACAGCAGATGTAGAACAGTCACTAATTAGCTTTGACGCGGTAGAAAAATACACTCGTGCACATGCTTATATTATCGATCAAGTTTTCAAAATCACAGAAACAGACCTGCGTAAAAATGATGTTCCATATACAGCGGAGAACAATATTTATAACTCGGACGCTACCATTCTGACACTTGGTGACTGGTAACTCCTGATTGATACGCAACTAGGCACTCTCTCGTTGCGTAAAACGCACTTTAGGTGATATATGAACATGTTAAATAATGCAGATCTAACAACCGAGTTTGATGAGTATATTTCTCTCGACGCTATCGAACTTGCGAATTTAGTTAAGATAAATAAGTTAAGCCAACTAGACTTAGTCGAAATCGTCATTCGACGCATTGAGGCCATTAACCCTAAGCTTAATTTCATGGCGAACACTACCTTTGATCGCGCTCGTGAGCGAACAACGAGTATCAGTAATAGCAGCAAATTTTCGGGCTTACCTATCCTTGTTAAAGATATGATCGATATTGGCGGCGTTAAACGTACCGACGGTTCCCGCCTCATGTCGACCAATATACCAAAAGAGAATGTCGATTTTATAGAAGCCCTTGAAGCCTCAGGAGCCAATATTTTGGGAACAACCAATGTTCCAGAATTTGCTTGTACCCTAACGACTCACAATGATTTGTATGGCGAAACCATTAACCCATGGAATAGCCAATATACAGCTTTTGGTTCTAGCGGTGGTTCAGCTGTCGCTGTTGCCTGTGGTGCAGTACCAATGGCACATGGTAGTGATGGTGCAGGCTCTAACAGGTTGCCAGCTTCTGCAAATGGCGTTATTGGAATGAAGCCTAGTCGATACCGAATGTTGGCGGGCGAAATTGATAGCGGCCATGACATTGCAAAAACTAACCAAATGATCAGCCGAACGGTTAGAGACAGTGCAGCAATGTTAGATGCAACAGAAGACAAATCTGGAGAATATTACCCACCTATTGGAATGGTGACAGGTTCTTCTGAACGTCGCCTAACCATTGGTGTGATTAAAGACTTTACCGGCTTACTTGATGTTGAACCAGCAGTCCATGCTTCACTTCTTAGCACTATTAAGCTTTTAAAAAGCTTAGGTCATACCGTTGTCGAAAAATCAAACCCCATTGATGCTACACAATTAACAAACGCATATTTAGGGTTCTTTTCATCAAAATCAAGCATGCTAAAACCAACCATTGAGCAAATAACCGGGAAAACACCAGCAGAGTCCGGGCTCGTCACTAAGCTATTAGCGAGTCTACTGGATTACAATGAACAATTCACAGAACAAGACGCTAAAGATGGGGTTGATTACTTCAATACTCTCCCTGATCTTTTTGACGAATTGTTTGTAGATTGCGATATTGTATTAACACCTGTTAGCCCAATCATTAGCCCTCTCGTAGGAAAACTTAGCCCAGATTTTAATGTAGACGCCGATTTACTCGACTATACCTGTGGTTTACTTAAATTCACGCTACCTATCAACTTTGCTGGTAACCCAGCGATGTCTTTACCTCTTTTCTGGGATGATGAGACGGGGATGCCAATTGGTAATCAATTTATTGCCAAGAGTGGCGATGACAAAACTATTTACGAACTCGCTTACGAGCTTGAAATTGCAAAACCATGGAAAGATAAATGGCCTTCAGTGTCGTTGAAAACATGGCAGCAATAAGAAAATTGTCTCGACTTGACACTAAAGTTGTTTAGTTAGTTATTTGCAATGAATAAAAGCCATGGGCTATAAACCACCATGGCTTTTTCATCAGCTTAATAAGCTCACACTCTATGTCTAAATTCGTTGAGAGCTATATACCTATTCATACAATACAATCTTATTACATGGTGGTATTGGTATGACTTCAGTGAAACCCCGATCAAAATTTAAATACTAGTTAGATCACACCTAGCTCTCGTAGACGTTCCATCAAATAACTATCAGCCGTGTGGCGCTCTGACAGCACAACCTCTGGCTTAGGATGTAGAAACAGAGGAAGTGAAATACGAGAGTGCTCTTGACGACCACCAGTTGGGTTTACTACTCGGTGTGTCGTACTTGGAAAGTACCCACCTGACGCTTCTTGCAGCATGTCACCAATATTGATGATCAAGTTACCGAAGTCACACGGCACATCAATCCAGTCACCCTCTTTACTTTTCACTTGCAAACCCGGCTCATTAGCGGCAGGAAGAACCGTTAATAGGTTAATATCTTCATGAGCGGCTGCACGAATTGCTCCCGGCTCTTCTTCACCCGTCATTGGTGGGTAGTGAAGAACACGAAGTAATGTTTTATCGCTGCCATTGATCATCTCTGACAGTGCAATCGAGAACTTCTCTTGTACGTCTTTTGGTGCGTGAGCTTCAACCCAACCAAGCAACTCTTCAGCAAATGCATTGGTACGTTGATAGTAATCCATGATCTGTGCTTTTAACTCTTCAGGGATCTGACCCCAAGGGTAGACATGAAAGTACTCTTTAATGTCTTTTACACTATGACCTTTCGCTGTTTCAGATACGCTTGGTGGAAAGTACCCATCTTGAGTTTCTACGTTGAACTTAAACTCGTTCTTACGTTCAGTTGAGAAAAACTGGTACCAGTTCTCGTAGATTGACTCAACAAGCTCCTTTGGGATTGGGTGATTTTTCAATACACCGAATCCTGTTTCTCTAAGTGACTTTACAAATTGCTCAGCGGCATCATCATCAAGGTAATTGACTGTCTCTAATTTCATGACTGCTCTTTTTTTATATGTGGATAGTTATTGTATGTGGATAGCTATCGTTTTTTGTTGAGAGCTTAATTTTAAAAGTGACTAGGATGTAAATCAAACTTTAATGAAATGCGTGAGTCTGCGTGGCTAGGAATTGAGCCAACCAAGTACTTTTCAACAGCATTAGTAAACGCCAAATGAAAACCGACTTCATGCCATTAGCTATGTTGCTTTGCCAAATACAATTTCATCTCTTCGGAAATAAGATCAAAGACACGGCGAATACGCAGATTAGTATGAAGCTCTTCATGGCAAACAATCCAAACGGGCAGATGAATAGGCGCGACATACTCATTAAAAGCTCGTTTCAGCTCGGGATCGATATCACCAACATCCTGAGTAAGGTAGATAAGCCCCAACCCCGTTTTACATAACTGAAGCTGCATCAGTTGGCATTCAGTTATAACCCTGAAATTGCGTTCGCTTAACTGCCAACCTTGTTTGTTTAGTTGCTCAGATACCGTGGTGCTGCAATTGAAAGCAATGATTTGAATATCTTTAAGCTCCTGTGGTGTTGTTACGCTTGAAAAAGGTTTGAGGTACTCTTTTTTCCCATAAAGATGAACCAATTCATCTCCAAGTTTTCGAGCTATCAAACTCGGCTGGGTCGGTTTAAAACTTCGAATCGCAATATCGGCTTCTCTACGTTTTATATCGCTGACATTATTTGTAACCACAACTTCAATCGTAATACCTGGCTCTTTCTCGCGTAGTTTTGCGATGATTTTTGGCAGACGGTATACCGCATCCAATTGACAAGCCGACACAACGACACGGCCTTCAAGTGCCTGTGATTGCCCTTTTGCGGTCAATGAAAACTCACAAGCCGCCTCACCCATTCGTCGAGCGGCTTCTAATAACTCTAAACCACTACTTGTTAACTCTAATCTTTGACCTGCTCGTTCAAATAAGGTCACGCCAATTTCTTTTTCTAACGCTGCGACTTGCCTGCTCAATGTTGGCTGAGTCATATTCAACGCAGTAGCAGCACCGGATAATGTGCCTTCTTCAGCGGTCACCAAAAAAGCACGTGTACGATTCCAGTCAAAACAAACAGATTCCCAATTCATACAAATACGTATAGCTCCATACCAATTTAGACACTTAACCCATCAATATTACATATATATAGTAACGACAGATTAGACACGGTCAAGGAGTGAAAATGACAGTATTAGTATTAGGGGCAACAGGGGCAACGGGAAGACTGGTTGTAAATGAACTTTTAAAAAGGGAACAAAAAGTAAGGATTGTCGTTCGTTCTACTCGTTCTCTATCACTTGATTTATTAAATAATAGAAAAGTCGAAATCACTTACGCGAATATTCTTGAGTTAAGTGAAAACGAGCTGCTTCACCTAGTGACAGGCTGTGATGCTGTTGTCTCTTGCCTTGGTCATAATTTGACGCTTAAGGGAATGTTTGGTGAGCCTAGACGTCTAGTCACCAATACAATTGAAAGGGTGACTCACGCAATTATAAAAGCTCGGCCAAGCTCTCCAATAAAATTAGTGCTCATGAGTAGTACTGGTGTTCAGAACCGAACGGTCCATGAAAAGGCATCCATTACACATAAAGCCGTCATTACGTTCTTAAGGTTGGTGCTGCCTCCTCATTTAGATAACGAAAAAGCGGTGGCATTTTTGCAACATAATGTTGAAGAGCAGTCTCCATTTATCCAATGGGTTGCTGTACGACCAGACTCTCTTACTAACCAAATAGATGTGGCACCATACGATCTTCACTCATCACCAACCAATGATCCAATATTCGACGCAAAGAAAACCAGCAGAATAAACGTAGCGCATTTTATGGCTGAATTAATCACTAGCCCCCAACTCTGGAGTCATTGGCAAAGCAAGTTACCGGTTATTTATGACAGTGCTCAGATGGTATCGGTGAAGGTATAATATAGAGTGGTTAAGATTGAGAAATAGAGCGCAATTCAGTCAAACGTTATGTTAATTGATAATACATAACAGCCTCGTACGTTGGGCTGTTATGTATTTATATTCCTGTTTTAAACAACAAGAATTAAGTTAGAAGAAATCGATTGAGCCTCTTCCGCCATTGTTATCTTTGCTCTCGATCGGTTTTTCAGCTTTCGCATTTAATGTGTGAGGCTCGTTCTTTTTAGCGGATTTCTTTTTATCCGTGTTTAGGCTTTGTTCAGCCTTCTTTTTGTCTGCTTTCTTTTTCTTTTTTTCTTTTTTCTTCGCTTCTTCCGCAGCCTTTTTCTCTAACTCTTTTTGTTTCTTATCTTGTGGTTCGGTTACTGGCGCATCGCACACAACAACATAATACTCCTGGTTGAATTCAAAGAAGTCTCCGTCATACATCTTACGACGCTTACGAGTTTCTAATTCACCGTTAACCGCAACGTAACCCTCTGAAATGATGTGCTTTGCTTCACCACCGCCACCAACTAAGTTCGCAATCTTAAACACTTTGTATAGCTCAATTGGCTGAGATGATACATCAATGCCAATCGCTTCAATTTCTATCTCTTCACCCTCGAACTCTTCTTCATGAGAAGCTTCATCATAGTCAGGTTCTTGATAGTTTGGATTTTGGTCGTGTTGGTCTTGATTCATAGTGTGATCGCTAAATTCTAGTTTGTCTTCGTTGATATGATCGGCAGTGTATACGTTAGCTTAGAACAAATAAACTAAAGTTAGGTTTCAGCGCTATTTCTCATCCATTCTCCCAAGCGACCTTTGACATACAATGAACCACTCGCCCATTGCATATCAAACGTTCTTTTGTGCTTATGCAATTGGCAATGGTTTCTTAATATGAATTCGATAATAGCCAACGGCGCTGCTTAATATGAAGAAAAAATCCATCAATACTGCGACTGGAGAGCCTACAAGAACGTCGTGTACTGTCCAAACAGCAACACCGATGAGCATTAACCAGCGCATAAGCTTGTCATTTTGAGTAAACGACGCTTTGGTAAGAACTAGTGATGCAATACAACTCAACGTACTAGTCACCCCATTATAGGTTAAAGCCGTTGCCAGCAATGTCACTGCATAAAATAGCCACTTCATTCTAGGATCGGATATATATATACCGACTAAGAAACGGCTAGCTCCAATCACCAGCAACCACGTGGCTGTCCACTCAGCTAGCAAAGCAAAGTGAGCGGCAATAAACAAGCCAGAGATACATAACATTGCTAATACTTTATTCCGGTCTTTAAACTGAAACGAAGCAATATCAAACAGCGAGGCTATTCCTACTAATATTTGAGAAGCGATAAAAAATGACACGTGTCCTCCATTAAGACGACATAAGTAATGCGGTGCAAATCCTAAAATTTACGTATAGAAATGCTCACAATGACATAGTGGAATACGAAAGGAGGCAAACGAAAGGATGATGATAAGACTAGGTTGGCAACACGCTCTATTAAAAAGAGAACAAAACGTGTAGGCGCTACTTATCTATTGTTACAGTCGATCTTTCACTCCGACCGATTTCAACGTATTCGAACCATTGATCGAGCGAGTAGACAGATTAAAGTCTGGGGAGGTAAATCGCGAAAGCTTGAGAAGATAGACTCGTACGATAAGTATCAGAGAACATTAGGCTAGCTAAACAGAGCATTACTTTATTCCTCATAGTTGTTATCGTAAGTGGTATTCGCAGTGTATACGTTCGATTGTAACAAATACACTCGCTGTTACTTTTCAATACAATTCAATGTGCCTAACGGAACCAATTCATGCTGACACCCATCGCAATTCGACTAACTAAAGGGGCTGATTTAAAGCACTCAATTTCTCAGCTGGTTATCAAACATGGCATTCAAGCGGGTAGTATTGCATCGTGTGTGGGCTGTTTATCTTCCGTTAACCTTCGTTTAGCGGGTGCAACTGAAACACTCCAACTTACCGAACAATTTGAGATCGTTTCTGTGATGGGAACACTGACGCCTGAACATCAGCATATTCATATCTCTATCGCAGATCAATCAGGGCAGGTACTTGGCGGACATCTGCTTGATGGGAGTATTATCGATACCACAGCCGAACTTATTCTTCACAAGTACTCTAACCTCTGCTTCTCTCGTGAGTTTGATGTAGAAACAGAGTTTACAGAATTGATTATCGAAGATAGAGGAAAGAAAATAATTAGTGATGATGAGCGCGAAAGAAATGCAGCTAATTAAATAACAAGCATCTAACTGAAACCATTTGCGAATTTGCTACCTTCTCTCTTATACCTATCGTCTCATTCTTAAAAACTGGGTTGAGCGTTAATTAAAACTCATCACATAAGAGCATTTTATGAAAAATATATTCGTGTTGCCCGCAATAGCTGCTTTATTCAGCTGCTTTTATCTACAAGCGAGCGAAGCTGAACATTATGACGTTAAATCGTATGAAACACTTGAAGTCGCTGCGTTTAACGACAATTTGATTGAACGCTCATCTCGCCATCAATCAGTCGTAGCATTATCTTTGGAATTTTTGTCCTACCCTGACGCTCGATTTATGAGTATTAAAAAGCAAGACAACTCAGGGGAAAACCCAACAGAGGCGAGTGTCACTATTATTCTGGACGGTTTAATGGACGATTCAGTACGTGGCCTTTTTTATCAACTCAATTTTATAAAGCATCATCAACAATGGCGATTAGACGAAGCAAAACAAGCATATTTATGCGGTCGAATGAACTCTCCAAAAGAGTTTTCTAAAGAACTTTGCCCTTAATTTGTATTAAATGCTTTGCTAACGTAGGTACCGTTATCTATCCCAATTTCGCGTTTGTGGTTATATCAAATCTGGCGGGGCGAATTTCTGCCCCTTTCCTTGTTTCAACTGATTCGACACGCACTTCACCAAAGAGATCTTTGACTTACTTTTCCTTATCTAACTATGTGGCCAAACTTGCTATTCCACTACAATACACATTCACGTGGCACATCCTTAAAGTAACGGTGTCCACAATCCCCCAGAGTGCGTTTTGGCGCCATAGCGACCGTCACCCCAAAGAGATGATAGCCAGTTGTGATGTGATTTACATTATTGTAACATCCTTTACCGTGCCTTTAGTGCATCACCCTTATCACCGTGACAGGAAAACATCGTAATGGACTTGGCATTTAAACCACGCAACCCCATCAAACTCTTCTTTATGATCACCATGGTGCTGCTTCTTTCGGGGTGTAAAATCGAATCTAAGCAAGATTTAACCGCTGGAATGCGCAGTTTTAAGCCGTCGTTTTTCTTCAAAGAAAATACGTCTGTGTATCAGTTGGACGGGGACACGAAATACCTGAACGTTCTGAATCTGAGTAACACGATGTTGCAAGTCGTGTATTCAGACTTTGCCGATGGCGACAATGATGAAGTCTTGAATATCACGAAAGTGGTCCGCCATGAACGCATGCCCAGTGGTTACTTTATTGCGGTTGAAGAAGCCAGTGGCAATGCGTATCGCTACCACCCATTTTTGTATCACTCACAAAGCCAAATAAGTGTCGTTACCCCGCCTGATTCCATAGAAGTGAGTTCACCATCGGAGTTATTGGCGTCCATCACAGAAGTCATTAATACGGGTAAGAAGGCCCAGTATAGCGTCATTGATGGTCCTCAAAAACGCTACGCCATGGCACGCTTTAAGGCGCTATCTAGGAGTGAAGTTCGTTTCGCGTATTCGAGTAATCTGACCAACACGTTAACAAAGGACTCAACGCGTGCGCTTAGCGAGATGAACAACGAGGCCACATTTACAGCCCTGCTGTCGGCCCTGGTTATTAAGCACGGCGAGATTCAAGACGTTGGCAAGACCTGTGACCAAGAGTGTGAGTATGATAAGTATTATGAGGTGGTGACGTCGATAGAATCGGGGCTCTTTGTTTGCGAGGACACCAAATTCGAGTACGAAAAAGACGCCAAAAGACTCAACGCGATAGCGATGACCGATAAATATGGCAATTTACAAACCCTCACAGACCCGCAGTTTATGAACAATGGGTGGGATTTTGGTGAGGTCCTTGGGGTGATGAATGCGTGGAATACTTCCGCTCAGAGTTCTACAATCAACAACCCAGCCGTTACAACGATTTTACAGAAAAAATTATCTAAGTCCGGTACAAGCTCGCTCACGTGCGAACAGTCGTTTAATTCGATGTCCTATTTTCATGATGCCTTGTATGTGGCGGATTTTGAAAAGGGAACCCCCGTCAAAGAGATGAGAAACGACATTCGTGAAGAGGCCCCTTGGAACTGTAACTTAGTCAAAGAGTTACACATATGCTTATCGGATTTCTTTGTGGATGTCATGGTTGTGAATGCCGCGGTCAATGGGTTAGACCAAGCCACTGAGTCGAAATATAATCCCTACCACCACATTGATTTTCGCCCTGTTGTCGATCCGTAAATCCAGCTGGCTCAAACCGACGCCTCGATGAGAGATTTGAACTGCACCAACGCTGAGTGCAACTCTTTCGCTTTAAGGGGCTTAACCAATACTAGTTGCATCCCCGCCTCCATAAACGCGTCTTTCGTTTCAATCAATCCATCAGCGGTACATCCAAATATGGCGGCATTTGGGTGGGTTGATGCGCGCAGCGCGGTGGTCGTCTCAATGCCACTGATGGAGGGCTGTTGATTGTCCATTAAAATCAAATCGTAGTACCGACTTCTCGCCATATCCAGCGCTTGTTGCCCATACTCAACTCAACAGCCCACTTTTACTGCCTTTCCTTTGATCTACTTTCTCTCATGTACGAAAATACGCAGAAGTAAGCTTATTAGTTATATTGGAAGTAAAATAATGGCAGTAAATATTAGTGTATTGAATGCTACGGGTAAGCTTGAAAGGAATATGGCCTTCCTAGATTCTCAGATAAGAAAATCACTGAAAGTTATTGAATATCATATAGAAATACCCGATTTAGATATTACAGTTAGTCCTTTTTCTAAAGAGAAGGTTTCTCCTTTTGGTATAGGAGGGTTTGCTTTGAATGCTCATCGAGTAGAGATCTTTTTGGACAGTACTAGAAGCGATTTGGAAAGTGTAATTGAACGAGAGTTAACTGCGGTGCTGGGACATGAAATTAACCATGCAATCAGAAAAGGGCATGGTTATAAGAACATTACACTTTTAGACGACTTGGTAATGGAAGGGCTAGCCTGCCACTTTGAAACGGTTATAAATGGTGGAGAAGCTTCATCTATGTTTCATGAAATGGATGAAATTGATTGGGTTATTTTATACGACAGTATGAAACCACTTTTAGCTAGTAGTTCTTTTCCTTTCAATGAGCTTTTTTTAGGAGAAAACCCAAATAAATATCCGCGTTATGCGGGGTATTGGGTGGGGTACAACCTTGTGACTAGTTATGTAAGCGATACAGGAACTTCAGCTACTGAACTCGTTAAGCTTAACCCCAAAGAGTTCATTTTAAGCTAACTTATCTATGCCCCTTTATGTGTTTAGAGGTGTTAACAGTGCATTTCTTTACAATGTAATTAGACTTATTTTTTCTAATCCGGGCAACTTGAAGTTTAGATGGTTCGTTATGGTTAAGTTGATGACAACCAGTTACAAAATATGAGACTAAGAAAACGCGGTTTTTAACCACTCCTGAACTTGTTCAATCTCTTCAGTTTCTCCATTAATAATCAATAGCTTATATTCTAAAACCTGTTTCCATGTCAATTCCTTATTTAGCAGAGCAGCTAATACATCAAACTCTGAAATCACCATCAACTCTTGATTTGTGGGCATTGTATTGTCTGGGTAAGGTTTAAAGATACTAAAGCTACTGGATGAAAACTTAGAATAGTGTCCTTCAATCGCTTGGTAGAACGTAATATCTAAATCTGGCTTAGTTTGCCCCAACTGTTGCGCTAGCTGCCATATTAGTACCTGCTCTGGCATGGTACGAGCCGGTAAATCGTCACTTTGACGAGCTGTTGCAATATTCATTAATGTGGTTAGCGCACCGCGATGCTGTGGTAATCCAGCAGAAAAACCACCTGCATCAACCGCACAACCTATCGCTTTAAACGAAAGAGTTAAGATTACTAAGCCGATTAATTTTTTCATCGCATAATTCTCAATTAATAACAAAAAATATAGGAGTGAACCCGCCACTCCCTTGTATCTCATTTAATCAAACATTTATTAGCGAACGATTAGAGGAATATCAGCGCCTGTCTTAGGTTGCTCGAAGTAACCTAGGAACGTTTGGAAAGACTCCATATTGCCTTTAGCAAACTTAAACTCGCCAGATTCAATACCAGCGGCTAATGCAGCTTGGCCTTGACCTAAAATGCGGTTTAGTAGTGAACGTGTTAATACGATTTTCGTGTTTGCATCATCTAGAGCGATAGTGCTTAGCTCAGCAACACCGTTACGCACAATGTAGGTGAACGCTTCGTTAGTATCAGTGAACGTTACGCTGACAGTATCACGTACGTCAGCAATTTCAGCGCCTTTCATACGTACTGTCATCATGTCCATAACCATCTCAGTTGGAAGATTCTGCATAACGTCAGCTGATGAATAATCAATTTTGTTGTTGTAATCAAGTTCGCCACGTAGCTCACCTGCGGCTGTCATAGCCCAGTTACGCCAGTTAACGTTCTCTTTCTCATAACCCCATTGAGTGTAAGCTTGTGCTTTTAGTTCACGGGCTTCTGTATCATCATTATTAACACGGATTGGGTAAGTCAAGATTTCTGCCGCGTAAGTGTAGTCGCCATTTTCGATGTACTTTTTCGCAGAGCTAATAATAGCGTCACGGCCACCCATTAGGTTTACGTACTCTTCAGCGCGCTGAATGTGAGCCATTGGCTCTAGCTGCCATGGGTCAGCGTGGAAGAAACCGATGTAGTTGCTGTATTGTTGTTGGACTGCGTGAGCAACTGTACCGTAACGCTGGTGTAGCCAAGCATGATTGTGTAGGTTTTCAGGCAGTTTAACGTTTTCAATCATCTCGAACGGAGTCATACCGTGGTTGATGAAACGTACAGATTGATCATGAACAAACTGTAGCGCATCACGGTAAGAAGTTAGAACATCCATCACTTCCCAGTTGCCTTCAACAGGGCGACCGTGCGCTAGCACCATGATTTCTGCATCATGGAAAGTATTACGCATGTAGTCAATTCCTTTGAACCATACTTCAGCATCACGAGCTTTAGTACCCCGGATAGAGTGTAGGTTCGGGAAATTTTCGCCTTGTAGAACTTCAGCAGCATGAAGGATCCTCTGCTCTGGTAGCCACATTACGATTTCATCATTCGTCTCAGATGGAACGTAATGTAGTTCGAAATTCACACCACCATTGCTTACTTTAAGAACATCATCAAATTCAGTTGTTGGCAGTAAGAAACCAACTTCACCTAGCTGTACTTGTGGACCAAGTGCATCAGTAACAGAACCATGAACACCTGATTCACGACCAGCGTAAACAGCAGCAGTATAAGTGGTACGGTGACCAAGGATAACACCTACGTTAGATGCCCAGTTAGCTACTGCATTAGTTAAGCTAGTGTGTGCGTAGATTTCAACCTTACCCGCTTGAACATCTTCAGCATTTACCCAACCTTTTACGCCACCAAGGTGGTCGAAGTGGTTGTGGGAGTAAACGATACCCGTTACCGGTAAATCAATACCTGTTACGTCACGAAATACTTTTTCTGTTGCTAGACCGTGCTCCGTAGACTCGCCTGGATCCATAACGATAAGACCGCTATCACCAACAAAAACTACTGGAGAAGTCAGACCGTAGCCGAAGATTTTATAAACGTTGTCATCAACTTTAATCACAGCTTGAGCTTGAGATTTGCCCAACTCTTGTAAAAGTGGGTGAATGCGGTCATCACCGTAACCTTCGCCACCAGCAAATGATATGTTATCACCTGAAACATGCACAGGTGTAACACGCTCACCTGCACCGAATGAGAAACCGTGATCAGCAACTTCAAGTGTTTTTGCAGTTACTCCGAAAGCGATAGCACTCATCGCAATTGCCAGTGTAGAGATTTTAATATTCATCGTACTTTCCTATTGGGGTCTTCAATAGAGCCAGTATACAAATGAAGAACAAGAGGCTACCATGGGTCAGGAAGTGAATATGGATTTAACATTGGTTAATCCATTAACCGAATATTAACACGGTGTATCAGTGAATTTATTTGAAGATATTGATCTCAATCTTCTAAAAACGTTTAGTGCGGTAATGCGAGTTCAAAGTATTACCAAAGCTAGTCAGGTCTTAGAGTGCTCTCCTTCGGCAGTCAGCCTCTCTATTAGCCGACTAAAGAAAAAACTCGGCCATGAATTGTTTCTAAGAGAAGGAAACAGTATTCGCCCCACCCAATTTGCGAACTCTTTACATCAAAACCTTGGTCAATCACTTAGCTTAATAGAAAGCACACTCAATGCAGTTGCTGATTTTTCGCCAATCGATGACCATAACCTTTTTCGTATCACCTCTCCTGAGCAATTGAACTCACTATTTTTGGAAGTATTACCCTATCCAAATAATTCTAATATTAAATTTGCTTTAAGAGAGTACAGTTCAAGTGAAGAGGATGCGCTTGAAGACATACGTTTACGAAATGTAGATGTTGTAATTGATAACAGTCTCTTTGATTCAAATATGTTAGATGCAGAACAAATATTTGAAGAGCCAATCGTTCTTGTTTGCCGTGTTAATCATCCTGTCATTAATCAAGCTATCACCAATGAACAGTATGAAGTACTTCCTCAGGTTGCCTTAAGTAAACGACGCAGAAACAAATACCCATTAAGTGCTTACATCACTACCTTAGGAGTTAACCGTAATATCGTGTATGAAACGGACTCTTTCTTTGGAAGCTTAATCTTATGTAGCACGACAGATTACTTTGCGCATGTTCCTTTGAGTATTGCAAAGCGCTATCAAGAAAAACTGCAACTTCAAGTCATTACGCCACCGATAAAAATGTCAAATTTGAAGTACTATTTGATGTGGCACAAAGCGAATACTCATAGCAGTGCTCATCAGTGGTTAAGAGAACGAATTAAATTAGCTGTAAGGTAAATATATCTACTTGTCGTAGAAGTATGTTTATTGAGAATTTAAGGTTTGGTCCATTAACACGAAACTTTAAGTAAATAGCTTTTTCCATACCTGAGTTAATTCATATTTATCTAAATTAGCATTGCCACTAAAACGGAAATGTCCAGAACCTACTTTGAGTAGATGTATTATAAAAAGAAGTATAAATGAGGGGAAATCTATCTAGAGAAGCGAGTCAAAAATAGACTCGCTAGTGTGAATTACAGGTTATCAATATAACTTAAAACGGCCAACAACATCGCCAAGTTGAGTATTGGTTTTCGTTAACTGATGGGTACTATTCACCGTTTGTAGCCCATTGTTATTTATATTATTTATCATCTCCTGAATACTGCTCATATTGTGGTTGATCTCTTCGGTAACCACGCTCTGTTGTTCAGCTGATGCTGCAATTTGCGCCGTTAAATCATTAATCTCAACGATTGAATCAGTCATTGTATCCAATGAATTCATTACACGAGCTGTCGCTTTTGATGTTTGCTCACAGCTAGATTTTGTGGTTTCCATTGCACTCACAACCGTGTTATTTCCATTACGGAGTTTAGTGAGCATTTCATTAACTTGAGATGTGCTCTGTTGAGTACGAGCAGCCAAAGCTCGTACTTCATCAGCGACAACGGCAAAGCCTCTCCCCTGCTCACCAGCGCGAGCAGCTTCAATGGCGGCATTAAGCGCTAATAGGTTTGTTTGTTCTGCGATCTCACCAATAACCCCAAGAACTGAGCTAATCTTGTCAGTGTCTTTACTCATAGTCGTAATAGACTTAGACATGCTCGCTACTTCATCCACCAGCGCTGAAACACTATAAACTGCTTCTTGCACAACGTCTTTAGAGTTGTTAGCTTCATCGTTTGTTTTAAGCGTTAATTTTGCTGCATTGGCTGCACTTTGCGCGACGGACTCTGCGGTCGAGCTCATCTCAGTGATAGCGGTTACGACTTGTTCAGTCTCTTTTGAATGGGCGGTGAGTAAGACTTGGTTGGAGTCTGCGCTTTCAGTGACCACGTCAATTTGATTCTTGATTTGTTGGCTTGATTTGTCCACATCCAGCATCATATCTTGCAGCTTTTGAATAAAAAGATTGATACCAGTAGCGATTTTTCCAAGGTCATCTTGCGTGTGTATTTCTAAGCGGCGGGTCAAATCACCATTGCCTTGAGATAGATCCGTGACAATATTTCGTAGAGAAACAATCGGTTTGAAGGCGATATTTACCGCCACAATACTAAGAGCGATGATGATGATGCCTGAGATAACTAAAGCGAGGGTAATCGCGTTATTTAGCTTTGCGGTATTTTGCAAAATATAGTTATTATCAATATAACCGGTCAGGCTCCATTCATTTCCGCGAAGAACAAAAGTATTAGCTAGTGGAATAAATTCGCCCACTGTTTTGTTTGAAAAAAGTACAGTGTTGTTTGGGTCGGTCAACTCCATATAGCTGCCCTCAACAGCAGAAGAAGCCAGAAGTGCCTGCGTTTGGCTAAGGTCAATATAGAAAATATCGCCCCCGTTATTCTTGCTTGGAACAGTGATGCTAAGAAGTGGTTTTCCCTCTTCATAAATGATGTTACTTACGGTCACTTCACCGTTTGCTGCAGAAATCATATCAATAAATTGTTGTGCTTCCTTTGCGTTATCAATGCTACCTTGAGCATTAAAGACTAAGTCGCTAACGACCTTTACGATGTTATGAAAACCAGTTTTGTCCTGTGTTGATTTTATCGCAATCAATCCAAAATTTAAGTTTTCCGCCAGCGTGATTTTATTGTTGATATCGTCAACAAGTTTGTCTTTCGCTAGGTTGATGCGACTGTTGATATTTTGCGTATCACTTTGGTAAATATAATTACTAATATGGTGACGAGCGCTGAAATATGACGTCAGAATAGTAATTGAAGTGATAATGATGAAAATACCTATAATTTTCAGCTTGAAAGGGAGGGTTTTATTCATGGGCTGTACCAATTCCTTTTTGTGTCCTGAGGATATTCTAGCCGATGACGGAGTTAAGTTTCATGATAGCGATCTTATAATGAAGATTAATTCCATTCAGGGGCGTGCGAAGACTAGCTAATATTCCAAAGGTTATTCAGCCCATTAGTATTACTACTCAGAAGTTGCGTGTTTTAAATAATGGATAAGATGCTGAAGCAAGAGCAGACAGCCGAAACGTTCTATAAAGAAACCAGACGCCCGTTACGCCTAGTTTCTTTTGATGAACTTAAAGTGCCTTTGCTTTTTGTTTTAATAAAGTAATAGGTACTCTTAAGATACGCATGTTAGAGCTGTTAGTTTCAACAATAACAATCGCACTGGTTGAATCCAGTTGATAAATATCAGAGTATGCAGATGCGCCTTCAACAAGCTGAATTGGACCTTTCCAACTTAACCCTTCATCAAAACTGAACCACAGCCCAAGATCTTGTCTACCATTAGTGCCTGATGGTGATCCTTGAGGATTGGTAAATAAAAGATAACGACTTCCATCAGCTTCTTCAAATCGTGTGATTGAAGCATCCACCGTTCCTGTACTCATTCCAGAGAAAACAGTAGCGTTATTTCCTTCCATTAACTGCCAGCTTTCGCCACTATCTGTGCTAAGAAACTGCTGACGAGGACCATAATTTACGCCGTCTACGACTTTGTTAAAGTCCAATCGGGCTGTGAGTAATAAGTGCCCATTATTTAGCTCCACAAGATCAGCTTCACTTGGTTCTAAAGTTTCCATGCTAGTACCGCTTTTCCAGCGATATGGTAAAGGTAAGCTCGAACCAGACTGCCAATTTAGTCCACCATCATCACTATATACCGACAATACATTAAGAAAGTATCGATCAAGTGTGATCGCAGGGTAAATCATACGGCCATTATTAGTCCCCATGATACTTTGTTGATTCTCTAGTTGAATACCATGCCCTGGCCCTGGGTTGACACTCGCGTGACCATAGAAGCTCATCGTATTACCTGACTTAATTTTGGTCCAGCCAAGCTGTTGTAAATCCGTCACTGTATCAGCAGGGTTTTGTTGGGCTAGATGGTAGGCATCAAGTGCTACAAGGCTAGCTCCCTGTTGAGTCAATGAAATAGATTGTAGATGGATCCTGCCATCAACGGCACTATCTGCATTGCCAAATCCGACTAAATTATCAGTTGAAACTTGTCCTTGCCAACTGGCTATCTGAACATTGTCTACTGATAGAGATACCGCTCCACTACTCGCCGAATATTCAAATTGATATTCATAAAAAGCGGTAACTCGGTCGCCCGCGGGCTTAAGTACTATCGGTGTTGCTTCACCATTAAGAGATGCAGTCAACTGGCCAAGAGAATCAATTGCAAGCGTAAGCTCAAATGATTGAATACCGTTTGCAATTTGTAGTCTGTTTTCAGCGCCATCGAAGACCCTAACTTTCGCGGTTGCTCGCCAATCTTGCTGACTATTTAGATTGGCATTACGCTGATAAATTTCAGAGCCTCCCCAGCCTGCAATTTGAAAGCTTCTTTCTTTAAGCTGATCAGTAACGTCTATTGGAGCTTGCCAGTTATCGGTTGATACGTCATAGGTGTTGTAAAATACGCCGCTGGGCATCCAAGATTTGATTTTGTCACCATTTTGCGCGGCATCGGTAGGCCAGCGAACATAAGAAACAAGCACTCTGTCCGTATTTTTATCATAGATAGGTCTAGGGTCAGAGAAGTCATAGCTATCACTTGCATTGATTTGCTTTGTGAGATTAATTTCATTTCCCCAGCTTACGCCACCATCATGAGATACCCGTGTAATAATATCGTTTGTGTTATTGATTGACCCCGGGTCTCCGCCGCCGACTCTCTTCTCAGAAAACGCGGTAACAACGCCCGGTGTTAAAGAGCTTGTTACAATAGAAGGAATGCGGTCTGGCCCTGCAAAAATCATATCACCTTGAATTTCGAATTGAATTTCCCGATAAGCTGCAACACCGTTAGTATGACTAGAACCGTTCCCCCAAACCATCATATTTTGTGTGGTCGATACTGGTGAAATTTGGTCAACCGCCAATTGCCCATCGAAATAGAAGCTCGCTGTAGGTGTACTACCTGGATGGTAGATAAGCTCATAACGATGATAGTCGGTCGCAGACTCACCAGTCGCTAATACTGTACTGCCACTTTGACCTTCGAAAGCGACAACCAACTCCCCGTTTCCATTTAGTGAAATGATTGGCAACACACGATTGGTGCCATTCGCGTAATAGTTAGTGATCATACCACCACTGATCACCTTCATATCCGTAGTCAGTCGCCACCCATAATCAGATGCTTGCGCGTGTTCACTTGCTATTGGAACGACCTTCCATTGGGCACGACCATTCTCACCTTTTGCGATCCAAGTAGGGAAGCCGTCTGCTGTATCAATAGCTCCATTACCACTGCCGCTATGGTCAGCGAGCCAACCTTGTTCCATCGGTTCATCTTGTGCTGAGTCGTTGGTAGCCAAATAATTGATTAGTTTTGCGTTCACAGCGGGAGCCACAAAAAGGGCCGATGCGAGTATTAGACTGATGTGAGTGACTTTAACGTTCATGCTTGTTCCTTCTACCATAATTAGTAATGTTTGAACCATTCAATTTGCTAAGCAGACAAGAAAGGACTCCTTTTGTCTGCCAGTTCCGTGCCCTGTTCTTAATGTACTTCTGCATATAGGATGACATGAAGGAAATTTTTATCTTTGATCGACGTAACAAAAAATATATTTGTTATAATTATGTACTAGGTGTGTGATGCGTTTGTGGTGATTAAGTACCAGATTGGGTTGTTATCGTCTTGCATTAATAGGGAAATGTTCGAGAGTTGCGTAATGCGGCTGAACGCAGAGTGTTATTGGCCTACCACTTAATGTGGACTCTGAAAGCACTTTACCCACAGTGTCGGTATACGTGTTATTGCTGTTAAAGCGCAACGCGTGAGTGACGCTATGTTAATGGCGGCGAGTGAGGCTTTAGCTAAAGCGGCATCAGAGTTTGAATTGGTCCATGGCGCTATTCTCCCTCCACTAAAAGAAATCCAGTCAATCAGCCGAGATATTGCTTTTTCGGTAGCAAAACAGGCAATGGCCGAGGATTTGGCACTACCGATTTCCGACCAAGCAGTCCTCAAAGAGATTGAAGCGTGCTTTTGGCGACCAGAATACCGACAGTATCGCCGAACTTCCTTTTAATGTTAAAACAGATTAGAAAGGGAAATTTGCCACTTCTCATTTAGTGTTACGAATAAGGGATGCTCCAAATCAACCTTGGAATGTCCCTATTTCGCATGTAAAATGAGAAATGCGTTCGCGTCTCTGCCAATTTAGTGATTTGCGCTCGAGAAATTTGATTCAAAGTAAGCCTTCAGGTCTAAAGCAACCGCCCTACTTTATTGCAGATTGGCCTCATGTTCATCTAAAACCAATCGAACCTGCTGCTGGTACTCTTGCATAAAGCGTTTAAAGTTAATTTCGAGATCGCTCGTTGCTGTAACGTCTCCTCTTACAGCTTGAATAAATCGCTCTTGTTCTACGCTAATCGGCTCGATACCTCCCTTTACCAGCAGAACCAAATATTTACCGGCATAACCGATGAGTTGTTTGGTTACAGGGCTATACGTATCTGGTAGCGCCACATCAATGCCGCCATTATTCAATATGCTTAAATGTGATTCAGGAAATGGATTCTCAACCGACTCCATTTCGATTAGCAGCCGTACAATCATCTCTTCATTTTTTAATATATCAACATGATCACTATTAAAGCCAAACTGGCCTTGAGACTGTCTTTGTGCCGTTGGGTTTAATTGACTTGAGAGTGGCACGACACCATCGCTGTTTTCACCCATTTTGATAACGCTGGAATTATTGTAGGCGTAATAAAGTTGATGGTTAATTCGTTTGGGCAATGGATTTTTATAAAGGTCATTGATGAACTCACTAGCTGGGTTCAAATCTCGCCAAGCAGGCAACACTAATAACCCATGTTCTTCTCCGAGCGCAGCGGATGGGTGACCACCAAATGGGCTCGCGATACTGACAAACAGCCCTACATTATTTTCATCTTCGTCTCTACCATATCGATTAAGCGCATCCCTAACTATCAATCCTCCCATGCTATGTGCCACAACGATAATGGGCATATCCCCCTTTAGAACCACTTCCCCTGATATAAATATATTGTAAAAGAAGTCACCCAACTGATCTAAATCACCACCAGAAGGATAATAGAAGAACCAAGGTTGATAGCGATCTTTATCCATTCGTTCGACGATGGTTTCAAACGATCTTGAACTTCCACCAATGCCGTGGACAAATACGACCGGAATTTTATGTGCCTGATCTTCTTCTAACGCATAAAACATAGTCGGGGCAACTTCGATGAACGAGGCAGGATCATACATCCCCATCGTGGCTATGTTTTCATCAAAAATAGAGTCGCCTAAACGACGGATAGCACCTGCAGGGTAATAGACTGACGACTCCAATGCGGGTGCTTCAGGTGCCTGAATAGTTTCGGCCCAAGGAATTAAATGGCTTAAGGTCAGTTCTACATTGATATCTTTTGCCAACTTTTCAGGATACAGAGCAGAGCCTAGCTTGAGTTCTTTTTGCCCTACAACTTCATTCGGGTCAAATATCTGATCATCATTAATGTCAGCATATATCAGTAACGTATATACCCCATCAGGAAGAGAGAGCGCATAATGAGTCGTTGTTCCTGTAAAGAACATAGTGTCAACTCGTTCATGCTCTTTAAACTGGCTCGTGTAAGCGGCAATGGCCATGGGAACAGCAGTGTAACTTCCTAACTCAGCTATCGGTTTGCCCCAGACAAAATAGGTATCATTGTCTAAAAGGTGCTTCAAATTTACTTGACTAGGATCTGAATTTTGTATTTTCTCATATTCAGTGTGAATAGCTGAATATTGCAAATAAGTGCACGATGTTAGTAACAGAGCAAAACAAACCGATATAACATTACGTAGCCAAACCAAAACAAATTGCCTCACACATTCACCAAACAAATAATGATACAGCGTAGCAGATCGTCCGCTTGGATCAATGCGAGTTAAAAACTAGATAGCGACACCAATTGCTGTGTATAGCTATGAGTTGGCTGACTGAACATCTGCTGCGTGTCGCCTTGCTCGATTATCTCTCCGTTTCTCATCACAATCGTGTAATGGCATAACGATTTGACCACATTGAGATCATGGCTGATAAATAGATACGTCAGGTTATACTTCTCCTGTAATGATTTAAGTAGATCCAATACTTGCGCTTGCACTGTTCTATCTAGTGATGATGTCGGCTCATCAAGCAAAATGAATTCAGGTTTTAGGATCAACGCTCGCGCAATTGCGATACGCTGTCTTTGCCCGCCTGAAAACTCATTGGGATAACGAAAACGAGTCTCTGGATCCAAATCCACCTCTTTCATGACTGAGCAGATCAGATCATCCAGTGTTTGCTCATCAAGCTCTTGATGAACAATCAAGCCTTCACCAATAACCTGAGCCACTGACATTCTCGGGTTCAATGCAGAGAATGGGTCTTGGAATACGACCTGCATTTTACTTCGAAAGGGCAGCATCTGTTGTCGATTAAGACCTTGCAGTTCATTACCTTCATACGCGATAGAACCTTGTGAGTTCACTAGCTTTAAAATCGCCATACCCGTGGTCGATTTACCCGAGCCACTTTCTCCAACAAGCCCTATGGAGTGGCCTTGCTTGAGTTCAAAAGCCATATCAGTAACGGCTTTAACATGTGAAACAACTCGCTTGAATAAGCCGCCAGTAATAGGAAACCAGACTCTCAGGTTTTTTACATCAAGTAGAGTCTTGGCTGTTTCTGGCACTTCAACAGGTAGACCTCTAGGGTCAGAGTTAATCAGTTTAATCGTGTATGGGTGCTGAGGCTCAGTGAACACCGTTTGGCTCTCTCCCACTTCAACCAATTCACCGTCTTTCATCACCGCAACGCGATCTGCAATTCGGCGTACAATACTGAGATCGTGCGTAATAAACAGCATTGCCATACCAAGCTCTTGTTGCAAATCTTTCAATAGATCGAGTATCTGTGCTTGCACCGAAACATCCAATGCAGTGGTAGGCTCATCGGCAATCAAAAGCTCTGGCTCATTAATCAGTGCCATCGCTATCATCACTCGCTGACGTTCTCCACCAGAAAGCTCATGAGGGTAAGCTGAAATTTTTTGCTCTGGATGTCGAATTCCTACTTTTTCTAACCAAGATACCGCAAGCTCTTCTGCTTTTTTCTGGCGCATGCCTCGGTGAATGGCGAGTGTTTCCACGAGCTGTCTGCCAATTTTATGCAAAGGGTTCAAAGAGACCATCGGCTCTTGGAAGATCATACCAATTCGGCCACCGCGGATCCCTCTCAACTCTCGTTCAGAGCAATTTAGAGTATCAATTCCATTGAAATTAATACTGCCGTTAAGGTAATGGGATGAGCCTCTTGGAAGCAGCTTTAGAACTGAGTTGGCTGTGACCGATTTCCCAGAGCCACTTTCCCCTACAAGCGCGAGAGTTTCACCTTTGTTGATCGACAAAGAAACATTAGTCGTGACTTGTTCAATCTCGTTTTTTCGGCCAAAACCAACCGACAGATCTTTTATAGTCAGTACCGTTTGAGTTGTACCTGTCTGAGTCTTAGTTGTCTGAATCATAACTATCTGCCTCCATTTGCGTGCGGGTCAAAAGCATCACGTACCGCTTCACCGACAAAGACAAGTAGCGTTAACATAAGTGATAAGACAACAAAAGCAGAAATCCCAAGCCAAGGCGCTTGTAGATTTGCTTTACCTTGGGCAAGAAGCTCACCCAATGAAGGAGAACCTGCAGGTAAACCAAAACCTAAAAAGTCTAACGAGGTTAATGTTGTTACCGATCCCGATAAGATAAATGGCATCATAGTAAGTGAGGCAACCATGGCATTGGGTAACATATGTCGAAGCATAATACGCTTATCATCGACGCCCATTGCTTGCGCCGCACGAACATAATCAAAGTTTCGACAGCGTAAGAACTCTGCACGTACTACCCCAACTAACCCCATCCAGCTAAACAACACCATGATGCCCAGAAGCCACCAAAAATTAGGTTCCACGAAACTCGATAAGATAATTAATAAGAACAGTGTCGGCATGCCAGACCAAACTTCTATAAAACGCTGACCAATAAGATCAAGCCAACCACCGTAATAGCCTTGTGTCGCGCCCACTGCAACACCGACGATACTCGACACAATGGTCAAGACAAAACCAAACAGAACAGAGATTCTAAAGCCATAGATGATACGTGCTAACACATCACGCCCTTTATCATCGGTACCCAACAAGTTAACTGAATCTGGCGCAGACGGAACGCTCCCTCCAATATCAAAGTTAATCGTGTCGTAGCTAAATCGAATCAAAGGCCAAATAATGTAGCCCTTCTCTTCAATCAAGTCGGTAACAAACGGATCGGTATAGTCCGCTTCCGTTTCAAATTCGCCGCCAAACTCTGTTTCTGCGTATTGCTGAGCAATAGGGAAATACCAACCACTATCGTAATTGACCATCAGCGGTTTATCATTGGCAATAAGTTCCGCAAATAGGGTAACAATGAACAGAAGGCTGAAAACCCACAACGACCAATAACCACGTTTATTCGATTTGAATCGCAGCCATCTGGCTTGATTAAGTGGATTACTTCTTACTTTTTTAAGTATCCCTACCTTTTGAGTGTCTTGCGGAACTTTTTGCATTTTTTCTTGTGCTTCCAACATATTAGCGCGCCTCAAAATCAATTCGAGGGTCAACCCACGTGTAAGTTAGATCGGAAATAATACTCAAGATTAGTCCCAACAGAGTCATGATATAAAGCGAGCTAAATACAACTGGATAATCGCGCTGTATGGTCGATTCAAAACCAAGCAGCCCGATACCTTCAAGTGAGAACATCACCTCAATCAGCATTGAACCTGTAAAGAAAATACTAATGAATGCACTTGGGAATCCGGCAATAATAATCAACATAGCGTTACGAAAGACGTGTTTGTATAAAATGGTATTCTCATCCAATCCTTTCGCACGAGCCGTCACCACATATTGCTTATTAATCTCATCCAAAAACGAATTCTTGGTCAGCATACTTAAGGTAGCAAAGCCGCCTATCACCATTGCAAAAGTTGGAAGAGCCAAGTGCCAAAAGTAATCAAGGATTTGCTGATACCAGGTCATTTGATCAAACGTACTTGAAACTAAACCCCTTAACGGGAACCAGCTGAAGTAATTACCACTAGCAAAAACAATGATTAAGATGATCGCAAACAGGAAGCCAGGAATAGCATAGCCAATGATGACCAACGCACTCGACCATACATCAAATCGAGAGCCGTGATGAATGGCTTTCATGATACCCAAAGGTATGGATATCAAATAGATGATTAACGTACTCCACAATCCAAGGGAAATCGAAACGGGCAAACGGTCAACAATGAGATCAATCACATTGCCGCCTTTAAATAGACTTTCGCCAAAATTAAAGGTGGCGTAGTTTTTAAGCATTTCAAAGTAGCGAACGTGAATCGGCTTATCAAAGCCAAATTGACGCCTGATCTCTTCTACAACTTCAGGATCAAGACCTCTCGACCCCTTGTAACCAGAAGCGGTGTCATCTGCTCCCTTGGTTAATTCAACCTCGTTACCACCACCAGAAAAACGCTCCATAATACCTGAGTTATGACCTTCGAGTTGAGCAATCGCCTGCTCAACTGGACCACCAGGGGCTATTTGAATAATAAAGAAGTTAATGGTGATGATCGCCCACAAGGTGGGGATCACCAATAGTAAACGCCTAAATATGTATGCTGCCATTGAAGCCTCTATTAACGACGTTTTTCAGGAAGTTTGGCGGCTTTTTCTTCTGAAATCCACCACGTATCAATACCTAAGTCATATCTTGGCATTGTTGATGGTCTTTCAAATTTATCCCACGAGGCCACACGGTGTTGGCTGATGTGCCACTGAGGAATGATGTAATAGTTCCACTGTAAAACGCGGTCAAGAGCACGACCTAGCGTCAGCAGTTTCTCAGGGTTTTGCTGATTCGCTGAGATTTCATTGGTTAGATGATCAACCACTGGCTCCATAACACCTGCGGTATTGTAAGTTGAATCAATGTAGTTCGAATTCCAAACAATCATCAAGTTTGGACTTGGGTAAGGGTTCGACGAGTACGCAGACGACACCATATCAAAATCTCGATCACGTAATCTTTTAATGTACTGGGTGGTATCAATCGTGCGGATCTTCATCGTGATCCCCATACGAGTCATATTCTTTTGAACTGGTATCGCAATACGTTCAGTGGTTGGGCTGTAGATAAGCATCTCAAATTCAAAAGGCTGACCCGTTTCTACATTGGTCATCACTTTATTGTTTAGCTCCCACCCGGCTTCTTTCAATAGCGCAAATGCTTTTCTCATTTGACTACGAATTCGTCCTGAACCATCGGTAACAGGTGGCTGATATTCATCAGTAAACACATTAGGAGAAATACTGTCTTTAAACGGTGTTAACAACGCGACTTCTTCTGCTGAGGGTAAGCCTTTTGCTTCGTAATCGGTGTTTTGAAAGTAACTACGAGTTCGGGTGTATTGGCCATAAAACATGTTTCGATTCATCCACTCAAAATCCATCGCGTAGTTTAGTGCCTGACGAACTTTTGGATCTTTAAAGATATCTCGTTGAGTATTGAATACAAACGCTTGGGTAGATTGAGGGCTTTGATGTGGGATCTCTTCTTTTTTGATAAAACCTTTATCAAAATTTGCGCCGGTGTATGAGTTTGCCCAGAATTTAGCCGAACTCTCTTGTCTTAAATCGAATTCACCCGCTTTGAACGCTTCAAGCATAACTGTGTCATCACGGTAATAGTCATATTGCATTTGCTTAAAATTGTTGCGGCCTACATTAACAGGCAAATCAGCCGCCCAATAGTTATCGACTAATTCATACGTAACACTTTGACCAGATTTAAATGATTTCACATGATAAGCGCCACTGCCAACTGGCGGCTCTGAAAGTGGCTCTGAAAAGTTTTTGTCTTGCCAAAAATGTTTCGGCAAGACACGCATGCCCTGCGCAAGGCTAAACAACTTTTCACGATTGGGCGTTTCCATTTCAATACGGGCAACTAAATCGCTAACTGCGGTGATTGATTTTACATCTTTATAGTAAACGCGGTATTGAGGAACGCCTTCTGTACTGAATTTTTCAAACGTAAACGCAACATCGTGCGCAGTAATTGGCTTCCCATCGTGGAAACGGGCTTTTGGATTAATATCAATTTCAAGCCAGCTATAGTCATCGGAATATCGAACTTTAGAAGCGATTAGCGGATAGTAGGAATCTATTTCGTCACTCGGTGAATACATTAATGTGTCGTACAACTCACCCGTATTCGCAGCGGCTACCCCACGAGAGGCAAAGCGATTGAAGTTATCGAACGTCCCTACCTTACCAAAGGTAACTTTACCTACTTTAGGTGCATCAGGATTTACGTAATCAAAATGAGTAAAGCTGTCGGGGTACTTAGCTGCCCCAAACCCAACCAAACTGGTTGATTCGATAATTTTGGCTTGTACCCCTGTGCCAAGTATCATCAAAATTAACCCTAAAACGATACGCTTTCGCTGCTGCATGCCCTGCTCCCTTTTATAGCTTTTATAGTGCTTCATGCGATGTATCCTCTCAACTACGGAGAGCATACAAAATACTATTAATAATTCAGTTACTTGGATAAGTATATACTCAAGTTCATTCAATGCGAGTATTTGTTCTTAACGCTTTCACCAATTGAATCTTGATTGCTTCATCCCAAGAAGGAATATGACCTCAGACGGCAAATAAAAGTGCGATTAACAAAAGAAAACAACTCAAAGCCTTGAATAAAGATCACAAAACAGGGTGAGACCAAGTGCATAGCAATAATTCTTTTTTGCTATTTATAGAATCACTACTAAAGTTGAAGAGTTAGACAAAATGCAAAAAATTCACTAAGCGTCAGGCTCCTATATACATCATCTCTATATACAATAAGAAAGGCTTACTATCTCCTTGTGCTTCATACCTAGTATGAAGCATTCTTTTTTTGTAACGACACCAATTCAAAAATTAGTTTCAATTCCCGTTACTTAGATCATTACTATCTCAACCAAAAGTAGTAATTATTATCCACTATTGCCTTATAGAATCAGGGCAAATTCCTGCTCTTATGGCAGGTTGGTCATACAATCCAAAAATTCTGCGAAGAGTTAGAAGCAAATCGCAACAGACACTGGTCTTTTGTATACAAACTGAAGTATTATTGTTTATTAATAACATCAATATTTCCTTGGTTATCAATACACATGACAAGCCTTAAGAATTCAGTCAGTAAAAACGTTAAAACCAAAGTTGCAGGACAGACGCAAGATGACGTCGTCTACTGTCATATCTTTGATGCCATTTTGGAACAGAGGCTACCACCTGCGACAAAGCTGAGTGAAGAAGCCCTTGCCGACATTTTCAGCGTCAGCCGTACTATTATTCGTCGTGCTCTATTAAGACTTTCGCTAGAACAGGTCGTCGTTATTCGACCAAACCGTGGAGCTGTGGTTGCAGCGCCAACGGTAGAAGAAGCGAAGCAGATTTTCAAAGCACGTGAAATTATGGAACTGGCTATCACAGAGCTTGCGGTCGAGAACGCAACTAAGGCCCAAATTGACGAGTGTCGTAAACTGGTAACCAAAGAGAACGCTGCTTTTGATCATGGTGACTATGGGAGTGGTTTACGTCTCTCTGGTGAGTTCCATATTAAACTGGCTGAGATGGCTGAGAACGCTCCGTTGCTCGCTTTTCAACGCAGCTTGGTCTCTCAAACATCGCTGCTAATCGCGCAATATGAAACGGGCAGCCATTCAAATTGTTCCCTTGATGAACACTCGATATTACTCGATGCCATTGAGTCAGGTGACGTAGAAAAAGCCACAGAGTTGATGCAAGAGCACTTGGATCATATTCGCTCGAAACTTAATTTGGATAACTCTTCTACATCGAACGATCTGCACGTGGTTTTCTCCGATATTTTGAAAAGTAAGTAAGCCTTAAAGCTAAAAGCGAAACATAATTCAATCTAATATACCCTGCTGATGGCGCTCATCAGCAGGGTCCTTTGTCTCTAGTCCAAAAACCTATCCTAACTTCAACCACTTAGCTCTACTCATCTAAGAGCGCCTTCTTCGATACTCATTTATTCCTTTCGCACATGAAATCCCCTCAAAATTGCATACAATTATAAGTAACAACTGTAAATAATTTGCTCCTATTGAGTAAATTAATCTTGGCTACAAAGGTTCATAAAAACATAAGCTTACGATACCTTTGTAGTCAGCACGTGAAATTGCACACAATGCAATGTTGCATTATTGTAAATAATTAGTTGACCTTTGGGTCAGATTATCTAATTATTGACCATAAGGTCAGAAAATAATTTCAACTACAAATGTGTCATTGCACAAGGAGGTCTCTTGATTACTTTTCTACTCAATCAGGAAATCAGACAAGAAGAAAACTTGTCTCCCAATATGACGGTGCTGAACTATCTTCGCACTAAGATTAATAAAACAGGTACCAAGGAAGGTTGTGGTTCAGGCGATTGTGGGGCTTGTACCGTTGTATTGGGTGAATTAGTCAATGGCGAACTCGAATATCGTTCAGTTAACTCATGCCTTACCTTTGTTTCAGCACTTCATGGCAAGCAGTTAATTACGGTTGAAGATCTACAAAACAAAGACAAATCACTGCATCCCGTTCAACAAGCAGTCGTAGATTTCCACGGTTCACAATGTGGTTACTGTACTCCAGGTTTTATCATGTCAATGTTTGCACTAGGTAAAACAACACCAAATGCCAGCAAAGAAGACGTGATGGAATCACTAGCAGGTAATTTGTGTCGCTGTACAGGCTACCGCCCGATTGTTGATGCGGCGCTGTCGCTTTCAAACGAAAAGCCTCTTCTAGACCAGTTTAATGAGCTTGAACGAGTAACTATCGACAAACTAGTCAGCATTCAAGATCAAGATGCAAACTTACGCGATGGACACTTAACCGCTTTCTCTCCAAAGAGTCTTGATGAGTTAGCCAAGCTTTACCTTGCTCACCCTCAAGCTAAGCTTGTCGCTGGTGGTACAGATTTGGCTCTGGAAGTGACTCAATTCCACCGCGAGATTGAAACACTAATCAGTGTAAACCTTGTTGAAGAGATGAAGACCTGCGAAGAAACCGACACGGATCTTCTGATTGGTGCAAACCTTCCAATCAGCCAAGCATACCCGCTTCTTCACAAGTACTACCCAGATTTTGGTGAACTATTACACCGTTTTGCTTCGCTGCAAGTACGTAATCAAGGGACTATTGGCGGCAATGTTGCTAACGCCTCCCCCATTGGCGACACGCCGCCCCTTTTGATTGCTCTGGATGCAAAACTTAAGCTTCGCTGTGGTGAAAAGACTCGAATCATTCCAATTGAAGAGTACTTCATTAGCTACAAGGTTACAGCACAGCAACCAAGTGAGTTTATTGAACAGATCATCATTCCAAAACCGACTGATTCAAGCTTTAGAGCATACAAAGTCTCTAAACGTTTAGACGATGATATTTCAGCAGTATGTGGCGCATTTAACATCGCCCTGAAAGACGGCAAGGTTGTCGCGGCAAGAATCGCTTTTGGCGGAATGGCTGCAACACCGAAACGTGCAACGCGCTGTGAAAACTTATTGCTAGGAAAAGCGTGGAATTCAGCGAATATCGACGAAGCGATGGCGGAAATGAATAACGATTTCGAACCATTGTCTGACTTCAGAGCAAGTCAAGAATATCGCTCGTTAACAGCTGCAAACATGCTGCGTCGCTACTTTATTGAAACGCAGAATAAAGATAACCAAATCGAAACAAGGGTAACGTCTTATGTCTAACGCACACAACACTATGACTCACGAGGAAATGCTCGCCATAGTTAAACAGGATTTAAAAACTGGTGTAGGCAAAAGCGTGAAACACGATAGCGCCCCTATGCAAGTGACTGGTGAAGCACTCTACATTGATGACCGATTAGAGTTCCCTAATCAGCTTCATGTCTACGCTCGCCTAAGTACTCAAGCGCACGCGAAAATCACCAAGATTGATGTGTCACCTTGTTACGAATTTGAAGGTGTCGCAATTGCTATCACAGCTGACGATGTTCCTGGTCAGCTTGATATCGGCGCTATCTTACCCGGCGATCCTCTTCTTGCTGATGGCAAGGTCGAGTACTACGGTCAACCGGTCATCGCAGTTGCAGCATCAAGTCTTGAGCTTGCTCGTAAAGCGTCTCAAGCAGCCATCATCGAATACGAAGCACTCCCTCCTATTCTTGATGTGAAAGAAGCTTTGGCTAAGAAAAGCTTTGTTACCGAAAGCCACCAACAAAAACGTGGCGATTCAGACAAAGCACTAGCGAGCGCAAAACACGTTATCGAAGGTGACTTAGATGTCGGCGGTCAAGAGCACTTCTATCTTGAAACACAAAGCAGCAGCGTTGTACCGACCGAAGATGGCGGCATGATTGTCTACACTTCAACGCAAAACCCAACTGAAGTTCAAAAACTGGTTGCCGAAGTTATTGGCGTACCAATGCACAAAGTTGTTGTTGATATGCGCCGCATGGGTGGTGGTTTCGGTGGCAAAGAAACACAAGCCGCTTCACCAGCTTGTATGTCTGCGGTCATCGCTCTATTAACAGGTCGCCCGACCAAAATGTGCTTGATGCGTAATGAAGACATGAGCACAACCGGTAAACGTCACCCGTTCTACAACCAATACAAAGTAGGCTTTGATGACGATGGCGTTATTCAAGGTGCTGACATTGTTGTAACCGGTAACTGTGGTTACTCGCCTGATCTTTCAAGCTCAATCGTTGACCGTGCTATGTTCCACTCAGACAACGCTTATTACCTAGGTGATGCAACAGTAACGGGTCACCGCTGTAAAACGAATACAGCCTCAAACACGGCCTACCGCGGCTTTGGTGGCCCACAAGGCATGATGACCATTGAACATATCATGGACGAAATTGCCCGTTACCTGAAAAAAGATCCTCTTGAAGTTCGTAAGGCGAACTATTACGGAGAAGAGGGCCGAGATACTACTCACTACTACCAAAAAGTAGAAGATAACTTTCTTCCTGAAATCACTGAACAGCTAGAACAAAGCAGTGACTACCACGCTCGTCGTAAAGAAATTGCTGAGTTCAATAAGACAAGCCCGATCCTTAAGAAAGGTCTTGCGCTTACACCGGTCAAGTTTGGTATTTCATTTACCGCTACTTTCTTGAACCAAGCTGGTGCTCTAATTCATATCTACACCGATGGCAGTATTCATTTAAGCCATGGTGGTACTGAAATGGGCCAAGGTTTGAACATCAAAGTTGCGCAAATCGTTGCACAGGAGTTTCAAGTCGATGTCGAACGTATCCAGATCACCTCAGCCAACACAGACAAAGTACCGAACACATCACCAACCGCAGCATCATCGGGCGCCGACCTCAACGGTAAAGCAGCCCAGAACGCCGCACTAACGATTAAGCAGCGCTTGATCGACTTTGCTTCATCGCACTTTAAAGTTTCGCCAGAAGAGGTGGTCTTTAAAAACGGCATGATTCAAATTCGTGATGAAATCATGAGCTTCAACTCTTTCGTCGAGCTTGCTTGGTTTAACCAAATTTCACTATCAAGCACGGGCTTCTACCGCACTCCGAAGATCTTCTACGATCACGAGAAAGCAAGAGGTCGCCCATTCTACTACTACGCCTACGGCGCATCGTGTTCAGAAGTTGTGATTGATACCTTAACCGGTGAATACAAAATCTTGCGCGTTGATATCTTGCATGATGTGGGTGCTTCACTTAACCCAGCGATTGATATAGGCCAAATTGAAGGCGGCTTCATTCAAGGTGTGGGTTGGTTAACAACGGAAGAGTTGGTGTGGAACGAACAAGGCCGATTAATGACTAATGGTCCTGCGAGTTACAAAATTCCAGCGATTGCTGATATGCCAATCGACTTTAGAACGCATTTACTAGAAAACCGCAGCAACCCTGAAGACACAGTGTTTAACTCAAAAGCTGTTGGTGAGCCACCGTTTATGTTAGGCATGTCAGTTTGGAGTGCTCTGAAAGACGCAGTAGCCTCTGTCGCTATTGATGGCGCAATTCCGAAACTGGATACACCAGCAACACCAGAACGAGTATTAATGGCAGTGCAAGAAGTAACAAAGCCACAAGCAGCAACCGTTAACAGCAAGTCTGAAACGGCTTAGCGTTAAGGTTTAGAATAAAGATATAAAGAAACAAAGATATACCCAAAGTAATTGGAGTTGCAGTGAGGCAACAAGAGAATGAGTCCCCATGAGCATAGCTAGCCTATGTGATTGGGGCGAATAATCGCCGTTAACAAAGCTGCACCTTCAAGTACGAAATGTATCAGTGGTCACCTGCTCGTCCACCCTCTATACAGCAGGTCGGCCACTCCCTAACTCTTATTAGATTGAGAATAGTCGCATCGCTTTAGGAGGTAATGATGTTTAAGGATAATTGGATTCATGAATTAGCTAAGTTAGAAGAGAGCTATGAACCCTGCGTCATGGTGACGGTTCTTGAAGATCGTGGCTCTGTTCCACGTGATGCTGGTACTAAGATGTTAGTAACACGTGACAAACTCATCGCCACGATTGGTGGTGGTCACCTAGAACACATTGCGACCAAAATGGCGCGTGAAATGCTCATCGGCAGAGAGAAGTCTCTGAAGGTCGAGCGTTTTAATCTTGGTGCTCGTTTGGGGCAGTGTTGTGGTGGTATGGCGACACTAAGCTTCGAGCCCATTGGTACACAACAAAATCACCTAGTGTTATTTGGCGCAGGACACGTTGCCAAAGCGTTGCTTCATATCGTGTCTACCCTGCCGTTCCGAGTCACTTGGATAGACGAGCGCGAAGAAGAGTTTCCAGAAACACTGCCTCTAGGCGTGAAAAAACTGGTTTCTGACGACCCTGTCGGCGAAGTGAAACACATGCCACCGAATAGCTACTACTTAGTCATGACACACAACCACCAGCTCGATTTCGACTTAGCGAAAGCCATTATCAACCGTGAAGACAGTTGTTACTTTGGCATGATCGGATCACTAACTAAGCGTAAAAAATTCGACCACCGACTAGAGCAACGTGGTTACAGCCAAAAGCAAATTAATACCATGATCTGCCCTATTGGCGTCAGTTCAGTGACTGGGAAACACCCTGCTGAAATCGCGGTATCGGTTGCGGGTGAACTAATCGCACATTATCAAGGCCAGACGCTTGAACAAAAGCGCCCTGATATGCACAGTGAAAACAGCCTAAGCGAATCTCATATAAAAAATAAAATCGCTTAGATCTAAAGGCCATATTGTCTTTAGAGAGATTAAAAGGAAGTAATAATGACAACTCAACGTAAAGCATACCGCGCAAGCATTCTTCACAGCATTGCTGACCCTAAAGATGTCGGTATTGAAGATTCATACGAATACTTTGAAGATGGCATTCTAGTCGTAGAAAATGGTCACGTGGTTGACATTGGCGATGCTCTCGCTGTTCTTGAGCGCCAACCAAAAACGCTTCAAGTTAAAGAGTACAAAGATAAAATCATCACTTCAGGCTTTATCGATACCCATATCCACTACCCTCAAACGGGCATGATCGCCTCATACGGGGAGCAATTATTGGATTGGCTAGAAAACTACACCTTTCCAGAAGAGCGTCGCTTTAAAAACCCTATCTACGCACATAAAGTCGCCAATCTATTCTTTGATGAATTAGCGAGTAACGGGACTACTACAGCTCTGGTATTTGGTACGGTTCATAAAGAGTCTGTTGATGTCTTTTTTGAAGAAGCAGAAAAACGTAACGTTCGTATGATCGCGGGTAAGGTTCTCATGGATCGTAACGCACCCGATTACCTGGTCGATACGCCAGAGTCAGGTTACGACGATTCTAAAGAGCTGATCGAAAAATGGCACAATAAAGGCCGTTTACTTTACGCGGTAACACCTCGTTTTGCGCCAACCAGCACCCCAGAGCAACTGGCTACCGTGGGTAAACTGTTAGAAGAATACCCTGACGTATACATGCACACGCACCTTTCTGAAAACAAGAAAGAAATTGAGTGGGTTTTGGATTTATTCCCTGAGCGTGACAGCTACCTTGATGTTTACGACCACTATGGTTTGCTGCATAAACGTTCTGTATTTGCACACGGTATACATTTGTCTGATTGTGAATGCAAACGCCTTGCTGAGACCGATTCTGCTATTTCGTTCTGCCCAACTTCAAACCTATTCTTAGGTTCGGGTCTATTCAAACTTCCAAAGCTGGAAGAGCATGGTATTCGTGTCGGCATGGGAACGGATGTGGGCGCGGGAACCAGTTTCTCTATTCTACAAACTATGAGCGAAGCGTATAAAATCATGCAGCTTCAACAAGAGAAGCTTCACCCAATTAAGTCGCTGTTCTTAGCAACGTTGGGGGGTGCACGTTCACTTCACCTTGAAGACAAAATAGGTAACCTTGAAGTAGGCAAAGAAGCCGATTTTGTGGTACTTAACATGGACGCAACTCAACTCATGCGCTTCAGAATGCAGCAAGCGAAGAAGCTTGAAGAGAAACTGTTTGTTCTTATGAGCTTGGGTGATGACCGTACAGTCAGCGAAACCTATATTGCTGGTGAAAAAGCTTACGATGTGAATTTTGAACAACAAAAGAAGCTCGTTAGCTAGTTGAACTAGCAAATCCAAACCCAACAAAAACCGCTGTTCATCAGCGGTTTTTTTGATCTACTAATCAATTCTCATCTTTGAAATTTTCATTTACAATTTGAGGTGTGAATCGTCTCACAGAGCCATTTCGTTCGATAACCCTATAAAGTCAGCTGATATATTATGATCACCAATTACTTGGTTATTCGGTGGCGTCAATGGAGCAGTTTGGTTCAGATTCATCAATGGCAATCTCAGTTTATCTAGCGACACTGGTAATCACATCCATCTTGTACCCATTTATGGTGGCTGGTATCAGCCTCACTTTCTACGATAAAGAAAACCAAAGGCCATACATTGTTCGATTCAGTGCAATCTGGTTGGTTATAACGCTGACATTGATTGTTCTGCATATATATAGCCGGTTTACATAGTCGTACGTCGAAAACACCTCTGCTCTACCTAAATCCTGTGAACTGAACACACCTTTGCGTTTCACCAATTCCCTATCTAATCCCTCCCTAAATAGAAAAACCGCCAATAGAGGCGGTTTGTTAAACTGAGAGTAATTACCAAGCATATGAAGCGCCGACTCCTACTGATGTATCGTGAGCAGAAGTGGTTGCCACGTTACCATCAAGTACCCAGTTAGAACTTAGACGTTGAGCATAACCGACAGACAAAGCACCTTCTCCATCAGCAGCGCCAATACCAACACCAACTGAAGATACTTGACCGTGGTCTAGGTAAGGATGTGCAGCTGTAACAGCTTGATTAGATGCCATGACACCGTTAAGTTTTTTAGCTTGCTGTTCAAAGCTAGCGCGAAGATCGACGATGTCGTCTGCATTTTTCTTAACGCCCACGGCGTTTTTAGCTACACCGTCAGCATTATGGTCAATGTCTGTCATGTTAGTAGCAATCAAGCCATGACTAAGCGTGACATCAGCTTTATTTGTCTCTACCATTCCACGGGTTTCAAGCTCGTGATTCTGAGTTTCAATTAGTTGCCCTGATAGTTTTGCGTTATTTGTAGTAAGTGTAAGGTTTGTTGCCTCAAACCCCTTAGTTGTTACGTTACGCTCGTAATCGATGCGATCTTCAACACCTTTAAGGCTTTGAGCTACAGCCTCAAACCCATTAAGTGTTGTTGCAGCATTAGTTTCAATTGCCAATGCATTATCCTTCACTTGTACTTGTGATTTCACAACCTCGTTTAGCCGTGAATAACTGTCGTAATCACTTCCTGACTTGGCATAAACAGAAGGAGCAATAGCTAGTGCAAACAATGAAACTACAAAGGTTACTTTTAGTGCGTTCATATAATTCTCACTTAATAAATTTATTTTGATAGTTCAAAGAAATAATCTCAACCTTTAAAATTTGTAGCCGGCTTGGAGCATGGATATTTTCGCTGTCTCATCTGAGCTACCTTGTTGACGAAGATCCAGAGAGACGATGAAGTGTTTTTTAACGGTCATTTTTGCGCCAACACCAGCAAATAATGCTTCTGATTTTTGAGTTTCAGTATTGCCTGATAAATTTCTCTCTAATTTAGTGGCTCCAACACCTGCTGACACGTAAGGTTTCAATGTGATGCTGTTACTCATGTTGAAGGTATAACCTATATCCGTTCCAATCTGAGACGCGCCAACATCAATTTTCTGTGTATTCATTGAGCCGTCTAGATTCGCAGATATAATGTCTTCATCGCTCGCGCCTTGAACTGACAAAGATACGCCCACGATTTTGTTGATGTCGTATCCAACCGTTAGTGCGCCGCCGTTTACTTTCTGGTCATTTAGTTTCGGACTCTCGACATTCATTCCAGCGACGCCACCCTGAACATATACACCGCTTGTTTCGTCACGAATATCGGCCATTGCTCCACCAGAAACGAGAAGTGCGATAAGTGTTACTGCTTTGATTTGATTATTCATAATGTTTCTCTTTTTATCTTTTGTTTCGGTATGGTTGAAGTATGCGGCGAAAAACTTTACTTAATAATGAACAGTCGTCATGATTGAGTTCACCTTTTATTCAAGGGACGAATATGAAAGGAAGAAATTGATATGTCGGTAAACGTCATTCTCTTGCAGAGACTAAAACAAATTGAACATCTGTATGGCTATCAAGTGGAATCTAGAGTCACAACAGAACGCTTAAGCGAAGCACTTTATTGCTCTACTCGTAATATCGCTAAGTTAATGAAAACGCTTAGCAGCGTTGGATGGATTCAGTGGCAGGCAGGAAGAGGCAGAGGCAATCTGTCTAAATTAACCGTGATTCAGAGTTTCCATTCCGTTCTATCAGAGCAATTAAAAGAGATGGTTTCTCAAGGGAAAATCGAAGACGCTTACAGATACGCTGATACATTCAAATATACCCATGTTTTCAAAGTAAAACTTTCCGATTGGCTTGACGATACACACGAGGCATTTGATAAGCTTATCTCTCTCACGCCCTATACGTTACCCAAGCTTCATCCTATGCATATGGTCGATATCAATGCAGGGCTTTATGTCACAGCCATGTTCGACACCTTAATCACCTATGACAGTAACTTAGACAAGTTTATTCCACATTTGGCACATCAGTTTTATGTCGAAGCGAATACCTACTTCTTTCGCATTCATCCCAATGTCTATTTTCATAATGGTGAGCTGTTAACCCCTCAGCATGTGGCTAACAATATTCTAGAACGAGCTCAGCAGCCAAACGTAGCGTCACTTTTCTACAGGCATGTAGAGAACGTGGAAGTAAGGATGCAATGGGTAGAGATTACACTTTCTCAAAGTGACCCGTTGTTTCTTCATACGCTCGCGGATATACACTCAGCTATTTTCCTTGATAACCCAGAAAATGAAGCCATCCCCTTCGGAACTGGCCCCTATCAACTACAACATAGTGAGAAAGATCATTGGTCTTTAAGTAAATTTCAAACTTACTTTTCTCATAGTGGAATCATTGAACAAGCGGACTTCTGGGCTATAGATATAGAAGAAAACCCAACCTCCGGACATTTAGAGCAGGTCAATGATGGCTCACCTAAGAAGAGTGACAATGAGTTTACACATTGCGAACTAGAAGGTGCTGAATGCCTCTGCTTTCATCAACACTCAACCTCTTTGTCAATGGAAGAAAGAGCCTGGATAAAACAAAATATTAAAAGGATTTTAAAAGACACTCCCAATAATGATCCAGCCTACAGTCTACTCAGCCATACCGAAGTCATTGTCGAGGAAGAAATGACAGTTCCAGTATTGCCGAAACGATCTGTTTTGATTGATTCTTCAATTAGTCATGATATTCGTCAGCTATTTGAACAGTTACAAGCGCAAGGGTTGAGTATAAAATACGTCGATTCCACCGAGATTGAAGCGATAGATATTGGCTCTCAAGACGTTTTATTTGGAAATGACACCACATTTGATTACTTCTACTGGCTTTTAGTCAGCAATATGAGCCGTTCGGCGTTGGGGGAACAAGAACAAAAAACATTACTCGTTGAGCTAGATGATAAAGCCTCGCAAGATGGTTCAGCCCATAACCTACTCCCGCATCTCAATGAGATTGAATCACTCCTCGTTAATGAAATAAAAATCCTCCCCCTATGGCGCAAACATGTGACGTTTAAAACCCACGCGATGTTAAATGGAACGAATATGGACAAGCGTGGAGTCATGTCATTAAAAGACATATGGTTTGACCGAAGAACGTAACGTCTATCCGGAACGGCCAATGCTCCTCACGTTGGCCGTATTCAGTTTTATCACTGGCTATCGACTTTCTACAGACTTAAAGTCTCTGAAATTCTATTGTTTAACAATATCACCGAGTCGCCAGGTTTTATCAAACCAAGGCTCTAATGGCCCATAAGTACGGAATAAGATCATCCACGATTTATTCGGTATCGTCTGAATCCAATTACCCTCGTTTACACCTTCAGGCTGTATAGGTGCAAAATGGACAGTATACGAACCATCGTCATTGGGCTGTGCTACAAATCCATCTACGCCTGGCTTATTGATCGGGTTTTGTAGCATGGAGCGAGTCTGGATATCGTAGATAACAAACGACCAAAAGTCTTTTGCTGGAACGTTCGCTGGAATGGTTACTGCGTAGTGCTCTCCCCCATCAAAGTTGTCACCGTTATGGTCGTAGGTGGCGAACGCATACTTTGAACCAATACCAATAAGGTCCAGCGCCATTGCGGGAGTGACAGCGGTTGCTGGATAATGAAAATAAACCTGCGCGTCAAAGTCTTTATTACCTTTTTTCGACATGTAATCGTGACTAGGATTTCGATTAAATGGAATGTGCCATTGTGGGTTACCTTCATACTGGAAAAAATCGGAGTGCGGGCGTAACGTTAACGATCGAGCTTGTGCATTAGCAACGGCTGCCGCTTGTACCAGATCTACTTTTTCTTGGTCCATTGGTTCACCTTTCACGATACCAATATGCTCCATCACTCCTCTTTCGTGAGCAGAATAAAGCTCTTTAGGCTCTCTTTGAATAACTTCATTTAGCTCTACGTAGAAATGCTCGTCATTCGCATGAATGGTCGATACCGAGACGCCATTAGGGTTTATAAACTGCATAGGCTTCTGCTCGGCATTTACGTACCTTGCTTTAAAATGCGTTTTTATATTCTCAACCGCCGTTTGGTGCTCTCCACTTTGTGGGTCTTTAAATCCACGGCTAATGAACGCAAAGTTGTTCGATGGTGACGTAATCACATACGACTCGCCATAATGGTTAGCGAGCTGGGTTCGCTCTGCTAGATCGATATTACGGGGAACAACTACGTACACGCCACCTTTGCCTCTATCAGGCCCACTGCGCCCTGCATCTTCCATCCACTGAAAGCGAGCATCGTTAAACATGCCTAAGGTATTCGGTGGAATGGTTAGTTCAACAGGCGACTGTTCTACATTGTATTGAGCAAAGAAATAAACCGTATCAGCATTACCGGTTAGAAAGATGTTTTTGGCATCCATTAAATCTTCAAGCAGCAATACTTGATTGGGTTCAACTTGCCCCATATTCTTAAAGCCTTCCATCATTGAATAGATAGAAGCAGAAGGTATGTGCTCTAAAAACACCTGAGAGGCACGCTGAATACCGAGCAATTCATAAGCTCGTTCCACTGTGATCCGATCAGGGTTTCCATCTGTAAAATGAAACGTGCCTACAGAGGTAATGACCTCGTCTGGCGTAGTAATGTTATCTGGAACTTCAGTATATTGAGTGGAAGCAAATGCGGTTGGAGAAAGAGCCAGTGCGGCCAGCAGTAATCTTTTCATAACAACTCCGAAATGTAGGGAATTACGAACAAATAGATCATTTTGTAGGGCTTAAGTTTTCATTTTTGCTTTATTACAAAGCTGATTTATTTTTATCGTGTGATGACGATTCAGCGTGTATTTTCCGACTGAGTGAGTACAAATAAACACAATCCAAACCACAACAATGGCTTTCGTTAACATTGATTCTTCTCACTTTTTTCTGCTGGCTATTCACCAAGCAATCATTATTAAAACAGCAAAGCCGGAACAAACATCACCCTCTTCGCATTCAATATTAAGCACCCTATAATCCGATGACTAGGTATAACCGTTATTCCCTTTTTTGGGGTCTCCTATGCTTTGAACGAATTTACCGTTTTGTGGACAACGACGGGTTAACTACTTATTCCACCACCTTCCAAACATAAATATGCCCTCCCTCATGATTTACCATAAAGCGACAGCTAAATTAGAAAGAACGTAAGAACTGGCTGACCAGTGAGCCATTTCACACAAAGTAATTATTCGAATAATGCGCATTGAATTACATATGCAGATCACCTAAATTAATTAACAAGGCATTAACATCAAAGCCGCATTTATACGGATATAAGTGCGAAACGCTTGAGCAAGGAAAGCCGTATGAAATGGATAACGTGGTCAGCAGCAGTGGCATGTCTTTGGGTTAGCGCAATAAACGCAAGCTACCTTCCAGATAACGATATTGATCTTCACCTGCAAACGGTCAATAACATATCTACAAATAGTATTAGCGCTTGGATTACTGAATATGAAAGCCCTTTTTATCACTTCAATGCCAACTCGATCGGTGGGTTATCCGCGTATAGGCTTGTAAGCGCTGTTTATGAAGGCGACAACTTTGAAGAGTGCTATAGCAATAGCCCGATACAAATTCCCATTTATCAAGAGTCCTTAACACCTATTGGCGATAAAGAATTTATCATCGACGGATTAACTAAAGACACCAGCTACTGTTTGATCACATTCATCACTTATTCCTTCCAAAACAACGACGGGACAAAAAATGAAACCACAACCGGTTATGTGAATGTGCTTCACACTCAAGCCTATGAACGCATTGAGGTGGGCCGCATAGCGTCTCTAGAGGAATCCCTTATCCAACCAGAAACGTTCATAATAAAAATTGAATCGCCTACCAAGAATACTGAAGAGTTCCAGTGCCGCGTTGATAATCCACTTTGGTATAGCCACTACCAATGGCCTAGTATCCTTGCCCAATGCATTAACAATAACAGTCACATCGTTGAAGCGGGGCAGCTATCGGCCAGTGGGCATATAGAGCCGGTTACCTCATCTCATCTCAACGTGATATGGTCAAAAAACAGCGATTTAACCATCTCTCTAGAGCGTGTTAATTCCACCTACGCCTATACCGTCAATCATTGAAATAACACGAACAATGGCATTAATGTAAAAACCGCTGAATTAACAGCGATTTCTTCGTTATAGATATTTCGTTATGGAAAAATCACAACTTAATATCAGCAAACACAACATTAGCGAGTAAAGGTTATGCCAGGTAGTGCTTTAAGCGTTGTGATCGGCTAACCACGAGCCAGTCAATACAACATACTGCAATGATCGTCGCTCCCGCTAATGGAAAACACAACCCTAGAATAACCACCGTTCCAAGACCAACTCGCCAAATCCCATCTTGTTCAAAACGAGGGGGAACGCCTAACTTAGACACGCCAATTGGCCTTCGAATCCACCACATGATCCCACCGGTAATCGAAATTGCGATAAAGCCAAAACAGAACAGAGCATTGAGTAGTTTATTAACGATACTTGCGTCGCCCTGATGCAGTGTCACCCCAGCTGCCATTAACTTCGCGACCACACTGTAATCTTGCCAAGAGATATCCATCAACACATCACCTGAATATTGGTCAAAATGAATCGTACGATCTAAACGCGGATCATTTATATCCCCCGCCATCGAGTTTGCCGCCGCGGTAAATACCCCAGTTTCAGAACTCGGCAGAAAAACCTTAAAGTTAATAAGGCCAGCAAGCTTGGCTTCAGAAATAATCGAGTCAATAGAAACTGCGGACTCAACATTACTATTGCTCGCCATCTCATCTTCTTGGTGGTTGGAATGGTCATGAACGTTTGATTCAGGTAGAGGTGTTAACTCAAGATTCCAAGGCATCTCCTCCTCACTTCCATGGTTTAAACTGCTGTGATTTAAGCTGCTATTTTCTAAACTACTTGGCGTTACAACGAGTTTTGATACGTCAGACTCTGGCTTATCTCCCCATGTGTAATAGGTAGGAAAAGTATTCCAGCCTTGCACCATCTTAGCACCCCATATTCCGGCCCATGCCAAGCCCGAGAGCAAGAATAACAATAGGATTATCGATAAAGCGCCGCCTAAGTTTGCATGGATATCTCGCATTACGATACGTTTCCCGGCTGAAAGTCGTATTTGCATAAAGCCCGATTTAGAAGCATTGTCAGTCGGCAACCACAGATAGATGCCCGTTACGAGCAGCAAAATACTTAAGCTCGCCGAGATTTCTATCAAATGATCGCCCCACTTCCCAATCAAAAGCGTTCCATGAATATCGTTCGCCAATTGATACCAACTGTCACTACGGTCGATTTCCCCCAGTATCTGGGCTGTATAAGGGTCGACGATGACAAATATCGAACGGCCATCTTCAAGTCGAATGCTTACCCTATTTGCTACGTCAGCATCATGAGCAGCAACAAACTGAGTGACCGATGCATCAGTATAGAGCGTTCTTACCGCTTCAATTTGCACCGAAGCTAACGTTTTTTTTTCCTGTGGTTCAACGGACAATATGTCTCCGTATCGAACGTATTCTATTTCATCATCAAACAGCATAACCAACCCAGTTAGGCTAAGCATAAGCATAAAGGGGATAACGAATAGCCCCATATAAAAGTGCCAACGCCAAGTAAGAAAGTAGCGAGATTTAGCCTGCTTCTGGCGAGTTGATTGAGGTGATATTTCCATTTGTATTGTCTGAGTTTGACTATCCAACATTGCATTTTCCTTTTCTGAATGCAGCCCAGTCCCCCTCATCAAAATGAAGAGAGATCGGTACCGCTTCTGAACTTTACTTATTCAGTAACTTATTGATTTATTATTTGTTTTAGTAAGAATTAAGAAAGATGGACTATTGGAGGGGCTCTTGTAAAAGCCAGTTGGAATCGAACATTAGGAACAAAGTAAGAATAAATTTCTAACGATGCGAAGATCTGTCTCCCTGAATATTGGAGAGCAGATATAGAGTCTTGATGTAAACGAGAGAAATGACTGAAGGGACAAGGTTTACTGTGTTGTGTCTCAATTTTCCCTTCTTCAACTTGAACCAGTTCAAACCCATTTAGAGTACACAGCGTAGCCCAAACGCCAGCGCTTGCTCCATGAGCATTAATGACTGGCATTAGACTTACAAGCAGCCAACTCAGGACACTTGCAATTAGCATTGATTGATTGAACTTAGTATCGCGTATCATTCACACCTCAAATAAGAAGACGAGAAAATACAACAAGTAAAAGACAATTACCTCCCCGACTGACGAGTAATCCAACCAAGATCATAACTTTTTAGTAACAAGCAAATTAAAAAGTACTCGACGCGTCAATTGATAATGAGTATCATTAATTATGTTATAACATAACAATTGCTGGAGGGAAAAATGAAACCGGGAATTCACCCCAATTACCGAACCGTTGTATTCCATGATACGAGTGTCGATAAATATTTTTTGGTCGGTTCAACGTTGGAAACCACACGAACCATTGAGTGGGAAGACGGCGAGACCTACCCATATATGACAATTGAAGTCTCTTCGGAGTCACACCCTTTCTACACGGGCAAACAACGAGTTGTTCATCAAGAAGGCCGTATTGCGAACTTTAATCGCAAGTTTGGTGCATTAAGCACTAAGAAATAATGGAAGAAAACATATGAAAGTACTCAGTTCTTTAAAAAGTGCGAAAGCGCGCCATCGTGATTGCCAAGTGGTTAAACGCAAAGGTCGAACTTACGTTATATGCAAGACAAACCCACGCTTTAAAGCGGTACAAGGGGGAGTGAAAAATAAAAAGTAGCCACAAAAGGTAAACCGCTGATAGCCGGCGGTTTACCTTTAGGTCAATAACCTTTCTTTTATTGAGTCACCCCAGCAATTACAGCGGGGTCATCAGTCACGGTTGGCATAGCTCCTATGTCAGCACTGCCTTGAACCGATGTCGGTACATCAACGGCAGGGTCAGCAAGAGTTAGAGCTGAGCACTGTCCAGACACAACTTGCATTGTTTGCTCTATTTCAATCGCTTTCACAACGTATTGATTCGAGCTTCCCATTCGCACTCCATCAGCGATAGAAAAGTCTGGTCGATATTGACCATCATCACTATTACTCGGAATCCCCCATAAATCCCCATTGCCACCATAATTAATCAAGAAGGTTTGACCGTCGTAATCTCCTGCATTACCACTACGATCTTTTGCATCAGAATGTTGATAGGCCAACTGTAGCGGTCGTTCAAAGCTAACTACATCGCCCGAGCCATCTTTTACCGTTGACAATTGATTCCATGATTGTAAGCCCGTTTCCCAGACATAAAACTCAGTGGTGATTGACGGATCGTAAATATCCCATGAGTTACTCACAGTGCCCGAAATCATAGGTCCACTTCTTACACCCCAGCTGTGTGGTGTAGAGTCAATATTAGATTGTGACAGTGACGCGTTATAACGTACAGGCTCGCTGCTTGTTACGCTAACCAAGGTTAATGTGTTACCCCCCGATGTCGCAAACGTAAAGTAATACGGGCCGGAACCCGTTTCAAATGGACTATCATTGCCACTAAAGTCAGTTAAATCACTCAAATCAAATGTTCCAATAGGACAATTATCATAACAAGTCAGTGTCACTGTACCTGAGTTTAGTAGTTCACCAGAGCCAGTTTCGCTGCCATTGATAAAGGTTTGTTCGTAATAGGTGAGCGAGCTTTGACCATCCAGATATTTCACCTCTCCGCCGAGCTGCTCCGAATACATATACAACGACTCGTTGGCATTAATTGGAATTTGAACCGGCGTTTGTGATGTGACGGTTGAGCCATTACTTCCCCAGGAAAGCTTGCCTGTTTTATAGAATCCATCAGAGCCAACACCGTCGTCGGCAGCGGTCATATAGTTCACAACCCACTGGTCGTAATTATTATCTGCAAATATTGCACTATCCCAGTAAGCGAAACCAATCCCTCTAGCACTACTTAACGCCAGTGTTTTCACCGTATTTTTGATTAACCGCCCCGGGGCATTCACATAGGTGTACGAAGTTTGAGTTCCGTTTTCATCTCGGATTACCGTATCCCCGTCCGACAATGCTCCGTCTGTCTCCGTCCAAGCTCCCCAATAACCTATGTGTCCGTAACTGTCGTAGCTTCCGTTGTTATCACTATCGTATTTAATCGAAAACCCACTGTTGATATCAATTTGAGCTCCCGATGTAGCGTTAAATAAATCATATCGATATGCAAAGCTGTCGAAGCTAGTACGGCTTAAACACTGACCACTATTGCTGCCCGACTTATACGGTAGATCTGCAAAGTCACCACTAACACTCTGAACCAGTACATGTGTTGAGTTAAACGCCAGTGCATATGAAGTCTGTCCGTTTCCACCTCTATCAAAACCCGTTAAAGCAACACCGCTAGACCTATCGCTTGCCATAACAACACTGGCGCTTTGAGAGTAACTGTTACTTCCCTGAGTGCTCGATTCATACAAGGTGAAACCAATTGAGCCTGGAATAGTATCAACCGTAATAACCTCCCCTCCTCCATATTGATTACCAGAGGTGAAGTTATCAAAGAAGTCGAAGTTAAACGTGAAACTACCAAATGGATTATCGCTCGAGGCTCCTTCAGAAATCTCCGCTTTAAACTTGATGGCCTGTTCACCGTCACCACCGGACATTTCTGGTAGCCAGACATTGATCATAAGAGGTGAAAAGTCGTTATCACGGGTAACCGTAGAAATGGCCTTCATGTAGGTAGTTGTATTACTAGCCCCCGATGACTGCCCAGATGAGCCATCGTCCTCTTCATCAAAACAAGCCGCTTCATCGGCAAGAACGGAATACGCGCCTTCGTTAACAAATTCAATGCTATTGAACTGCGCAGTGAAACACAAAATACTGTTCACCAAATCAATCGGCTCTAATGCCGCGTTCCATACATGAGAATTGACCTTAGCATTGGTGTAGTCTGTTCCTGAATCATTAAATGCAGCGTAAGAAAATAGCGGTGTCAACGCGCAGATTGCAACAGTTATATTAGTCAGTTTCATTGGTCACTACCTCCAGTTGTTCTGGTAGTTGTAATGAGGATGTAGATGTAGCGCTTGCACCATCACTATCGCTGCATGCACTAATTCCAACGATAAGACATAGAATGGATAGGTATTTCAAGAGAGGATGAATCATATTGCCTCCTGACAAGAGTTCTAAAATAAGCCACCACAGTCATTGTGGTCTTAACTTAACAGTAGAGAACTCTGTCTCAGGCGTTATAGAAAAATAGAATATGCTTAGACCTAAAGCTTATAAAAACACAAGGTACGTTGAATTAAATGATTAAGCTCATATATTTAGTCATTCCAACTAAAAAGACATCTATCATTAATTACAACAAAAAGCAGAACTGAGATCACATAATATTCGATATTCATTCGTACCAAACAAAAAAGCTAACCTAATGGCCAGCTTTATTGATCAGTTGATACGGGTGTTAAATGAGGGATTATCGACCGAGCACTTCTATGTTGCGGAAGTTCGTCCAATCCTTTAATGACTCATCGCTGTCTGAATTACCATTACACACGAAACGAACAAATCTCGCTTTTAATGAGCCTAACGGATACGCCACCATTTCATCACTTTTGCCTTCCGTCCTAATGCTTAATAGAGCATCAAAGGTATAACCATCTTGACTGGTTTCAATATCCAAGCGATAACTACGCTCTTGTCCTTTCATTTGCGCAAAGCGAACAGAATGTACTGTCGAAAGTGACTCTAATTCAACGGTATAAGTGACACCTTGGCCCTTGGCTGACCACTTGGTGCTCATGTCCTTGTCATAGCCATGCGAAATTTTATCTATCCCGTTAGGGTTTTCTGCACTCGCTGTTGCTCCAATAATTTCTAACTTAGTATCATTGCCATTGTCGCAGCTACGGAATATAGGTAGTGCTTTTTGGTCAAACTCCTTTAGAGATGGGAATAAATGCTCAAGGCAACTTTCCTTAATGCCAACCCAGTTCAGAAGCGATGCATGAAAAAGATCGACACTCATTGTTGGTACAACACGACCTCTTGTCATTAAGTCTTTGCTGCCTTCAGCCAGGTTCGGCCACTCGCCAAGAACACGATCACCCAATACATCACCACCTAGAACCATTTGGCAGTTACCCCAGCCATGATCAGTGCCTGAACCGTTTGGCTCAAGGGTGCGGCCAAATTCAGAGAAAGTGAACGTGGTCACAGAGTCCATTAACCCGCGGCTCTTTAATTCACAATAGAAATTCGAAACCTGAGATGCCAGTAGACGCAGTAATGCACCTTGGTCCTCTTTTTGTGATGCATGGGTATCAAATCCACCTAACGTCACCGAGAAAAACTGTACAGGATGATCGAATTTATCTCTTGAGTCCAAAAGCAAAAGTACTGTTTTTAACTGTCTACCAATTGATGTCTCAACATTAAAACCGTAATCATCCCCTTCATCAAAAATCTGCCCAAATTCGTCAAAATTGTTCTTAGCTTCATCACACATCTCTGCATAATACTTCTTGAACAGAGAGTCCTTCGTGGCGTGGCTACGACGAAATCCAGCATACAGCTCCGCGCCATGTTCTTCCAAACTCATTGCTGGCGGTAATGATGTCCCGATTCTATTCGCTGATTTAGGAAGGCTATTGGTCCAAACCGTTTGAGATCCAACTTCAAATAATGGCGGTAACTCTTTTAATCCGTAGCTGTTATCTAAAATATAGGCAGATAATCCCCCCCATCCCTGATTACCAATGGTTTCTCGAGTATTGGTTTGAGTAATCGTACTTTGATGATTGTGAGAAAAAATATGTATCGGCTTAAGATCATCAATATGAGTATCAGGCTTCCGTTCTTGCGTTAAAGGGCCAACATTAACGACAGGCAGCGCTAATCCATCATCAAATAACCATTTGAGATCGTTAAGCTCGGGCGAGAGCCCTAACTTTGCATCGTCACCTAATAGCTTCAGACAAGACACTTCGTTGTTTTCGAACGCGAGACTACCCCGTAACGCTTTGTATTCATTGTACTCTGTATCATTTTTTGGGATAAAGCAGTTAAAACCGTCATTCCCTCCACCGAGGTTGATACCCACCAAAGCTTTATGTGCCATGTCGTTATCACAACTTTCCGAAAAAGCATGAGCCATTGGTGAAGAGAGGTTCAGTGCCGCTATACCTGCGGTCGATGCACTGCCTTTTAAAAATAAACGTCTTGAAACTTGCATGGTTCTTTACCCCTGAGTCATGAATTCTGGTGACATTAGCAACTGAATGAATAGCGCTCGAAAATAACCGTCTCGGCGTGGCGCCGACTTCAAGAAATCAAACACGACATCTTTAGATTCTTGACTCATATTTGAAGCGAAAAGGTGCTTATTTATCTCCTCGATCAACTTCTCGTTATTTTCCGTATCGTAGAAATGGGTGCTAAGAGAAGGTCGATTCATGTACATATCAACACCATCGTGTTCAAGCTTCACCGCGAGGGATGAAACCTGATTGTAGTAATGATGCACATCATCCCAGCTGTATAACTTAAACTCAGGTGCAGCAATGCCTTCAAATCGCTCATCATTCGGAGCTTCATCCGGTTGGTAATGGTAAAAGACGCTCGGCCCATCAAGAATAAATCGGCGATCTGACCATGAGAATGCGTTGGGTAGAATCTCTTTACCCGACTTAAGTGTGACATTCAATGCTCTAAGAGCATGGGAAAGGGTAATAAGGGGATCGCGGATAAGACCATTCGTTCGATCTGAACGAGTGTAAGACGCTTCTTCATCATTTAGGATGGCTTTGATCAGCACTACCATATCAAGATCGCTGTTACGAAATGCTGATGCAACACGATAGATATACTTTGGTGAAGGATTAGAAGTGACCATTTTCTGGATAAAGAACTTCGAAATAAATGGCGCTAGATTATCGTGTGTACAAAGAATATCTAGAAGTCGGTCTAAGTCCTCGTCTGCACTAGCACCTTCTGGAAACTCATAGCCCAGAATATTTTTTGAGCGCGTATTATGAGCACCCACTTTCTCAGACATTGGGCGCTCCCAGTCGCCACTATTTAGTGTCCAGCCAGTCATGACTTTCGCACCCTGTTCGATGTCGTCTTGTGTGTATGAAAGCACTGGACGACCATCACTCCCCAATACAACATTACCATACATATCTAGCTTTGCCGGGCCGATGGTAAACAGTTGCATCAGTTCACGTGCAAAGTTTTCATCGGCTGCGACGCCTTCGGCATAGTCATTATTAAGATACGTTAGGTACTGCCCCATCATTGGGGACGTTGCCATGGTCTTTAATAAGGTGCGAAAATTATCGAAACACTCTGAGGATAAATTGTCGTAATACTTAGCGAAAGCAGGACGAATATTGTTATTTTTCAACACCGTATTGTTTTTACTCACCACAAACAGCTGAGTCAAAATATAGCTAATTCTATGACGAAGAATATCATTATGATTAAGCAGAAGTGTAGTGTAGCCAATATTAAAGTGGACGTCTGTCCACTCTTTATTCGGATGCGATTCTTTAATCTTGGTTTGTTGGCTAAACAGTGAGGGCTTCCAAATACTCACTTGTTCATCAACCCAGTTATCTATACTTCCCGCATCAATAATTCTAGTAACATCATTATGATTAAATCCCATCGTTGCTTGTAACAGCACTTGATGAGCTTTTTGTTGTTCAATAGTTTGCATTCGATTTCCTTGCTAACTTGAGTTCAGCAAAAAAATATACCGATGAAATCATATGATATGCGCAATGCGTTATAAAACCTGAAGTGTTATTCCAATAATAAAACTATTTACAAAACCATTACTTAGCTCAATTAAGTAGCATTGACACATTGAAAATAAGCCCGAGTACACGCCTATAACCCAACTTAAAACTCAAACAGGGGCATCATGTCAAATCTGCGCTAAGGCTTGTTAGGCAGCTGAAAAAACCGCGTTAAAGTGTTCTGTATTACGCAAGTTGCCCATAGATAAAAGCAAGCTCTGCGACAGTTTTGGCCGAAAATTTCTTTAATAGGCTCGCTCTGTGTACCTCAACGGTTCGCATCGCAATACACAACTCATCAGCGATTTTCTGATTACGCTTACCATCAATGATTAATCGAAGAATGTCTTTTTCTCGTTCGGTCAAAGATTGGTACGCTAACAAGCTTTGCAAACGATCTACTTGAGATTGAGACGCTAAAAAACCCTTCTCTATCGCTTGAGTAAGATCCGCGCCCTTCACTGGTTTTTGAAAGAAATTCACAGCTCCTGCCTGTAATGCATCGACCGCCATTGGAACGTCGCCGTGGCCCGTTAAGTAGATAACCGATAACGGGCTATTCTGCTCAAGAAGGTACTCATGAACCTGCTGTCCTCGCATCTTCGGCATTCGGCTATCCAGTATCACGCAGCCTGCTTGACCTATATCTGCTCCATCCAAAAAGCTCGGCCCATCAACAAACGAAGACACTCTATATTCATGCTCTTCCAACAAAAATGTCAGTGAATCTCTTATAGATTCATCATCATCGACCACATAAACGGGAAGCCTAGTGTCTTGCATTATGTAACGTCCTTATCAGTTCGAAGTGCTGGAAGTGTAATCAACGCCTTACAACCTGTTGGCAGTATTGAGGTTAAGTCGAGTTGACCATTGTGGGCATCAATCACATCCCGACAAATAGCAAGGCCTAACCCGAGTCCATCATCTTTCGTGCTCATAAATGCTTTTTCAAGTTGGTCATGGTGCTGAGGTAACCCTACGCCGTTATCGATTATTTCGATGATGACGCCACTCGCACTATATTGAGTCCGAATCTCAATCGTGGGCTGAAATTCTAAAGGCGCTGTCGAATATTGGTGACTCATGCAAGCATCCGCGGAATTATTAATGAGATTTACAATTGCCTGCTGTATTCCAATTGGGTCTATCCAGATCTGGTATAACTCGCCTTCACGATTTCTCTGTATAGTAATATTTTGCTTAGATAAACGAAAATCAAGCAATTCGATGGTTTCGCTGATCAGTCGTTCAAGATCGGTTTCTTGTTTTTCTGACGATCGTTTTTTGATCATCGAACGCAGCCTTTGAATAATTCCATCAGCTCGATCTACCTGATTCTGAATCTTTTCGAAAATAGGGGCTATTTCTTCAGCTGGTTTTTGCTTAGCAAGACGAAGTAGACCGCCCTCACTATAATTCCTGATGGCGGCGAGTGGTTGGTTTATTTCATGAGCAAGGCTACTGCCTAGTTCCCCAACGACTGCGACTCTTTGAGAGTGCTCTAATAACTCACTTTTTTCTTTAAGGCGATTCTGAGTTTGCTCTAACTGCTTTTTACTTCGACTGAATTTAAATTCCAGCCAAAAGTGATACACATTTAACACAACGACAAGTACGAAAAATGCCCATGCCCATTGTTGATTATATCGAAGCCAGGTTAATGCCTCTTTCCACCACGGTTGTTGTAATGGGTGTATGTCTAGCCCTTGATACAACTTATCGATCGCAAGCAAACTGACTGGAGATGTCCAACCGGTAGCCTTAGCCGCTAACGCCGCGTCACTGCTGCTCGGCATAGAAAAAAGCGCCTGAGCAACTTGCTTCGACACTAGGCTTGATACACGACCTGTATTAGCAAACGACCAATTAGGATAAAGTGGCGTCGAGACGAAGCAACCAAAGCCATCCGGCCCTGAACTATCGATTACTCTAAACTTATCGCCTGCAAGTAACCCTTCTGAAATCATATTTTCTAGTAAGCATACCGGTACGATTGCCGCATCAACATTGCCATCTCGTAGCTGATACAAACTGACATCGATTGGGAAACCGAGGAATTGGGTATTAGAGAAATAGCGCTGTGGATTTAGCCCTGCGTTCATCACTTCATATCGCATTGAAAGGTAGCCACCAAACGCATTTTCACTGACAGCAGCAATCGATTTCCCCTGTAACTGCTCTAAAGATATATAGGGTGAGAGACGCCTTACTACTAATGCAGAACCGATACTATTGGTACGATTCACCGCGTTTTTAGTCGTCATGGTCGCTAACCATGAGAGTTCATATTGACGCCCTAATTGTACCGCCTGACCCGGATTTGTGATGATGAAATCTACCTGACGGGTTTTCACTGCCTCTGCCATTTCTTTTAGCGTTAATGGCATCAATTCAAAATGAGTATTTGGAACTTGATGGGTTAGCCAGTCCATGGTTGGTTGCCATCGATGTTCGGCATAAAGACGTCCACGGATAGCTAATACACCAACGTTAACGACTGTTTTTCGTCTGGTGATCACCGTCTCCCCATCAACCGTATTAGCGTTCAGATCGTGTCTAACCACCGCTTCAGGGTAAACATTGGCGCTAACTTTCAGCTCTTCTTGGCTATCAACTTCATTGGCCGTAGCCGGTGCAACAGATGGCCCAGACGCTAGAACGCCGCCAACAGAGCAACTCACCATCAACATCATTAATCGAACGAGGTTACTCACTCTCACCATTACTTTCATGAACTCAACCCACCCTACGCTTACCTATAGCATAACAGCTCGATTGGTGAATCCGCATTTGTTCTAGATCAAGCTAGCTCTGAGTATGTGGAAATCCACAATACCCGCCTATCACTGAATTGCTGACAATGTACCAAAGCTTAATTTACTGCCACTTCTTCGCTATAGGTACATTATGGATTCAACCAAACGACGCTTCCTCAACCGACTCGGCGCAGTCAGTGCAGGCGCAGCGCTAATCCCGATAACCGGTATTCAAACCGCTACCGCCAGCACCGTTATTCGTAATAACAATCTACCCGATCGCAAAGGGCAAGTGGGAAAACGTTACGCCATGGCGATAGACCTGCGTAAATGCGTAGGCTGCCAAGCGTGTACCGTTGGATGCTCCATTGAAAACCAAGCTCCGATTGGTCAATTCAGAACCACAGTTAAACAGTACGAAGTGACTCTTGAGGACGGCACGCAAATTCAAAAAGAAGCGAAAGCTTTCATGCTGCCTCGCCTGTGTAATCACTGTGATGATGCGCCTTGTATCAAAGTCTGCCCAGTTCAAGCTACCTTTCAGCGAGAAGATGGCATTGTCATGGTCGACAACGAACGTTGCGTCGCCTGTGCTTATTGCGTTCAGGCCTGCCCTTACGACGCTCGATTCATTAATAAAGAAACATTAACCGCAGACAAGTGTACCTTCTGTGCACACCGGCTAGAAGAAGGCTTGCTGCCCGCTTGTGTTGAAACCTGTGTTGGTGGTGCTCGCGTGATTGGTGACATCAACGATCCTTCTAGCGAAATTAATCGTTTATTAAGCGAAAACAAACAAGACATCAACGTACTGAAACCTGAACAAGATACCAAGCCTCACGTCTTTTACATCGGCATGAACGATCGCTTTGTTAGCCATGTTGAAGGCCAAGCTGCAATTTATGAACCTAAAGGAGAACAGGCATGAACATTACTGAAATCCTAGTGCCCGCTCAAGAGATCGCTTGGCTACCGTGGGCCGTTCAATACTTCTTTTACATTGGCTCTTCCTATGCGGCAGCCATTTTATTTGTGATTGCACTGCTATTGAAAAACCAAACCAGTCACTCGTTTCGCAGCGCATTAGTTCTGGTGATGGCGATTGGCGCAATTGTGGGGCCACTAGCCTTAACGGGTGACCTCCACCAACCTGGGCGAGCATGGCATTTTTACGCCCATCTAACCCCATGGTCATGGATGTCATTAGGCTCAATTTTCCTACCAATATTTTCTGGGTTAACCGTCATTACCGCGTGGTTGTATCTACGTAATGACATTGCAAAACTGCGTGATAACAGCAATCTATTGCTAAGAAAACTGGCGTGGTTAACCCTCGGTAATTGGCAAGTGTCAGCTAAACAACTGCTAGTGGTTGCGATCACCACTGCAATTTCTGGGCTTACCATTGCACTATATACCGGAGCTGAAATCGCGGTTATCGAAAGCCGTTCATTATGGAATCAACCAGCATCCCCATTAATATGGTTTGTTACTTCGTTTTTGGCAGCAGTGGGCTTAACCCTTTTCGTTTGGCGTTTATTCCCTAGTGGCCAAATGCCTATTGAAAAAGCGCTTAATGAAAAAGTACCTAGTGAGCAAAAGAAGCTGACTACGTGTGATACTAAAATCTTGCGAAACACCATAGGTCTCAGTGGAGTTTTAGCGCTCATCCTTGTGCCGATTTGGGCTTCAAACAACCTGACTTTTTCTCTCTATCAAGATAGCCAGTGGATTGCCAATATCGCAATGATGACGACCTCACTACTTGGGTGTTTCGTTCTATCGTTCATGGTATCTCGACTAACAGCAACATGGCTTGGTTGCGCCGCATTATCGTTCACGACTCTTACTGCGGCTTGGGTAACCCGTTGGGTAACCATGATGGAAGTACAAACCATCCCACGTTTTGATGCAGGTTCTTACCCTTACGAGTTGCCTTTAAATGGCTCAGGGCTCCTAGGAATTATCGGCATGATTGGTCTTTGGTTAGCACTTGCTCTGTTTGCATCAGAAGTCGTGTCCACCAGAACGCCATCATCATTATCAAAAAGCAACCCAATGAACAGCCACTAACCCACCAAAGAACGAAGGATTAAACAATGGATAATAAACGTCGCCAATTTTTAAAATCTGGTCTTGCTGTCGGTGGTGTTGGTGCATTCGCTGCAGGTTACGCCACTACAGGCAAACATATGCTAGATGGTGCGCTAACAGGTACTGCTGGGCAAAAAACTCAGCATATTCACCACGGTAATTCTCTAGAAACAGAATACACGGTTAAAGAGAATGGCAAGATCATTCCTAACCCAAACCAACGTGTTGCGCCATCCATGTGCTTTGGCTGCTGGACACTCTGTGGGCTTCGAGTTCGCATTGATAACCGTAACGATGAGATCTTGCGTATATCAGGCAACCCTTACCATCCACTTTCAAACCATGACCACATTCCATTTGAAACGCCAGTTAAAGACGCTTATCTCGGTATGTCTGGTGAAGCGGGACTGAATGGACGCTCCACCGCCTGCGCTCGCGGCAATGGCATGATGGAAATCCGTAACAGCCCATACCGTATTACACAGCCTCTCAAACGAATTGGTAAACGTGGCGAAGGGAAATGGCAACCCATCAGCTATGAGCAACTTATAGAAGAAGTGGTTGAAGGTGGCGATCTTTTTGGTGAGGGTCACGTTGAAGGTTTACGTGCCATTCGTGACATCAACACACCGCTAGATCCAAACAACCCAGAGTATGGACCAAAAGCAAACCAACTGCTGGTGACCAATGCCGGTAACGAAGGGCGCGATGACATTCTAAAGCGCTTTGCGTTTAACAGTTATGGCACACGTAATTTTGGTCATCATGGTTCGTATTGTGGCTACGCATTTAGAGCAGGATCAGGTGCTTTAATGAATGACCTCGACAAGTTTGCGCACTTAAAGCCTGATTTAGACCACGCCGAATACGTTCTCTTTATTGGTATGTCTCCTGCTCAAGCCGGAAACCCATTTAAACGACAAGCACGTCAAATAGCGGAAGCAAGAACCAATGGATCTCTTAGCTACACAATCGTCACACCTAGCCTTCCAGCTGGATCTTCTAGCTTAGCGGCAGGTGATCGTAACAACTGGTTACCGATAAAACCGGGCAGCGATTCGGCGTTAGTTTTGGGTATGATTCAATGGATCATCGACAACAAGCGCTACAACCAAAACTTCCTAGCTCAACCTAGCGCTAATGCTATGAAAGAAGCAGGAACGGCACATTGGTGTAATGCCACTCATCTTGTGATCAGTGATGAAAGTCACCCAAACAACGGACGTATGCTAAGAGCATCGGATATTAGATTAACATTCGATGGAGATCCTAAATCTGACGCCGACTCCTTCATTGTGGTCAACGAAAAGTCTGGTCAATTAACTAAGCACACTCAATCGGATTCAGCGCAATTATTTGTCGAGCAAGAAGTGATGATTGACGGCCAACCAGTTGTGGTTAAATCGTCACTACAACGACTCAAAGAGGAAGCGTTCAAACACGATTTAAGCTTTTATAGCGCGCAATGTGATATCCCTGAGGAGAAGCTCATTGAGCTTGCCACCCGCTTCACAAGCCATGGCACTAAAGCGGTTGTCGATACTCATGGTGGCAACATGCACACCAATGGTTTCTATAACTCGTTCACGATTCTAATGCTTAATGCGTTGATCGGTAATATTAATCTAAAGGGCGGCGCAATGGCCAAAGCAGGTGGTTTTCCAACCTCAGCTGCTGGTCCACGCTATGACTTCACCAAATTCAAAGGTAAAACCAAGCCTCAAGGGATCTTTTTATCTCGCAGTAAATTCCCATACCAAAAAACCAGTGAATACAAACGTAAAGTCGCGGCAGGAGAATCACCCTACCCAACACGTGCGCCTTGGTACCCTATTTCAGCACCACTGCTGACAGAGCACTTATCCGCAGCAATTGATGGCTATCCCTACCGAGCGAAAGCGTGGATAAACCACATGGCAAACCCACTTTATGGCGTTCCGGGTTTAGACAACCTGTTAGGCGAGAAGCTTAAAGATCCAAAACAACTGGGACTGATCGTTTCTGTAGATGCGTTTATTAATGAAACTACCGCTTTATCGGACTATTTAGTGCCCGATACCGTGACTTATGAAAGCTGGGGAACCGCAGTTCCATGGCATGGTGTTTCCACTAAGGCCGTTACGACACGTTGGCCGATTGTTGAACCAAAAACAGAGAAAACAGCCGATGGACGCTCGATCAATCTTGAAAACTTCTTTATCGATGTAGCGAAAAGCATGCAGCTAGGCGGGTTCGGTGACAACGCGATACCGGACAGTAACGGCAATTGGCACGGTATTCATAGCGCGGAAGACTTCTACCTGCGCTCTGCTGCGAATTTAGCCTTTGCCAAAGGTGGCGTGCCGAGTGTGAATGCAGAAGATATTGCATGGTCAGGGTTAGAACGGTTAATGCCACAAATGCAAACCACACTCACCCCAGAAGAAGTGCGTAAAGTCTCGTTTATCTTTGCCCGTGGTGGACGATTCCAAGATGCAACTGAAGCCTACGATAACGAAAAAATGAAACACCGCTGGACTCGTCCACTGGCGATTTGGAATGAGAAACTTGGCTCTTCAATAAACACAATGACAGGTGAAACTTACATCGGCTGCCCTACTTGGCACCCTCAAAAGCTCGCCGATGGAACGCCTTTGGAAGAGAAGTATCCGCAAATTGATTGGCCTTTTAGTTTAACCAATTTCAAATCAAATATTCACAGCGCAGTTTCTAACTTATCACCGCGTTTGGAATCGATTAAAGGCGTAAACCCTGTTTACCTTCATCCATCAGATGCTAGCGCAGCAGGCATCAGCACAGGCGATACTTTTGTGATTGAAACGCCGAGTGCTTCAACGAAAGCGTTAGCTATGGTGGTAGAAGGTATCAAACCCGGAACACTAGGGTTTGAACATGGGTTTGGCCACAAAGAACTGGGTGAAAGGGCTCACTGGATTGGCGACACGCAGCAGCCTGTGAAAATGAAATCCAATGATGGGGTGAACATTAACGATATTGGACTTATCGACACTACTCGAGAAGGAAAAGGGGTCATGCTTGACTGGGTTGTCGGTGCTGCAGCAAGACAAGCATTACCAGCCAAAATACGAAAAGTCTAATAATACACAGTCTTAGAGCTACACAGGGGCATCAATTTGATGCCCCTGTCATCTCATAAGCAGCCATATTGATCTTCCGTGTAACCGTATGGCTCCCTATAACTTTTTATATTTTATATTACATTTTACTTTTTCTGATGTACCTATAGCTGTCACTGTGTTTACTTAATTTCACTTCAATTAATTTCATATAACTCAACTCATTGTCTAGACTGCCAATACCGAAGCGCCTTGTGACTTTCATCACAATCAGCAAGAGAGAAAAGAGTTCATGACCAACCACTTCATCCCATTCTTTACATTCATTGCACTAACCTTAAGTACCAGTTTCTCGGTTCAAGCTTTTGACGCCAAACGATTTAGCGGCAACTTTTCAATTAATACAGGCGTGACATCGTCAAACTCCAATCTCGATACTGAGGGAGACAGCCGCCTTGGCAACATTACTAGCAAGGGCTCAAGCAATACGGACTTTTTCGTCGGGCCATTAGGAAATTTCGAATATAAGTTTGATAAAGAACGCTTTCACAGCGTCTACCTTGGTACTTCTAGAGATGACCTCGCAGTCGGAACCCTTGCCTTTGAGTTGGGTTATCGCTTTACGTCAAGACGAGGGACGAAGCTTGATCTTGCGTTCCTACCCACTATCGTCGCCAATGAAATGTGGTCAGATCCGTATGCGACCGGGAGCGAGAGAGTGACAACGGATGTCGACGGGAGAGCGTATCGATTTAAGTTCACTAACATCATGGAAAGCCGTTTCTCATTTGACATGGCCTACGCTATTGCCAAATTTGATGATGAAGCGATATCTGATCAATCCCTTCATCGTGAGAGTGACAGCCTGTATTACAAAATCCAGCACCTAACAATGCTGACTCCTCACACTGGATTCACCGGCGCTGTTAACGTTATTAATCACGACGCTCAAGGTGACGCGGCGTCGTTCGATCAATACACAGGGGAAGTGACCTATTTTTATAACACGCCTAGACACTTTGTATCTTTAACAGGCAGTTACGGCAACCGAAAATATGACGCTGCACACCCTTACTTTGGCGGACACCGTAAAGACGATATTTATTTCTTATTCTTAGCTTATGAATACAGAGATTTGGAGAACTGGGATAATTGGAGCATCACATCTTTTGCTGGCGCGTCCATCACGACCTCCAATTTTGATTTCTATGAGAGTGATGAGTATCTCATGTCGGTCGGCTTGAATTATCAGTTTTAAATCATCTGTTCTGCAATGTCGCGAAAGGAAAAATCTTGGGATTCACCTTATACAAAGCACAAGAAAGGGGGCCTAAGCCCCCTCGTATTATCTATAAACTCAAACCATGCCTAACGACATTCTATAATTTGATGGTTAATGCCTTCGCAATATTACGTGAGGTCATTTCCACGTTAAATGCTGCTTCTTTAAGCGCTGTCGGTAAATCTGTCGCGCCAAGCACAACACTGTATGCCGCATCAATGCCGTGCTCATGAACAACTTCGCAATCTGCAGCCGTTGATCCAGCAATAGCAATCACAGGTAAACCAAATTGTTTCGCGGTGCGAGCAACACCAACCGGTGTTTTACCATGAATAGTTTGGCTATCAATACGGCCTTCACCAGTGATAACTAGATTGGCATCTTTCACAACATCAGAAAGGTTAACCGCATCCATAACAATGTTGATACCAGGGCGAAGGTCTGCGTCAAACAAACCAATCAAAGCAGCGCCGAGACCACCAGCAGCACCTGATCCTGGAATATCTTTCACGTCTTTATCCGTTGCTTGGTAAATAATCTTGGCATAGTGCGCAAGGTTAGAATCTAGCTTTTCAACCATCTCTGGTGTTGCGCCCTTTTGAGGTCCAAAAACACTTGAAGCGCCCTTTGGCCCGCAAAGTGGATTATCAACATCACAAGCCGCCTCTAACGTTACCGTTTTCAAGCGAGGATCAAGCTGTGACAAATCAATCGTAGTTAGACGATGCAAACTGCCACCACCAAAGGCTAAGTCGATACCATTTTCATCAAGCAGCTTAGCGCCTAATGCCTGCGCCATACCTATGCCACCGTCGTTAGTCGCACTGCCGCCTAAGCCAATAATGATATGCTTCACGCCTTTATCGAGCGCGCCTTTAATTAATTCGCCTGTTCCATATGAAGTGGTTATTAGTGGATTGCGTTTATTGCGTTCAACAAGGTCAAGACCAGAAGCCGCAGCCATTTCGATAATGGCCGTCGAACCGTCACCCACTAGGCCAAAGAAACCTTCAACGGTATCTCCCAGCGGGCCTGTAACTCGTTGCTTAACAATAACACCACCTGTTGCATCAACGAGTGATTGAACAGTACCTTCGCCGCCATCAGCCATTGGCAACTTCACATACTCTGCATTAGGCATGATTTTTTTGAAACCACGCTCAATAGCCGTTGCCACTTCCATTGCCGTTAAACTTTCTTTGTACGAATCCGGTGCAATAACCACTTTCATAGGATCTTCCTGATTTTTATAATTATAAAAGGACTAAGCTTAAGATGTAGACAAGCGTCATTGCCGTTACACCTTGAACCAAAGTCGCCATTGTCTGGGCACGATACGCCAGCCCTACCGACATACGGCTAAATTGAGATACCACCCAAAAGAAGCTGTCGTTGGCATGTGAAACTGTCATTGCACCTGCTCCTATCGCCATTACTGTTAGTACTCGACCCATTTCAGAATCAAGACCAAGCTGAGCGAGTAGAGGCGCAACCAATGCTGAGGTAGTCACTAGTGCAACCGTTGATGACCCTTGCGCAGATTTTAATGCCGCTGCTACGATGAATGGCATAAAGATACCAACACCTAGAGCCGATAACGTTGTGCCTAGGTAGTCACCCAGTGGCGTTGCTTTAAGTACTGCACCAAACGCACCACCTGCACCAGTGATTAGTAGAATAGGTGCAGCAGCAGTAATACCTTGATTAATACGCTCACCAAATTCGGCAATCTTATCGCTTGTTTTTAATAGACGTGTCGCAAGCAATAGACCAATAATCAACGCCGTTAATGGCTGGCCTAAGAAGTTAAGCGTGTCATAGATAAACCCTTCGCCAAGTGGAAGTGATGGGAATCGTGCAATTGAACCAAAACAGATAAGTAAAATAGGTACAAAAATGGGTGCAAACGCCTGACTTGCTGTAGGAAGTTCGCCATAAGATGCTTTAAGTGTCTTCCAATCTTGGTTAGCTTCGGCTAGTTCATCAACTTGGCCATCGGGCTCAACATCTTTAAATCGGTTTGCCCACAACATCCCCGCAAGAGCAGCAACCGCAGCAACGAAGACACCAACACCGATAACTAAACCTAAGTTAGATTCCAAACCGAGGTTACCTGCAGCAGCGATAGGTCCCGGAGTCGGCGGCACAAAGGTGTGAGTCGCATAAAGGCCCGCCGCAAGCGCAACACTCATAGCAACACTAGACGTTTTTAGGCGATTCGCTAACGACTCTTTTAATGAGTTGAGGATGACGAAGCCAGAATCACAGAAAACAGGAACAGAAACGATGTAACCAATAATCGTCATCGTTAGTGTTGGGTAACGCTCACCAAGAACCTTGATAACCGTGTCTGCCATGGTAATCGCAGCGCCACTTTTTTCCAAAATTACACCGATGATCGTACCAAGTACAATAACCAGACCGATGTAACCTAATATTCCACCAAAGCCTGAAGCAATAGTTTTCGCGATACTCTCTGGTGGTAAGCCATAGGCGAACGCTGCTAAAAATGCCGCCAGTATCAACGCCAAAAATGGGTGTACTTTATATTTAGTGGTTGAAAGGACGATAAATGCTATCACCCCCAACAGTATCAAGATAAGTGTCATGATAATTCCTTGTTCATTATATATTTTTCAGCAGTATCGCATCATTGCTTATGCTGGGTGAGTCTGTAGGGACATCACCATTATCAAGATATACTGCCTATATTCCTTTAGGCACATTAACAAATTATTGACAATTATAACGTTTAACTTTGTGCGCACGCACAAATTAGGTACTAATCCTTAATGGTTTTAAGCGCCAAATAGAGCTGAATCATATCCTCTAACTTATTGATATTTAAACCAGTAACTTCACTAACCTTATCCAACCTGTACCTAAGCGTATTTCTATGTATATGTAACAGTTTACAAGTTTGCGCCATGTCGCAGTTTTGATCGAAATATTGGTTAAGAGTTCGAGTTAGCGTCCCCTTATTATCGTGATCCATTAATAAGTTCACCGGATTCATGAGCTGTTCTTTTTTCCAAGAATCTTGCTTTAAGCTACTAATAAAGACTGAAAGCTTATGATCACCAAAAAACAGGGCACTCTTCGATGTGGGCATACAAGAATCTAGTGTGGCTTTCGCCGTTTCATACGACCGAGCCAATCCTGTTAACCCTGTGAAATAGCCACCAACGAAAATCTGAATGGCAAAGTCACACTCTTTCTTTGCCCGTTTAATCAGTTTTTCTACCCGTTTTTTTTCAACATCAATGCACCACTGGTCTTCTTTTATTGTGATGGGTTTTAGCACCACCACTTCATTATTTGATACAGATACAATGCCGACAATGTTATCCCGCTCAGGGTACTCCAATAAATTCACCAGCTTTTGCAATTGTGCTTGGGTAACGGGTTCATTTAACTTGGGTACCACTCTGACTAACGCTGCCACTCTAGGCTGTACAAGATCCAAATCAAGACGCTCAGCGATGGACATCAACTGGTTGTCATTAAGGCTCGACCCTTCTATTAACTGTCTTAACAGCTCTTCTCTATGACGGTTATTCCACTGCATTTGAGCCATCATTGCAGCTTGCTCAACAATCAATTCCGCCGTCATCTGAACCAATTCGCCAAAACTTCTCACGTCATCAGGAACCCCTGAAACGCCAACGACACCAATCACTTTCTCTTGATAAACGATTGGGAGGTTAATCCCCTCTTTCACGCCAATCAGCGTACTGGCAACGGTTTTGTTGATCTCTACCGTTCGGTTGTCATGAATGGCAAGTAGCGCCCCTTCATGGGTTCGATGCAATCGAGCAGGGTCGCTGGAACCAATGATCTGACCATTTTCATCCATTACATTGACTGGGTATTGAATGATCTTACTTGCTCTTTCTACAATCTGACGCGCGATCAGTGAATTTAACTGCATGACGGAAGCTCTTAATATTAATCAGTTTTCAGTATATCCAAACTGGGCTGATATTTTTGTTCTTAGTAAAAATTATATTCAAACCATACTCTTTCACTTCAATCTCACACTTGCGTTTGTAAACTCAGAGAACTCAAGTGACGGCCCCGTAAAATATTGATAACTTAATGATCTAACGTCGCTAACTCTGTCTCTCTTTTGGAAAAGGATTCCCATGTTCGAGCAAGTGATTAATATTCTATTCCCCGTCTTTGCTCTTGCGTTCGCAGGCTTTGCTATTGGCCGTTGGCTAAAGCCTGATTTTCAACCCATTAATCAGATCAACATGAACGTCTGTATTCCAGCGTTGGTGTTTGCTTCGTTAGCCACCATGCAACTCGATACTGAGCAGCTGCCTCTCATTTACGCTTCTTTAGTAGCTATATTGATACCCGGCCTATTAATGGTTCCAATATGTAAAATTTTTAAGTTAAATTTTAAGGCTTGGGCTCCACCGCATATGTTTCGTAATAGCGGTAACTTGGCTATTCCACTATTTACCTATACCTTCGGTGATGCTGCATTGGCACCTGCAGTTTTACTCTTTGTAATGTCTGCCTGTGTTCACATCAGTATTGGTTTAGCGTTGCTCAGTACAGGAAACCCTTTTAAACAAATTATCACCATGCCTGTATTTTTAGCCGCTTCTCTTGCCATGTTTTTAAACCTATCCGGAATTACGGTTTGGAACCCTTTGTATGAAGCAAGCTCATTACTGGGCCAAGCTGCTGTGCCTATTATGCTGCTATCTCTTGGGTCCCAAATGGTAAATCTACGCATCAGTGGACTCAAAGTTGGACTGCTTTGCACTGTACAGTCACTGACCACCGGAATCGTGGCGTTTGCCATTATTTACTTTTTCATTCCGCTGCCAGCGCTGCACCTACAAATGATGGTGCTGTTTACCATGCTACCGCCCGCTGTGATGAATTACCTGTTTGCAGAGCGTTTTAATGTCGAGCCTGGTAACGTTGCATCGATGGTCTTATTTGGTAATTTTTTAAGCGTTATTACCTTGCCTATTTTGCTTCTGTTCGCGCTTTCTTTGTAAACCACAGAGCCTAGCATCAATTAAACTGCTCACAGAGTGCTCTAAAGATTCCAAAATTATCCTAAATCCTAATAAACATGGGCACTCTAGACTTTCTGCCTAGCCCCTGTTTGTCCTTATACCCACTGTCTATTCTTACTTTTTATCATTTTAATTTACTCGTCACTCTCAACAACCAATGACAAAGTTCCATAAATCGGAACACGATATTCCATAAACGGCAATTCACATGAGAGGCAGTAACGAATGAAAAAGTACGCAATGATCACGGGAACAACTGGCGGAATCGGTAGCGAAATTTGTCAGCAGTTCCTTGATGCAAACTATCACGTCATCGCTTTATCAAACTCTTTTGAAAACTTTGTATTTAACGATCATGAAAGAGTGTTGTGTGTCGATTTTGACCTTACCGATATCGCGAGTATTCCTAACCTTATTGATTCTTTACCTGCTGTCGATACATTGGTTAACAACGCAGGCGTTATGATCTCTGCACCTTATGAAAACTACCCATTATCAAAGCAAGAGCTCACCATTAAAGTCAACTTAGAAGCGCCCATCGCATTGATCACCGAAGTGTCTAAAAATATGAAACGTAAAGGACATGGGCGAATCGTTAATAACGCATCTATTGCGGGTCACATTGGTCACCCAGACATTTGGTATGGCGTCACTAAAGCGGGCTTAATTAACGCAACCAAAAGCTTCGCTAAATTACTGGGTTCGTATGGCATAACCGTTAATGCGATCGCAAGCGGTCCGGTAATGACACCGATGATGGAATCAATTGCTAAAGAACGTTTAGACCAAATCAAAGCATCCGCTTTAACCGGCCGTTTTGCTAAGCCTCAGGAAGTAGCTCAAACCATTACTTGGTTAGGGACAGAAAGCCCACAGTACATTAATGGCAGTACCATCGATATTAACGATGGGGCTTATCTGAGATAATCTCAGCGCTTGGTATTTACCGTGGCATCGCCTTCTTACTTACAGCAATGTCACGGTAATTTTACGAAGAACTTCGTCGCTGTTGTTTATGGTTATTGAATAACAGCGCCTTGTTCTACCCACTCTCCGATAAGCGTACGCTCGTCATCTGTCATCTGAGTTAGGTTTCCAAGAGGCATTACTTTTGTCTGTACTGATTGAGCCATGATTCTTGGTACATTGATTTTGATCTCTTCAGGTGTATCTAACACCACTCCACCCGGCGCCGTTTGAAAGGCTGCGTGAGTTGGGCTTGCTGAGTGACACACAGAACAACGTTCTTGTATGACCTGATTTATCGCATCAAACTTCACTTGATCTCCAGCATGACCCGCACTTGAAGCCAATTGAGTATCTGAACCTTGCGCTGCTGAATCTAATGATTGAGTTTGTTCTGTTTTTGCTTTCGCAACAGGTGCCATCGTTTTATTTGCATAAGGCGATGTAACAAACGCGAGTGTAATCATACCTAGAGCCGCAACAGGCACTGTCCATGCGTACTTCTGACTGCCGTGGCGAGTGTTGAAGTAGTGGCGAACCAAGATGCTAAAGACAGATAGCCCAGCAAGGATCGCCCAGTTGTAGGCTGAACCATATGTGCTTGGGAAGTGGTTACTGATCATGATGAACAGTACTGGTAACGTCAGGTAGTTATTGTGACGCGAACGCAATAGACCTTTCGCTGGCAATGCAGGATCGGGTTCTCTGTTCTCTTCAATTGCTTTAACCAAGTTACGCTGCGCTGGCATGATAATACGGAATACGTTACCGACCATTATCGTACCAATGATTGCGCCTACGTGGATATAAGCACCGCGACCACTGAACACTTGAGACAAGCCGTATGCTGCGCCAACTAAGCTTAAGAATAAGACGAAGCCAAGCAGTTCTGGTTTTTTACCAAGTGGAGAGTCACACAAGAAATCGTAGACAAACCAACCCGCCACTAAAGCGCCAATACCAATCGCTACAGCTGTTGTTGAGTCAAGACCTGAACCCGGTGCAATTAGGTAAATTTCTGCGTTGAGGTAGTAAACCACCCCTAACAAACATACCCCTGTGATCCACGTAAAGTACGCTTCCCACTTAAACCAATGAAGATGTTCTGGCATTTCTGGTGGAGCAAGTTTGTATTTCTCTAGGTGATAAATACCACCACCGTGAATTGCCCATAAATCACCAGCCAATCCTGTTTTAGGGTTAACTCGGTTTAAGTTGTTTTCCAACCATACAAAGTAGAATGATGCGCCAATCCATGCGACACCAACTATCATATGAGCCCAGCGAATTGCTAGGTTCAGCCATTCAGTAATATGCGGATCCATAATTTACTCCTTTAATGCACCTGCGCTTTAGTTCGTTGTTTCTTCGTCTATTAGTCAGACGTTTAATTCGCTACAGCGAGCTGCTTTTCATCCTGATTATTTACACTAGGGAGGTCATCCAAATGCAAAGAGACTAAATTGTCTTCAAAATGCACTTCATCACAGTTATTGCCCTCTCCTGCTCGATCTACGATTAGAAAACGATCTTGAGCAGTCAATGCCAATACTGGGTGATGCCAAACCCCTTTTAAGTAGTTCACACCTTGCTTGCCGTTACTTAAAAAAGCACGACACTGTGATAGGCTTGGGTTGTCGCCTTTTGGAGCGACAACCAGTAGATAAGGCTGACCAAGTAGCGGAATAAAAGCTTGAGAGCCTAACGGATGTCTTTCAAGCATTTTGATCGTCAATGGGTATTCAAGCGGTGTTGCTTCAAAAATACTCATGATGGTTTGACCGCCTTGCTCTTCAACATCCGCACTCGCCAATTTATGAAAACGTTTAGTTGAACCGTTATTTATCATGAAGAAATCACTGTTTTCAGCTTCAATGACGTCCCCAAATTCAGCAAATGCTGCTTTTGTTAATGGCTCTATTTCTAAACGTGATAGTTCAAGTTGACGATTGCCGTTACTCATTTAGTTTCCCTTTATTCACTTGTTACTTAGTTGCTACCTAATAACTACTTTGTCTTATGCTTTTACTTTGAGGCTTTAGTACCGAATAAACGTAAACGACTGATACCACCATCTGGGAAGATATTAAGTCGAACGTGTGTAATCGCACCAAGGTCCTTCACTTGCTCATTGAACTCATGTAGCTCATGCGCTGATAGCTTTTGAGCAGGTAATAGCTCGCGCCAAAATAAACTCTGAGTCTCTACTTGATCGTCTGTTCCGCCGCTGACGTATGCCGCTTGAATCGAACAGCTGTCTGGGAAGTTACCCTTGAAGTGAGCGGTATCAACCACTACTCGTTCGATATTCGCAGAGTGGCCAAGTGCCACGATTACCCAATCATTACCAGGCGTACGACGACGAGCCGTTTCCCAGCCGTCACCCATGTTTTCACCACGACCAGGGCCTAAAATGTTTGCTTTGGTTCCATAGTGCTCATCACTACATGCCAGTGCACGACCGCCATTTTCTACCGCTGCGAAATCAAGTTGCTGAGAAGCACTTAGGTTGTCCCAATCAACACTTGGACGACCGTAGATACGTAGACGCGCAACACCACCATCAGGATAAATGTTCAGGCGAACGTGCGTGTACACTTTGTCACTGTCGATTTCGGTTAGGTGATGCTTGTCGCCTTGAAGACTAGTAGAAGCAATAATTTCATCCCACTCTTGCGAATCAGAAGGCGCACCTTCAGGGCTGAAACATGCATCTAAAGACGCTGACGGCGGGAAGTTACCTGTGAACCATGTTGTATCGATGTCCACACCAGCAATCGTTCCAGCTAGGCCAAGCTTTACTACACAGTAATCGTAACCTTCACCACGCTTACGACGGCTTTCCCAGCCATCCATCCACTTACCATTATCGTCATAAACATCGTCTTTCCACTCAGGGGCTTCACGGCGTAGCATGCGAGATTTGTCTGCAAAGAAATCATCGGTTGCAAAAAGTGCTTCTGCGCCTAGACGTTCGTCCGCTAAGTTTGTGTAATCTTGAAAGCCCGTTGCTTGTTCGAGTTGTTGAGTCATTCGTTTAGATCCTATCCAATTGTTCAATTAATAATAAAATGAGTATCGAGGGCTTTATCTAAGCGCTCGCTTTTGGCCGAAATAGTTGTCGCTGGTGACTTACATATCTCGGAGGCGAAACAGAGCAATCTTATTGATTTCTTGTATCGCAGTAGCAAACTCAGTTTCACTATCATTGCCTAATCGCTTCTCGAACGACTCGAGAATTTGGTAACGATTGGCCCCCTTAACCGCCATGATAAAGGGGAAGTTGAAGCGACTTTTGTAGCTATCGTTATAGGTGGTAAATTTAGTGAACTCTTGCGGTGAGCATTGATCTATGCCCGCGCCAGCTTGCTCTGATGTTGATGCAGCTGTAAGTTCACCGTCAATGGCTGCTCGCCCTGCTAAATCCGGGTGAGCATTAATGAGTGCTAACTGTTTCTTTTGGTCAGCGTTAAGCAGTGATGAAGCCATTTTTAAATGTAAGCTTTCTACATTGTTATCTTCATCACTAAGCCCTTGTTCAAATACGATTTGCGCCACCCAAGGGCTATGCTCATATACATCAGCAAAATGAGAAACAAATGCTTCTTTATCCATTTGGGTTGGCTTACAAAATCTAAACTGGGTCATTTCGCCCTCCTTGAGCATTAATGATGATTATTTTGAATATGGGTGCACTTCGTGCCAGTGTTTTGCAATATCGACACGGCGCGTTAACCACACTCGGTCGTGCTGTTTTACGTAATCTAAGAATTTACGCAGTGCTGCGATTCGACCTGGGCGACCGATCAATCGGCAATGAAGGCCAACGGACATCATTTTTGGCGCTGTTTCACCTTCCAAGTACAACGTATCGAACGTGTCTTTCAGGTATTGATAGAACTGCTCGCCACTGTTAAAGCCTTGAACAGTCGAGAAGCGCATATCATTGGCGTCTAACGTATAAGGTATAACAAGCTGCGGCTTATCGCCGTCTGTATGCCAATATGGAAGATCGTCGTCGTAAGCATCAGAGTCGTATAAGAAGCCACCTTCATCTGCCACAAGTTGACGCGTGTTTGGACCGGTTCTTCCCGTGTACCAACCTACCGGGCGTGACCCTGTCACCTGCTCAATGATATCAATGGCTTTACTCATGTGTTCACGTTCAAGATCTTTATCCATGTATTGATAATCAATCCAACGATAACCGTGGCTGCAAATCTCATGGCCAGCCTTAACCATTGCTTTAGCAACATCAGGGTAGCGCTCAATTGCCATCGCTACTGCGAATACGGTAAGTGGAATCTCATACTCATCAAACAGACGTAATACGCGCCATACACCTGCTCGGCTACCGTACTCGTAAATCGATTCCATGCTGATGTGGCGTTCGCCTTTGATTGGCTGCGCTGATGGGATCTCTGATAAGAAAGCTTCTGACTCTCCATCACCATGAAGTACACATCGTTCACCACCTTCTTCATAGTTAAGAACAAATGAAATGGCGATCTTGGCGTTATTAGGCCAGTGGGGATGAGGTGGATTCGGGCCGTAGCCTACTAAATCTCGGGAATAATCCTTATTCATCCAAATGCTCCTTGCTCGATTCTTTTAAGAAACCGTTATTAATAAAAGAAACAATGCTAATTGAAGAGTTAATTCTCAATTCAATAATCAGACTGCTTCTACAAACTTCATACTTACATTGTATACAATTTTTTATTTTAATGTAAAGAAATTGTTTATTAAGTTAATTAACTTAAAATCACACCCACTTTTCAATAACTTATGAACAACCTAACACATGATTGTTAGTAACTTCTGTGAGAGAGTACCGATAAAATCATCTTTTCAACGTAACAAACCTGCAACATTAAGCTTTACTATTTCAAAAATTGTGTACATATTAATATCACAGCATTACGAACAACGATTTGTTTGTTGTTTGTAGAGAGAATGAATTTGTAAAAGATCTCGATTAACAAAAGCTATCAAGGAGTGCGCTACCGCGCAGAGTCACAATGGGAAAACTAACTACACACGTACTAGATACAATGAAAGGTACACCAGGCTCAGAAATCAAAGTGGAACTATTCAAGTTTGATGGTGAGCAATATCAACCGATTGGTCAGACATTTACTAATGATGATGGCCGTACCAATAAACCATTATTGGAAGACGAACAGTTTGTTCCGGGGAAATATCAATTGGTCTTTCATGTCGCAAGTTACTTTGAGGGACAAGGCGTTAATCTAGATGACGTTCCTTTTCTTGATGATGTCGTGATCCGATTCGGGCTTAGTGATGAAGACTCTCACTATCATGTGCCTTTACTCGTTTCGCCATACAGTTTTTCAACCTACCGAGGTAGCTGATTTACGCCGAAAGTATCGGTAACTGCAACACACTTATTTCATCTAAAACAGTTCCGCTAGCTGTTTATCTAATAGATTTTCACCTATTAGCTATTTGGTAACGAGCTCAGTAACGAGCAGCTCAACAGCGGGATATAACTTAATAATATTGTTACGATTTTTACAGAATCAATAACGGAATATAAATAAGAAAAAGGACTAGCTGCAATGAATGACAGTAAAGCAGATGTACTCAACGAACAACCGTCAAACGGTTTGTTAGAGCGCTTTTTTAAAATTAAAGCACATGGAAGTAGTATTAAAAACGAGCTACTGGGCGGCGTAACAACGTTTGCAACGATGGCTTATATTATCTTTGTTAACCCTCAAATCATGGCCGCTTCAGGAATGGACCAAGGCGCTGTCTTTGTTGCTACCTGTATCGGTGCTGCAATCGGCTGTATCTTGATGGGTCTATTCGCGAACTGGCCTGTTGGTCTTGCTCCGGGTATGGGGCTTAACGCCTTCTTCTCTTTTACTGTTGTAAGTGAAATGGGTTATAGCTGGGAAGTCGCGCTAGGTGCGGTATTCATCTCTGGTATCCTCTTTGTTGGAATGAGCTTTTACAAAATTCGCGAGTGGATTATAGAAAGTATTCCTCACAGCTTGCGCTACGCAATGACTGCGGGGGTTGGTCTGTTCCTTGGCCTTATCGGTCTTCAAACAGCAGGCATCGTCGTTAAAAACCCAGCAACTCTAGTATCACTAGGTGATTTCACTAACCCTAATGCACTGCTTGCTGCCGTTGCTTTCTTAATCATTGCTGTATTAAGTGAAAGACGCGTTTTCGGCGCGGTACTTATCGGTATTTTAAGTGTTACATTGATTGGTATGGGTCTTGGCCTTGTTCAATATGATGGATTTTTCGCAGCTCCACCAAGCATTGCGCCTACCTTCATGGCAATGGACATCGCAGGTGCATTTAACATCTCGATGGTCAGCGTTATCCTAGCTTTCTTGTTTGTTAACATGTTTGATACTGCCGGTACATTGATGGGTGTTGCTGACCGTGCAAACCTTATCAACAAAGACACAGGCCGTATCGAAGGTTTGAGCAAAGCGCTTAAAGCCGACAGTATTGCAAGTGTTGCGGGTGCATGTGTAGGTTGTCCACCAGTGACTAGTTACGTAGAAAGTGCGGCGGGTGTAGCTGCAGGTGCTCGTACAGGTCTATCGGCTATCGTTGTTGGCCTGCTATTTATTGCGGCTATCTTCTTATCGCCACTGGCTGGAATGATCCCTGCTTACGCAACATCAGGCGCTCTTATTTACGTTGCATTCGTAATGATGAGCAGCATGCAACACATTGATTGGAAAGACTTTACTAACGGTGCTCCTGCCGCTATTACCGCACTTATGATGCCATTAACGTTCTCTATCGCTAACGGTATTGCACTAGGCTTCATTACCTACACGGTTCTAAAAGTTGCGACAGGTAAAACGAAAGATGTTTCTATCTCGATGTATATCTTGACGGCAATCTTCGTCGCTAAGCTTATTTACATCTAACCACCTCTGAGCAATTCAAAATAAGCCAGTTCTCTTCTTAGATTGTTAAGGGAAAACTGGCTTTTAATTGGGCTCGCTCTACTTTAAAGCTCGCCCGCTGTTGGGCAGTTATGTTGCTCGTCAAAGCAGTGGTAAACAGCTTTATTGATAAGTCCTGCGCTCTAACACAACTAAATACCCGAACTCTGCTTAATGATGGGCATCGCCCCTTCGTGAGCTTTGTACGCCAAAAATTCGGCTCAGACAATACTGAGACTGATATAGTTGACCCTACGCAGTTTGTAGAAGTCATTGTTTTTCAACAACTAAGAGTGAACTAATACACTCTTGAGGAACAGAACATGAAACTTCTCTACACCTTAAATCAACGTCCCCCAAAAGGGATTACGCTTTTACTCGCACTTCAGCATATGCTTGCCTCTATCGGCGGTATTGTTGCTGTCCCGCTCATTGTCGGCTCTTCGATAGGTTTACCTAGTGGAGAAATCGTCTCACTCATTAACGCTGCCTTGTTGGCTTCCGGTATTGTGACCATTGCACAATGCATGGGATTCGGTCCACTTGGTATACGTTTACCTGTTGTTATGGGATCAAGCTTTGCCTTTTTGGGTGTCGCCATCGCCATAGGGAAAGAAGGGGGTGTCGCCAGTATTATGGGCTCCGCACTGGTCGGTTCGTTTGTCGTCATTGCGGCCAGCTTCTATATGGATAAAGTACGAAAACTTTTCCCTACCGTTGTTAGTGGCGTCGTGGTGACATTAATCGGCTTAACCATTTTGCCCGTTGCCATGAACTGGGTTGGTGACTCACCAACAGTGAGTGAAGAGTTTGCTACATTGCCCAAACTCTTTCTTGCAGCGGTTTCACTGGGTATCGTTGTTGCCGTTTCTGTTTACTGTAAAGGTGCAGTTGCCGCATCTGCTATCGTTATCGGTTTAGCTGGCGGCTATATCGTTGCATTATCACTTGGAATGGTAAATCTAGAACAGTTGAGTTCAGCTGCTTGGATTGGTGGTCCAGAGCCCTTCAAATACGGCTTAACCTTTTCTTTTAGCGCAATTATCAGTATGAGCTTGGTGTACATCGTTGTTATCGCTGAAGCGACCGGTGACTTTATGGCACTGGGTAATAACTGTCATACCAAAGTCAGTGGTAAAGATCTAAAACGCGGCTTATTGGCTGATGGTGTGGGCAGTACGTTGTCTTCAATATTAACCGCTATGCCTTTAGCGTCATTTAGCCAAAACGTTGGTATCGTCGGTATTACAGGCGTTGCGAGTCGATACGTTGTTGCGACAACAGGCGTACTCCTGATACTTGGTGGACTATTCCCTAAACTGGCCGCTTTTGCAGTAACCATTCCTAAACCTGTATTAGGCGGTGTCGGGTTCGTTATGTTCGGCATGATTGCCTATGCGGGTATTCGCATGTTGATCAAAGCTGCTGATACTAAGCGAAACGCATTGGTTATCTGTGTGGGACTAGCCTCTGGTTTGGCGGTTACCTTTGAGCCAAGACTACTACAACACTTACCTCATGACCTTTCGAACTTTCTTCATTCAGGTATTACGACTGGTACTATTGTGACCGTTTTACTTAATCTGGTGTTGCCTAAATCGACAGCCAAAGAGCAACAAGAAGCATTGGCCGAAAGTCAGTCTCAAGTGGCGGAAGAGATGGCAGAGCAAGCTAATGAACAAAGCGATACTGTACTAGAGGCAACAACGATTAATTCAGAGCCTACGGCATCACTGGAATCATCAAAAAGTTAACGTTATTGATTTGGAAATACCAAATCAGTGGCTAGGACGACTTTCAAAACGAAAGAAAAGCACTAGGGCAATGTTTCGATCTCATCTAAGCATTGCTATACATTTCAAATACACAATATAAAGACCCTCTTCCCTGCAAAGGTTGAGATGGCTAAGGACTACCATGAATGGAAACAATCTGGATTAAGAATCCACTAGCAATCTACACAGGCACCAATCAACAAGCTGAAGGCGGCATTGTTGTGCGAGGTACCACGATTGTCGAATTGCTAGCACGTCACCAAGAACCCAGTGTTGTGGTCGACTATACCGTTGACGCGTCACAGCATGTCATTACTCCGGGGTTAGTGAATACACACCATCACTTCTATCAAACTCTAACGCGTGCTTATCCTGACGCGTTAAATAAAGAGCTATTCCCTTGGCTACAAGCGCTCTACCCTGTGTGGGCAAACCTTGATGCTGAAATGATGAGTGTCGCCACCGAACTGGCGTTAGTTGAGTTAATGATGTCAGGGTGTACCACCGCGTCTGATCACCATTATCTGCTGCCCAACGGTCTAGAAAACGCAATAGATCTGCAAGTAGAGAGCGCTAAGAAGTTAGGTGTTCGAGCAGTATTCACACGTGGTTCAATGAGCCTAGGTGAAGATGACGGTGGATTACCTCCGCGCCACACTATTCAAACGGAACAAGCGATTGTTGATGATAGTCAAAGACTTATTCGTGAGTACCATGACAAGTCTGACGGCGCAATGACGCAAATTGCATTGGCTCCTTGCTCTCCTTTTTCTGTCACTACCGATCTAATGAAAGAGACAGCGAAAATAGCAAAGCAAGAAAATGTGATGACGCATACCCACCTATGCGAAACCATTGATGAAGAAGATTTTTGCTTAGAGAAGTTTGGTTTGCGTCCTGTCGATTACCTCGAAGATGTGGGTTGGCTAAACGAACGAACTTGGCTGGCCCACGGTATTCACTTTAACCTTGATGAAATCAAACGATTAGGTGATGCAAAGATTGGGATAAGTCACTGCCCTACTTCAAACATGATGTTGGCATCTGGTATTTGCCGAAACAATGAACTTGAAGCGGCAGGTGTAAAAGTAGGCATTGGCGTTGATGGTTCAGCCTCAAATGACGGTTCAAACTTGATTGGTGAAGTTCGCATGGCGATGTATTTACAACGCCTTCAATATGGCTCTAGCAATGTCAGCCATTTTGACGCGCTTCGCTGGGCAACTAAAGGTTCTGCTCTGTCTATGGGACGAGATGATATTGGCGTACTGGAAGTCGGGAAACAAGCGGACATTTCCATGTTTAAGCTCGATGACATTCGTTTTTCTGGTAGCCATGACCCACTGGCAGCACTACTACTTTGCGGTGCGCAACAGGCTGACCGCGTGATGATTGCTGGTCAGTGGCGAGTGCATGATGGACAAGTCATTGGTGTTGATTTGGAATCACTGATCCACAGGCACAAAGCTGCAGCTGTTAGGCTTGCGAAGTTGTCTGTTAATTAGTATTAGAATAAACCTCTAGATACTACAGAGCATGCACTTACCTGATTGGTGTATGCTCTTTTTAATTCCCCCTATTTAGTTTGCAATCACCCAAATACCCTCTATTTTCAATTTCATTGTTAAAATCCATACCAACAACCTTCGAATCACATAACCTTATAATACGGCTTGAGTTGTATAAAAAGAGTAAGCAAGATAGACGAAAGGTTATACAGAAAAATTCTGTCTAAAACCGTTATATACACAAATCAATTACGAGGATAATTAATGTCAGTTACATTAGCTGCAGGCGTAACATTAATCGATTTTTTGAATAAATCGTTGGAGACATTAAAGTTAGTTCAGCAAGAAGAACCTGAGCGAGAGAAGATTTCTCTTCATTTGGCAACTTTAACTCAGCAATTATCTATGACAATGGTAGAAGCTGCTCAGTTGCAAGGGCAGTTAGCACAAAAAAATGAAGAAATTAGACAGCTAAAACAAAAATTAGATGAAAAAATTCAGATTAAATATGATCATAAGACTGAAGTTTATTGGGCAGAAAATGACCCTTCTCCTTACTGTCCAAAGTGCTATGAGGACGAATCTAAGTTGATTCATATGACCTTCTTTAAGGGAAGTACAAGTAATGGTTACATGCCTTCGTTTGCACCTAGCTATAATTGCGCTGTTTGTAAGGGCGAATATAAAAAGGTAAATCGTAGTTAAGTGTATTTAACAAATTGTTCAACTGGATTCCAATCGGCTTAGCCAACGAAGGAGGTTAAGATACACATGGAATATAAACTAGATATAGAACCTTCAGACCGTGACTTAAACGAAATTCGTGGTGGACTAATCAAACACAACACACCATTTTTGGAAGGTATACCTAATTCACAAGTTGGGTACTATGCAGTTGAGGGGGAGAACAAAGTTGGTGGTATTATCGCAGACCTATGGGGTAACTGGTTACTGATCAAGTTTCTTTGGGTTGATGATTCAATGCGAGAGAAGCAAATTGGTAGTCAACTTCTTCAACTTATTGAAGAATATGCACAATCTAAAGGTTGTAAATCTGCACTTGTCGACACTCTAAGTTTTCAAGCTAAACCCTTCTACGAGAAACACGGCTATGAATGCCAAATGGTACTCGATAATTATCCCAAAGATTCATCCCTATCATTTTTGGTAAAGTCCCTTACCCAAAAATAAAATAACTAGCCCCTAATATAATCCAACAACTGCTTGGCTAACCGTGCTAGCGAACCTTTCTCTGGATGAGTATAGGAAAACGTTCGAATACCATAAATTCCCATCACGAGAAACTGAGATAGCTCCTCACAATCTCGATCCGATGAAATCTCTTTGTTCAGCTGTGCTTGGCTCAGTTTGTCTGTAAAGGCGTGCTGCCAATCATTGAGCATGTTGCTAATAATACCTTCGACCTCTTCGTCTTGGTCAGCAAGTTCACTCATGGCTTTTTGCAACAGGCACTGCTTAATCTGAGCACTTTCACACTCGGCCACAACCCCATCAAGATAGAGTTCTAAGCCTTCCATAACCGAGCCTTTACTGTCGAACAAAGTATTAAACTCGTTATTTCTTTCTGAACGATAGTGCTCTAAAGCGGCAACGAGTAAGCCTCGTTTGTTCTCAAACGCACAGTAAATAGAACCCGGATGCAAGCCAGTCGCTTTCTTTAAATCCTGCATACTGGTTTTACTGTAGCCTTTGCTGATAAAGGCATCCATGGCTGATCGTAATACTTTTTCTCGATCAAATTCAGCGCTGCGCATATTGACTCTCTCATCTGATGATATTTATGCATATTATCCTATTTTGAATGATTGTTCAAAAAAGTACTTGAATGATCATTCAAGTTCGTCTAATTTGAATGGACATTCAAGAAACGAACAATAGAAACGGAAGGATCAGCATGGAAAACCTTTTTCAACCACTTGCTTTAAACAATACGATTACTCTACAAAACCGCATTTTGATGGCGCCTTTAACACGCTGCATGGCCGATGATAATCTTGTTCCTACTCAAGCGATGGCTGACTACTACGCTCGCCGTGCTGATACTGGGTTGATCATTTCCGAAGCCGTTATTATTCGACCTGATGGCCAAGGATACCCAAACACTCCGGGGCTATTTACGGCTGAACAAATTACCGGTTGGAAGAAAGTAACCGATGCTGTCCATCAAAATGGCGGTAAGATCTTTGCTCAACTTTGGCATACAGGCCGAGTAGCTCACCCGCATTTCTATGATGGTGATTACGTACTAGCGCCGTCAGCTATTGCTGTAGAAGGCACTGTACCGCGTATGCGTGAATTGACGTATATCGTTCCAAAACCAGCATCAAAAGATGATATTGAACAGTTAGTAGCGGATTACAGTCAAGCTGCAGCGAATGCGATTGATGCAGGGTTTGATGGCGTAGAATTACACGGTGCTAACGGATACCTCATCGACCAGTTCCTTCATTACAGCAGTAATACTCGTGATGATGAATTCGGTGGAAACTCTGAGAATATGGCTAGATTCCCACTAGCAGTAGTCGATGCTGTTTCTGAAAGAATCGGCGAAGATCGTACGGCTCTACGTGTTTCTCCGGGTGCCTATTTCAATATCGAAACAGACGCTCGTGACCGAGGTGTGTTTGATTACTTACTCGTAGAACTTGAAAAACGAAACCTCGCTTATCTGCATGTAGGTATTTTTGATGATTCGACAACATTTGACTATCTAGATGGAAGCGCATCGACTTATATCCGAGCTAACTACACTAAAACCTTGGTCGGTGTCGGCAGCTACACAGCGCAATCAGGCAGTGAAGCTATCGAAGCCAACAAGTTTGATTTACTGGCTATCGGCCGTCCATTAATCGCAAACCCTGATTATGTTGCCAAAGTAAAATCGGGGGATGACCTAGTCACCTACTCTGACGAAATGTTGATGGAACTCGTTTAGTTTCGTTACTTATTTTAGATTACTTTTGATTGCTGGCGTTGTGTAACATCAGTAATCAGTTTTATCTTTAGTTTGAAATTGATTTTATAGAGCCAATAAGTAGCAGGTACCAATCAACAATACTGACTACAGCACTGCCTTTTCTGTCGTTCCATTGCTAAATACAGTGTCTGCTATGCTCGCCTCAATTCATAACTTTGCCGCCAATATCTTTGGCGGCTTTTTATTTTTATAGTCCTATTTCTTAACAGACCTACCGTACTGTCCTATTTTACATCGATTATATTGCTTCATTTATACCCGCTACATACTCTTCCAGTACCTTAGTTAAAGTTTCGAGCTTGGTTAAAAACTCAGGGAGTTTCTCGGTCAACTTGTCTGCATTGTTCTCTCTGGAAAAAACTTCTAATTCTCCCGCAATTCCCATTAATTCATGTGCGCTAATATTACCCGCCACACCTTTAAATGAATGGGACTCCAACTGAGCAATTTCAAAATCGTCATTACGAACTGCGTTTACAAGCAATTCAACCTGGGGATCTATAGACCCCAAAAAGCTATTAATGATCATGACCATATACTCATCTTTATCGTTAATCCTAAGCATTGCTTCGGCTTTATCCCATACTTTCAAAGTATCCATATCATCACCATTGTTGGTGTCTAAGCCTGTTAATTCCGCACTTTCATTATGTGTCATTTTTTTAATATATCCTTTCAATATCTCTTGTAAGTTACGCGTGCTAATTGGCTTAGATAAATAATCATCCATGCCTGCGTCGATACATTTTTCTCTGTCTTCCGACATCGCATTTGCCGTCATCGCAATGATCGGTATATTTTTATATCTATCACCCGCAACCCCATTACGGACCTTTCTGGTCGCTTCATAGCCATCCAGAATTGGCATTTGACAGTCCATAAAAATAAGCGTGAATGGATTTAGTTCGTCCGCTTCTTCAAGCTTAGTAATCGCATCGATACCATGCGCGGCTATATCTGAACTTAACCCTAATTGTTTTAGAATGCCTTGGGCTACTTGTTGGTTAACAACGTTATCTTCCACAAGTAGTAGTCTTGTCTGCTTACACCAACGACTTTCCTCTTCAGGATCTGACGGCTGTAATTCATTGAGGTAATGGGATGTAATCAACGGCTTGGCCTGAGCCAACACTTCACCGCCTTCAATAACGACCGATAACGTATCGAGCAAATCTGAGGATGTCGTGGGTTTGGGTAGATAAGCGTTAAATCCAATATCAGCAAACTTTTTCGCATCCCCTCTTTGCGCCATGGACGTTACTACGACTAATTGAACGTCGTTATAACGTGCTTCTTTTCTGATAGCCGCTCCTAACTGCGCACCATCCATTCCGGGCATTTGCATATCAATAAAGACCACTTTGAATTGAGAAAGCGTTTCTGAAAAATGGTTGTCATCCAATAATGAAAGTGCTCGTGTCCCGCTATGAGCCTCTGTAACCTTAGCTCCCCAACTTTCTAATTGGCTGCGCGTTACAAATCGATTGGTTTCATTATCGTCCACTATTAGCATTGGTACGTCGTCAATACTCACTGAAGGTTTAACCAGTCTAGAGTTTTCACTGCTTTGCAATTCGACGCTAAACTCAAAACGGCTTCCTTGCCCAGATACACTTGATACACCTATTTCCCCATTCATCATTTCACAAAGCTGTTTACAGATAGAAAGCCCTAGCCCAGTACCGCCATATAAACGTGTTGTTGACGAATCAACCTGAGTAAATGATTCAAACAGTGAAGATTGTTTTTCTGCAGCAATACCAATACCGGTATCAAAAACACCACAAGTAAACTTAACTCGATCGTCTTCAATCGGCATCAATTGCGCTCGAATTGTTATTTCACCTTTCTGGGTAAACTTGATCGCATTACTTACAAGGTTGGTTAATATTTGCCTGATACGTCCAGGATCGCCAATCACAATCGATTGATCGACGTCTACCGTATCCAATATAAATTCAAGACCTTTCTCATGGGCTTTATAGGAAATGGATTCAGAAAATTCACCCAATAAGTTTCTAGGGTTAAACTCAATTAACTCCAGCTCTAGCTTGCCTGCTTCTACCTTGGAAAAATCAAGAATATCGTTAATGATGGTAAGCAGTGATTCCGCACTGGATTGTGCTACTTGGGCTTGATGCTGTTGCCCTTTGTCTAATTTGGTGTCGAGAAGAAGCCCTAACATACCCAGTACACCGTTCATTGGTGTTCGAATCTCGTGGCTCATACAAGCCAAGAATTCAGACTTTTGCGTCGCTGCAACTTCGGCTTTCTCTTTCTCAATGATCAACAAATTTTCAGCGTCTTTTTCTGCCGTAATATCCCGAACAATACCTGTAAATAGCACGCTCTCTTCTAATTGAACTTCCGTAACCGATAAATAAATGGGGAAAGTTTCTCCTCCTTTTCGTACAGCAACTAGCTCAGCACCATTAACCAGAATGGACGTTTCTTTTAATCGGTTTCTATTTTTCAGATAATCATCATGGTTTTTCGCGGTTTCATTGGGCATAAGCATTTTAAGATTCTGACCAATCGCCTCCTCGGCAGTATAACCAAACGTTCTTTCCGCTGCAGGGTTGAAGGACTGAATGCAGCCAAACTCATCAGCCGTGATAATGGCATCGGCAACGGAATCTAAAATACCTTGCAATTTTATGAGGTTATCATGCGCCTCTTTCGATGATTCTTGCTCTGACGCTAAAGCGTCATTGGTTCTTTTCAACGCGTTACTAAAGCTTCGTGACAAAACGCCTATTTCATCGTTTGCATCAATGGGAACCTCTACAATTCGTCCCGTGCTCTCATATTCTTGAACTGCGGTTGTAAGGGTCAATAACGGTTTTAGCGCCCGTCTAGACGCAACGACTGCAAAGGCAAGCGCAATCAAAGAAAGAGAAACTCCGAGTATTAAACTTCGGTTTCGAAAATCTTCCAATTGGACCGACGTTAAATTATTTCGACGCTGCAATACCATGTAGAAAAAATCAGAACTTCTAATATCGGTTAATTTGATTTTGGAAAAGTAGGATGAAATGCTTTGTTCTGTCTCTACGTCTTCTTCATAGAAGAATCCCATTTGTTCACGCTTAATGAGCGCCTTATCTAAATTCGGAAATATATCGAATAAGTTATGGTCCTTCCTCACTTCGTGGTCATGGCTCGGCTCAATCAACAATTGTCCTTTGTTGTCTGCCAAATACACATTAAAGTTATCTAAATTATCTTCAACAAAGTCTTCTAAAAACAGCGACAAGTTGATGTTCATTTCGACTAAACCATAAACATCTCCCGTACTCTCATCAAATATCGGCGTTGAGATGCGTAATTCCACGCCATAACTGCCTTGGTCTCGTTCAAAAGCTGAATGGAACGTTTGCCCCTTTGAAAGCAACAATGTTTGAGTAACTAGCGTGTCACCTGCGGTCTTAGCCAATCTGGAAGCAGGAACGGTATTGATACCGTAATCGGTCCTAACACTTGCCACTATTTCAGTTGCATCGTTAGCAACGCCTACATACTGCAACTTAGAATAGGACGATTTACTTCGCATCATTTGTTCAAATATCTGCTCTAACCGCTCTCGCCATAACGCGTAGTTAACCGAATCTTGGTTTGATTCAGAGAATATAATCCCTTGAATGGGGGGCGTTCGGCTCAAAAATATTAAATCACTGACTGATTGTTTATAAATCTGAGTAATGGTTGGTTTTAAAATCGTCGATTCAGAATGTAGCTCCTCGGCTTCTTGATTCAATATTAGTCGTTCACTTTCTAGGTAGAAACTTACACTCACAACGATCGCAACTGAGAGTGCTAAAATGAAAGCGGCAATCGGAAGCTTAATTGCCAGTGGTCGATTCGCGCTTCCCACATTTAGCGTTTCTGTTTGAATCTGTTTCCAAGCTTTCTCTTCCTCTTTCCAGTGAACACGTTTTTCACTCGATTTGGCAAGCGTATTATTTAACGATAAGTCAAACACTAAGCCGCATAGCACCGTACTATACGCCAGTATTTTTAACGCATGGGCAATATTAAAGTCGTTATCAAACAGAGCTGTTGAACCAAAAGCCATGTGAGCCTGAGTTACAACTTCAGGGATGATACTGACCAATAAGGCAAACTTAATTATCGTACGATCTTGTTTATACCATACCCAAAAAAGTGTCCCTCCAAATAAAAATAGAGCTAAAGGCAACACATCAAATGGTCGTGTAATTAACGCATCTTGATACATGGTTTGTGGCAGGGTAGTACTGACCGCAGCGACATGCACAACCGAATAAGATAAGCCTACAAACAATAAACTAATACCAAGTAGAACATACAGCTGTCGCGGGTCATGAGAAAAGGCAGGATCGTCTTTACTTACTCGTAATCGACGACTCGAAATCCAGATACTGATACTTGCACCGACAATCATTATTGACGCATTGAATATTCTTGATAACGCCCAAGTAAAAGGAATGAAATCGGAATTGGGTGCGTTAGCTTCAATCAAACGCAAAGCCGCTAAGGTATGAAAGGCATCAACCATGCCGGCTGAAAAAATTGCCATGCCAATAATAGGTACAGTGATGTCTTTACGAATCGAATAATGTAGAAATGAGGAAAGTGCCGCAATGAACGCAATGTTCACCGCCGTCCACTCTAACAAAGCGTGATGTAACGCTCCCGTCAATACCTTAAATAACAAGTCAACTTTGATTGACCCATCTGAAAACATATCTGGTGTTAAAACCAAATAATCAGATTCAAAACCTAAACCAAATACATTGAGAATAATGGGAATTAAACATATCCCTACAACGGCGTACACGAACATATTACGTTTGTTAAAACGTACATTCATAAGCCTAGCCACTATTTACTTTTATAATATTAACTAAAAGTCTAGACAAGGATTTTGTCAAACGCTGAGTATCTTTAAATTAAAGCCTCTCTATCATTAGCCAACGAATACGTAGAGAAACTAAATTAAGTGCTCACATAAGCTTTGGTATATGCGCCAGCTAACGCCCTTTTTTCCTATATCTTGCTTCACTTTGTACGTTGTTCACCATCTTACCAAACGCTTTATCTTTGGCTCTTTTTTCTGCCAATGTGGCGCTGTTGAACGCCTGCTCTCGCATTAACTTCTGATAGCTGACAAAACGTCTCTCTTCCAGTGTGCCTTGGGTTAATGCAGCTTGAATAGCGCATCCAGGCTCTGAACCATGGCTGCAATCGCCAAATCTACATTGCTCGGCAAGTTCGGTAATTTCTCCAAAGGTATCACTGACACCTTGCTCGCAATCACTTAATTGCAATTCTCGCATTCCCGGAGTGTCCATTAACAACCCACCTTGAGGTAGCCACTTAATCGCCCGATATGTGGTGGTATGACGCCCTTTACTGTCATCCTCTCTGATTGCACCCGTATCCATCACCTCAGATCCCATCAACCCGTTGACTAGCGTTGATTTACCGACACCAGATGAGCCCAAAAAGGCAATGGTTTTGCCCACTTTGCAATAATGACTTAATTCATCAAGATGGCTAGCATCTAAGGTATTGATAGCATGCACCATTAAGAACGGATCAAGTGCTTGAACTTGTTGACGCCTTTCATCGGTTTCATCACACAAGTCAGCTTTGGTCAAAATAATCACTGGCTCAACGTCTGCTTCTTTTGCTATTGCAAGGTAGCGCTCAATTCGACTTAGGTTAAAATCATCATTCAGCGAACAGACTATAAATACGCTATCGATATTGGCTGCGATCAACTGCGTATCCACTTTAGAACCCGGCGCTTTACGCTGAAACAGAGATTGACGATCTAGTAGACGCTGCAAACGATGTGACTCATCAAATAAGACCCAATCCCCGACACACGCTCGTTCGCTATTTGGAGTCAACGATAAACTAACTTGTCCTTGCTCGCTCATGACTACTAATTGGCTACGATGCTGCTCTAACACGCGCCCAACTTGCAAGTTTTCAAGGTCTTCTAAGCTAAGTTGTTGTTGAAAGAATGGTCTCCAACCCAGTTGAGGAAGAGTGGGGCTGATGTCGCTATTCATGTTTAACCTTATATCGTATTGGTGGTGCTGATTTCTATATGACTATTGATGCTCGTTCTACTATTAGCACTTTAAACTATAGAGCAGTAGACAGGTCAAGTTAATCTCATATTCACATCAATTAATAGCAACACCAATCATTATTGATAGAACCGTTAATTAATCCGCACAAACTGCTCTGATCGACTAAAATTAATGGATAACTAAATATAAAAATAACGTTGGCTTACTCCTTACTACATGCAGTATTTACTAGGACGTTGTTATGACAAGTTATTTATCACACCCTCAATATGCCTATAAGGTATTCATTCACTTTGCGATGATCGTACTGTTGGCTTTGTTTACGACTAATGTTACCCAAGCAGCGCAAGAAAACCGCCCTCCCTTCCCTAATATAGAACTACCAGAGCGGGCGCAAGGACAAGTTGCTATTGTTGCGCTGGGGAATAAGCTTCCAGAAGTCGCTGCGTGGTATGGTAAAACTGTGGCTGAATTTGTCAAAATGATTCGCGATGACCCATCGATATGGATTGATCAAACTGGTCGCATGCTCATTATTGAGCCAAGCCCACAGCTAGCACCAGAACCCGAAGGTGAATCTGAAATATCAGAAGGTGCCTTTCCTGATTCGCAAACTTTTCTGTTGCATAGCCGCCCCGGATCAAGTCGTGTGATATACCTCGATTTCACAGGTGATAGTAATATTATCAACACGGCATGGAATAACAGTTACGGTAACTTCAACGCAACTCCATTTGATTTAGATGGCTCTCCAAATACATTTAGTAGCAGCGAGCATAGCGCTATTCAAAAAGTATGGCAGATGGTCGCGGAAGATTACGCACCCTTTGATGTAGATGTAACGACACAAGACCCCGGCGTTGACGCCATCATGCGAGACAACTCGGGTGATAGTATCTATGGGACCCGAGTAATGATCACAGAGGATTTCACCGCAGGCCCTAATGCGTGTAATTGTGGTGGATTTGCTTACGTGGGCGTATTTGATTATTACCCTGGCTTTTACTCCGCAGGTTGGTATAAACCAGCGTTTGTGTTTTATGACAACCTATCAAATTCTGCAAAAAATATCGCTGAGGCAACCTCTCATGAAGCTGGGCATAATTTAGGTCTATCTCATGATGGCGGCCCGGGAACAAACTACTACTGGGGTCACAACGGTACCGGCAACTCGCTTGGTTGGGCTCCAATAATGGGCGTAGGTTACGACCAACCACTTGTGCAGTGGAGCAAAGGAGACTACTACGGTGCGAATAATAGTGAGGACGATCTTAGTGTCATTGATAGCTTTGGAGCCAAATTACTGGTTGATGACAATAATGGCCTTCCTAGTGCTGAACTACTTACAGGGAGCAGTGATGGCTCTAACGTAACGCTTGATGCTGTATCCAGTATTATTTCAGGTACCAACGATGTAGATTTCTATCGTATTGAATCAGGTTCAGGCGATCTCAGTATCACCATAGAGCCTCATGTTGAAAGCCCTAACTTAGATATTATGGCGATTCTATATGATAGCAGTGGTGGCATGCTTGCTAGCTTCAACCCAAGCCCTTCACTCTCTGCCACCATCGTTAATTATCCAGTTGCGCTTAATGATTACTACCTCTCCGTCGAAGGTGTGGGTGTAGGCTCTCCAATGAGTTCATCCCCTTCAGGCTATACCGATTACGGTAGCTTAGGGAATTACACACTTAGTGGTACCTATCCTGATGCTGGTGGAGTACTCAAACCAACAGCGGACATAAGCGCGACACCCATCTCTGGTAATTACCCACTCTTTGTTGAATTTAACGGTAGCGGTTCTTCCGCGAACGAACCAAACACAACTATCAGCTCTTATGAATGGGACTTCGGTGATGGCAATGTCGATACAGGGCTCGATTCTTCACATACCTATACAATACCGGGTAGCTACACAGCGACACTCACCGTTACGGATAGCAATGGTAATAGCAGTGAAGACTCCGTAATCATCAACGTAACCAACACAGCGCCTACGGCTCAAGCATCCGTCGATTCTAATTCTGTCATCCTAGGAACCTCTGTGCAATTCTCAAACACTGGCTCAACAGACAGTGACGGTACTATCGTGAGCTATAGCTGGGACTTCGGCGATGGTAATAGCTCTACACAAGCGAACCCAAGCCATACATACAGCTCTACAGGTAACCACACTGCGACACTCACCGTCACAGATGATTTCGGCGCTACGGGTAATGATAGTGTTAATGTCACCGTCGACTCCGACCCGACACTCAATGACATGAAAGCTAACCTGACCATTACCCAAAACATTACAGTCTCTAAAGCAAGAGGCGGAAAAGGTAAAGGCGGCGGTGGATCAGGAGGGGGCGATGATGGTGGAGGTTCTGGCACTACCTATACTGTTACAGCCACTGTTAAAGACCATAACGGTAATGGCGATACTATTCGCAGAGCCAATGTTAGCGTTCGTTGGGATTGGGGAAGCAACAGTTCTCAAACTGCATCAGGAAGAACCAATAAAAGAGGAGTCGTATCATTTACCTCAAGTTCAATCCCAGCAGGTGAAGGCATCACTTTGACTGTCACGAACATCAGTAAATCTGGTTATGACTTTGGTGGCGAAACCAGTATTAGCTCCCCATAAGGATCACATGTAAATCAATAAGCGGCTTCGAACATGAAGCCGCTTTTTTATAGTTTTCCTGTTTAGCTAATCATCATATTTTTTCTAATAAATAAGTACGATTCACCCCGCACTCTTGTACAAATTCGTCGTCATGACTGACTATCACGAATGCGCCCTGATACTGCTGAAGTGCACTCGATAGTGTGATTTTTGAGTCTAAATCTAAATGATTATCCGGCTCATCCAATAAAAGCAACGGTTGATCAATTTGATGGGTCACCACCAACATGGCGAGTTTCATTTTCTCTCCACCACTGAGTTGGCTCACCAACCGATGCACATCATCACGACGAAAACCAATTCCCGCCAGTAAGGTTCTCGCGTCACTTTGCTGCATGCCCTGACAATAGTGGCAAACATTATCCAATGCCGAGCTATCCCCTTTCATTAAGCCAAAGTGCTGGTCTAAATAAACCATCGGCGTATTGATGTTCCACTGGCCACCAACACGTTCCACATTACCTAGCATGGCTTTAAGCAGTGTCGATTTACCGATCCCATTTCCACCTTGAAGGTGCATTTTCATCGAACTGTTAATTTGCAGATTTATCGAGCCTTGGTTACCAAACGGGAGCTGTCCATTAACAATTGATAGTAAGTTTTTCGATCGTTGCGTACCGTCCGATAGGTACATTTTTTGATCTTTCAATTGCTCTTGTCTCGCTAGCAATCCATTCGCTTTCTCTTGTAGCAATCCGCGCCGACCGTTCTCATTTTTTATTCGATTTGACACCTTGGCCGTCGCTTTACTGCGGCGTTGATTGAGAACAACTTTAGGTGTTCCCCCCTTTGCTCTCTCCTTATTTCCTTTGGCTGCTCTTTGCTCGAACTTCTCCCTGTTTTTCTGCGCCTCCACTTCCAAACATTTTTGCTGCTTAGCGACGCTATTTATCTGCCTTTCAACTGCGAACAATTCTTGCTGCTTTTGTTCGACGTAAAAATCAAAACTGCCACCGAACTGTGTAAGCCCTAACGTCGACAGCTCCCAAATTCGCTCCATTTGTCTTAATAACTGTCTATCATGGCTGATCAGTAAGACATGCCCTAAAAATTGATTTATTTTCTTGATCAACCAAGATCGACCTTCGTCGTCTAGGTGATTAGACGGCTCGTCCAACACGAGCAAACCAACATCTGATCGAAACAGCTGCCATAAACGGAGCCGTGCCAATTGGCCTCCGCTGAGCAATTGGCAAGGAAAATGAACATCTTTTGGCAAACCGAGTTCCACTAATTGTTGTTCTAGATCTTGTTTGGCTAACCATTGCTCTCCAACGATTGTAAATAGGTCAGCATCACACTCTCCTTGCTCTATTCGCTCAATGGCCGTAAACACAACATCAAGGTTTAAGTACTGAGCTATCGTTATCTCACCATTAAGAAGCGACGACGGTAATTGGCTATAGCTTGCAACTTGCGTGTGTAACGTAACGTTTCCCGAAGAGGGTTCTCGCTCTTTAATGAGCAACGACGCCAGAATAGATTTACCGACTCCATTTCGACCAATTAAACCAATTCGGCGATGAGTTAATGTGCAGCAAATACCCTCAAACAGAGTTTCTCCATTATCGAATTGGTAGCTTAGATTATTAGCTTGTATCGCTATCTGTGTGGTTTGTATTGTTGATTGTATGTGTACTTGTGGCATAAAAAGCCTCCTGTTAAACAGGGGCGTTAGACGTAGCGAGATTACGGTATTGACCTAGAAATAATCTAGACAAAAACCTAGATAGAACGCAGCCATAATTAACGAATAAACGTCATCGAATGCGTTCTAAATAATGTAGTGCTGTGCTGGAAATCGCGCTCGGTATGAGCAAAAAATACGGCTCGATACGAGCGATAAAGCTACGCCTACTAACCCTGTGGATCCAAAAAATAATGTAAAAAAGTGGATGACAGGTATTAGTTATTCATATGGGCGTAGACTCCTAGAGATGGGTTGAACAGATTGTAACCGTAACTCGAAGCAATTGACAACTGCTAGCAGTCACAATTTTAATTACTCAATCACTAAAAATAAAAACGCCCCATCAAAATAGACAGGGCATCTGAATGCTCTAGGTAACACTGTTTTCAAGCAAAATCGTCCTTACCTTCGATGAACACATGCTGATTGACTGCACCTTCTGTTCGCGCTTTAAAGTGAGGTCCGTAAGCGGGATCTTCCATAAAACGTTCAGCCGCTTCTTTTGATGGCCACTCCAAAATGACACAGAGTGCAGGGCTTTCACGGTCGCCTTCCATCTGTTTATGGTTGCCCGTCCTCGCAAGATACTTACCACCATGCTTAGCAACTAACTTGGTCACCTCTTCAATATAACTTGGGATCCAGTCTTCACTGGTTGGGGTCACTTCCACTACCGAATAATAAACCGACATTTTTAACTCCTATTGATAATTTGCTTATTTAGTATAGAAGTTATTACGGTATTCATAGATCAAATACGCTCACGAGTCACCGCTTAGGCATTTCATCTTTAGATATGTATCCATCACTATTGTTATCAAGTCGTTTAAAGTCATTCGCTAACGGGCCTTTCACTTCATTTTTGGAAAGCTTCCCATCACCATTTCGGTCCATTTTTTCAAAATGCCCATTACCTGATTTTCCGCTACCCTGTCTCATTGGTTGTTTATTTGAAACCCCTTGTGACCCACTTGAACTTGCGGAACTAGATGCACTATTTTTGAACGTCATGGCAGGGCGCGGAATAAGATCAGGCTGCTCAACAAATTGAACCGAACCTCCGGTGACGCAACGCACCATATTATCAATTCGAATCGAATCCCCTTGCGGGCCATGCCCTGTAGGATAGTCGCCTGCATCGCCTACTTTAGGATCGCTTCGTTGCGCCCCTGCGCCGTGTACATCCATCCACTTTCCATTCATATACCCCATTGAACGGCCAAATGAAACATAGGAAGCATTAGCGCCATTTCGAAGGTTGATATGCGTCGTGCTGCTCCAATAATTCGCGTAATCATTTTGATTCCCTTCACTCTTAATTGAAGTACTCGAAAAGATAGGGTCAATGGAGGGAGAGTCTGTGGTTGCGGGAGACCGTGAATAATCGACGATGGACTGTAGCTCTTTTACATTCGGCAGACGCCAGTCATCACGACCTGCGATGGAAAGGCTTTCGCAATAAGAGAGTGCTTTGGGGAAATCCATCTGATTTTGGCTGTCTGACTGTTGCCACACTAAGGTTGTTGCCGAATCCATAATCGTTCCATTACGGTTATCTGAAAACTGATTAACGCCATAATCGGTATTACCACGAACCGCTAATACGTAGAAAGTTTTCTTACCGCCTCGTGGGTGCTCAATACCATAACCCTTAATTCGCCCATCAATAAAATTCACCCCAAACACGGTTTCATCTTTGTTCATCGTGGTAGAGACATACTTGGTGCTAGAGACAAACTGACTGTCGATTAATCGCTCCCCAGAATCGGTATCTCCCGCATTAATCACGAAATATCGAGCATCAATAAACGGCACTAAACTCACCTCTCCCGACGGCTTTAAACCACTTGGGTCTTGTCCGTCAAACAGCACCAATGAATGGAGTTCTTTAATAGTAGGTAAACGCCAATCATTATAGCCACCTGTTCGAATTGACTTCACATACTCTAACGCGTCTTCATACCCTAACTTGTCATCTACGGTGATTTTACCGTTATTATCCAAGTCTGTTGATTGTGTCCACATTAGACGGGTGACGTTATCGCTGACTGTTCCATTACCATTATTTGTATAGTTTGGCAGATTGCCTTGGTACTGCGCATCCTGACCGACATTACTAGAGCAACTGCTGCTGTTTTTATTGCTAAAGCACTGGGTTTGGTTGGTATCAACAATTGGGGTCGTTAACGTCGAAGCAAAGCTGCTTGCAGATAGAAGTGCGCCCACTGTTGAGGCTAGTGTTAAAGCCAATTTAATGGGTGTCATGCGATGATCGATAGTCATTTGAATTTCCCTACAATGAATCCTCATCATACTGTAGATGCTGCTAAGTAAATAAACAGTGTCAGGCCGTAAAGTTGCGTAAAGAACAGTCAGCTTTCAAAGCATCACTGTGCTAAACTCGACAGTGATACACAACTGGAGATATCGATGATCTGGCTTTCCGTAAAGGTGCTGCAGATTGGACTTGTCTATGGATACAGGAAGTATCAACAAACGAAAAGCGCCCCAATATAGGGGCGTTTTTTTCTAGTTCCCAGAAACAGTAGTACGCAACTTAATACCGACTCCCCATACCAAATCGGTGTGACATATCATCGTTCATCCGGCCGCCTTTCCAACCGCCTGAACCCAGTAAATTGAGAACGTCTTGGCCTGTGTAATCACATCCACCAAAAAAATCGTTCGATACGTCACTGCGCAGTGAGTGAAGTGCCAAGTTGTCCTCTTGATCCAAATCTTGTGGATTGGCGTACAACGCCAAGGCGATTTGCTGTTGACGTTTATTTAGCTCACTGGTGGAGGTCTTGACCTGACCAATAGAAAAGTATTCTCTACTCCCATAACTCTTAACCAAGCGCGCAGAAAGTAACTTTATTACCTTTTTAATACGGCGTCGTTGAATGTATCTTATCACTTAGATTTCTCGCTCTGTTTGTCAGAAGTATCGCCAATAGGGCCCAACTTCCGAGCCCACTTCTTTACATCAATAACCTTGATTACTCGTCATCCCAATATGGTACATCACCAAAGTAGTCAGCTAAAAAATCAATCAGCGCACGGCTTTTTTGAGGTAAGTAACGCGTCTCTGGGTAAACAATATAAGCGTTTTGTGGCTCCGGCGTGTATGCCGTTAGGATCTGTTTTAACGCACCACTTTTCAACTCTTTCCAAATAATAAATGTTGGTAAGTGGGTAATGCCGTGCCCTGATGTCGCCATACTTTTAAGAAACTCACCATTGTTAGCACTATGAACCACATCAATCTGCGCCATGAACTTCTGTTTGTTTTCATCCATAAGCTGCAACCCTGATAATGACATTTGGCTGTACCTAAGAAACTTATGGTTTTTAAGATCGTCTGGCGATTTTGGAATGCCAAACTCATTAAGATAAGCGGGGCTTGCACATAATATGTGTCGGATAGGCGTGATGGCTTTCGCTTTGAGTGTGGAATCTGCCAAATGACCGATTCTAAGCGCGAGGTCAAAACCATCTTGAACCAAATCTACCCTTCGGTCTGAAAAGTCGACATCCAATTTTAGCTCACTATGCAACTTTGAGAACTCATCAAGAGCAGGGACTAAATGCTCAATACCAAAAGAGAGTGGTACGGCGATTTTTAACGTCCCAATTAAGTTCTTTTGTACTGAGGAGATCTCACAGTTCAATTCATCAAGCTCTTCATAGATCAATTTACTTTTTTGAAAGTAGATCTGGCCCGCTTCAGTAATACTCGATTTACGTGTGGTACGGTTTATCAGCTTCACGCCCAATTGCTGCTCTAACTCACTGAGCCTTTTGCTGATGGCTGACTTTGCTAAACCTAGCTGCTCAGAAGCTTTAGTAATACTGCCCGTTTCAACAACCTTGATGAATATGTGAATACTCTCTAGCTGCCCCATACCAGCACTCTCCTAACCTTGCCCATTAATCTCGAAATGAGAACAATCATTTCTCATTCTTGCTGTTTAATGCGTTTTTATCAACAACTAGTATTAGTTTATTGAAAAACAGGTTTATTGAAGAAACAGATGAATCAGAGAGACAACGAGGATTAACCGATGGACATGACAAAAACGAAAACTCAATACCGTACGCTCAGCCGAGTCTACAAAGGCGTGAATACCTCTGATGGTGACGGCGTGAAGTTGACTCGCATCATCGGGACTAACGAACTCGATATGCTCGACCCATTTTTATTGCTCGATTGTTTTGAAAGTGATCAAGCGTCTGATTACGTAGGCGGTTTTCCAACTCACCCGCACCGAGGCTTTGAAACGGTCACTTATTTGCTAAACGGTAAGATGCGCCACAAAGACAGCACTGGCAATGAAGGTGTGATTGAACCCGGGGGCGTACAGTGGATGACAGCTGGAAAAGGGATCCTGCACTCTGAAATGCCAGAGCAAGAACATGGACTACTCAAGGGCTATCAATTGTGGGTAAACCTTCCTCAAGACTCCAAGATGGTTGAGCCGGGCTACCAAGAGTTTCCACCGGAACGTACGCCACTCGAAGAGCGCGAAGATGGTACATCGATTCGTGTTATTTCAGGAACGACTAATCAAGGGACAACGGGACCCGTTGATAATGCCTACACGTCACCGACTTACATGCATGTGTCGATGCCTCATAACAGAACATTTGTTCAAGATATTCCGGCAGGACACAACGCCTTTGTCTACGTTATCGAAGGTAGCATTTATATTGATGGCCAATCTGTTGAAGAGAAGTACATCGGTATTCTTAGCAAAGGCGAAGAGCAACTTTCAATCACAGCAAGCAGCGATGCACAGTTCCTGCTTTTAGCGGGGAAACCACTGAACGAGCCTGTGGTAAGAGGCGGCCCATTTGTGATGAATACCAGACAAGAATTGATGCAAGCATTTCAAGACTACAGCAGCGGAAAATTTGCTTAACACTCGTTGCTTTCCACTAATTACTTAGCACTACCACGATTTGAAAAGGAGAATATGATGGGATTATTAGTTAATGGCGAATGGCATACAGATTGGTATGACACTAAATCAACCGGCGGAAAATTCAAACGCAAAGAGTCGAGCTTTCGTAGTTGGGTAACAAAGGATGGCAGCGCTGGGCCAACCGGTAATAATGGTTTTAAAGCAGAAGCGAATCGCTACCACCTATATGTATCACTAGCCTGCCCTTGGGCTCATCGAACCATTATCTATCGCTCGCTAAAAGGGTTAGAAGATATCATCTCAATGTCGGTCGTTAACGCCTATATGGGTGAAAACGGTTGGCATTTTGAGGCGGGAGACGGTGTGATCCCAGATCCAATTATGGATGCAAAATTTGCTCACCAGATCTATACCAAAGCAGATCCTGATTACACTGGTCGAGTCACGGTGCCCATTCTTTGGGATAAGAAAACCGAAACGATTGTGAGCAACGAGTCTGCGGAAATTATCCGTATGTTTAATGAAGCGTTTGATGATATTGAGACGACCACGACACCTCTCGATTTCTACCCACAAGCGCTTCAAGCTGAAATTGACGAGCTTAATGCGTTCATTTACCCAAATATCAATAACGGTGTTTACCGAGCAGGATTTGCAACCACTCAAACTGCTTATGATGAAGCTGTTGTCGACGTATTTAACGCTCTTGATACGCTTGAGGAACGCTTATCGACCAAGCGTTATTTAATGGGTAACACCATAACGGAAGCGGATTGGCGCTTATTTACTACCTTGGTTCGATTCGATGCAGTTTACGTTGGCCATTTCAAATGTAACCTAAAGCGCATTGTCGACTACCCGAATATCTGGGGCTATCTGCGCGACCTCTATCAAGTTGAGGGCGTTGCTGAAACCGTTAATATTCCTTATATCAAAGCGCACTACTACGGCAGCCACGAGACCATAAACCCAACGCTTGTGATTCCAAAAGGCCCTGAACTAGACTTCACAACGCCTCATAACCGCGCTGATCTATTAGACAAGTGACTTACAGGCGATTACTGACAGGGAATGGAGAGAAATGAAACTTAAGTAGGCGTTACACCTAGAATTAGCGTTGATGTCGCAAATAAATCTACGCTAATTCTCGTTGTGTTTCCTATGCTTACTTCTAAATGACTAGTTCTTAACGAATAGCTTACTAGTAAAAGAAAGATCAAATCATAATGATAAAAACCCCATGGAGAGGGAAACAGCATGAGCAATCCAATAATCGCGGACAACAAACCAATTAAAGTCGAACTGGTGAAAGATCAAACCTACTATTTTTGTGCCTGTGGACGTTCCAAAAATCAACCTTACTGCGACGGCTCACACGCAGGAACAGGCATGAAGTCAAAAAGCTTTGTCGCTGAAGAGAGTGGCGACGCTTACCTTTGTAAGTGTAAGCACTCGGCGAACACACCTTTTTGCGACGGTTCCCATAAACAATTTACGACCGATCAAGTTGGGAAAGAAGGCCCTGGTGTTCAAATTCAATCAGTGGATGCTTCCCCTACAGCAACGGCAACATTAGAAGAGCCTACGGTCGAGTTTATTCACCAGTTGGCGCGAGATGGTCTTGCTAAAGTTGGGCATCATGGTCCTATGACATCCATGGGAGTGCCTAGACACCTCCTACCCCACTGGGATGACCTACAAGTCATGGTTGCACAAATGGCAACTAAGCCATTGATGGAAGATGTTCCTGTTGCTACTGAACTCGTCATTGGACCTGACGCTAAAAAACCACTCACACTTAACATCCCACTGTTTGTTTCTGACATGAGCTTTGGCGCACTGTCGGAAGAAGCAAAAATATCGATGTCGAGAGGCGCAGAGCTTGCTGGCACAGGTATCTGTTCTGGTGAGGGAGGTATGCTCACCGAAGAACAAGCTGAGAATTCTCGCTACTTCTATGAATACGCCAGTGCAGGCTTTGGTTATGACGAGTCGAAACTCAAAAACGTACAAGCATTCCACTTTAAAGGTGGGCAAGGCGCGAAAACCGGAACGGGTGGTCACCTCCCTGGTAATAAAAATATCGGAAAGATCTCTCAAGTTCGTGGCATCCCTGAGGGTGAGCCCGCGATTTCCCCTCCTACGTTTTCCAACTTAAATACCGTAGAAGACTTCAAAGCCTTTGCGAACAGAGTTCGTGAAGTCACAGGTGGCATTCCCATCGGCTTTAAACTCAGTGCCAACCATATCGAAGAAGATATTCAGTTTGCGCTAGATGCAACGGCTGACTACATCATTCTAGATGGGCGTGGCGGCGGTACAGGCGCAGCACCAGAGATGTTCCGCGATCATATCAGCGTGCCTACGATTCCTGCTTTAGCCAGAGCCAGACGCTATTTGGATCAGCAAGGCGCGAGCGGACGAGTCACATTAATCGTCACTGGAGGCCTACGTGTTCCAATGGATTTCGTAAAAGCGATGGCATTAGGCGCCGACGGCGTAGCGATTTCAAACAGCGCAATGCAATCCATTGGCTGCGTGGCGGCACGTATGTGTAACACCAATAACTGCCCCGCTGGAATTGCGACACAAAAAGCGGATTTACGCCAACGACTTAACGTAGACAAAGCATCAAAGCAACTGAAGAACTTCTTTGAGGCGTCAACTGAGTTGATGCAAGTTATGTCACGAGCATGTGGTCATGATGACCTCGGTAAATTTAACCCGAAAGATCTAGCAACATGGGACAGAGAAATGGCGATGTTATCTGGCGTTAAGTATTCGGGAGCAAGTAAGCTAAATTAGAGACCAAGTAATTTTCATTAATCACTAGAAACTTTAAGCGCGACCTATGAGTCGCGCTTTTTATTACATTAAGCGCTCTTGTAACCACTCCGAGATATCGGCTATTTGCTCTTCACACACGCAATGTTGCATAGGGTACTGCTTATAACTTGGTTGAAATCCTTTATCTTCCAATGCTTTTAGCGCTTGGTCACCCAGTAAAGGCGCAACAACAGGATCTAAGCTACCGTGCTGTATGCTAATGTTAATGTTCTTATTACTGTCATGTATTTCGATGGTGTCCTTGGTGGCGAAATAGGTCGACATCGCCAATAAACCCGCTAATGGTTTTTCATAAGTCAATGCAGCTTGATACGCGACAGCGCCACCCTGAGAAAAGCCTGCGAGAATAATACGGTTAGGTTCAACTCCACGCTCTATTTCACGGTCGATTAGCGCTTGTACAGCAATGGCTGAATCATTTAACTGAGGCAAATCTACCTTTCGTTCAATGCTCATATCCAAAATGTCGTACCACGCGGGCATGACCATACCGCCATTGACCGTGACTGGTATAGAAGGGGAATGAGGGAATACAAAGCGAACCGCTAAGCTTTCAGGAAGATTCAGCTCCCCTACTATTGGCTCAAAATTATGACCATCAGCCCCTAAACCATGCAACCAAATTACCGAAGCGGTCGCTTTAGTTGTTGGTTCAATTTCAACACTCGACAAATATTTCATAATCACTTCTCATATATGTTCATAGGCTAAGTAGATTCCATTGACACCTATGTTTGATGGCCAAATATTATAATACAATCGCATTAGCCCCAAGTAATTCAATAATAAGTAGTTATGTAATAGTCTACTACTAAACATTTCACGCTATACTTAGGCCAATGCCACTTTAAGCAGCAGTGGCTACATTCATAGTAATTGAGAATTGAAATTGATTAGCAAAGATACGCTTCTTAAAAGAGTTGGATTGATCATTGTAGCGTCACTGTTCACAATGCTTGCAATCATTACAATTGAAGTTTTTTTATTCAGTACCAATCACTTACCTTCTCAAAAAGCCACCATAATGTTAAGCCCAAATGAACAGTTGGCTGATAGCACCGTTGGTAACGAACTTATTCGCATTGGTAAACTCATCCATCACGATCCAATGGAAGCCCATCAAGATTTAAAAGCATTAGAAACTCGGTCAAATGAGACATGGAGTACACTAGAGAACATTGTCAGCTTGCTTTTAAAGCGTGATATTGCAAACAAGCAAAGCGCTGCATCTTTAGCATTAGATCTAAATCAACAACTGACTCTATTGGCAAAGGCGAAGGATGTGGAATGGCTTCAAGCCCAATTACTCATAGAGCAAGCTGAAAAAACAGTAAAGAGTGGTGAAATCAATACCGGAATAGAAAATATTAAAAAGGCTATTGAGATGGCTGAACGTAACCGCGCGGAATTTTTATTATTGAGAGCCTATAATACAGCCGGCGCTCTCTATAATGCTTCAAACCAACTCAAAGCCTCACAACTGTACTTTCACAAAGGCTTAGAACTAGGAAAGAAGTACCCAAAAAACGAATACAACGGACGATTTTACAATAATCTTGGTCTACTTTACGTTCATTTAGAGCAATGGGAAAAGGCGCTAGATTACTTAAAACAGGCTTATACCACGTTCGAATCCAGTGACAATGCCCCTAAAGAACGGCTGTTAGTAGTACTGTTCAATCAGTCATTTATCTACAACAAACTACTAGATGCCACCGCCGCTAGAAATACCTACGAAGCAGCACTAAAGTACTTTGATTCTGATTTGAGTGACTACTACCAAATCCTAAAGCTTAAAGTTGAAGCTCGGTTGCTGTTGCTCGAAAACCGATATGAAGAAGCGAATAATATATCTATGGATTGTCAATCCTATCCAACTGCCAAGGATTACCCAAAACAACTCGGAATATGCCGATTTATCACAGCCAAAAGCTTTATCGGTTTAGAGAGTTACGCTCAGGCTATGGATCAGTTAAACAGCGCAATCGCCATATTCAAGGAAATTGAGCATGACCGGTGGTTGATAAACTCCTATAAAGCCAAAGCTGAAATATATGAGCTTCAAGGGAATTCAACGGAGGCTCTACGCATTTATAAAGAATATAATGATAAAGAGCGTGAGCAATTCATTAATGAAATATACGCTCTAGAATTTGCTTTTGATACCCAAGAAGTTCAGCAAGAGCGTGATTTGCTCAGCGTACAAAACAAATTAAATGCCTTACAACTTGGTAAAGAAAAACTGCATTTTAGAATACTGTCTATTTGGGGGACCGTTGCTCTGCTTCTACTCGTTCTTGTCGTTCGTAAAACCCTGATCGTTAGGAGTAAAAACACCGAGCTTCAGCAGCTTTCCTATCAAGATCCACTAACAAATGTGAATAATCGTAGATACTATCAAAAAGAGCTGGAGTCAGGTTCAAGGCTAGACAAAGACGCTCAATATCGCGTAGTTCTCATCGATTTAGATTGGTTTAAAAGTATTAATGATACCCATGGGCACGATGTGGGTGATGAGGTGTTAATCCAAACCGCGATAAGGCTTAAGCAATGCATCAATGATGATGAGCTACTCATTCGGTGGGGCGGCGAAGAGTTCTTGTGGTTACTCAAAGAGAGTAAAGATATCCAACCTCGCATCAACTTACTTCTGCAACAGATAGGTGAAAATCCTTACTTAACCAAAGCAGGAGAATTGACCATTACGATCTCCGTTGGCGTTAGTAAACCCAACCGTATTGCTTCGCTTCGCCATGACTCCTCCCCGTTTGTTGAGGCCGACACATTCTTGTATCAGTCAAAACAAAACGGTCGAAATCAAGCGACCTTTCCTTAGCCACTTCCAACGGGCTGTCGATAATCAAAAACTATGCTCCCCTCTAAGTGGAGCATGCCTAAGTCTTTTGAAACTCGCCTTAAAATCACATCAATCAATAAGAAATAAACGAGCGTCTATACTCAATAGACCTCAAACATTGGAGCGACGCCATGTACTCTCACCTGTTTATTTCCTTGCTCCTGATGACCTCCCAGCCTCATTCTGATGATCTGCAAAAGCTCTACACTGAAGAAACTGAAATCAACTACGACGATTTGATTGTTGATGTTCATGGTTACAAGCTTCCCACGCGGGTCGCCTTTCGGGGTTGGACACTGCTGAACCATGCCGAAGACAAGGTATTAAAAATAGGAAAGCAGTTAAGAGACGCAGGGATAAAACCAACTATGCCTCTGCATTTAATCTTATTACAAGGGACGGATTGGGTGATGAGTAATACGACCCTGTTCACGCTGCCAAACTCGAAACACCTCCCTAACATGATTCGTACGCTCATCTTCATTCAAACCTATATTGAACCTGAAATTGGTGTCGTGATCCCTGTATCGGGAGAAAGAACCGACATTTATAATCAACAAGCTGGAGGAGCGCTGCGTAGTAAGCACTTAGACTTTTGCGCTTTAGACCTTGTGCCTTCCTCTGATATTTCTCGCCCTGATTTACATAAAAAACTCAAAGCTATCCATGCTAAAAATGGGCAAAAATATGAAGTTGGATTAGGGCTCTATTCTGGCGTTCGATTCCACATTGATACCTGTGGTTTTAGAAGCTGGTAACAAAAAACACACTAGAGTCATTATGACTTAATTTATACTATGTCATAATTACATGATTTAAATCAATGAATTTTCCATTCAATTGATTTATATGAGTTTTATGTATTGGCATGGTTTTCGCTATAGATAATGGTAACTATTACTATTTAGGTGATTACTATGTCGAACACTACTCAACGATTTCAAACACTTCTTTCAGTATCCAATATCATTTTAGCTTTCACAGTGATTGCCATGATTACCAGTATTATTATTGCGTACCCATTGGCTAACCAGTTCTCTTTGCCGGTACAAATTGCCGCGCATCTCAGTACGATTATCATCGCGGCATTTCTAAAGATCAGTTACGTCACACGCTGCTTAGCCCAATATAATCTCGGTCTAGAAGTTCGTTAAAATCAACAAGGATTTTAGCTTTTAATTGTTCGATTAGATGAGCTCTTTCTTCGTTTGCTCATCGCTAAGCCATCTCGAATATTGAGCGACATCAAGGTGAGATTGATCATTCCAGCCATCAGTTCCAATCCTTGAACAACATAAAAGATATCATTAAATTGAGACTGTTCAGCTAGGTACTGTAAGTAAAAAGCGCATGGGGTGAGAATCAATAACCCATTTATCGCGATAAAAGGCATTCGCTTTTTCTTTGCTAGAATAGGCGGATACGAACTTTTTCCGCCCATTTTTGCTCCGGTGAACCCCGTGATCGCCATCATCGGTATAAGCAACCATATCGCATAAGATATGACCGTTTTGACTTGATAAACGTCCTGATGATCACCGAATAATTCAACCACTACTGTGCTCGTGAAAAATGAAAATATCATTAAAAACGCAAGCATGGCTGCGATTCGGTGTATGACTGTAATTGTAGGTTTCATCGTTATAATCCTAATTAAGCTTGAGAGTAAAAATGGCAATACTCAGTTATAGACAGGCATTTATGGAAGTACTTATATAGACGTACACTTTAAACAATCATGTTCTACCAGCGAGCACGGTAAGCTCGGTGACAACTTCGACACGTACCATTAGCACTTTTAAGCGCTGAGTTTGCCTTTGCTACGTCTTTACTCTCACTTGCTCTCTCTAACGCTTCGAAACTCGACGTCATCTGACTCAGTAACGAATTAAACTTCTTTGGGTTATCCCATACTTCTTGTTTGGCCTTACTTCCGTTTTGGCTACCGACTGAAAATGAGGCGTGTAAGGTATCTCCATAACTTTGTAACGCCTGACTGCGTTCATTCAGCTCGAACCAATCAGTGTTGCTTCCATCAATAACATTTTTTGCAGACTTTAATTCACGTTCAATTTGAGAGAACGCATTTTGCCTATCATCAATTTGTTTCTCAAAACCGCTCGCTAACGCAACAATTGGAATCACTAGCACTACTGCTAGTAGTACATGCATCATCGTCTTTGTAGTAACAACTGTTTTCTTCATGGTATGTCCTCTTTTCAGGTTCCTAGTTGACCTTTGAACGATAATTTACACCGCAACTGTTGCGATTGCAACTATTGCAGTGTAAATTAAATGAAAACGTAATTTATACCGAGGAAAAAACATGAAAGTTTGGGATTTAGCGACACGGGTCTATCACTGGTTACAAGCCGCAATTTTTTGTGGATTACTCATTTCTGGTTTCTCAGGGAATGGCCCACATACTCTATTGGGGTTAGCGCTTTTGAGTTTAATAATCTGGCGAGTACTGCTCGGATTCTGGGGAAGTGATACCAATCGTTTCACTCAATTTGTTGTGTCACCTATTAAGATCATTCGATACTTAAAAGGTCAGCCTCAAACCAATATCGGGCATAACCCGCTCGGAGCTCTTATGGTTATCGGGCTCATTTCTTTACTGCTCCTTCAATGTATTTCTGGTTTAGCACTTTCAGGTTTTTTAGATAGTTTACCCAATTCAGATATTTGGCTAACTGATGGCGTATTCGACTGGCTAGAGTCAACGCATTTATTGCTAGCTAACATTTTACCGCTCGTCGTTGTTCTCCATGTAGCAGCTATTATTGTCTATAAGTTCAAAAGAAAACCTTTATTAAAGGCGATGTTGACTGGAAGCCAAGCAACTAAATCAGGCCCTATGGCAGTGAAGTTTGTCTCTCACCGACGCGCTTTTTTAATGCTAGTTATTGCAGGATTAGTTACCATGACAATAATTGCACCATCAATGGCATAACGAAATGACAGAACAGTTTAGTAGGCAAACAAGCTTTGGGTGGATGATCAATGTCATCGCAGGACAAGCCGCTAAGAAATTTGAAATAGAGCTAAAAAAACACGGCTTAACCCTCGCCCTTTGGCCAACCATGATGTGCCTCTGGGAAGAAGAAGGCGTGACTCAACGGGATATTTCAGCAAAATCTAAGGTCGAGAACTCCACCACGACCCGAACGCTCGATAAACTCGAAAAACTTGGGCTAGTTGAAAGGCGTGATGATCCTAATAGTCGACGATCTTTTCGTATTTATTTAACCGAGCAAGGACACGCTTTAAAAGAAGTGTTGTTGCCGATTCCTCTTGCTGTGAACAAAGATATGCTTAGCTCGTTAGATAAAGCTGAGCAAACTGAGATGATTAGGCTATTACAGAAAATGGTCGCAGTCGTTTAGAAAGAAAACAATCTATATAAATCAGGTTACCATCGGGTCACCAACAGCGATATCACGCTTGGTGACTCGACTAATCATTGCCCTTCCTTTGTTTACACCAATGCTCATCAATAAGCACTGACCTGATTACCATTGCTCAGATATGACCTACACTGAACGATATAATCACAGATGAGAGGCTGTATGTTGATCGAACTAGATATTCCCACTTTATCTATCGTCTGCGTGTTACTTTCTTTCACATACGGCATTAGCCTTGCGCTCATTCAAAGGCTTCAGCCGAGCATCCACGGTGTTAGCATCATTGCTTTTGCACTCTTCTTGCTCGGTATCGGCTTTCTTCTTTTAAGCTTTGGTAATAACACGACACTATGGGTATCTAAAATACTCGCGAACTCCCTCATATCAGTAAGTTACACTCTGATTCTACATGGTGTGTGTCGGATTAGAGGCTACCCTATCGCCATAGCAAACTGGGGATATTACTCCTTACCTGCCGTGGTGATTGGATTAACCTACTTCACCTATTTTTCCACCTCTACCGACGCGCGCATCGCTATAATGGCAACGCACACGGGGCTAATAAGCATTCTTGCTTTTTATGCCAACCATAAAGGAACCGTGGATGACATAGTACCCGCTAAGCATTTACTCTCTACGGGCCTAGTGATCTATGCACTCTATTCATTATTTCGAATTATTCGGCTGCCTTTCGACGAACGAATTGAAGACTTCATGGCGGCGAATGCAGTGCAGCAACTTACGTTTGTCACAATCATTACGTTGATTATCTTTATCGGGCTCTCTATTACGTGGATGCTGACAGGACGCTTGGTGGCAACGATATATGATTCATCACTCAAAGATGAGTTAACGAAACTCTACAATCGAAGAGCACTGGAAGAACTCGTCCCAAAAGAAGCCGCTAGAGCCCAACGATTCGACCACTCGCTATCAATACTTCTCATCGATATCGATAAATTTAAGAATATTAACGACGTCTATGGGCATCAAACGGGCGACAAGGTATTACGTGATATTGGCCGAATCTTACGAGTAGAAACTCGCAGTAATGATTTCTGTTTCCGCTATGGTGGGGAAGAGTTTTTAGTTTTGTTACCTGAAACGACCAGACACCACGCAGAAATTGTTGCTGAAAAATTGAAAGGCGTAATCCAAAGAACGTCGATGCTGCCGAGTAATCGAGAGTTTTGTACCGCCAGCTTCGGAGTTAGCGCATTAAAAGCTGACGAGCATTGGGAGTCAGCTATTGAGCGTGCAGATAAAGCGCTCTATGACGCAAAAAGCGCAGGTAGAAATCGTGTTGTCGTGAGTGATTAGAAAAGAGTTCGAAAGGCTTACAGATTAACGCTACTCATTAAGCGGCCAACCCAAGTAATTTCCCCTGATTCAATAAGATCAAAAACAGTGAAAAACAGCGCACAAATGATCGCTAGTTTAAAAAGACGAATAAAGATAAACATACTGAGCCTAGTAAGTGGATATTTGAAAGTGCCAGTAGCTTACTGGCTGCAATGGAAAAGGCAAGACCTCTACTCTATTACCTCAGTGGAATGAGTAACGTCCTATCAATTATGCATCAGTTCTTAGCATGCCCAAGAGTTGTTCAAAATTATTAATCACTATATCTGCTTGGTTTTTAAACTCACTGTCGCCGTATCTATCAAAAAGACACGCGAGCATATTGGCATTTCGAGCAGCTTCTAAATCAAACTTATAATCCCCCACATAAACCAGCTCGCTGACATCTAGCTTCAATGTGTTAGCAAGAATGAATAATCCTTCAGGGCTTGGTTTAGGCGGACAATCTTCTCGCGTGAGCATCAAATCAATCGGTAAGGCTAAGTTGCTGAGCATCATTTGGCTTGCAGGCCTTATGTTTCGGGTCAGAATAGCGGTTGGATAGCCATCTTGGTGTAACGCGTTGATAAGCTTTAACGCTCCGGGCATTAGGGTTGCAGTTTTAGCTGCTTTCATTTCAAAATCAAAAACCGTTTTATTCGCCGAGATTCTTTCCTTTTCACTCTCCATTTTATCAATATATTCAAGAATTGGTTCCCCATGAGGAAAACCAAGCTGTTGTCTTAATTGATGAAAATCGAGTTTCGAGTCCACCAGCGTACCATCAAGATCAAAAATAACGGCTTTAATATGAGAAAGGTTCAATCGTATCTCCAAAGAAAAGGTAACTAGGGCTTCGAACGTTTACTGTGTTGTAAACATTGACGAAAACACCATTTAACTTCCACTTTACGCGGATTAGAAACGTTCGCAATACAACATCATCCAATATGAGCCACAATTCATAAAAGTGTAAGCAAAGGTTAATAGATGTAAGTTAGCATTGTTTGTTCATACAGATAGTAAACTTGTTGACTAGAGTTTAAATTCCACGCCAATTTTGGCTGGGACAATCATTAGCTAATCTGGAGGTTACAATGGAAAAGTACTGCCCAAACTGCCATACAGAATTGATCGGTAGAGCCAATGTTCATGTCTGCCCAAGACACGCCATTGGAGACTGCACTTATGATGCCTACCAACTTGATCTCAGTACGCACGCTGAAGTACCTCACATTGAGGAGCACAGATCTTTAGAAGCAGCAGTTAACTAGCGCATGGTTTAAATGATTAGAGAAGAAGTCTAAAATGTAGACTTCTTCTCTATGAACTCTTATTTACCCATACATTCATTACACAACTAAATATAGATATCCAAATCACGCATTACCTGACCATACCCACCCGCCATTAGTCCTGCAATTTTCCCCTTTTCGACTTCAAGGTCGACCGTGATTAAACTCGTCGAAGCAGGCTGCATATAAGCGCCTTGTTCTATAAGAAGCGTGGTTTTTCTCACACCAAGATAATCTCGTAAATAACTCGCCAATGGTCCCGCGGCCATACCTGTAGCTGACTCTTCCTCTATAGCGAATCGAGGTGCAAACATACGTGTCGTTGCGTCTTTATCCGTCACCGTTTCATCAACTGTAAATACGTAATAGCCAATCAAATCCAACTTCTCACTAATCTCAGCGATCTGTTCAAAATTCGGCGCTATATTTCTTAGATCCTCACCGCTTCGTACGCCGATAATAATGAAACTGTTTCCGGTATTCACTAATGTAATCGGTGCGCTAGGAGCCAAGCTTTGTTCTGAGATATTTAATGATGCAAGGACATCGTCGGTGGTAACGCCCTTCGATTTCCAATCATCTTCTTGAGAGTACCTTGGGGCTAACTGCTCCATATAAGCCGCGCCATTTTTAATGAGTATCTTCCGCGGACCGTCCACTGTTTCTTTGCTTGAGTCGCCTTCTTTGATCGTGCCACTTTCAGCCAAATAAGAGAAAGTCGCTATAGTCGCATGCCCACAATGGGCAATTCGGCGATTGGGTGTGAAGAAGTCTAATTTAAATGCCTCAGTCTGCGATTTAGAAACAAAAGCCGTTTCAGACAATCCAATACGCTGTGCAATGTTCAACATATCCGCTTCAGAATAATCATCAGCATTGAGAACCACACCCGCGGGATTACCACCTTGCCCGTTAGTTACGAAACCATTCACGATGTGCGCTTTTATATGACGTTGTTCAGTATTCATGCTATTTCCCTATCAAAGTTTCATCTTGTTGTTAGGAATAATAGATAGGTTCGACTACTATAAATACTCATATAAACATGAGTTAAATTCATGAATGACAATCAAGAGAAGTTACTCATTCGCCTGAGCCAAGCTGCACCGATGCTGGCCGCTATTGGGGAAGAACTTAGTTTTACCAAAGCCGCTGATACACTCAATATTCAGCAATCGGCAGTGAGTCATCGAGTTCGATCTCTCGAGCAAGCTCTAGGCGTTACGCTCTTTGAACGCACAACAAGGAAACTCGTGCCAACCGAGGCTGGCTTAGTATTATGCCATGCAGCTAAAAAGTCCCAATCGATATGGCCAAAGGCACTTGATAAGCTCAGTGAGTTACAATCGACTGCACAAATAAAACTCTCGCTCTCTTCATCACTGGCAATGAAGTGGATGATACCGATACTGAGTCATGCACAATCACATGACATTAATATTTCGCTCAATGTGAGTGACGAACCTGTGAATTTTGATCATGAGCCTATAGATGTTGCCATTAGGTTTGGAACAGGCCCATATCCAGGGTTGCACTCTACACGTCTGAGCCGCTGTTCGTTACAGCCTGTCGTTAGCCCTGCGTTGATGAGCACCTTTGAAGAAGACGTTGAATCATTATTTATTGGCAGCGATACAACGCTATTGGGTGATCGTCTTGGAGAAAAAGATCGTACTCAATTCGACTGGAAAAGTTACTTTGAAGGAACTAGCTATGATGGTGATGTATCGAAGCTACCTACACATCAGTTCGACCGCGCCGATTTAATGCTGCAAGCCGCGATTAACGGTATTGGCATTGCTTTGGGGCGTACCCTACTCATTGAACAGGATATTCAGTCCGGATTTTTGAAAAAGGTTGGCCCACCTGTCGCAATCCAATCAGGATATTGGCTAGTGTGTAAGCCAAGTTTCGCTGAGGGCCAGCGTTTTGAGTCCTTGTATCAATGGCTCAAAGAGGAAATTAAACGAACCTAATGATAGTTATGTACAAACAAGCATGACAAATTAGAACTATTCAGTTGCGCTTTTTACGCCGCATCCTTTGATCACAAGTTGTGTTAAGAACTCTGCTGCGTCAGCATAATCTTCATTATCTAGGGTATCTTTTTCCATCACATTACAGATCTGCCAACTAAAGTCAGCGTAGGTTTGAGTTGCTGCCCATATAGTGAACATTAAATGATGTGGTGGGACTACATCCATTAAGCCTTGGTCAGACCATGCTTTGAACTTATCTAGAATCATTTGAGACTGTTTGAATAGCTCTTCACCCACTTCACTAGGCAATACTTTTGCCCCCGACATAACTTCATTAGCAAATACTTTTGAGGCATAAGGGTAATCACGAGAGATACGTAGTTTGGTTTGAATGTATTGAGTTAACGCTTCGACGGGGTTGTCGAGATGCTCAATAGGACGGGAGGCTTCCAGTAACGGCTGAGTAACCATTTCCAGTACCGCATAGTAGAGCTTGTCCTTGCTACTAAAATAATAGAATACATTGGGTTTCGGAATGTTGGCAGCTTTGGCAATATCGACCATTTTTGTGGCAGCGTAACCATTTATGGCGAACTGTTCACTGGCAACTTCAATAATAAGCTGTTGGTTTTTCTCTCTAATCCGAGACATGCGTTTACCTATCCATAGGGTCTTCTTTGTCATAGTAATTAATTTGTTCGATAAGTCCAATAGATATAAAGAGTTAAAACTATTTATGGGATAAAGCGGGAAAGAAAAAATCCCGACCTTGAATCAAAAGCGCCTGCTAAGAATGAATAGGTGAAGCGCCTATTCGCTTTGTCTTCAAGGGACGGGAACGCGCATAAAAGGAGACGAAACTACGCGATTTGCGAGGAAAAATCCGAGTGATCGCCTGCCCAAGTAATCACTCTATAGGGTACTTACGCTGCTTCTATTTGAGTCGGTATAATTTAGTGGAAATAATCTAAACATAACGACCCAAACAGCGTAAATACTAGCCTTCTTTGCTCATTCAATTCTCAGCGTAAAGTTACTTACGAATCGAATGGTCTGAACGATTTTCAATTGCTTTGATCAGTGCTGAGTGGTCCCAGTTTTCACCACCTAATGCCGCGCACTCACCAAACAACTCTTGTGCGTTTGCTGTATTAGGAAGGGCTACTTTCAGCTCTTCTGCACCGCTTAACGCCAAGTTAAGGTCTTTCTGGTGAAGTGCGATTTTGAAGCCTGGATCAAACGTCCCTTCAATCATTCGTTCACCGTGCACTTCTAGAATTTTCGAGCTAGCAAAGCCACCCAATAGAGCTTGGCGAACACGTGCTGGATCTGCGCCTGCTTTAGAAGCAAAGACTAAGGCTTCTGAAACCGCTTCAATATTCAGTGCAACAATGATTTGGTTTGCTACTTTCGTTGTTTGACCTGCGCCATTGTCGCCCACTAGTGTGATGTTTTTACCCATCACTTCAAACAGAGGCTTTGCCACGTCAAATGCAGTTTGATCGCCACCAACCATGATGCTTAGCGTACCGCCTACTGCACCAACTTCACCACCTGAAACAGGAGCATCTAGATATTGAGCGCCACTCTCTTTAACGCGTTTAGCAATAGCTTGCGTTGCCATTGGTGAGATTGAACTCATATCAATTACAAGCTTCGTTTCCGCGTTGTCACCTAAGCCTTGCTCAACACCGTTATCACCAAATAGAACGTCTTCCACTTGCGGTGTATTTGGCACCATCAAGATAATAACGTCAGCAACCTGCGTTGCTTCTTTTGGTGAATGAGTCACGATAGCGCCAGCTGTTACAAGATCTTGTGGTGCTGGGTTAAAGTGGTCAGTAAATACCAACTGATGACCTGCTTTTTGCAGATTTTCAGCCATTGGCTTACCCATGATTCCTGTTCCGATAAATGCTATTTTCATACTTTGTTCTCCATAACTCATTATTGAATATTCTGCTTTAACTCGATTGTTCAGTTATCACGATTCAATTAACGATATTGATTAAGCCAATCTAAGCCGTCTGTCGTTGTTGTCTTTGGTTTGTACTCACACCCAACCCAACCGGTATAACCAAGGCTGTCTAGGTGAGCAAGTACGAATGGATAGTTGATTTCGCCTGTTCCCGGCTCATTACGTCCTGGGTTATCAGCCAGCTGAACGTGGCCAATATGAGCGATGTTATTACTCATGGTTGGCGCAAGGTCGCCTTCCATAATCTGCATGTGGTAAATGTCATACTGAAGTGACAAGTTATCGCTGCCAACTTCTTTGATAATACCCTTTGCTTGCTCTGTGTTATTAATAAAGAAGCCAGGTATATCGCGAGTGTTAATCGCCTCGATAACCATAGAGATACCTTGAGCTTTTAGTGCTTCAGCCGCGTATCTTAGGTTAATCACGAGCACTGAATAGGCGTCTGCCTCAGTCACACCTTTTGGTGCGATACCCGCTAAACAGTTGATTTGCGTACAACCGAGTACTTTCGCGTATTCAATCGCTTTTGCTACACCTGATTGGAACTCGGCAACACGGCTAGGGTCAACTGCAATACCTCTGTCTCCAGCATTCCAATCGCCAGCAGGCAAATTGAACAGAACCTGTTCCAGCTTGTATGTGTCCAGGTTTTGTTTAATTTCCTGTGCGCTAAAGTCATAAGGAAATAGATATTCTACCCCTTGAAAACCCGCATCTGAGGCTGCTTTGAAGCGATCTAGAAAATCAACTTCGTTAAAAAGCATCGATAAGTTGGCGGCAAATTTTGGCATGATGTTCTCCTTAATTTTCATGTAAGCCAAATCGTGTAAAGTCCATCACACATAACACCGCTGTTGATAACGTTGGTGGAGCCTTATGTGCGACAGTCCTTACTAATAGCGTGCATTACATGAAATAGTATTGGTTCTTAAGCTCGTGTTATTTGTAACTCTCTAAGCTGTTTGCTTACGTTATTTACATAAGCTATTTACTGAATCTATTGGCTTAAGTTATTACGTAACGCTGTTGGCGCATCTTCAAGTGTTTCAGCTAGAGATTCGAATTCATTGATGGCGTTAATCTCAACACCCATCGCAATGTTCGTAACGCGCTCTAGAATTACTTCAACGACAACTGGCACTTTATGCTTGTTCATTAGCGATTTTGCATCTTCAAAAGCTTGTGGCAATAGGTCAGGATCTCGAACTCGAATCGCTTTACAACCTAGGCCCTCAACAACCGCTACGTGGTCTACGCCGTAACCTTCAAGCTCTGGTGCGTTTTGGTTTTCAAAAGCTAACTGAACACAGTAATCGATATCAAACTGTCGCTGTGCTTGACGAATCAGGCCAAGGTACGAGTTGTTCACGACAACGTGGATGTATGGAAGGTTAAATTGAGCACCAACCGCTAACTCTTCGATCATGAATTGGAAATCGTAATCACCAGAGATAGCAACTATAGGACGGCTTGGATCTGCGGCACGTACACCTAGCGCAGCAGGAATAGTCCAACCTAGAGGGCCAGCTTGACCACAGTTGATCCAGTGGCGCGGCTTATAAACGTGAAGCATTTGCGCTGCAGCAATTTGCGACAAACCAATCGTACTTACGTAACAAGTTTCGCGATCAAATGCTTTGTTCATCTCTTCGTAAACACGCATTGGTTTAACAGGAATTTCGGTATAGTGCGTTTTACGCAGCATGGTTGCTTTACGCTGCTGACACTCGTTCACCCACTGGCTACGATTCGGCAGAATACCTTTGTCACGCCACTCTTTCGCTACTTCTACTAGCTGCTCAAGTGCCGATTTCGCATCAGATACGATACCTAGATCCGGACAGAATACGCGGCCAATTTGCGTCGGTTCGATATCAACGTGAACGAACGTACGATCTTTGGTGTAAACATCCAATGAACCCGTATGACGGTTTGCAAAACGGTTACCAATACCAAATACGAAATCTGATTGAAGCATGGTTTCGTTACCGTAACGGTGCGCAGTTTGAAGCCCTACCATACCCGCCATCAGCTCATGGTCATCAGGAATCGTTCCCCAACCCATTAATGTTGGAACAACAGGAACACCGGTAATTTCAGCGAACTGCTGAAGCAACTCAGATGCCCCAGCATTAATAACACCACCACCAGAGACAATAAGAGGATTCTCAGAATCACACATCATCGACATTGCTTTTTCAGCTTGCTCTCTTGTCGCTTTAGGTTTGTAAGCTTCTAGAGGTTGATAGGTTTCGATATCAAATTCAATCTCAGCTAACTGAACATCAATGGGTAGATCAAGTAGAACCGGTCCAGGTCGGCCTGAGCGCATAATATGGAACGCTTTTTGGAAAGCACGCGGTACTTGAGCTGGCTCTAGTACGGTTGTTGCCCATTTGGTTACTGGCTTAGCAATAGTTTCAATGTCTACTGCTTGGAAATCTTCTTTATGCAGTCTTGCGCGTGGTGCTTGGCCTGTAATACATAAAATTGGAATCGAATCCGCTGATGCAGAATAAAGCCCCGTGATCATATCTGTTCCCGCTGGGCCTGATGTACCTATACATACACCGATGTTGTCTTGATTGGTACGTGTATACCCTTCCGCCATATGGGAAGCACCTTCAACATGGCGTGCCAGCACATGATCAATACCTTCCAGCTTTTTCATTGCGGCATACATTGGGTTAATAGCTGCACCTGGAACACCAAAGGCGATATCAACACCTTCTAGTTTCATTACCTCAACTGCAGCTTCTATTGCTTTCATTCTAGCCATGTGAATCTCCCTTTCGGATTGTATACAATTTAAAACGACTTTGTACACTATGAGCTTTTCTCAGAATTTGGCAAGAACAAATTTAACATCAAAATAACAACCACACGCATTCCTAAGTGGTTACTAACCTCAAGGCCCCTAACCCACTTAGCTTTATATAAACTATCTTTACGTTAAATTAATTTCACTCGAATATTAATGATAATACTTTGTTAAAATTACTTTGATTGTTTACTAGAATTACAATATAAGTAGACATGTAAATTTGATTTTGTATACAAATTCAATCGGTATTGTTTAAGGAGACGAACAATGAATTCAAATGACACAGCGGATCGCACTGATTTTTCTACACCAAAGCTTTCGGAGTCGAAGCTAGAAATATTAGGTGATAATTGTAACCCAGAGTACAAATCGATCCTGTCTAAGCCTGCTATTACCTTTCTACATAAACTAGTAGAGACCTTCCAAGATCGTAGAAACAGCCTATTAACTGCAAGAGATGTTGCCCAAGCAGAATATGACAAAGGCGCTCTACCCGATTTTAGACAAGACACACGCCAAATACGTGAAGATAAACAGTGGCGTGTTGCCCAAATTCCAGCACCACTGCTCGATAGACGAGTAGAAATAACCGGCCCTATTGATCGAAAAATGGTTATAAATGCCATGAACTCTGGTGCAAAGGTCTTTATGTGCTGCTTTGAAGATGCCTCTGCGCCTACATGGGAGAACATGATTGATGGTCAAGTTAACCTGCGCGATGCCAACCTAGGTACGATCAGCTATTCAGATGAAGCAAAAAACAAACAATACGAGCTTAATGCAGAACATTCACAACTGATTGCACGCCCTCGTGGAATCCATCTACCTGAACAAGGTATTAACTTTAATGATGAGGCGATTGCGGGTTGTCTAATGGACTTCGCGCTGTACTTTTTTCATAACTATCAAAGCCGTGCTGAGAAGGGATTGGGCGTTTACTACTACATTCCCAAACTAGAAAGCATGGAAGAAGCGCAATGGTGGGATGATGTTTTCCGTTTTACTGAAGATTATTTCAGCGTGGAACGCGGAACCATTAAAGCAACAGTATTAATTGAAACCTTACCTGCTGCTTTCCAGATGGACGAAATTCTCTACGCTATGCGTGACCACATCGTTGCGATGAACTGTGGCCGCTGGGATTACATCTTCAGCTACATCAAAACACTGAAAAATCATGCCGACCGAATTTTGCCAGACAGACATGGCATTGGCATGAATCAAGATTTCTTGAACGCTTACAGTCAGTTATTGGTACGCACATGTCATGCTCGTGGCGCACTGGCTATGGGGGGAATGTCAGCTTTTATTCCAAATAAAGATCCTCAAAAAATGGCGGCAGTCACCGCGAAGGTGATTGAGGATAAACAACGCGAAGTCACCAATGGTCACGATGGTACTTGGGTGGCTCACCCTGCTCTTGTTGACCTTGCTATGTCTACCCTCAACAAGCACATGAATGGCAAAGCCAATCAACTGGATTTTAGTAGCCCAACACACACCATAGATGCAGACCTGCTGCTTAAACCTTGCACCGGCAGACGCGATGAGGAAGGCGTTCGTAAAAACATACGTATTGCGCTGTATTACATCGAGTCATGGATTCAAGGCAAAGGCTGTGTACCAATCTACGGATTAATGGAAGACGCTGCTACTGCTGAAATTTCACGAGCAAACATTTGGCAGTGGATCCACCACGGCATCACTCTGGATGATGGCCAACCTTTTGACAAAGAACGTTTGCATAAATGGCTCTATCAAGAGCTCGATACAATTTCACAAGAAGTTGGAGAAGCTCGTTATGCTGCTGGGCGATTTAAAGAAACCGCCGATCTATTTTACGATCTTTCAACAGCAAAACAGTTTGCCAACTTCCTAACTTTACCAAGCTATCCGCTTCTTAAAGGAGCTAGTCGCCTATAAGCTTTATCTATAGGCACTCTTACTCCTCAAAAAGCACCGATAGCGATCATAGACTTAGGAGATAACATGGGAAGTTTAACTCTTCAACAAGCGTTGACCATTATTGACGGCACGCTAAACGCAGGGCAACAAACCAATAGTGCACCACTTACCGTTGCAGTACTTGATAGCGGTGGAAAGCTTATTTCACTCCAGCGCCAAGATGGCTCGAGTATGATGCGACCTGATATTGCGGTTGCAAAAGCATGGGGAGCTTTAGCGCTCGGTTGCTCTTCAAGAAAGCTCGCTCAAGATGCAGATACACGTCCTGCGTTTATCTCTGCTGTGAATGTTCTCGCTCACGGAAACATGGTGCCTGTACCGGGCGGTTTATTGATTCGTGATGAGGAAAATACGGTACTCGGTGCTGTGGGTGTAAGTGGTGATGTCTCTGACGTTGACGAAAGTTGTGCGCTTGATGGAATAAGTCATGCAGAGCTGTTTTGTGATGAGATGGTGGCTTAATCAACACCAATCTATCTAACGTGCTACTTATAGCTCTCTAGCTACATTTAACACGTTCTTGATGGCTTCTACTATGTCCCTTCATACAGTGGAGGGACAACTACTTTGCTCAAACGATATGAATAAACACAACCCTCAGTATTGGTAAGTATCAATAAGAGAAACCAATTGCATAATTTCAAGCTCATACCAAAACTCTTAGAAATAATGAAGGGAATACTCAATTTTTGACATATTACATGCTCTAAAGTCGCCATTTCATTAAGTTATCCTATAGTTACAGTAACTAAGGATATTACGCATCAAGTAGCATGGAGATGACACATTGAGTTCTTCTTTATACCTAAAATACGGCGGCTTTGGGCAAGTACACCAAATCGTGGAAGTGTTTTTTGATCAAGTGTTGGCTTCAGAAACGCTAAGCCCCTACTTCGAAAACACCAACTTTAATGCGTTGATTGACCATCAAGTCAATTTTATAAGCTCCATCATGGGTGGTCCACAAAACTATGATGACAGAGAGCTATTAAACGCTCATAGCCGGTTTTCTATCAGCGAGGACGCATGGTCTGAAGTAGTCTCAATATTAACAGAAGTACTCACTAACTTTGGTGTTGAAAGCCACGACATTAAGCAACTACTTGATACTATAACAACGAAAAAAACGTTAATTCTCGGCTAGAGAGAGTATTGAACATGAAAGATAGGTTTGGTTTATTCAACTCAATACCTGCACCCATCATTTTGTTTGACCCAAAAACAAAACGCTCGGTGTTTCTCAACGAGTGCAGCCGTCAACTATTTGAACTCAGCAACAGTAAACAAGCGCCTTCCGGTAATGTCTTGATTGGTAAGCTTGAAAATATGCTTAGCCAATATGTTGAAGGAGAAAAGAACACACATCAGTTTACACTTGAAATTGCACAAGCTCGTTGCCGTATGATTTATGAATTCACCTTCAATTATTGCTCAATCACTAACCTTATCGTTACACATGGGCAAGACATCACTCAACTGAAAAAGTCGCAACAGCTGCTTCGTAGCTCATCACACATGCTTGAGAAGTATAGCCATGACATGCATGTTCTCGCCCACGTTGATCAGCTCACCAATATCCCTAATCGACGGTCGCTGTTTGCTAAGTTCGATGAGATGAAACAAGCAAGTAAAGAATTAGACTGCGCGGTTAGCATTATTGATATCGACCATTTCAAACGCTGTAACGACACCTACGGTCATTGTTTTGGTGATGATGTGTTAAAAGCTTTTGCAACGCATATCAACCAGCATTTAACCGATTCGCAATTTTTTGCTCGCCTTGGTGGAGAAGAGTTCTGCATCATCCACAATGGCGCCGATTCTCTTACGCATCTAAAAGAACTAGAATTCATTTTGCTCGCGGTCAGAGCCCTACCGTTGACTACCCCTTCAGGGACATTAACTACGGTAAGTTTTAGTGCTGGAGTTGCCGACAGTATTAACTCAGTCGACTCATTAGATGATCTATTAAGAAAAGCGGATAAAGCCCTTTATTACGCAAAACAAAATGGACGCTCTCAAATCATCAGATATTCAAAATCTATTCCGTTGGATAACGAATATCAGGTAAAGCATGGTTGCAGCGAGCGGCAAAACACCTATTAATTTCTAGGTACTGTATTTATAGAGCTATTAGCTACTTGAAATAGAGTTAAATTAGCTGCTTAGGGTTATGGAAGAGAGTTTTAAAAAATAGATATATTAATAGTTAAGGCCAATGAGCATCAGCCTTATCAATATAGTTTAGCTACAGAAGTGGTGTTTAAAGCCTAGAAAACAACGTTTTCATCTCGCCATGCAAGTACTTATGCATTGGATAATTTCTACGAGTTTGCAACAGACAGCCTTTTAACACCGTTGTACCAATTGATATCCTATCATTCGGTACTGGGTAACAACTGAGCCCATCCGTTAAGCGAATAAGTGTTTCTGTGGCGTACATAATCGCATCAGATGTCTTCAAAAAAGCATTGGCGGCAGAAAGGCTAGTAGAGATGAGCTGAACTTCAGGATCATGCCCAAGTTCTCGATAAGTCTTAAGTAAAGGCAGTGTCGCCATGCTTTGAACTGGTTGCCTTAAAATAACCAAGGGCAGCTCCGCAATATCTTCCCATGTCGTTGAGCTATCTAGAACAGGGTGATCTTGTCTGGCAAAAATTAAATTGCCTTCTGAATATATTTTTTGACTGTATAAATCCTGTGGTAAAGGAACTTGTTCAAGTTGAATACCGTAGTCGTGCTTCCCTTCCAATAGTTCCGCAATACTGTGTTCATTCCAGCTTGTTATATTAAACGTTGCTTTAGGAAAGATACTTTTCAAATGGAGGATGATCTCTGCACCAATGACTTCCAACAAGAATGTATTAGCCACGATAGAAAGGTTGCCAGTGTATTCCAATGGATCAAAGTTTTGGTAGTCTCTTAAGACATTCGAAACTGGTAATAATAGAGCGTCCATAGCTTCGGCAAGCTTAATCGCCATCTCAGACGGTTCGATTCCATAAGGTTTACGAATAAACAGATGATCGCCAAATGCCGCTCTCAGCTTTTCTAGCCCTTTACTCGCAGAAGATTGAGATATACCTAATTGCTCTGCGGCCTTCGAGGTGCTTTTGGTTTTTACCAAAACCTTCAATAACATCAAAAGTCGTAAGTCTAGATTTTTAAGTTGATCATCCATAGCTTTATCTTAGTTATCCACCCGCAGTATGATCATAACCTTTAAACAGTTACTTATCGATATTTAGATAAGTAAAGAGACGTCCGTTGAAGATGTCTCCTTCGCCTACACTAATCAAATATGCTAGTTGAAATAGCCAACCTATACGGTTCCATAATAAAAGCAGATAGAATGAGTTGAATTTTCTACTACATCGTAAAGGTCATTATCTCTATTTTATTAAAAACGTACCTCTACTGTCATACCCTCTACCCAGTGCTCCTGTCTAGGTTCAGTAATAAGATCTAAGTTCACTTTCAAAAATGCAGGTTGACCTTCAAATGGACTCACAAGCTGAGAGGGTAGTTTGCTCACCACTTCGACAGACTTCGACACCATTGCATCATAGCTGGTTCCATCAGGAAATCTCACCTTCACCTTCTTTTCCTGTTTCGCAAGATCAAGGTATTTAGGGTTTAAATAGGCAACGATATGCGGAACGGTGTTCCTAGATATTGTAATTAGCTCATCACCCTCTTGAACTCGTTGTCCTTCGACAACGTGAATGTCTACAACGCGCCCATCATATGGCGATGTTATGGTCAGTTCACGCTCAAGTGTCCTTTTTAGCACCAAGTCCTGCATTAATAAACGCCTAGATTGACTAACCGCCCCGGCAAGGTTGCGTTCTTTCCTATCTCTTTTGGCTTCATTATAAGCAATTAACTGATTATTTAACTGATTATTAAGCGAATTACTTATTCCAACTATACTAGTATAATCAACTTCTGAGACTTGTCCTTTCTCTCGGTATTCTTCATACCGATGTTGTATCTGTAAAATCTTATCTAGACTTCTTCGGGTTTCAGTTATGCCATTCAAGTGAAGACTATCAATATCGATGGGCACTTCAATAAGTTTAAGAAGCTCCGATTCCAGAAAGCTAATCTGCTCTTCTATTTCTAGATTATTAAGTTGAATAACGGCTTGATTCTCATTAACTAAGACTCCTATTTTAACTGGAGTTGGCCCTACGGTACCCGCGGTCTTAGCGGTTATTGTTACCGGGTTTGAAGTAACAATAGCAGGAGAAATAGTCAAAATATTATTCCGAAAAAATAAATAGGCCAAAAATATTACTGGACTAACCACCAGAGCTAAAATTAGATACCACCGTAGTCGATACCCCCCTCTTTTAGCTTTACCATATACAACTTTCACGCCATCGTTCGATTGAGGGTTATTCTCTTTTTTTAAATGAAACTTCACTTTCATTATTAAAACCTTTTACCTTTTTTAAGTACCCACCATGGAGCCATACTTGATTCTTCATGGCTCCTTCTGAGTAACTCATTAACCATTGAAAAAGCCGTAATTAATCGCATACACATTTGGTAGAGCGGATATAGTGGTAACCATTTCGCCATCAGAAAGTCCTCTTTTACTCTTTCTGATACTAACCCTAGATAAACAATATAAAATATCGCACCAATAAATAAATACATGGAATAAAGCAATACAAGTAATGCTATGACAAAGTCAGAAGGGTAAGACCAGGATATATAAAGCATAAATAATGTTACTAATATCGGTAATAGAATATTTTGTAACACCCCATACACTAAAGTAAAAACAAAATTCCCCCAACCTAATAGCTTTGGAGTTATACCTTCATTATGTTTTCGTAAAAAAAGGAAGAGAAGATCTCCATCCCACCTCAATCGTTGAGATACTAATCCACTTATGGTATCAGGTACATCAGTATGCCCTACTGCTCTTGGTGTAAAAGCCAATTTAGTATTTGGATAGCGCTTCTTATATTGTTTGAGCCTCATAGTAAGATCTAAATCTTCTGCTGTATGGGTGTCCCAGCCTCCAACCTGTTTCAAACTATTTTTTCTAAATGCACCGAAAGCACCGGAAATATTATTTAGTACACCCCAATTAGATAGTCCAGTTTTGCCCGCCTGCATAGATAGCATGTACTCTAAAGACTGCATCCGAGTAATTAAATTTTTTTTCCAATTTCGAACTCTTAAAGCCCCACCAGACGCTATAACATTCGCATCCGAAAACTTGCTCACCATTTGCAACGTCATATCATTGTCGAAGGATGTATCACCATCTACATTAATTACAAACTCACCTTTGGCGGCATCTAAACCTGCATTTAATGTAGATACTCTCCCACCTCTTTGCCATTTAGGAACGACTCGAACAGTACGATTTTTAACTCCAGCATGACGTCGCTCTCCACGAATTGCAGCCTGATACGTGTCTTGATTTTGCGAGGCTCCATCTACTACAGCAAGAATTTCTATAGACCCAGGATAGATTTGTTCGACTAGCGTGTCGATCGTAATCTCGATCGCATCACCTTCACCATAACAAGTAATTACAAAAGAAATTGACGGATACTCAACTACTTCAACTTTATTTTCATAGTATGCCCAACGAAATATCCCCGTTAATACTAGTAGAAATAAAGGTAGCTCAACTAAGAACATCATGGGAAAGAGTAGTAACCATAATTCTACGTTTTCACTCAGCATGCCCCAAAAGTATTGTTGTAAACTAATACTATTCGGCAGCATAGATTTCGCCGACTCTATTTTCAAGCCAGAACGATACATCACCTTTCATGTCTATATCAGGTATGCTCCAAGCTGTTACATTTAGGGTAAACTCTTCATCTTCAATTAGACTACACAGCTGTTCAATTTTATCTTTCAGTACCTGCATATTTTTCATCTTAGTTTTTGGCATTAAAACAAATAACACATCACTTTTATATTGGCAGCAAATATCCGAATCTCTAAATAAACCGTTTAATCGATACGTAATTTGTTCCAATAATGCGAACATTTTTGCTTCACCATTTTTTAATGCGTAGTCTGTTAATCGAGGCAGATATAGCCCTAATAATAAATGCTCTTCTTGATGTCGAACAGCCAATCGGTTTACCCAATCCAGCAAGTTAGAAAAATAGTTACCATCTACCTTACCTTGTAAGGACAATTCAGGTGCTGCCGACTGAGCGCCATGTCGCATTATATACTCGCCTTGAGTACCGAGCTTTAATGCGTAGATTTTTCTAACCACGAGCTCAGAAATATCATTTTGAGAACCACAGCTAAAGCATACTGATAATGTTTCTGCTTCTGCAAAGGTGTGTGCGCAAGCATTACATGAATGGGTCTCTAACGGGCGATCATAATCAACACCAATGTGGCGTAGTTGTGTTAAACACTTAGGGCACTCTATTTTATTATTTCGCTTAAATTTACTTTGTTCGGCAACGTGACCACAAGTAAAGCAATGTAAAGACACCCTCTCTGAAATATCTATATTTTTGCATGAAGGACATGATTCAATATAATTAAGATGTGCGCTATTACAATCTCGGCATACACGAATTCGATCTACGAGACTGTCAATCTCTAGAATATCTCGTTTTACTTCAGAAAGTACAAATCGATATGTAGAACTCAGTTCAGGGTAATAGAGTTCCACAAGCGGATACGAATAGACAGTTTGACTAGTTACAATCTTACTTGGTAGAAGCCGCCTCGAGAAATCTAGGCCTAACCATCCTATCAACGGTTCGATATCACTTGTAGAACGTATTGTTTGTAACTTTAAGGAGTGATTACTTGAATCTTCAATCATCCTTTCAGGATCAAAAATGCCGTCAGATAAGATTGCAGATAGAGGGCTTGGGTTTAATACATAGACACGCCAAGACCAAAAGCTAAGTAAACGATGAAAATCCTGTAGCGTCGTATCTTGCTTACTAGGTACTAGGTTGATAATAAGTGTGCCACCAAGAACCTTGGGAAGATCTACTAAGTTTTCTACGGATTGAAAAGTAACCTGCTGACTAGTATTGAACTCCATGTTTCCAATACAATAAACATCTATACTTTTATTCATACACTCCCCCAGAGTTTGCAAAATCTCAACCTATGTCCTACCTCACTTGATAGAGGAGCGCGATGTTATTTCATTTGATCATCATGTACAAATGCTAAATGTTAATAACACATCATCACTAATAACACTTAATACATTACGCATGTAGATGTATATAAGCCCCCCTTTATCACCTATCTTATCAACAGCAGTGCCAACAAAAATATTCTTGCTAATACTAGATAATATCTATGTTATTTAAGTACGATAAAGCACTTTCACCACATGCCAGCCAAACTTAGTTTTAACTAGGTGAGGAACTAGAGTTTCGCCACTAAAGCAGACTTTATCGAATTGAGGCACCATTTGACCTTTACGAAACTCACCCAAGTCGCCACCCTTTTTACCTGATGGGCAATTTGAGTATTTCTTAGCGAGGGTTTGAAACTTTGCGCCCTTTTTAAGTTGCTTGATGATGTCTTCTGCTTGTTCTTTATGCTTCACCAAAATGTGAAGTGCTGCTGCGGTGCTCGCCATGTTTTTGCTCTACTTGTAATGTCTAACTACTCATTGGCTGCGATTCTACCTCAACCAATCGAGATCTTCACCCAACTCACATACCTTGTTAGATCAATAAACGTTTCACTGGTGCCAAATTCCACATCCGTTGGCATTGCCCCATAAGGAAAATACGTTACTATTAATAGTAGTAGATTCATCTTTGAGACACGTTATGGCTAAAACACCCAGTAAAGCAAACCAATCCCAAGGTATGCTTATGTTCACCCTGAATGCGCAGAAACAACTGTTCGCTATAGGGACACTAAAGGTTCGGGAAATTGTTCCCTATATGCCTACAACTCAAATTCCTTACTCACATCACCATGTAGTTGGTACGGTGACAATTCGTGACTTAACAGTCCCTGTAATCGATATGGCTGCGGCCATTGGTTTTCGACCGATTCAACCTGAAGAATACAATGATAGCTACCTCATTGTGACCGACTGTTTACGTACGATTGTTGCCTTTATGGTGCGCTCAATTGAAAAGATCATTGAATGTAACTGGCGCTCCATTGAGTCTCCACCTGAAACAACAGGTAAGGATGTGTTCGTAACGGGTATCACGCGTCACGACGAGCAAATCGTACAGATGCTCGATGTTGAATTATTACTGTCAAAAATATATCCGCAATATGAATCCGCCAATATCCCTATGCTTACAGATATTGAACGAGAGCGCTTAAAAGCTCTGAACATCCTACTTGTGGACGACTCTTCAATTGCCAGAAAACAACTCGCAGATGCGTTGGATAGAATCAATATCCCTTATCAAATCTGTAAGAACGGGCTGGAAGCACTTGAGTTAATGAAGTCTCAGTCTTCAACCGTTCAGGCAATAGATCTCTTAGTTAGTGATATTGAAATGCCGGGTTTAGATGGTTACGAGCTTGCATTTGAAGTACAAAACTCGCCAGATCTTGATAGCGCTTACTGCATTTTGCACACGTCGCTATCGAGTGAGATTTGTATTGAGAGAGCGCATCAAGTGGGCGCTCATGAAGCGTTAGAGAAATTTAATGCTGGCGAATTGATACAAGCGATGCTGAAAGGTGCTAAGCATATCGAAGAGAGTAAACAACCCGTTTAGCCCGTTTATTGAATTTGGGATATGCCGAAAAATGCTGAGTGAATCACTCAGCATTTCTATTTCTGGCACTCGCTTACATAGAGCGTTTCTCTTTCTGATTTTTTGAGTTTGCTTACTACGAGTTGGTAGGATCGCTCACTTAACTCTTTGATAAGGGACTCTTCAACATCACTATTGAGGTCAACCGTTACCCAATGGCGTTTATTCATATGATACCCCGGAGAAATACCATCAAACTGGCTGACTAGAACTTCTCCATCTTCAGGGGCACACTTTAGGTTTACAATTTCTCTTCCATCACGTTCACTAATAAGTGCAAACATTTTACCTTTCACTTTCAGAACTAAAACCTCAACGCCAAAAGGGAAGTCCTGCTCTGCTGCGACAAACGCCATTAAGAACTCTTCAAGTTGCTTACTCTCCACCACTACCTCCTTGTCAAGGTGCTCTTACCGCAACTAGCTGCAACCTTATGATTCGAACTGAGCTAGCCATGTTGTTAACAATTGATTTAATTGCTTCTTCTGAGTTGCCGATAAAGAGTCAACCAAACTGGTTTGCACGGCGACATGCTCTGTCATCATTTCATCGATGAGAACTAATCCATCTTTCGTCAGCTTTACGAATACGCTACGACGGTCTTCTTTACTGTGAGTACGTTCAATAAGCCCTTTCTTTTCTAACTTGTCGAGACGATTGGTCATCGCACCCGATGTCAGCATCATTGAGTCAATTAATTCAGACGGCGTTAGGCTGTATGGTTTGCCACTTCTTCTCAACGTGGCCAGTACATCAAATTCACCTAATTTTAAGTCATATTGCTTATGTTTTTCTGCAACGTGTGTTTCTAAGTGTTTGGAAACACGCAATAAACGCCCTAGCATTGCCATTGGCTGCGTATCTAACTCTGGTTTCTCGGTGGCCCACTGCTCTACAACACGTTCAATTGCGTCCATAATTAATTTACTCTCCCTTAAAAAATAGATCAGATCCTCAATATCTTAACATAAAGATACTTTACAAATAGTGATTTTAGGCGTAAGTTCACACAAAAATATCTTAATGTGAAGATAATTGATTTTATGAATATACTTTTAGCAATGATCCCCGCATTTTTCTGGGGCACAACGTATGCCGTAACACAGTATACGCTTCCTAACTGGCCACCTTTATTGCTAGGGGCTTTGCGCGCTTTGCCCGCTGGATTATTGCTGCTAATGGTTAAACCGACCCTACCTAAAAAGGGAGAGTGGCAAGTTCTCTTCAGTTTGGGCCTAATCAACATTGCGACGTTCTTTGGCTTGATATTTGTTATGGCATTGACATTACCATCTGCTATATCAGGTGTTGGTATGGTTTCCGTTCCCGTCTTTGCGATGATTTTTCATTGGGTAATCGGAAATAAAAGACCCAATTTGTTACAGGCACTATCTGGTATCGGGTTAGTAATTTTAGCGTGGCTACTGTTTGACCCAAGTTCCATTAGCCTCAACCCTATTGGCTTAGCGGCGATGTTGGCAGCGATCATGTGTATTGTTGTTGGCAGTAGTATTACGAAATCACTTGGCAGCAAAATGGACTGGTGGAGTGTACTAACTTGGCAGTTATTAATCGGTGGCATTATTCTAGCTCTTGCTTCTGGCTTCCACTATTTTGTCGATTCTGCCCCATATATTGCCGTATATGAGAACTTTAATAGCGCAAACTTTATGGGCCTACTTTGGGTTATTGGTTTTAATACCGCGCTTGGCTATGGCATGTACGTTTGGCTCTTACAAAGAATGTCTGTCGTTGACTTTACATTTGGTAGCATCGCAAACCCTATCGCTGGAATCGTCAGTGGATTAATACTGATTGGGGACTCATTTACACTCTATCAATATACATTGATGCTTAGTATGATAGCTACTTCCCTATTACCTCAGATTATTATTTCGATTAGACAAGTCAAGTCTCCATCTTCCGTAAAAGTTAGCTAAAGCTTGATTTTGATGGTTACTCAGCTTTGTTGCTTTTGCTAAAATAGACAAAGAATATTGAAGCAAACATTCAATTAATCAACTAATCTTAGGCTTATAAGTAATTGTTAGTTATGGCAGCAAAAATAGAAATGACGAGCGACGACTTCAAAAAATCGACTGCTAATTTAAAAAAGGCAGTTCCATTGATGATGAAAAACCATGTTGCCGCGACGCCCGCGAATTATGCAGTGTGGTACACCTACGTCGATGAAAGTAACCCTGAACTTAATCAAGAACTCGACATGGTTGTTGAGAATTTTGGTGTGTGTCCGCCTGCTGCGGGCAAAGAGCTTTATAACAACTATGTTGCCGATCAAGCTGAAACTGATCTAACAGATCTGAGAGAAAATATCGAACTACTGGTCAACGAAGTCGCTAGCTCGATGACTGATACTCTTTCCGACACCTCTTCATTTTCTGAATTTATTGATAAGAGTTTTACCGATCTTAGCCGCGTAGAAAAAGAAGGGTTATCTCTCGATGAAGTAATGGGAGTAATTCGTCAACTTGTCTCTGAGTCACGAGAGATCCGTAATTCGACCGATTTCCTCAATGGTCAACTTAGTACTGCTACCCAAGAAATATCTCGCTTAAAATCCCAACTTGCAGAAGTTCAACAAGACGCGCTCTTTGATAGCTTATCGAGCCTATACAATCGTAGAGCCTTTGATGCTGATCTTTTTTCGTTATGCCGTGCAGAGCAGCCGATGTCTCTTATTTTGCTCGATATCGATCACTTCAAAAACTTCAACGATAATTATGGTCATCTATTTGGTGATACCGTTATTCGAGCGTTAGCAAAACGGCTGCAAACCAGCTGCCGTGAAGGGATAACAGCTTATCGATTTGGTGGAGAAGAGTTCGCGCTTATTGTTCCAAATAAATCCATTAGAATTGCCCGCCAATTTGCAGAAACCGTTCGCCGTGGTATTGAAAAGCTGTCGATAAAAGATCGCCGTTCTGGTAAGCAGATTGCAAATATTACCGCTTCATTTGGGGTGGCTGAATATCAAAGAGGTGATTCTGTCGAAATGTTAGTAGATCGTGCTGATGCATTGCTTTATGAGGCGAAGCAATTAGGAAGAAATCGTGTAATGCCTCTTTAAGACGTAACATAATAGTTAGAAAAATAAGGGCTCAATAGTAGATATTGAGCCCTTATTTTGTTTGAATCTGACAACCAGATACTTGGTTGTTTATCCATCAGTGGTTATTTTTTCAATCAAGATTTGTTCAACTTCATCTGCCTTCTCAATATTGATTTGACAGGTTCCAGCGGCTTTATGCCCACCTCCACCATGTTTAAGCATCAACTCACCTACATTGGTTTTTGAGCCTTTATCAAAGATCGATTTACCTGTGGCAAACACAATGTTCTGTTTTTGAAATCCCCACATTTTATGAATCGAGATATTACACTGTGGAAATACCGCATAAATCATAAAACGATTCCCTGCGTATATCGTCTCTTCTTTGGTGAGATCTAAAACCACTAAGTTGTCGTATACTTTTGCACAGCGAACAATCTGCTCTTTGAACAGGTTTTCATGCTCTCGATACATAGAAACCCGTTCAATAACATCAGGGAGCTGTAGAATTTCATCTATCGTATGGGATTTACAAAAATCGATAAGGTCCATCATCAATTGATAATTAGATATTCTAAAATCTCGGAATCTCCCCAGTCCCGTTCTTGCATCCATTAGAAAATTAAGTAGATTCCAGTCAGTTGAATCTAGAACCTCATCACGAGTAAAGTTTGCAGAATCCCCTTTATCGACCGCTTCCATCATCTCAACCCAATGCAGCGGAAACTTTGAAACTCCCCCGTAATAGTCCCAAACCACTCTCGCAGCTGATGGGGTGTCGGGTTCAATAATGTGATTGGTGTGTTCACCAGGGTTACGCAATTTCTCTGAAAGGTGATGATCAAAAACAAGGTGAGCTTGAGGAACGTAGGGAAGATTGGTCACGATATCATTTTCGGTAATCGTTACTTTGCCATCCTGCATATCTTTAGGGTGAACAAATGTAATGTCTTCAATCAAATCAAGTTGCTTTAATAGTACAGCGCAAACTAGCCCATCGAAATCGCTACGAGTAACAAGCCGAAATTTATTCACTGACATACCTAGATCCTTACTTGGTATTTATGTTCACTGAGTCAAACATCATTAATTGGATCAATGTGTAATTACTGTGGTGTTTGTATTAATTCTAGACATGTTCAATTTTTTGACAAACTTAACACAATATTTTTTAAAGGTTCTTTTATACTGACCTAAGACATAAAGGTGTTTATTTGGAGATAATAATGAAAAAAACCTATATTTTTGCGAGTTTAGCAGCCGTTGCTGTGTTAGCTGGCTGCTCAAGCGAACCTGATGAATATGAGGTTAAAGAATATACGTCTATTGCTAACCCAGCGTCAGTTTACTGTGTACAGCAAGGCGGTGAACTTGAAACCGTGTCTGAAAATGAAATGCGCGTAACTTACTGTGTGATTTCAGAAGAAGAGCGTACAGAGCAGTGGGAATACTACCGTAATGCTCAAGAGCAAAAGAAAGAGAAGTAATCAATCTGGCGAGTTATCAGCGCCACCAACGAGTTTCTAATTGACTCTCAGGGTCAAGATATCGATTCAATAAGGTAAGGTTTGTATCCAACACTGCGAGATACTCCCTTACCTTTTTTATTGGCATATTAGGCATAGTCTCAAACACCGCTTTTTCTAGCGTCTGAACCAACAACGCTAGCATCATAAATTCATCATTCCCTGTTAATTGCTGATTAAGTGCTATCAGAGCTTGTTCTGCTATCTTAAGTGGCTGTTTTCGAACCTCTGTTAAATCCCTACGAAACACACCACTCACCACCCCTTCTAAATACACGCGATAGGTCGTTAGTGCTTCAACATGCAAAAATAGATCGGCTTTAACATCGTTATATGGAATCGGTACAGATACATGATCATCTAATCGATAGGATATATTTAGTGTTACCCCTTGAGCCAAACACTTAGCGCGTAACACACCTAGAAGCCCCTGCTCATCCATCAACTGTTGAATCTCAAAAATTCTATATAAGTGATAATCATTTGATACAAATACAACCTCAAGTTGAGCATCATTTTTAATGAGACCGCTATCAAGTAATGCTTTTGAGCCGTGCTGAATATTTTCTACGGTGCTCGTTGAGTCTTGTTCTAATAAGATATGTTGCGTAGGAAATTCAATCGCACCAGCGTGCATCTGAAAATAACCAAACATCGCCTGAGACTCAGAGATACTCTGCTCTTTGGTTGTTCCACCACAGAACAACAATGCAGTATGAGATGGACTTTGACTCGGCAAGTAATCAATCAAAGCATCTACGCGGCTTTTTCCTTCTAACGTCAATTGACTATTCTGAAGGCGCTTTCCTAACACAATAATAACTTTCTCAATACCCATCACTGATGTCTCAATTCTCGTTGTTGAATAGATGAATAAATGACCTTTTGAGTTAGATTAAATCGATAAAACAGACGCACACTCATTCACTTAACAGCTAAACTTAATTAGTTGTCCCAGTTTAACAGACACAACCAAGGTAGGACGAAGTTATGCTATCGATTTTTGATATTTATAAAATTGGCGTTGGCCCTTCTAGCTCACATACTAACGGCCCGATGATTGCGGGCTACCGATTTACTCGTCTTATCAAAGAACAGATATCCAAAGTGACTCGTATTCAGGTTGATCTCTACGGGTCTTTGTCACTCACTGGTATTGGTCACCATACCGATCGAGCCACTATTTTGGGCTTGCTTGGATACAAACCTGACACTATTAAAGTCACTACAGCGAATGTTGAAATGCAAGCCGCGATTGATGACAACTCTTTGTGCATTGCCGGTGACCACAACATTAAGTTTAATTACGACAGTGACATCTTATTCCATTCTACCAACCTGCCATTGCATGAAAATGGCATGACCATCACCGCCTTTGATGACCAGGCCAACCAAATAGGCTTTGAAACCTACTATTCCATTGGCGGCGGTTTTATCGCGACTGCGACCGAACTTGAAAGTAAAGATCAAAAGGTTGACGTTAACGTCGCCCACCCTTTTAGTTCTGCGCAAGAAATGCTCGAAACTGCGGACAGTATTGGTTTAAGCCTTGGTGGAATGATTTTAAAAAATGAACAGAGCTTTTTAAAACCTGCTGAGATTGACGCGAAAGCCGACCAAATATGGAAGGTGATGTCTTTATGCATGCAGCGTGGCTTTGATACAGAAGGTATCTTAGATGGCGGCTTAAATGTAACTCGACGCGCACCAAATCTGCTCAAAAAACTTGAAGCGAATGCCGCAATTGAGAACGATCCTATGGAGATCCTCGACTGGGTTAATCTATTTGCGTTCGCTGTTAGTGAGGAGAATGCAGCAGGTGGCCAAGTTGTTACCTCGCCTACCAATGGTGCGGCTGGTGTTATTCCAGCCGTATTGATGTATTACCATCGCTTTATTAAAGAGCTTGATACCAAGCAGCTCAAGGACTTTATCGCAGTTTCTGGTGCCATTGGCATTTTGTATAAAACCAACGCGTCGATTTCTGGCGCAGAAGTCGGCTGCCAAGGTGAAGTTGGCGTCTCTTCTTCTATGGCTGCTGCTGGCTTAACAGCCCTAAGAGGCGGTAGTAATGAGCAGATGTGCATTGCCGCAGAGATCGCAATGGAACACTCTTTAGGTATGACTTGCGACCCAATCGGCGGCCTTGTTCAAGTGCCATGTATCGAACGTAACGCGATGGGGGCGATGAAAGCGATCAATGCTTCACGTATGGCTCTGAAACGAACCAGCAAATGCTTAATCTCGCTCGATAAGGTAATTGAAACCATGTATGAAACAGGTAAGGACATGAATAGAAAGTACCGAGAAACATCACTCGGTGGGCTAGCAACTATTTATCAAGCGCCTCCCTGCGAGTAACCAATACTCCAACCTATCTTGTTCCTTTTCTTTCTACCGCCCACAAAAGTGGGCGTTAATAGCGTTCAAACATCTCGAATCACCCTACCAATAATGAAATCAGTGTTTCCATTAGTCTATCTAATTCAAAATGCAATCGGTTACGTGTTAATAATAAGCATAATAACCACACTCGCATTAGATAAACGAATCCATACATTAGAAATCCTCGTGACTAAATAACTTTTTCTGCGATAATTGTTTCAGTTTATGTCTATCTACAAATGATAGAGTTGTTAGATGTTAATTCTATCTTTAAGCAATTTAACGAGGTGATTATGTGGAATAAGCTCAACAAATCAATGATGTTCTGCCAAATGATGTTTGGTTTGTCTTTCTATGGTGTCATGGTCATTCTGACCCGATTCTTCCTAGAGGACCTAGGCTATAGCGAAGCAGATACGATGATGGTTGTCGGTGCATTTTCATCCATCGGCCCCCTATTTGCTATCGCCGGCGGATTTATTGCTGACAAGTTTCTCGGCTCATACCGCTCGCTAACGATCGCCTACGGTACGTTTTCAGTGGGTTATGGCTTGCTCATTCTTGGGGCGTCGACAACCAATGTTCCGCTAGCCCTAGTTGGTATTGCACTAGCAAGTTACGCTCGTGGCCTAATGTCTCCTTCATATCCTAGTTTGTACAAACGCACTTTTTCTACTGAAGAAGATTTCGAAAATGGCTACCCTGTTAACTACTCCGTTAATAACGTAGGCGCGCTGTTAGGCCAATACCTATTCCCAATGTTCGTTTTGGTGATTGGCTTCCACGGCAGCTTTATGCTATCCGCTGTAATGGCTGGTTTTGCATTTATCACATTGATCATTTTCAACAAGCAGCTAGTCAATGTAGCCGCTGACATTGATAAAGCACCAGTAAGTACAAAAAATTGGATTGCGTTCTTCGGTCTTTCAGCAGCAATGGTTGGCTTGGTGTTCTTCATGTTCTCCAACATGGATATCGGACAAAATATCGTTTACGCAATCGGCGCAGCAGCTATCTTGTACTTCATTTCGTTAATGCTTAAATCAAGCAAATCTGACGCGCTGAAGATGGGGACAATCCTAATCATGGTTGTGCTCACGACATGCTTCTTCGTTTACTACGGTCAAATGATGACATCAATGACCATGGTAACCATCAACACCATGCGCGGTGATCTGTTCGGCATTATTCCTATTGCACCTGAAGCTTCAATGGCGATGAACCCACTGTGGTGTATTGTTGCAGGCCCTGTCATTTCAATGACCTTTTCATCTTTAGAAAAACGTGGCGTTAGCTTCTCTACGGCTACAAAGATTGGCTTCTCATTCATCTGCACGGCGATTGCATTCGGCATACTGACAATGGCTGTAATGGGTGTTGGTGAGGATGTCGTTATTCGACCTGAAGTATTCTTAGTGATTCACTTCTTCCAAGCCTTTGCTGAAGTTATTGTGGGAAGTCTCGTGGTTGCGTTTATTCTTTCCGTTGCGCCTAAGCACATCGAGAACTTCTCTGTGAGCCTTTTCTCTGTTGCTATCGCGCTAAGTGGTATCGTTGGCGCAGTATTCTCTACGTCGATCGCACTAGAAAAAGGTCAAGAGCTGACTCAAGAGATCGTTCAAACGGTTTACGGTGATTACTTCCAGCTATTAACAGTTCTAGCGGTTGTTATGGTGGGTATCGCGTTTGTATCTTCAGTCGTCATTCGTAAGATGCTTGCCGCCGCTAAAGAATCAGAGCAGCCAGAGTTGGTTGAAGCAGAGAGCTAATACCTCAATTATTCAACCGGTTTAAAGCACTAAAAGACAGAGCCCTAATCATATGATTAGGGCTTTCTACATTTATTGTATCAATACGCTTAACGTCTCTTAACGTTTTGCCAAACCTTTAGCATTCAGGTAAGGCAATATATGTGGTCTTGATTCACCTGAAAGCTTCCCAGTAATTTGCTGTGACCAGCTTCTCTGTTTTTGATTACTTGAGCGGTGTGAATAGTACGTTTTCATTGTTTCATCGTACGTTTCAACATCCTTTAAATTCAAGGGCTCATACTGGTTTTCGTGCAAGACAACCTGCGCCGGTAATCTAGGTTTCGTTTCTGGGTTTTGATCTGGATGACCTAAACATAAACCAAACAGAACAGCCGTATTCCCTGGCAGCGCAAGAAGTTCATCAACTTGCGCAGCACTGTTACGCAAGCCGCCAATAAACACACCACCTAGTCCCATAGACTCTGCCGCCAATAAACAGTTTTGCGCCATAATGCCTGAATCCACCGCTCCAATAAGAGTGAGTTCGGTAAAATCAGCCTGAACGTCTGGGTTGATGACAACGTGTCTTTGAAAGTCTATACAGAAGATCAAAAACTCAGCGGCACTTTCAACATAACCTTGATTTCCCGCATATTGCGCCAATGCGTGTCGTTTTTCTTTATCTGTAATTCTAATGATGGAAACGGCCTGTAATAAACTTGATGAAGAGGCTGCGAGCCCTGCTTGAATAATAACCTCTAATTGACTCGGCTCTATTGGCTGTTCGGTGTATTTACGAATAGAGCGATGGCCTAAAATGGTTTCAATTGTGCTGTTCATAAGTCTCATACATTCCTTCTGTTTGAAGTGATAATAACGATGTCATAAGAATCCCCATCTGATGGGGATGTTTACATTAGCTATATTTAAACTTTGCGTAAACCAAGATGATCTCAATCTTGAATCACTATTGGCAAATTATAGGCAATCAGAATAACACCTTAACTCTATTGTGGTATGTTGTATAAGCTCACTTTATAACCAACTCCCACACCAAGATACAAGGAGAGATCGGTGGATATTCCAAGTAATACCCTACTTCAAGATTCGTTAGGCACTGCCTACTTTAAAGATTGTCACACTAAGACCATTCCCTATAGCGGCGAAAGCGCTTTTGATATCTACTCACAAATCGCCCAAAAAACCCCGGCTTGGGTTATACGACTCATGGCACTCAGAAATTGGACTGTCTCAAAGCTTGGATTAAAACATCTTGGACAAATGAACGAATTTGATCACGAGAAAACACGTGAAGATTTTAAACCAGGAGACACTATAGGCATTTTCAAAGTTGTGGCTAATTTAGAACATGAAATAGTCATGGAAGATCGTGATAAGCACTTAGATGTACGTTTATCCTTTTTAATTGAGCCAAAAGGTGAACAAGCCATCATTCATGCCACCACCGTCGTTCATGTGCATAATATATGGGGCAAGATTTACATGTTTTTCGTAGCTCCAGTTCATAAAGTTATCGTTCCATCTTCGTTAAAGCAATTAGCCTAGGTAAATAACCATGTTGAATCAGTACTCAGACCTGACTCCAAAAAGGTATAAATATGGTTCATGACCAATTCAATCAACTGTGCCGAGAATTCCCTTCAACGACCCATGTTGTTCAATGGGGTAATTCGGATGTTTGGAAAATTGGCGGTAAAGTTTTCGCGATTGGATTTCGTGATAAGAATGGTCAACCCGCCTACACCTTCAAAACATCACCTCGAAACTTTGAGTTTCTAAGTGAATACAATGGCTATCAACCTGCGCCATACTTTGCTAACCGTGGCATGAAATGGATACAGCAAACGGATACAACAGGATCGTTAGACGAAGAATTAAGATATTATATCTCGGAGTCCTATCGCATAGTTTCATTAGGCTTGAGTAAGCGTAAACAGAAAGAACTAGGCGTAGAGTTTTAGCCATGTATGTTAAGTAAGCGCTATAGAGCTAGCCAACGTTAACCATGATCAAGGGTAGTAAAGTGAAACAATCAATAGTACATATTGCTTTAGTCGTTAAGGATTATGACGAAGCGATTGATTTTTATGTCAACAAATTAAACTTTGAGCTTGTAGAAGATACATATCAGCCAGAACAAGATAAACGCTGGGTTGTGGTATCACCTCCAGGTTCGAATGGCGTAACCCTTTTACTTGCTCGTGCGTCCAAACCAGAACAAGACGAATTCATTGGCAACCAATCTGGTGGTCGCGTTTTCTTATTTCTTAGCACTGATGACTTTTGGCGTGACTACAACCGAATGATCTCCGATGGCATCAAGTTCATTCGGGAACCGCAAGAGCAAGATTATGGAACCGTCGCGGTATTTGAAGATCTCTATGGCAACTTATGGGATCTACTTCAGTTGAACCCTGAACACCCAATGGCATCAAGAAATTAATAGCAAATAAGTTCAGGAAATATGCCTTGGCACACCAAAGGAGAACCTTATGCTAGGAAAGCACCAAGAAGCTTATGGAGCGTTTTATCGCTCGACCCACGATAATGATCACCTAGACACAAAAACTGAGCTATTGGTAGGCTTATCAGCAGCAATGGCAATGAACTGTCTACCTTGCACTCGTTATTATTTAACCCAAGCAAAAAAAGCAGGGATTACTAAAGGCGAGATTTCAGATGTAACGGCAAAGGTAATGGCTGTAGCTGCGGGGCAAAAGAAATTGCAGATGCAAGAGGTGTTGGAAAAATACAAAATCGACCTAGACTCGTTTGAATAGAAGTGTCGCTTAAGCTTGATCGGTGAATGTAAACCACGGAATGGCAGCAAGAGCCAAATAACCACATCACCGTGGCTATTTGGCTAATCATTAATTAGCTTACTCTTGGCTCACTCATTAAGCCTTTGACTAAACACACACAGCCAAGAAGCAAAATGACGGTAAACGGAAGACCTGTCGAGATTGCCATCGCTTGAAGTGCGCCCAATCCACCACCAATAAGTAGTGCAATCGCAACTAACCCTTGAAGGCTACACCAAAAGATTCGTTGTGGAACTGGTGCGTCTACTTTACCGCCTGCTGAAATGGTATCGATAACAAGTGAACCAGAATCAGAAGAAGTAATAAAGAACACAATCACCAATATAATCGCGATAACTGACGTAATCTGAGATAGCGGTAACGTGTCTAGCATTGCGAACAGCTGCACTGGCAACTCAGCATCAGAAATACTATCAAACCCTTGCTGAACTTTGATGATTGCCGTTGTACCAAAAGAGGTAAACCAAAGCGCACACGCCAAAGTTGGAACAACCAATACACATGTCATGAATTCACGGACCGTACGGCCACGAGAAATACGCGCTATGAACATGCCAACAAACGGAGACCAAGAAACCCACCAAGCCCAGTAGAACGCTGTCCAACCTTGACTAAAGTTTGCATCTTCACGACCAAATGGCATTGATAATGCTGGAAGATCTTTTGCATAAGAAAGTAGACTGTCGAAGAAACCTGTCGCAATGGCTAACGTTGGACCGACAATAACAACGAAAATCAACAATAGAGCAGCAAGCCCCATATTGAATTCAGATAAGCGTTTAACGCCAGCGTCTAATCCAGCACAGCATGAAACAACAGCAATGGAGATAATAGCGATAATCAACACCACCTGTGTTGTTACCGAGTTATCGATACCGAACAAATAGTTAAGACCCGCGGCTGCTTGCGCGGCGCCAAATCCTAAAGAAGTAGCTAAACCAAACAGTGTCGTGATAACCGCTAAAATATCAATCACGTGGCCTGTCCAACCCCAAACTCTTTCACCAAAGATAGGATAAAAAACAGATCGCATCGTTAACGGTAAGCCTTTATTAAAAGCAAAGATCGCTAAGCTTAGAGCCAAAACAGCATAGATAGACCACGCGTTCAAACCCCAGTGAAAGATAGTCGCTGACATGCCAAGGCTTTGTGCCGCGACCATATCGCCAGCAGCTGCGCCAATCGGAGCCCAGTCAGTTCTCACGCCATCTTCGATAACGATGCCGCCAAGAGCTGCATTATAGTGACCAAGCGGCTCAGCTACGCCGTAGAACATCAGCGCTATGCCCATCCCAGCGGCAAATAACATTGATATCCACGCTTTATAGGAATAGTCAGGCGTTGCTTCTGTACCGCCAATGCGAACTTTACCTAGTGGTGAAACCAATAGACCAAGACACACTAGTATAAAAATATTGCCCGCGAGTAATAGAAACCAATCAACTTTGGAGGTAACCCAATTTCTTAGGTCGTTAAATAGTGTGCCGGCTTGCTCCCCAAGAGCGAGGGTAAACAGAACAAAAAGCACAATGGATATAGCGGAGATGAGAAAGACTCGGTTATGGATGTCTAAACCAAATGGGCCGACTTTAAGTGCGATATTATCTTGACCTAATTGATAGTCGGTTGAAATTGCTGATACTTTGCCATCAGGAGACATCATGTCGTTACTAATAAGTAACTCCTTAGTTATTGCCATAGGAATAAAAGCACTTATTTCTTTGAGTGCTTCTAAAGTGAACCGAGCAGAATTACTCCATTCACTGAAATTGTTCTAATCACGTACATATCGCCTTTATTCAGCTTGGCAATATTTAATCAATATCTAGCCAGACTTATTTTTTCGTAAGCACCGGCATCTAATAAGGATGATATTGAATATGTCTGCATGACTTAAAATGGGCAACTATTCCACTAAGCTCTACTACCTTAATTGGAGGAGCAAAGAATAATTTGCGCCGTATTCTAGTGTAATAAACCTACACTGCCTAATCTAAAGTCGTTACAAAAGGTGTTCCCAAAAAGGTTTTTCCTTAGATAACACCACTCAAAACCAATGCTATCTCATTGTATTTACTAGCAATACAATCCAGATCGAAAATTAAATAGAATGAAAAGCAACTGTACCCTGTCGCTTCATAATTCAGGAAATGTCATTAAACAGCTTAAGGTTCATACAAGAAAAATATAAATAGAAGTGATTATAGATGTGTGACAAAAAGAAAAAGGCAGCATAAGCCGCCTAATTTTGTTTATAGAAGACAATTACAGAGTTACATCATATAAACCTGTAATGTATTGATAATTTCATAGAGCTTCATTTCGCCAGCTTTGGTAAATGTCCAAGCATAAAGCGATACGTTCAACACAACGGTTGCCCAAAAGCCATACCGAAAACTCGTACCGATGCTTTTATGCCTTAAAAACGACTGGGCCAAAGCAGCACCAGGCCACCCACCCAAAATAGCTAGAGTATGAAGGAAAATTTCAGGCATTCGAGTATGCTTATCTATCGTAGCTGACCGATCATAAAGATAGACAAGATAAGTAACAGAGCTAAGAAACGCATAATACAATAGCGCAATCGAAGGATAATGAAGCAGCCACACAGCCGATCCCAATATAGTGATAAACCAGACAGTGACCGCCAAAGAAAAACTAAATATTACTGGCCGTTCGATTTCTTTCGCAATAAACGAGCCGTGAACATCTTTCGTTAACGTAAAATGCACCCGTTCATTTAAACGAGGCCTTTGACTGTGACCAGACAGGTCAGAGAGATGAAATAAAATACGTGGTGCTTGCCTGTCAACCGAGATGAAACCGTAGCCCTTAATATCATCCCACTCAGCAATTTTACCTACTATAGACATAGTAACTTCCCCTACAAGCATTGATCGCCCAACGCTTGCTCCTTCCTAAACCAATGACGTATTCGACACCAATTTCGATCACCTTTAGGCAATTCTTGATTTATGGCTAATTATCGAACTGTATTGAGCTTAGGTTGCATATTCAACTATAGGCAAGCTTCTAGCACAATTTTTTACCCATTCTCTACTGACACGTTCTGACACACGCAACTCGTATGATTGTTTTGAACGCAACACAATCTAACTAAATAAGGACATAACATGAGTCAAGTAATTGAAATGGTCAGCTTTAACCTTCTATCTACTTCTAACGAACAAGAATTTATTCAAGCTTCTGAAAAGAGCCAAGCTTTTGTTTCTACCCTGCCTGGTTTTTTATACCGCTCACTTAGCCACAATGAAGAAAGTGGTCACTGGACTGACACGGTTTATTGGAAATCGATGGAAGAAGCAAAATCTGCAGGAGAGCAATTTATGAATTGCCCTGATTGTCAGCCTCTTATGTCACTGATTGACCCTGAATCAGTAGATATGAAGCACCAAGTGATTAAAATGAGTTCATGCCAAGGGTAGGCAGCGAGAGAATAACAATGAATAGGGATTGAAATGAGTAAATCAGAACGATTATTTGAACTACTGACTCTACTACGCTCTAAGCGCTTCGCAACCACTGCCGCGCAGCTCGCTGAGACAATGGAAGTCAGTGAACGTACCATTTATCGTGATATTCAATCCCTGATCAGCTCCGGTGTACCCATACATGGAGAGGCGGGGGTCGGTTATGTACTGCAAGCTGGCTCTCACCTACCACCGCTTATGTTTACTGAAAAAGAGATGATGGCACTTGAACTTGGCATGAGAATGGTCAGAGCATGGTCAGACGAAGAGCTCGCCAATGCATCACGAAGCGCCTCTGCTAAAATACTTTCCGTGTTGCCAGATAAACTCAAACAACAAGTCGAATCTTTTCCTATTCTAGTACCCGATTATCACATTCAAACCGATACGGCGAAACGGGGGCAATTGCTTCGCCACGCAACCGATGAACGGCATAAAGTCTCAATGTTATATACCGCAGAGAACGGCTCTAAAACCGAACGGGTGTTGCAGCCATTAGGACAGATATTTTGGGGTAAGAACTGGACGCTTGTCGCGTGGTGTGAGCTTAGGGATGATTATCGTCATTTTCGTTTGGATAGAATTGAATCTTTGGCTGTATTAGAAGAGGGATTTGAAACTAGTGATTCCAAATCCCTTACTCATTATATTGCCCAGTACTCACCGCCTGATTAAACTTAGCTAGTTTTCAAACTTTAATGGTAATCGATAAAAGCGAACCTGAAGATTATAGGTTCCACCTGTCACATCAAACAAAACATCGTACTTCATCTAGTTGCGGTACACTTCTATTTGGAACTATATTTTTATACATCAGCTCCAACCCACCAAAAAAGAACCAAAAAATCACCAAACTCTGACAAAAGCATTTCAAACTGTTTCTGAGCGCTCATTTCCAATATACAAATAATTGCACTATGGATATCATCGCCCCCACAAAAATACCATTCGGTATAAATATAATTAAGTAGTGGGTTGTAAATGAAAAAGTCAGTATTCATGAGTCTATTTTTGGTTCCTTGTAGCATTAATGCAATGACCGCATTTGATACACGAAGTGTTGGTATGGGGGGGACAGGTGTTGCTTCCGCTAACTTTCTTACATCTAGCTTCCACAACCCGGCTCTAGCTGCAAAGGATCAACAAGATCATGGATTTGGTTTTATCCTACCGATGGTGGGTGCGCGCGTTCATGATGGCGATGACACCATTGATAAACTCGATAGCTTCATCGATTTAGATGACAAACTACAACTCAACCCAAGTGATCAACAATTACTTCAAGAATGGCGACAAGCTATGCGCTCTTTGGACAAAGGGGTGGTTAATGTTGAAGCGAACGTAGGTATGGCCGTTGCTATTCCAAACAGTGTGTTAAGTACGAATTTCTTCACTAAAGGTCAAGTCTCTGTTGTTTCGGCTATAATGGTTGATCAACGGGACTTGGCGGCAGCTGACCCAACGCAAGATGAGCTCTTTTCAAGCGCTCAGTCAGCGGGAGGAGCAGTCTTGGATATTGGTTTGACTTTCGCTAGAGAAATACAATGGGGAGAGCATGCGTTTCTTCTAGGGTTCTCACCAAAGTTTCAGCAGATCTATGCACTGAATTACGTCGAATCATTAAGCGATATGGAAGATAGTTCATTTGAGTGGGATGAAGATTATACTGAAAAATCCGGATTCAACATGGATTTCGGATTGTCTTATGATCTAACAGAAAAAACTAACATTGGCTTTACTGCTCGTAACCTAATTAGTCATGAATTACGTACTAACGAACTCTATGGCCAATCGGCAACTTTTCTCGTTGAACCCGAGTATGTACTAGGGATTAATTACGATCGAAACTGGGTTCGGCTTGCTGCAGATTTTGATCTAAATAGTAAGCAATATTTGAAAGAGTTTGATTATAAAACTCAGTACGCTCGTTTTGGTGCTGAGCTTGATGCTTGGGGTTGGGCTCAGTTTCGAACCGGCTACATGCATAGCTTGACTGATCACGCTGATGACCTAATTTCGGTAGGGCTTGGCTTTAGACCATGGGGAGTGCTTGGTCTTGATATCGCAGCACAAGCAGGAAGTGACAATAATTACGGTGTTTCTGCTCAGCTTGCATTTACCTACTAGTCAGTAGAAATAAATTAGCGAGTAAGAATAAGAAAAAATAGCGCCGAATGTCATTGACTCAATACTCGGTGCTATTTCTTTTAATTCGCCTTCTAATCTAGAAGTATACTCTTAAGCTGATGCAGAGAATTCACCGTATAATGTGGTTTAACGTCACTAGAAGCTAGGCTATCTGCTGCGTTTAACCAGCATGTCTCGATACCAAAATTAATACCACCAACAATATCAGAATGAAGGTTATCACCCACCATTAGAACCTTGGATTTACACGGGTTCCCCATACGTTCCAATGCATGCGAGAAAATACCCAAGTCAGGTTTCGCGATGCCCACTTCTTCAGAGATCACTACATGTTCAAAATATTCCGTCATGCCCGTACGTTCCAAACGAATCGCTTGAAGCTCGGTAAAACCATTAGTGATGATGCCCATTTTTGCCTTACCAGACAAAGCATTCATGAGTTCTTTGGCCCCAGGCAACAACGTGCAGATGTCTGCCATCGCTTCTAAGAACGCTGAGTTAAGCTCTGCTGTTGTCGTATTTAGCTTTTCAGCCCACGATTCGAAACGCGTATGCTTTAGCTGATGTGCGGTAATATCACCGTTTTGATAGTCAACCCAAAGTGGCTTATTAACCTGTTGATACACAGCGTAATCTTGCTTAGTAAAATCTACGCCTTTGCGCGAAAACATCAGCTGCATCCCTTTAAAGGCATCAAAATGAAACAGGGTCTCGTCAGCGTCAAATAAAATCCAATCGTACTTCATGGTTGCTCCTATTATGTCTGTCAGCAAGTGTAATCATTTTATAAAAGGATGTAATCAAACTTTGCTAGAACATCTGCAGCCCATTTCAACTTGACGCATACCTAATTTTGAATTAATTAATCTGTTACTCAATAATGAGATTGGTAATTTCCTGTTGTACTCACTAGACTTTAAATGAGGGTAAACGGTTGTTAACAAGAGGATACCAGAATTGAAATATGTCTCTCCTTTACAACCTGCAAAGGAAAATCACAGTAAACACGCCTATTTCCCCCTAGAGTTTTTTGATGAGCTATCTAAAGCCAAAACTCTTGGCGACATACTTCATAGCACTTCCTATTGGATCAAACAGATTTTTCACTCTGACCGCGTCAGTATTGCTTTGCACAAAGAGCCTGAGTTCCTTTCGTTATTCGCGTTAAGTGGCAATGAAGCAATTCCACTTGAACGACCTATTCCAATAGAAAACACTATGGTTGGACGTGTTTTTGCTAACGAAAAGCTGGCTATTTGCAATGATACCAGTAGCGAAACACTGCTAGATTGTCAGTGGTTAGCCGAAGGTGGCCTACTCTCATGTATGGACGCACCACTGGTTAGTAATGATAAGTGTTTTGGTACGATTAATATTGGACACCAAGATAAACACCATTTTAATGATCAAGATGCACGTGTTCTCTCAAGCTTAGTCAGTTGGATCGCCTCTCAGATAAGCGTGCAGGAACAAATTGTTAAGATGGAAAGCTTGGTTAATATTGACGTGTTAACTGGGATTATGAATCGACGCGCTTTCTTTGAAGCAACCCAACTTATCAATGATAAACCGAGAGCGTTTGATAAAAACCATGCTTTATTAATTATCGATATCGATCACTTCAAACTACTCAACGATAAACATGGGCATTTAGGTGGGGATGAAGTACTTATTGCAATGGCAAAACAAATCCAAAAGATAAAACGTAAAAACGATCTGTTCGCGAGAATTGGAGGAGAAGAGTTTGTTTTGTTACTCAGTAACATTACTGAAGAAGAAGCGGCAACACTTGCTGACAAATACCGACAATCGATTGAAGAAATGGTTGTCTATTTCAAAGAACAACAGCTCCACTGTACGATTAGCATCGGTATATCTACCCCTAAGGACACAGATGCCAATTTCACCGATGTTTTGGCGCGCGCAGATTCAGCACTCTATCAAGCCAAAAACTCGGGGCGTAATCGAGTCTGTTGCTATGCTGAAAAACAATAACTGAAATAAGTACTGAACAACCTATATTACCTAGTACTTTACCGGCTTCGCTAATGTTATATCCCCAACAGCGGAAACAAAGCAATTGTAAAGGGGATCACCGCAACAGAGGTTAGAAAACTAATTAGCCAGACTGTATTGGCTAGGCTCTTATCTAAATCATAAAGCACCGACGGGAGTACTGACATAAATGCCGTGGGCATAACAGCAAGCAATAGACACACCCGAGCAAGATCCCCTTGATATACACTCCAGAGATCGAATAGAGAAATCAATGTCATCACGACGATAACAGAAAGCGTTGAGCGCATGATCGAAGAAAATATACCAAGCTTTATCCACTTTCCTCCACCAATTATATTGAATGTCATACCGACAGCCATGATCATTAAAAAACTGCTTAAAGGAACGGTTAGCTGAATAATGTCAGTAAATATCGTAGGGCGAGCTATTTGGGATTGATTCATGAGGATACCCAAGATGACCGCACCAATAGCGATGATGAAAATAGGATCCTTCCAAAATCGAGTCTTTTCGTCCCCGGTTACAGAGCTGGTTCGCCCTAATGTTCGTGAATAGGGAAATGCCCATCCAAAATAGATTAACTCTTCACACAATTTAAACAAAGCAAGCAGAGCAACCCCATTCTCACCTATGGTGACAAATACAATAAGATTTCCCAGTGCACCTAAATTGTAGAAAGTGGTGACGGGAAGAAGCGCACCAAACTGATGATCCGTTAGCTGAAAATAACGGCGATAAATAAACCCAACTGCCGCACCAACACCAATAACAGCAGCACCAATCAACGGTAAGTAGATAAGCTGAGCGGTAATACTCGGCATTTGCCAGAGTGAACTTAAAACACTGAATGGAATTAAAAAGAATAATGAAGATTTAGAAAATAGAATACTCACTTTTCGGCTATGATTTGGGTTCTTTTTTTGAAAAACCAGACCTAATAAAAAGCCAATGACAACAATAACTAAAGCCCAAACTATACCCATAACAACGGCAACATCTCAGTGAGATATGAGTTAACAGTGACACTATTAACTCATCAAGAATTCTATTTAACGACAATCTATTGATCGACAGTCCACTGACCAACAGTCCGTTGATAAGCGATCCATCGTTCAACAAAGTTACACAACGATCACTTCAACACCTGAAGATTCAAATTGTTGCTTCATTTCCGTTGATATTCCACTATCAATGACCAGCGTATTAATGCGTGATACATCAAGTACCTTATTAAAACCGATGCGTCCAAGTTTTGAAGAATCCACAACAGCAATGACTTTTTGTACGCACTTTGCCATGACGTCAGTAATCGCAAAGCCTTCATTGAAAGTCGTAATTCCTTTGCTAGGGTCAATACCATCAGCACCGACAAACAACACATCCGCCTGAACACCTTCTAGGCATTGAGCGGCTTGATATCCGTGAAGTGATTTTGTCTTAGCGCGATACGTGCCACCGACAATGACCAAAGTCGTATCTTGCGCTTCCATCAGAGCTGAAGATGCTGCTAAATTATTGGTAATAATAGTGTAACCACCTTCGCCAGCCAATTGCTCGGCAACCAAGTGAGTTGTACTACCGCTATCCATAATGATGGAATCGCCTTTTGATACAAGGTCAGCCGCAGCTTGAGCAATTTTGCTTTTTGAATCTTTGTTCATGTCATAGCGACTGTCTAACTGAACTTCATCATCATTTTGAGTTAGAGGCAGAGAGTTGATAGATTGAGCACCGCCAAAAAACCGCTTTAGTTTGCCTTGTTTCTCTAAGTTCTTTAAATCGGCTCGAAGTGTCACTTCAGACGTCTTAAACAGTGTCGACAACTCCTTAACGGACACCTGCTCTTGTGTCTTCAGAAGTTCGAGGATTTTCTCTTTACGTTTTAATGGATTCATTTACCAACCTTACAATTTCAATCATCAAACTTTCGTTTCATTTCGATTCTAAGCGATTACAGTCCACTTCAACATGACCTGAAGCAAACTGCAATCTAATTAGGCAAATTCTAACTTTATAATGACTTAATCGACGTTCATTTAGTAATGGTACCGTCTAAGTCCCACAAATCTTCCCATCCTTTAGCACCTTGCCAAAGAAATACTTGACCTTTAATGAGTCGATTGTCTGCATCTATTTTCGAGATATCTCTCATCTCTTGATCAGTAAGCGGATTTTCCGTTGCACATTTTAAATTCGAAACATATTCACTCTCTCTAACCGAGAAAGGAATCGGAACATGGCCACGCTGAACTGCCCATTTCAAGCAAACAATCGCAGGATGCACACCAAGTCGTTTCGCTGCATTAACGATCACCGGGTGCTCAGTATCAACTAAATCATTTTCAGTTTTGTCACGATCAGGCCTTGATGGAGAACCAATAGGGCAAAATCCAACAGGTACAATCTGGTTTTCTGTCAAATAGTCGTAGAGGTCTTGCTGTTGAAACAGAGGGTGACACTCCATTTCATTGACTGAAGGAAGAACCCGAGCATCACGCAACAATAGCTCCATTTTAGGGATGGTCATATTAGATGTACCAATCGCCTTAACGAGCCCCATATCAACCAGCTGCTCCATTTGACGCCATGTTTTCATAAACTCATCATGAATATAAGGTGTTGCGTCTGCGCTGCGAGAATCAACATCACAACCAATTGGGTGGAAATTAGGGAATGGCCAATGAACTAAATAGAGATCTAGATAATCTACCTGCAAATCAGCCAGCGTTTTTTTACAAGCATTAATCACATCATCATGCTGATCATTCCAAACTTTAGAGGTGACAAAGAACGCTTCTCTTGGCAGGTTTAAATCCGCCATTGCATCACTCAGCACCTTACCAATTTGGTCTTCATTGCCATAGATTGAAGCGCAATCTAAGAATCGATAACCCGCTTTGAGAGCGCCCATGACCGCTTCTGAAACCTGCTCTGCAGTAAATCTATCTGAACCAAATGTTCCAAGACCAATCGCAGGCATAATCGCACCGGTACGCAATGTTTTGGTTGGTACTTTGTTAATGTCGACCGTGCGCTCAAGTGTTGATAAAGACATTGTATTTCTCCATGTGTCCCCCTTTACCTAAGCAAAGGGGGAAGTCCTATTAGTAAAGTACTGCTTGTGCCTTTTTGCTGTCGATATTGTCTTGTGTTACATAGACAACACCCGTATCGATAAACGGTTCTGGTTTTTTACCATTTAAGATTTCTGCTACTGTTACTACACCCATGAAGCCCATACCGTATGAAGACTGAACTACTGCGCCATCAAGAACTCCATCACGAATGAACTTTTGGATGTCGGCGTTACCGTCAAAAGCAACCGCTACGATGCGACCTGTGTAACCACGTTGTTCAATTGCACGAGCCATGCCTACTGCCGTTGGTTCATTTGAGCCAAAGATACCGACTAAATCTTCATTTGATGCCAACACATCAACGGTTTGGTTTAACGCTGTAACCATGTCAGCATTTGAGTAGAACGGGCCAACAACCTCATAGCCAGCTGCTTCAATTGTTTCTTGGAATCCGCCGTCACGGTCAATCGCTGAACCAGAACCTGCGGTATAGCTCATCATTGCAACTTTACCTTTTTTGCCATCTAGCGCTTTAATCATTTTAAGAGCTGCTAATTTACCAGCCGCACGATTATCGGTAGATAAGAAAGCTTGGTGATATTTATCATCATCGTTTAGACCTGAATCTATCAGAGCAACCGGTACACCACGCTCCCACGCTGCTTTTAGTGCTGGAACCAAGGCATTAGGATCCGTTGGAGCTATAACAAGGCCTGCTACACCACGGTTCAAAGCATTTTGAATCATGTTAACTTGCTCATCCACGGCCGTTTCAGCAGCTGGTCCTTGGAAAGTAATGTTGTAGTCATCCAGTCCATTGGCCGCATCAACTGACCCCCCTTTCACGTTTTGCCAGAAATTTGAGTTTTCTGTTTTAACAACAACTGCAATTTCCTTTTGAGCGGCAGTAGCGTCAGCTGACACACCAGAAAAAGTGATTGCAAGTCCCATAGCAGCAAGCGTAGCTAATTTATTAACTTTCATATTATCTCCATCCGTTTTGGATTTTTTTGTCGTGTTTTTTGTAGGTTGTTTTACAGTCGTTGTTCTATGCATACGGTATTGGTCGTATGCAACGGTAGCGATAATCACACCACCAATGACTATTTGTTGAACGAAGAAACTCACTCCATTCATGTTCAGACCGTTGCGTAATACACCAATAATGAATGAGCCAATAACTGCACCGGTTACAGTACCAACTCCGCCCATTAATGATGTTCCCCCCACAACGGCTGATGCGATTGCGTCTAACTCAGCCATAACAGAACCATTGGGTTGTGCGGTGACAAGTCGACTAGCAATAATGACGCCTGCAAGTCCTGCAAGCATGCCTGATGCCATATAAGCAGCAGTCTTAACTTTTTGAGTATCAATGCCCGATAGGCGAGCAGCTTCTTCATTTGAACCTATTGCATACAGATAGCGTCCTAGACGCATTTTGGTTAGCAAGAATGAAAACGCAGCCACAACTAACAGCATGACGATAACTGGATACGGAATGCCCGCAAACTTCACAATAGGAAATCCATTAGCACCCATTTCAACCACTCGAAATAGTGCGCCATTACCTAAGTATGAAAAGGATTCTGGCATTCCTGAAACTGGCGCTGCATTGGTGATGTACAGTGCGACACCACGTGCAATCATCATCATTCCAAGAGTGGCAATAAAAGGAGGAAGACGAAGCTTTGAAACACATAGCCCATTCAATAGACCACAAAATGTCCCTGTTGCTACACCCACAGCCATACCAAGTGGCACAGGTAAGCCTGCGTTAACCGCGATACCCGCAGTCACGCCAGAAAGAGCCATCACAGAGCCAATCGACAGATCAATCCCGCCAGTCAGAATGGTTAGCATGACACCGATGCCAATAATGGTAATCGTCGACGTTTGTAGACCAACCGTCATAATGTTATTCATTGTCAGAAAGTACGGGCTTGAAAAAGAGAAGGCGATGATCAATGCAAGCAATCCCCCCACCGAAGCCAGTTTCTGTAGCAAAGCTTTATGTTGTTCGCTCATTAGATAGCCTCCTCAAGTAAAGGGAACATGTTTTTCACTCCTGTTGCGTACTGCATAATTTCCTCCTGAGATGTATCAGCGGTATTTAGCATCGCTGTCATCTCTCCTTCCTTCATTACAATGACTCTGTCAGACATGCCCAGTACTTCTGGTAGCTCAGACGAAATCATAATGACGCCGACTCCTTGGCAAGCTAGCTCATCCAACAACTCATAAATCGCGTATTTTGCGCCAACATCAATTCCGCGTGTTGGTTCATCAAAAATCATTACTTTGGCATCTCTAAATAACCATTTCCCGATCACCACTTTTTGCTGATTACCACCTGAAAGGTTGCCAACAATCTGCTCAACGGTTGGGGTTTTGATGGCCATCTTATCGATATATTGCTTTGCAGCATCGGTTTCAGATTTTGTTGAAATAATACCTAAACGGCTGCTTACTTTATCCATTGACGCCATGGTCGTATTTTCACGAATCGACATTTTTACTGCGACGCCATTGAGCTTTCTATCTTCAGAGAGATACGCCACACCCGCTTTTATTGCATCAGATGGGGTCTTAATCGTCTTTTTCTCGCCGTGAACAAAAAGCTCACCATCTGACAGACGGTCAGCTCCAAACAGTGCTCTTGCAAGTTCAGTTCTTTTCGCTCCCACAAGTCCTGTTATTGCGAGAATTTCACCTTTACGTAAGTCGAAATTAAGCGGCTTAAATACACCATAGCGAGTGACATTCATTGCCGATAAGATCATTTCATCGGTCACCACGGCTTTTTTTTCAGGAAAGTGATTATCAAGGGAGCGCCCTACCATTTTGGCAATGATGTCATCCATGGAAATCTCACTAAACCGATGATTAGAGACATACTGGCCATCACGGAAGATGGTGATATGGTCGCAAATACGTTTTAATTCATCCATTCGATGAGAGATATATACGATTGCCACACCACGCGATTTCAGCTTCTCAACCAACACAAATAGAGCATCAATTTCTCGATCAGTTAAGGCAGATGTTGGCTCATCCATTATTAGGATTTCAACATCAAAGCTAAGCGATTTAGCAATTTCAACCATCTGCTGTTTCGCCACAGATAGCGTGTTTACGATGTCCGTTGGTTTGACATCAATATCAAACATATCAAGCAATTTACTCGCCTCATGGCACATGGTTTTATAGTCTACTAATCCATGCTTAAGGGGCTCTCGTGCAAAAAAGATATTTTCAGCCACCGACAAGTGAGGTATTAGATTAAGCTCTTGAAATATCATGGATATCCCTGCTTTTTGTGCATCTAACACTGAGCTATATTCAATACTTTTACCTTGATAGGTGATATGCCCTTCATCGGCTTTATGTACACCAATCAATACTTTCATTAGAGTAGACTTACCCGCTCCGTTCTCACCCATTAGGGCGTGAACTTCACCAGCACGAAGCTGAAAATTGACATCTTTTAGAGCTTGCACGCCCGTAAATGCCTTAGAGATTCCACTCATTGTTAATATTGGACTACACATAACTATTCCTTAGTTTGTCGGAGTCACGCCTTTCTTGAGAATTAAATTCCCGTACTTTCTAGTCGTGCCCGTTACTACCACACAACTTGCTTTTTTTGCTCGTTCATAAAACGCAAAGCGCTCAATAAATGAAATTTCGGTGCCTACGGGTAAATTGGCAACATACTCTTCAACAAGCCCTTCAGGGTGAACATCATCACCAACGGTTTGCATCATGACGGCCTTATCGACTACATACTGGTCTAGCTCGATAAGATCCGTAATCGCATTGGCAAGATCAGAAACTTCACAGCCTCTGGCTTGCAGAACATTGTTATTAAATGAATGAGCAGGGAAATGAATATCCGACAATATCACTTCATCTCCGTGGCCCATTTTGGCCAGTATGTATAAAAGCTCTGGCTCTATTATTGAGTTGACATTTTTAAGCATCACATTGATTCCTTATAAACGACCTGCACTTCCGCATATATCGATCTTCTGGCGAATAACACTTGCCATCGCCTTTTTTGCTTCTACGTTATATATGCGTGGATCATTGACTGATGGGTCGTTGGCAAACACTTCTTTTAATGTGTTTGCATAGGCAATTTTAAGTTCGGTAGCTACATTAACTTTGGTAATTCCCATTGAGACACAACGAGATACATCATCTGCTGAAATGCCTGACGCCCCATGAAGAACGAGAGGAATAGAAACCACTTTGGCAATCGCCGCGAGTCGTTCGAAATCGAGTTTAGGCTCTTCTTTATAAAGACCGTGCGCAGTACCAATCGCAACGGCCAATGAGTCAATACCCGTTTTGGCAACAAACTCTGCAGCCTGCATAGGATCTGTATATGGCTCGTCAACCGACTCAATAATCAGGTCATCTTCTTGGCCCACTAATTGGCCTAATTCCGCCTCAACACTGCAGCCGTAACGATGACATAATTCAACGGCATGTTTAGTGATAGAAATATTATTTAAGAATGATTCATGTGACCCATCAATCATTACTGAACGTATACCTGCCTGTATCTTTACTTCAATATCATCAATGCTCGTATGATGATCTAGATGCAATGCCACTTGCATATCTCTATCCCTTGCCGCAGCGGTCACTAAAGCAACTAATTCCGGTGTTCCTGCGTATTGATACGTTGATGGCGTACCCGCTAAAATAACAGGAGAATTCATCTCTTTTGCTGTATCTAGTACACAGTGCACTGATTCCAGATTATGAATATTAAAAGCAGGAACCGCGTACCCATACTTTTGAGCGTGCTCTAATAAAAATTTAGTGTGTGTAAGGCTCATTACTGTTGGCTCCAATCTAATAGGATTTTTCCTGATGGGCTTTGCCCTTGCAGTTCGGTTACTCGTTCAACAAAATTATTTGGGCTATATAGACCATCAATTAAAGCGTCGGTTTTTATCAAACCACATGAAAATAGGCTCTCAGCGAGTTCCCATTCTTTTCCTGGGTAAGGTGCTGAGTAGTTCATCCAACTGCCGAATAGCTTCAGTTCTTTACGAAGTATTTGACCAAACTCTTGATGAGACATTGTAAGGTCATGATGTAACGTTCCTATAAGAGCAATGGTCGCTTTTGGTTTTGCTATGCTTATGCACAGTTTTACCGTTTGTGGGTTACCGGCCGTCTCTAATATCAGCTGAGCTCCATGGGGAGTCTCTATATTATTGGCTAATGCCGTTCCCTCTTCTGTACCCGAGTTAATAACAAAGTCAGCCCCCATCGACATCGCTTTTTCTAACTTAGATTGATCAATGTCGATAGCTGTTACACTCACTGCACCCAGTGCTTTTGCTGCTTGAACTGCTAGTAGACCAATCGTTCCAACGCCAACGATAACTACGTTTTTTCCTTCACATCCATCAGCCATCAAAATTGGATGAAGGCTAACGGTTAACGGCTCAAAAAATGCGGCATCTTGAGATGTCACATCATCAGCAAGCTTAAAGCAGCACTTGCTTGGAACCTTTACATACTGAGCGTTACCGCCTTGAATACGCGAACCAATAAAGCTGTAATTTGGACATAAGCTGTAGTTGCCTTCATTACACTGTTCACATTCACCACAAGGAATGAGCGGGGCACACGCTATGCGATCTCCAACTTTTAGATCAGCGACTCCTTTTCCTATTTCTATAATCTCCCCCGAGAATTCGTGCCCTAGAACGATGGGATAAAAATGAGCCCCATCATAGAAAATACGTGGAAGATCTGAACCACATAATCCAGAGAAGTGCACCTTCACAATTACCGAATTGTCTTCAACTTCCGGTTGTGCGATGTGGGCGACCTCAAGTTTTTTGTTTGATTTAACCGCGATACTTAGCATTCAAACGACCCTTACCCTTAACTTAGTTTCATAACTTTATTTTATCTTTCGATTTCTTACTACTTTATGTACAATACCTTTCGAAAGCCAACGTAATATTACGAATATTAATGTTGGATCACAAAAACAATCAAATTAGTAACAAATGGATGGAATCAAAGAATGTACATTGGAATAGATTGCGGCACGCAAGGGACCAAGGCAGTCCTGTGGGATGAAGGGCACGTTTTAAATACTGCTTATACACCACATAAACTTGCACAAGACTCGACAGGAAAGAGAGAGCAAGCCCCGCAGGACTGGCTTGAAGCGATGTATAACTCAATAAGGCTTGCATTTAAAGGCTTTGAAAGTGGCAAGAGGTCCTTAAAAGGTATCGGTATTTCTGGGCAACAACATGGCTTAGTGCTACTCGATAAAAATGACCAAATCATCTGTGATGCACTGCTTTGGTGTGACACTAGGCCTGAAAACGAACTGAAAGAGTTTGAAAGATTTCATAATACTGAAATAAATGAAAGACTCGGAATTCAAGTCCCCGTTGCTTTCACCATCGCAAAATTACTCTGGGTAAAGCGAAATAACCCATCCGCCTTCTCACGCATACACAAAATTATGCTGCCTCATGACTACCTTAATTACTGTTTAACAGGGCGTTATGCTATAGAGTCTGGTGATGCATCAGGAACAGGTTGGTTTAATACCCATACTAAATCAATCGATCATGAGCTACTTTCATATATAGATTTACCAACAAGTTATCAAACACCTGAAGTGGTTTCATCAGAAGCGGTGTTCGGAACGTTAATGCCTAATATTTGTGCCAGTCTAGGATTAAGCCCAAGCGTTATTGTATCGAGTGGTGGTGGCGATAATATGATGGCAGCCATTGGTACCGGAAATGTAGACCAAGGTATGTTAACGGTTAGCTTAGGCACATCTGGAACCGCTTTCGCTCACACTCATAATCAGGTTGATAGCAGGAGATTTCCGGATCTTAATGCGTTCTGCTCCTCTACTAATGGCTATTTACCACTAGTGAGTACCATGAATGTCACTACTGCGAATAATCAAATTCTTGATTTAATTGGCAAAGGCATTGCAGATTTTGACACATTATTAGACAGCGCTCCTATTGGTTCGCAAGATCTACTCTCGCTCCCTTTTTACAATGGAGCGAGACTTCCCAATGTACCCAGTGCAAAAGGTGCATTGCTGAATATATCTGCATCAAACCTGACACAACAAAACCTAGTTAGGTCAACTGTTGAAGGGGTAACTTATAATCTTGCTCGAGGCATAGACGTGCTAAAACAGTCCGGGGTCGAATTTAACCGTGCTTGCGTTATAGGTGGTGGCGCGAACAGTAGAGTATGGCGCCAAATGATTTCTGATGTAACAAACCTTGAGCTTATTACTCCTCTATCAACAGAAGCAGCAGCTATTGGTGGTGCATTACAAGCCTATTGGACAAAAGAGAATGATGGGGCCAATAAACTCGACATATCGACAGTCTGTGAAAAATTTGTCGAGTTTGATGAATCCAAAACGATTAGACCGAATCAAAACAATCACATTCAATACAAAGCACTTTCAACTCAATACAACCGTCTTGTCGATCACTACCTAGACAGTAATTTCCCGAGTTAAGTGAATCCCTTCGTTGGCTAATAGACTCATCAATAGCGAGACAAAGACTAAATAAAAACACCCAATGAAATAGCATTGGGTGTTTTTTAGGTCTCTAATTAGAATGCAGCGACTCATTAAGCAGTGTCGGCATAATTATTTATATTCTAAGCGCATTCACGAGGAACGCAGGCGAAACTATACTGTTCTAACACCTCTTGGATTTTAGAGTAAATGACCTCCATCGGCGTTGCTTTCATCTCTCCTGAGAGTACTTTTCCACACTGTACGGGTAGGTATTGGCTTAATAAGCCCAGCGGAATCTCAACATCATCAAGGTTACTGATCATTGTATCCAATGCTTTCATAATACGTTCATCTGCCCAGTAATAACGGATTCTATCCGAAAGACTGAAACTCAGTTGAACGCGAGCATCTGAAAAAGTAGTACTGTAGTACTGCTCCCAGTAACGCTTATCATCCATCAATATTTGACTGATCACATCTTTCGCATGACTCTGCTTTGCAGCATCAACGAGTTCTTTCTCTATTTCAGCCAGCGCATAAATGGCCTCTCTCATGGCAAACGTCAGCCAAGGACCCACTTTCAAAATTGCGTAGTGATCGCGTACCAACTGCTGTAAGTTTTCTTTGGTTTGATAGTCTGTTGAGTGAGCTTCGTAAATGTACGGCGTTGATTCGATGAATTTTGAAAGTTCTTGAGCTTGCTCTGACTTATAGTGAATGACATTTGAGTGGTCAAATTCAACCGCGGGTTGTACAACTACACCAACAACACGGTCAAGGGCATGGTAAATACCGATCTCTTCAAAAGCTTGTTTATGCGTTTCAATGGTCATGCGCGCCGAGTCCACTTCAGTGACATGAACAGCCTTAATGGCCTCTTTTTCACCACCCGGTACAGGTACTTCCGTACCAATAACATAAGTTAGGATCTCTTTTAACTCAGGCGATGCAGAAGCCTCTGCTACTTTGGCCAATCTTGCCGCTCTTCGAGCAACTTCCATTGGGTCAAGAGGCACGGGATCACCAGCACATGACATCGATGTATCAAGGTGAATTTTGCTATAACCTGCTGATACATATGCATCAATCAATGCTTCAGATTTCAGCATTGCCGATTCCGCCGACTCTGATTGCCAGCAATTTGGCCCTAAGTGGTCACCGCCAAGAATTATTCGCTGCTTTGGAAAGCCAATCTTATTAGCCAACTCAAATACAAAGTCTCTGAACTGCGACGGAACCATTCCCGTATAGCCACCGAATTGATTCACCTGGTTTGACGTTGACTCAATAAGAACCTTATTGGTCGATGCCAGCTCAAATCTGAGCGTTGCTTCAATCACCCAAGGATGAGCAGAGCACACTGAACAGATTCCTACATTCCCTTTGCTACCATGAGCCTTAACGATATTTTTCATTCCACCACCTATTCCTTCAATTGATTTCGTTTATTATTGATCGAAGTGAAATGAAATGTAAATACAAATGGCAAATAAAAGAAAGAAAACACAAGCAAACGAAAGATAAAGAAGAAGGGTAGGAAAAAATGGAAGGAGACAACACTAAGTATGAATGCTCAATTACATCAGGAAATAGATTAGAAAGCCTGACCAATCATAGACACGCACTTCGACAAAAAATATCACTATGAATACAAAAAAGAGCCATATAAATGGCTCTTTTTCTTTGATAGTTTACAATGTAAACCCTTTATATAGCGGGCCATAGCACATTAAGGCGCAGTATCAATCTCTACAGGTAAATAATGTATAGGTTGTAGCTTTAACCACTCTGGTAATACTGTACCAATCGAAATCGAAGACCACGTGCCAGATAGAATTCCGATAAACATTGCCGTAGCAAAACCTTCCAAAGCACTGCCCCCCATGAACCAAAGCGCGGAAACAGTAATTAACGTCGTCCCTGAAGTTACCATTGTTCTTGAAAACGTTGCGATGACGGCACTATCAGTCACCTCTGCAGTTGGTTTGTCTTGTTTCGCCACCAGCAGCTCACGAATACGATCGGCAATGATGATTGAGTCATTTAATGAATAACCCAATATTGCCAATACTGCCGCAAAGACCGTAAGGTTAAATTCCATCTGGGTTGCAGCAAAGAATCCAAGCACTAATACCACATCATGCAGCAGTGCAAGCAACGAGCCACTGGCTAACCGCCATTCGAAGCGAAAACATAAGTAAGCCAATATGGTCAACATAGAGATCATTAATGCAAGTCCGCCTTGATTCACTAGATCATCTCCTACTTGGGATCCCACCATGCTGTTACTCATGACTTCGACATTGTTTGAAACTCCACTCAGCAGTTGTTCTATATTCGGCAGTTCAACGCCTGATTGTTCAATGGAAGAATCAGGAATAGGGTAACGAATAACCCAACGTCCCTCTTCACCTGAATGCGTTACTGTCGTTAACTCGCCTAATTCCGGAGCTAAGGTATCAACTAACTCCCCATTAGTCAGACCAAGGTCAACCCTGACTTCAGTCACCATTCCTCCGGTAAAATCGAGGCCCATATTAAGCCCTTTCATTCCAAGAGCAGCAACGGAGATCACCATTAAGAAAAGAGAAACATAACTGGTGAAGTATCGTATTTTTCGAATGTTCTTTTTAAATGGATTCACTTTCATTGTTTTCCCATTTGTCTCGATATTACTGGTTAAGTCGATATTGCTGTTTGTCTTTATGATGCGATTAGTCATGATTAAACCTTTACTTCACGACGAGAATCGCGACCCCAAATTAGATTGATGATAGAGCGTGAAACAAAGACACCTGTAAACATACTGGTCAATAGACCGAGACCTAGAGTTAATGCAAACCCCTGAATAGGGCCGTTACCGATAGAGTAAAGAATCACAGCAGTGATCATGGTGGTAATATTGGCGTCTAATATGGTGCTAAGCGCGCTGCTAAAACCCAGATCGATGGATTGCGCGAATGTTCTCCCTTCTGCAAGCTTATCTCGTATTCTTTCAAATATAAGCACATTGGTGTCCACCGCCATACCTACGGTTAATACCAGTCCAGCGATTCCGGGCAGAGTAAGGACTGCACCGGGCAATAAAGCGATTAAACCAAGTAGACAGCCGATGTTAGTGATCAGAGCCGTATTGGCAACCCAGCCTAAGCGTCGATACCACAACGCCATAAAGGTTAAGGTTAACCCCATGCCTAACGCTAACGCCGCAAAGCCATTTTTGATATTTTCAGCGCCCAAAGATGCGCCGATGGTACGCTCTTCGACAATCGTCACCGGAGCGGTGAGTGAACCGGCTCTCAGCAACAAAGCCAGCTCTTGTGCTTCAGCCATCGAGCCTGCTCCTGTAATACGGAACTGACTTCCTAGCTGAGACTGAATAGTTGCGACTGAAATGACTTTTTCGCTGCGCTGAGACTCACCTTTAGCGTTAGTGGTGTACTCGCGATACACCGTTGCCATTGGCTTGCCAATATTGGTGCGAGAGAAATCACTCATGATCTTGCCACCAGCGTGGTCAAGAGATATGTTGACCTCTGACATCCCCATTTCGTCGACCCCTGCACGGGCATTAACGATGTGCTCACCTGTTAATACAGGGCGTTTCGCTAGCATCACAGGTTGACCGCTTTCATCTTTTAATATCATGTCAGAACGAGTCATACCGTCAGTGGTCGATTTCGCCTGATGGAAAGATAAACTCGCAGTCGCACCGATAACGTTTTTCGCTTGGGTTGGATCTTGTACACCCGGTAGCTCAATACGTATTCCGTGCTCACCCTGACGCTGTACCAATGCTTCAGTAATACCAAGCTCTTCAATACGGTCACGCATTATTTTTAAGTTCTGCTGAATCGTAATGGTTTGAAATTCAGTTCGGTTTTGCGCAGATGGAGAAACCGTTAGGTAGTCTGAGTGGTTCTTTATATCCCAACCGGAGTAATTGGTTTTAATAAAGGTACTGGCGCTGTTCAATGCCTGTGACGACGACGTCGATACCTCAAAACCATCGACACCTAGCTTAGTTAGTTTTACACCCCGTAAGCGCTCTTGGCGTAATGAGTCTCTAACTTCTTCCACCATCGTATCGCGCTGCTCTTCAAACGCTTTATCAACATCAACGTTAAGCAGAAACTGGACGCCGCCACGTAAGTCCAAACCTAGCTTAATAGGGTTAAATCCGAACTGGGTAAACCATTTTGGTGCCACTGAAAGGTAAGAGAAGCTAATGCTGTCTCGCTCACTAATCAGGTCGTCTAAAATAATGCGAGCGTTACTTTGATCCGTCTCTGAATCAAAGACTAATGTGAATTTATTGCCTACCTGCTCGATTTGATTCGTCGAGATACCTTCTGACTCGAGAAGGCCTGATAGTTGAAATGCCGCGTTCGATGTTTTATTGAGTTCGTTACTCACTGTCTCTTCGGAAAGTGAAAGCTGAATAGACGGTTGTTCCCCATACCACGTCGGAATGGCACTCAATGCCAAAACAATGATGGTAGTGATGAGTACAATGTATTTCCACACAGGGTAGTGATTAAGCAGGCGAGCAGAGTTCGCCTTTCTAGCTTTTTTCTTACTGTCTAAGCTCTGTTTGGCCGTGTTCTTTTGAGAAAGATTTTTCATAGATAAACCGTCCCTTGACCGCAAGATCAAGTTTTATAAATAGCGTTGACCAGCCTCGTCGATGTAATACAACCGACGTGCTCATCAAAATGAATAAATTTATTTAAGGGGAGTAAAGATTATCTATTTAGAACTGGCTATTTAATGCGACATAAAGAGCGTTGGTCTCTTTCCAGCCTGAAATGCGGTGCTCTGATGCAAAAGCGTCACCTACCCAAAAATCGACATCATAAATAGCGTGTAGATAACGTTTATAATGTGGCACATGAGTAAGATCGTCGAAGAATTCGCTGCTTGGCTCACTGGCCTCTTCAATCAGAGTAGAAGAAGCAGACCAACGGCTAGAGTTAATGATGGCGATTGCACTATCAATAACTTCAGTTTGTGACACCGGCCTTGGTGCTAGTGGCTTAGGCGTTTCCTCGGTAGATTCAAAAACGATTGAATCAAAAAGAGATTGTAGAGATGTGTGAGGCGATGGTTGATCTTCCATCAACAAAGGTTGATGGTGATAAGTTAGCTCACTGTTTTCTAGCTTTGAGTCATGAACGCTATCACTTTGTATCAGGCTCGCGAATGCTTGCGATGGCAATAGCAGCGCAAAAATCGTTAACCAAAATATCTTAATAAAGTGAACGGGCATCAAACCAGCCAAGTGAGTAACTAACAGGCTGACATAATAAGGATGAATAGGTCTGGTCACAACTAAAAACATCTAAAATCTATCGAGTCACGGCGACAAAACGCTCTCATTTAATTAAATTCATTTCGACCAATAAAGGTATAACCTCCACACAAACATGAGTGCTCACTCATACATCACTTTTTCACTCGCAGGTAATATGGATTCCAAGCTAATCAACAGGACAAAATAATGATTGTGACGAACGCATTCAACGAGAATCTAAGTGAGGAATCCAAGCAGCATTGGCTAAGTTACTGGAAGCATTTTAACCAGAGCCAGTATAGCTTTTGTGCTGAACATAATTGCACGAACGAGCACCACCACGGTGTATTAGTAAAACAATCCGCGTTTAGCGAAGAAGCCCTATTCGTTGTGCCACTGTGTAAAGAGCACAGCAACAGTTTTTTAACCCAAATTGAATTAGATGAGCAAGCAACTGTTATTCCAGCCGAGTTAAGTCTCTAGTCTATAGATCCTTGTAGGGATTGTTTTATTGGGTACAGAGCAATGATGCCTATTATCGTTGCTCTTTTTTATGCCTGCCCGTTTACCCTTTATTCAAACGCCGTTTTCTACACTAAAAGATTGAGGCATATCAAGAAAAATCGCGCTAATTCAAGGGTTGAGCTGAAGATATTAAAAACGGACTACTTTCGTAAAATACCAGCTAGTTGAGAAAAATACAGGTTGATAGACTCCAATCATTAAGAGGGATAACCAACGTGTCTTCTCGACCAAATTACTTATTAAATCTGGAGCAAAAAACATGTCTAGCACATTTTACATACCGGCAGTGAACGTGATTGGTGAAGGTTGCTTAAAAGAAGCAGTGACAAGTATTCAATCTTATGGGTACAAAAAACCGCTTATCGTGACAGATAATGTATTAGTGCAAATCGGCCTAGTTGCTAAAGTGACTACCCTACTAAAAGAAGCTGACGTTGAATGTGTGGTTTATGATGAAACAAAGCCAAACCCAACTATAATTAACGTCAATGATGGCCTTGCCATGTTTAAAGAAGCAAACTGCGACAGTGTGATCTCTTTAGGTGGCGGCTCTCCGCATGATTGTGCGAAAGGCATTGCTTTGCTTGCAACTAACGGCGGCGAAATCAAAGATTACGAAGGCCTTGATCAATCAGCTAAACCACAAGCGCCACTTATCGCAATCAACACAACCGCTGGTACTGCTTCAGAAATGACACGATTCTGTATCATTACCGATGAAGAGCATCACATTAAAATGGCTATTGTTGATAAACACGTGACACCAATCATGTCAGTCAACGATCCAGAGCTAATGCTCGATAAGCCCGCATCATTAACCGCCGCGACAGGGATGGACGCGCTAACCCACGCCGTTGAAGCTTATGTTTCGACTGCTGCAACGCCCGTTACTGATGCCGTTGCAATCAAAGCCATTGAGATGATTCAAGCAAACCTTCGCCAAGCTGTGACCAACGGTGATGATATTAAAGCGCGAGACAACATGGCTTACGCACAGTTCATGGCGGGTATGGCGTTTAACAACGCTTCTCTTGGTTATGTACACGCTATTGCTCACCAGCTTGGTGGATTCTATGACCTTCCTCATGGCGTATGTAACGCGATTTTGTTGCCTCATGTACAAGAGTACAACGCGCAAGTTAGCCCAGAACGCCTTGGTGATGTTGCAAAAGCAATGGGTGTTAACGTTGAGGGAATGACTAGTGAAAAAGCCGCAGAAGCCGGTCTAAACGCTATTCGACAGCTATCTCAAGATGTCTCAATCCCTGCTGGCTTGGAAGAGTTAGGTGTGAAGGTCGATGACTTCAACACACTTGCTGAGAACGCGCTGAAAGACGTGTGTGGTTTCACCAATCCAAAACAAGCAACACATGAAGAGATCGTGAAAATACTCTCTCATGCCATGTAACCTCAGCTCGGGATAAGAAAGTCGACAATAATCGAACTTTCATCGCTTGGGCTAATTCATAAGTCAGTGTGGCTAATTTAGTTGGATAACAAGGCAAAATCATAAGTCAATAGCTAGTCTATTGTGTTGATTTTAACGAAGTTAGATACTAAAGAAGCTGGGCTGACTGGCTTAAATTATCCCGTGCAGAGGTTAGGTAATAACGAATTACGTTTGAAGTGATAGAGACCCCACAGTTATGGCTGTGGGGTCTTTTTGTCTGTTACCGAGCTAATCTAGATCATAGAATTAACGACCTTCGCTGACTACTATCGAAAATTGCTTATTGCTATCACCTAGATTTAACGATGAAAACTATAAAAAATTTCAGCCGAGTAGCAGAACGAGAGTACGCCATTACGACCAATGACATTAACCTGCTCTACTACGAGCTGCCTCAATTTTTTCAAGACGAGTACCATACCTATAACCAACCACGCTTATGTACCATATTGAATGGTGCAAAAGAGGTCAGCGTGAATCAATCTCAAAGCTTTCAATACCATAAAGATGAGTTCGTGTTATTGCCGCCTGATTCTTGTGTCTACATGTCGATGCCAAAATCAACGCAAGCCTTGGTCTATGAATTTAACGATCGAATCATTGATGGCGTTTTACAGCTGGTATCAGACAACTTAGAGCTCAATACACTCAGTGATTTGAATTACTCACAGTTTCAACACAATAAAGTGTCCGGTCGAATGAGTACTTTGCATCAACGCACTCTAGAAATTTTAAATAATAACGATGTAAACATCCCTTTCTTACTCAACTTAAACAGCCAAGAAATGGTCTATGAGCTTGTAAAACAGCAAGGGTGCTTTGATATCATTCGAAACCATAATCATCATCCGATTAATCGAGCTGTACGGCTTATGAATTCTGATCTTGGTAAAGTGATGACGGTGTCAGATGTGGCAGAAGAAGTGGGTATGTCTTCATCCAACTTCAGCCAACGTTTTAAGGCGATTATGGATAAAACACCAAAGGAATACCTCAAGGATTTAAAATTAGATCAAGCCAAGTTATTGCTAGGCCACTCGTCGGTTACCGACACAGCAATGGCAGTGGGTTACGACAATATCTCGCACTTCATTCGCTTATTTAAAGCAGCCTTTGGTCTAACACCAAAACAATATCAGCGTCATCACTACCGCGCTGAAAGTTTTCACTAATATAGTACTGAGTAGCAAGTACGCATGTTTAGATTTCAAATTTCTTTACTTTGCTCAAAACAACAATAGAATTATGGTTACCGAATAATCGAAAATGGATACATTTTCACAATTAATCTAAGGAGGAATCTATGTCTTTGTGGTCTTCAATCAACCCACGTTTATTTGGCATTACAGCTCGCTCAATAGTTACTGATATCGCGTTGCGATAATCTCGACTTGAGCGAATAATTACCTTTACAGAAAACGTTACACGAGTAGTTCCCCTCAAGCTCGAAGAATTATTGTCAACCCAGACAATGGCGTCTTACGCCCAAAATTCTTGAGACAATTATGAGTACTTTTTTAACAGCACAATCCCTTACACTTTCCTACACCTCTAGCGCACTATTCAAAGAGCTGTCTATCACCGTTAATCGTGGCGATAAAATTGGCCTTATCGGACATAATGGTTGTGGCAAAAGTTCACTGCTTAAGCTGTTGGATGGGCAATACGAACCCAGTGAAGGGCATATCTCGAAAGCCAAACAGTGCCTTCTAAGTTATGTTGAACAACACATTCCTGACGAACTGAAGTTTAAAACCGTTCTAACTGCATTAGCCGAAACCTTAGATGAGGGAGAGCAATGGCGTGCAGAATTACTTCTATCCGAATTAGGCTTTTCTGAATCGACTTGGAATATGCCAGTGGTTAATTGCAGTGGCGGTCAACAAATGCGGTTTTTACTTGCCAGAGCAATAATCAAAGATCCCGATTTGTTGTTACTCGATGAGCCAAGTAACCACTTAGATCTACCCTCTCTTATGTGGTTAGAGCAATTTCTGTTGCGGTGGAAGGGATCATTTGTGTTGGTTTCTCACGATCAAACCTTGCTTGATTCGGTAACCAATACAACATGGGTTATGCGTGACCAATCTCTTCACCACTTTGCTTTGCCATGTTCTAAAGCAAGAGAAGCACTGGTTGAGAAAGATATGCAAGACCAAGCTCGTCACCTTAGTGAGCAAAAAGAAATCGACCGTATAGAGAAAAGCGCCAAACGCCTAGCGGTGTGGGGCAAGGTATACGACAACGAAGATTTGGCTCGCAAAGCAAAAACCATGTTTGCCAGAAAAGAGCGTTTGGAAGAAGAGCAAACAGAAGTTAGCGAAGGTCCGCCCTGGCGTTTGAAGCTTCAAGGAGAGGCGTTGGCTGCAAATCGTTTAATCGAGATCGCCCCTTTTACCATAAAGCCACCACAAAGCTCACTCGCACTGTTTAATATGCCCAATTTACGCATTAAAAGCGGTGATCGGATTGCAATTTTAGGCAGTAACGGGTGTGGTAAATCAACACTACTGAATTTCCTACATCGGCATTACCTTCTAGAACAAGCAGAAGATGCAGGCTCCTTAAATGGTTCAGAGCGCTCTATTACTTTTCATGAGCGCTGTCGTTTAGGTTATTACGATCAGTCACTTGAGCAGCTTAATGATGAAGACACACTGACTGATGCTTTAAGTCAATTTGCTTCAATCAATACCGAGCAAAGTAAGCGAGCATTAATTAATGCTGGTTTTAAGTATGTCAGGCATGGTCAACAAATCTCATCACTGAGCGGTGGCGAAAGAGCACGATTACTGTTCGTTGGGCTGACACTTGCAAGGTATCACCTGCTATTTCTTGATGAGCCTACCAACCATTTAGACATGGAAGGAAAAGAGGAGCTGATTGAAACGCTTAATGAATTCGATGGGGCAACGGTTCTGGTCAGTCATGATCGTAGCTTAATAGAACAAAGCTGTAATCGTTTCTGGCTAATTCAAAATGGGACTCTAACGGAATACTTATCAGTGGAAGAGGTCTACCTGCAACTTACTGTTCGAAGTGAACATTCAATCGTCAGTAATGAGCCGATAGTTAAAAAAGCAGCCCCTACCCTAAGTGAAGAACCATCAGAAGAGGACCAGCTATTAAAGCGTTTGCTACAACTTGAGTCACTATTGGAAAACGATTTACAGCGAAGACCTAAGCATCAAAAACCAAGTTTACAAAAACAGTGGCGAGAAGAAATTGTCGCCATTAATAGTCAACTTTAAGCAAGAGCAGTCATACACATAATTATGACTAACGGTACAACTAATTGGCTACCCTGCATGTTGTATGGGTAGCCTTTTTTACACCAGAAAAATAGCTATTGGTATTTGCTTAATTAAAAGTGCCCCGAAATGAGAGAGAGTGGGATTATGGCTAGTTTCAAGTCCTGCACTTTGACTTATTTTTCCTCATCTAACTATGTGACCAAATTTGTTAATCCACTACAAGTTTGACAGTAGGTTGACTTCCAAAATAAATACATACATTTAAATTAAATAGAACGAATCGACTATGTTAAGGCATTGCTGATTCGTTCGTGTTTAAGAGTTCTTATTATTTTATATTGCCCCAACTGATTCCATACTTAACCTAGCCTCAACCAACGATGAGTCTGGCATATTTGAAGCTCCTTTACGTTCAACAGCCAAAGATGCAAATGCAGACGCATATTTTAACGAAAATTCAAGACTTTCCCCATTAGCGAGGCTGGCCGCGAGAGATCCATTAAATGAATCACCTGCTCCACTAGTATCGTTGACTACCGCTTTAAATGGTTTGAAATGTTGGAAGTTGTTGCCATTAAAAAGTAGTGATCCATTTGCGCCTAGAGTGATGACTACAATCTTTGGACCCATTTTATATATTTCAAGAGCGGCCTCTTTTGCACTTTCGAGATCAATTACTTCAATTCCAGATAAATCATGAGCTTCAGTTTCATTTGGGGTAATGATATCAATTAGGTGCATTATGCTTTTTATACTGTCTTGATAAGGCGCTGGGTTGACCATGACTGTAGCTGGTGTGCGACTAGCGTGTTCAATAGCTAGGCGTGTAATTTCAAAGTTATTTTCCAATTGGGTCAGAAAAATCTTTGAACGCTCTATTAAGGCGAATTCATTCATTAACTCAACAGAGTGGATGTTTTGGTTGGCAGCAAGGTCAATGGTAATTATGTTGTCGCCAGTTTCTTGAGAAACGATGATCATCGCATTACCTGTCGGCAATTCATCATCTTCAAGTATCGTTTTTGATCGGATATTAGTTCCAGCAAAATAGTCTCTAGCTTTCAGGCCGAACGAATCGTTTCCAATTTTCACTGCTAGATGTACGTTATCACAAACAATACTAGCTGCTGTTGCTTGGTTAGACCCTTTACCTCCAGCATAAAAATTGGTTGAAAGTGAATGAATAGTTTGACCTACTTTCGGGAAGTCTATCACTTCTGAAACGATATCAATATTAAATGATCCCAGAACGTAAACACCTATTTCACTATTTTCATCTCTTGGATCAATGTTTAATGATTCAGGGTACTTTTCTACAAGTTTAGACATAATATTTTTTATTCCTATATCTCTAAATAGAGTTTTATTATTTGATTCAATAAGTTTGGCGCCACCAAATATTAACTCCGCTATCCCTGATTTCTGTAAGTTCAGTAGATCTCTACGAATTGTCCTTCCAGTAACATTGAAGCGTTTTTCTAGGTCACGTGTGTAAATTATCTTATCTTTTAACAGTGAGATTCTAATGGTGTTAATTCTAGTGTATTTGTCCATGACGCCCCCTTAATCAATAATATAGTCATAATAGAATTAATATTATCTAAAGCATTACACAAAAATATAACCGCAATGGACATTTAATGTCCACTTTGAGTGATGGCGCGTAGACTATTTGTTACACATTGTTAACGAGTGTGATTCTTTTATTAGTGAGTTGGAAATTGTTGATGGTTCAAGATATATAGCTGCATCGATATTATTATTCATTTTCGCTTGATTTATTCATACATTATTCATTTATATCAATAATATAACTTAATCACCTATGACTTGCTTATGAATCGCCATCTTTGTATTTACTAGGCCGAATTGTGATGTTGATTTGTTTTTAGTTATATGTGAAGGACATTCTATGTCCATGTTGATTTTCTATTTGTGAGTTTTAATGCAGCTTTTATGCTCTGGCTTCATTAAAGTAATTGTTAGGTTAAATATCCAATAACAGCGTTAAATGTAGATTTCATTTTCAATTTGCATTTGATGAATATATGAGGAAACCCAGTCCTCATTAAATTATAATAATAGAGAGAATAAAATGAACTCACCAAAATTCATTATTAATTCAATATCCTGTGCTGTAATAATCGGCAGTATAGGGAGTGTGCTTGCTAAAGAAGATATAACAATTTGGTATGAGAATGCAGAACCTAGACACCAACAGGCTCTACAAGATACGTTTATAACTCCGTTCAATAATTCACAGGATGAATACAATGTAAAAATTGAATATTATGGTGATGTTGGTGTTAAAACCCAGATGGCGTTAATGGCTAGTCAAGATACCTTTGATATATTTATGACCGAAGGGCCTACTATTTTAAAAAGACTTGTAACTTCTCGAAAGGTAGAGCCTTTAGATGAGTATGCTAAAAAATATGGTTGGACGAACAAGTACCAAGAAGTGATGATGGATTCACTTAAAGTTGATAATACTCTTTACGGATTACCAAAAACATTCGAAAGCTTAGGTGTTTTTTACAATAAAAAAATGTTTAAAGATAACAACTGGGATGTACCAACAACAAAGAGTGAGCTTGAATCTCTTAAAGTGAAAGTGCGAGAGGCTGGTTACATGCCGTTCGCTGCCGGTAATAAAGGTTGGCAGGGAAATAATGAGCATTATGTCTCTGCTATACAAGCAAGTTGCCTAAATTCACAACAATTTCATGATGTATTGAAAGGAAAGATAAAGTGGTCATCACCAGAAGTGAGAGAAAGTTTTGATATTGTTGATGATTGGTTCAAAGAATCCTTTACTAAAGATGATTACTTTTCTCTGAATATAGATGAAATGATTGCGGGGATGGAGCAGGAAGTCTATCCAATGACCATATCTGGCACCTGGGCATTTCAGTTCATCAAGGAGGAGCACCGAGACAATATAGGCGTAGCTCCGCTACCAGCACTTTGCTCGGATTCAACCTATCCTAATTATTCAATTGCCATTGGCGCAGCTTTCTCTATCAATGCTAATTCGAAAAATAAAGACGGAGCAGCGTTTGTCTTAGATAAACTTCTTTCTAAGGAAACATTTGTTGATATGGCAAGTGTTTGGCCGGGAGAATGGTTAGTGCCTTTAGAAGAGCTTCCGTTAGACGCATTTAAAGAGAATGTGCACCCCGCTTTCTATGAGCATGTGACAGAAGTCGTTAATGCAATGGATGTAGGCAATATAGGCCTTGCTACTTGGACGTTCTTTCCGCCTAGAAGTCGTCAATTTATTATTGAAAATATTGAAGCCGTCTGGCTTGAAAAGATGACTATGGATAAATTTGTCAATGATCTTGATAAAACCTTTCAACGTGAACTAAAACGTGGCGAAGTTCCTACTATCCCTGCACCTGTAGGTAGCTAGCCCTCCCCCCAAAAAAACAGGCGTACACATGTATGCCTGTTTTTAGAGCGAGATAACTTATGAATGTAAAATACTGGGTTGTACCAGCGCTCGCTATCAATTTTTTGATGATAGTCGTGCCCGCTTTATTTACGGTTTACATTTCCTTTACCGACTGGGATGGCTTTGGTACTCCTTTGTGGGTGGGTCTTGAGAACTTTGAAATGTTGTTTACCGATGAATCCTTTTTGGGTGTTCTTTGGAATAATGTCGTTTGGACATTTTTATTTATAACTATTCCCGTTATTTTTGGTGTCTTTATTTCAGCGCTTTTAATGCTAGTAAAAAAAGGAAAAATAATCTATCAATCAATATTTTTGATTCCATACCTACTCGCATCTGTTATTAACGCAACAATCTGGCGAGATATGATTTATAGCCCAGTCTCTGGTGTTTTTAGCTATATAAACAAGGTGATGTTTGAAGGTGAAAGGGTATTGCAAAATCCTCTCTCAGACCCTGCCACTTCATTATTTGGTGTAATCGTAGTAGATATGTGGCATTGGTGGGGCTTCGTTGCCATCATTTTCTTTGCCGCCATGAGGCAAATAAATCAGGAGCAAATTGAAGCAGCTAAGGTGGATGGTGCGAGTTTTTATCAAATTGTGACCCGCATTATTATGCCATTTATTAAACCTACGATTTTACTCATTCTTTCGCTGTCAGTTATCTGGTCATTTTTAGCCTTTGACTATGTTTTTGTTTTAACCGGAGGGGGTCCAGCTAACTCGTCAGAGTTATTGGCAACGTTGTCTTATAAGCGGGCATTCCAGGAGTTCGATGTAGGTGGAGCAGCAGCAATTTCAGTTGTTATTAGCTTCTTTGGATTGATTTCGACAGCAGCCTATATATTTTTCCAGAGAGAGGAGAACTAAATAATGTCTATCAATTCTGAACAGGTGATTAGGACGGAAAAAAAGGTATTTAGAGAAGGATTATCGACTCGAAAACGGAAAAATACGAAAAGCTTATCTATATGGTTAAGTCATATTGCGTTGGTATTCGTTTCGTTTGTGACTTTGTTTCCCATTGCTTTAATGGTGATTAATAGTTTTAAGTCTAATGCTGATATTACATCTAATCCCTTGGCATTACCCAGTGATATAGCTTGGAGTAACTTTTCTAACGCTTGGAATTATGCACACTTTTCATCAACAATACCAAATAGCATTATGGTAGCGCTTTACACTATTTCTATAGTGCTCGTATTAGCTACTCCGCTAGCTTGGGTGCTCGCAAGAAAACTCGTTAGAAGCTGGCAAATGATCATGCTTTGGCTGATGGCTGTGATGACCGTACCATCCCAGCTATTTATGTTTGTTCTGTATTTTACTTACGCAGAATTAAATATTTTAAACAATCAGTTAAGTTTGGCACTTATCTACGCGGTGACACAAATCCCATTCGCTACTTTTATTCTTCGAACCTACTTTGCAGCAATTCCTGTGGAACTTGAGGAGAGTGCTCAAATTGAAGGGGCGTCTCCATGGCAGGTGCTAAGACGGGTTTTAATTCCTATGGTAGCACCTGGGCTTTTGACAGTGTCGTTAATCGTTGGCCTTGGAGCGTGGAATGAGTTCTTGTTGTCTAGCATTTTCATGCAAGGCACGGAAAAATCATCTGCAATAGTTGCCTTCTTTTCCTTACAAGGCACATACGGTAATGATTCTGGCATTTTGATGGCCGGAGCAATGATCTTAATTGCGCCTGTCATCTTCTTTTTTGTTCTTTTGCAAAAGCGTTTTGTGGAAGGTTTAGTTGGCGGTTCAGTAAAAGGGTAATAAAAATGAGTATTCAATTTCCATCTGATTATTATGAAAAATTATATGCTGGCATCGTCGGCAAGATTATTGGTGTATATGTAGGAAGGCCTTTTGAAGGCTGGAGCTATGAAGAAATAACGGCTCAGTTTGGTGACATAAACCGTTATGTCCATGAGCAAGTTGGCGTTCCTCTGATAGTAAGTGATGATGACATTACAGGCACATTTTTATTTGCACATGCACTAGAAGACCATTTATTTAGACCTGATTTCTCAGCCAAACATATAGGTCAAACATGGGTTGACTACCTTATCGAGCATCAAACCATATTGTGGTGGGGTGGCATGGGAATGTCGACGGAACATACGGCTTGGTTAAATCTAAAGCGTGGTATCGAAGCACCGGCTAGTGGGTCTATTGAACAAAATGGTCATGCCGTAGCGGAACAGATTGGTGCGCAGATATTTATAGATGGTTGGGCTATGCTTTGTCCTGCAATGCCAGATAAAGCTGTACAACTTGCTCGCGAAGCCGGCCTTGTGAGTCACGACGGTGAAGCTGTACATGCTGCGTGCTTGATTGCAGCGATGGAAGCACAAGCGTTTGTAGAGAAAGATCTTAATACCCTGATTGATTTGGGCCTGTCTTACATCCCTAGTGACTGTGCAATTTCAACTATGATTGCAGATATTCGTGGATGGTATGAAGCGGATCCAAACAACTGGCGAGCCGCATTTGAACTTCTCAAAGAGAACTATGGCTATGATAAATACCCGGGGAATTGTCATGTTATGCCCAATCATGGCTTGATCATTCTATCGCTGTTGTATGCTGGTGATAGCTTCCACAAGTCGATGAAGATAGTGAACACCTTAGGATGGGATACGGATTGTAACGCGGCAAATGTAGGTTGTATCAATGGAATTCGTCTAGGGTTAACAGCACTAGATGATGGTTATGATTGGAGAACCCCTGTATGTGACCGTTTCTACCTTCCAAGTGGAAGCAGCTATCAGAATGTGTCAGACGCTGTACAACAAACGGATAAGTTTTACCGTATTGCGTCCAAGTTACATCTTAATGAAATAGTACCAAGGGCTGCCAAGTTTCACTTTTCACTCCCAGGGTCCTTGCAAGGGTTTATGGCACTGAGTCATCAAGACTTATCACCAAATGTACGTCTATCTAACACAGGTAAAAAACTTACAATTGAATATGCTCACCTTATAAAAGGTGTTCCTGCGAGAGTTAGTACGGCGACACATACTGACAGAGAGGTACTGGTTAAAGAACGCTACCATACACTAGGTTGCCCGACTCTTTACTCTGGTCAAACAGTTAAAGCGACGCTTTCAACTTGTCAAAGTGATAATGGTCAAGCTAATGTTCGATTCTACATTGAGACATACGATAGCGAATTATCCAGCCACATCATCTATTCAGATGACTACGTTATCGACTCAGAACAAAAAATTGAATGGATAATTCCCTCCGTAGGGTCTCACTTGATTCGAAGTATTGGTATCGAGCTATTTAACTCGACTGATATAGGTAAGAGTGGAATTCTGAACCTACATGAACTGGATTGGAGTGGCTCACCAAACATGGAATTGATGGTCGGGACGGAAGAACTCTCTGACTTCTGGGAAAATAGTTGGATTAAAACAACTGATCAGTTAAGAAAATTTCCTAACAGAAAATCAGTATCAATTATCAATAATGACCGTAGTGATGCAGGTGTATTTGTTCACGGTAGTGAAGATTGGACTGACTACCAGTGTCAAACAAATCTTGTCTCTGAGCTCAAGGAAAATTTCGGTTTGATAGCACGTTATCGTGGCCTGACTCGATATTATGTACTCGAACTGACCCATGATGATAAAGCTCAGTTGGTTCGTTATCACTATGATGAAAGAACAGTGATTACCGAAGAGAACTTCCCGTGGAGTACGCATACCGGGTACCTATTTAGTCTGAAAGTAGAGGGCAACCATTTTATCGGCCATATCGGTGATCAAGAGGTTTTCAACATTACAGATAATGATATGGCAAGCACCTTTGAATGTGGCTTAGTTGGTGTTTATAACTCAATGGGTCCAATTACGTTCAGTGGCATCGAAGTTAAATCTCTTTAACTAATATAAGGTTAGGGCATGTTTTCATGCCCTAATAAACCGATTGGAGTACAAGATGGCAACACTATCATTCAACAATGTAAATAAGTCCTTTGGTGACACTCAAATTGTCAAAGGCTTCAACCTTGATGTTAAGGATGGCGAGTTCATTGTATTACTAGGCCCGTCAGGCTGTGGTAAATCAACTACGTTGCGTATGCTAGCGGGGTTGGAAGATATAACGGATGGAGAGATCTCTATTGGGGATCGTATAGTAAATGATTTGTCACCCGGTGATCGTAATATCGCAATGGTTTTTCAAAGTTACGCCCTTTACCCGCATATGACCGTATACGAGAACATCGCTTTTGGATTAAGGATTAGTAAACTATGTGATGAAGAGGTGGATAAAAAGGTGCAGTGGGCAGCCGAAATATTAGAGCTTACTCCCTATCTTCAGCGTAAGCCTAAAGCGCTTTCCGGTGGACAAAGACAAAGGGTAGCAATGGGGAGATCTATGGTGCGAACACCAGATGTGTTCTTGTTTGACGAACCGCTTTCAAATCTTGATGCTAAGTTGCGTGGGCAAATGAGACATGAGATCAAAGCACTTCATAAGCGACTGAATAAAACGACTATTTACGTTACTCATGACCAAATAGAGGCATTAACATTAGCTGATAGAGTGGTAATTTTACGCGATGGGGTAATCGAGCAGATTGGAACACCGAAAGAAATTTACCAAAATCCAATTAATGCATTTGTTGCAGGTTTTATTGGTACGCCAAATATGAACTTGCTACATGCAAAAGTAGAAGAAAGCCAGGATATATTACAGTTGAAACTTGGTAAGCAATCAATTGAGTTGCCAAAGGCGAAGTTTAAAACTCTGCTTGATGGGCAAGATGTAACTTTTGGTGTGCGCCCTATGGATGTATCTACAGCCGGCGAGAGTGCTAGTGATGAACCGATGTTGAGAATTAAAAGCACTGTGGTAACAAGTGAATTACTTGGTCCCACAATTCAAATAGACTCATTAATTGGCGACCAGAATTTTATTGTCGAGGTAGATGCCAATCATTCAGTTAAAGACAGTGATGAATTAGAGTTGAGATTTTCGTTAGATGACATCCATTTGTTTTGCTCATCTAGTGGAGAGTCGTTAAGAAATATAACGTAGTTATATTGTGTTTAGGCTAAAGCTAACGGTACGCGTTTGCGTATCGTTTAAACTTATGCTTATCAGGGAATGCCTGAGGTAGCTAAGAAGGCGTTGAGTCGGTAGCTATTCAATACTTGAAGCAATCCATGCCTTTCTATATTAGTAAAGCGTGTAGCATACTTCAGTACAAAATCGTTACAGTTGGTTCATTCTAGCGAGAAAGTGCAAGGGCAGCTTCAATCTTTATCGTCATTTACGACTAATTCGGATGGCAGTTTTGCTCTGGGGGCCACTGCAGCCATTCTCAATTACGTTTAGCTCAGGAGGTCTATCTCAGCAATGTGTGATGAACACTTCTGAAAATGCATATTGAGAAAACAGTAACAATCCAATCATGACCTTCATCATCATTATTACCTCAAATTAATCTCTCTATTGAGCTTACTCTAATATCGGTCATGTGAGAGGTTATCAAAGGTGACTGGTATATAATGTCATACCAGTCACCTTCGATATCATTTGATTGTTCAATAAATAAGTGATCTATCTCGGCGACCACGTAACGTCAGTCTAAGCCACGTATATTTTCAAAAGGAGCAAAAGCGAGGGCCCCCCGCTTCGTCTGCTGTTTAATCTAACTGACTGTTCGGCTAAATTTAAGGCTCGCTAACCATGCTAATACACCGATGACAGCGTAAATAGCAACATTTATCCAACCCGCTTCAGGAATGGCGCTAAATGGGTTTGGCGCAAGAATAGCGTGCAGTGGTAAGTAGAATATTTCAGAGAAGAACTGATCTAATCCATAGTTATTGAACATTGCTATTGGCATCCAGCGCAGTGCGTAAACGGCAATTAAGATCACCAGAAGCGGCGAGTTCACTTTCTGTGATATCGCCATCGCTACGAGTGCTAGAGGCAACAGCAGAGCCCCTGCTACGATCATTCTAAATAAAAACTCTATCCAGTTCAGCAACACGTAACCTAATGATGCTTGACGATACAACAGAGCCAGCTGATGATCAGTGGATATGTTCAAAACCCACAACATTAAATCTGCAGAAAAGACCAGTATCGAACAGACCAAAGGAATGACTAATAAACCAAAAGCTAGCTTCACTAAGTGAGTTTTAATATCACTGACTGGCATACTGCGCCAAAACATAATACTCCCCTCAGAGCGTTCTTTACGCAGTGTTCTTGGGAAATATTGCACACTCATCAAGATGGATAATAACCCCACACCGCCCGCGACGAGCATATTGACGTCGTCACCCAACTCTTTATGGATATCACTAACATCACCGCTAAAGCTCATTTGGAAAAACATATTATGCTGCAAGGTTGAGCTAGTAATTAAGCTAATAAACAGTAGTAGACCGCAAGCAAACATGAATAAAGGAATACGCGTCACTAATGGATTTTCTAACCACTCTTTACGCATCATAGCTAAGATTGAACGCATTACGCTGCCTCCTTCTGCAAGGCCAAAAATAGATCGGATAACTTAACGCCATAAATATCACCAAGCCCGTCCACTTGTTCTGCATGTTGAGATGAGAGCAGCCACCTAGTTGTACCTAGCCCCTTTTGTGAAGAGAGTGGTTTTAAAGCTTCAACCTGCACACGATGCTCGTCGCTGGCATCAAGGATGAAGTAATCTTCGCTGATGCTTTCCATCGACGTTTGTAGCACAGACCGACCATGCTTAAGAATTAATACATCGGTAAGCAGGTGTTCAATCTCATCAACTTCATGGCTTGCAATAATCAGTACGCGCTCACCATCATGAAACCACTCTAGCAAGTGGCGATAAAAAGTATCGCGGTAGACTAAATCAAGCCCTAACGTCGGTTCATCCAAGATAAGGATTTGGGTATTGGTCGCAATCACAATGGCCAGATGCAGCTGTACCTTCATTCCTTTTGAGAGCGATTTAATTCGAGCACGCGGTTTGATATCGGTTTGATGAAGTAGTTCATCCGCTTTACTTCGGTTGAAGGCAGGGTGAACCCCTTCAGAGTAGCTGAGCAGCTGCGCAACGGTCATCCAACCGGGCAAAACGTTGACATCAGAGATATACGATAAGCTCTGCATGATCTTGTCGCGCTGTGCGATAGGTTCAAAACCATTAATACGAATCGTACCTTGGCATTCGTGAGCACCAAGTAGAGCGTTAATAAGCGTCGATTTACCTGCGCCATTATGACCTAGAAGGCCAAGCACCTGACCAGCTTGCAGTTCAAAACTGACGTCATGTAGAGCTTCACCCTGCTTTTGCCCTCCTTGTTTGCTATAAAGCTTGGAGGCGTTTTTTACACTGACTAATGCGCTCATTCTTCACCTTTAATGTGTGGTTTAAGTTGCTGATTGAACTCTTCGAGCGACATGCCCAGACGTTGTAATGTGGCAGCAATTTGAGGAATTTGTTGTTGAAGAAAACTGGCTTTCTCATCGGCAAGAAGCTGTTGCGTTGCACCTAGGGTAACGAACATGCCTTGACCACGTCTCTTTTCTACTAACCCTTCATCAACCAGCAATTGATAACCTTTCATTACCGTCAAATGGTTAATCTTCATATCCGCAGAAACACTTCGTACTGAAGGCAAAGCTTCTCCTTCTTTCCAAATGCCTTGCAGTATCTGTTGGGTGATCTGATCAGCCAACTGACGAAAAATCGGTTGGCGATCATGCCAATGCATCATGAGTAGTTTCCTTTGGCTGATTCAGTGTTATATATACATATAACACCGCAAGTGTTGAATGAGAAGATAAATTAGCGTTTCGACCATATTTAGACAGATTCAGATATTGTTAGCATAACTTTATTCGTGAGCTATATATCAAGTCACAAACAATTGTTCCGTGCTACTGGAAAGCGTCAAATCCTCAACTATTCTCCAATAGTCAGTGGTCCAAAGGTTACGGATATGTCTCATATTTTTCATCGTCATTGCCAGTCGGCATTACCTACAATATCTCACGGTCGAGGTGCTTACCTTTATGATACTCGCGGTAAAAAATACCTTGATGCCTGCGGGGGAGCGGCAGTGTCTAATTTAGGGCACGACAATGCTCACGTAAAGCAAGCCATACAACACCAACTTGATGATGTCCCTTACGCTCATACCGGGTTTTTTACTAGCCAAGTGGCGGAAGATCTAGCGACGAAAATAGCGTCGTTAGCACCCGACTCTCTCAATCATGTTTACTTTACAAGTGGTGGTTCAGAGGCTGTTGAAGCCGCATTAAAAGTGACCCGACAGTATTTCCTTGAGCAAGGTAAACCTCAAAAAACTCAGTTCATTGCTCGGCATCAAAGCTATCACGGTAATACGCTTGGTGCTCTATCTGTTGGAGGGAATCATTGGCGTCGGGATCCGTTCAAAGCCATCATGCCTTCTTCGCATCATATCAACCCTTGCTACCCTTATCGGTTTCAAGCTCAGGGAGAGAGTGATGATGCCTACGCCCTTCGTTCTGCTAGTGAACTTGAAGCTTCAATACTTGAAATAGGGGCAGAAAATGTCATGGCTTTTGTTGCAGAGCCTATTGTTGGCGCAACCTCTGGAGCGGTCGTGCCTAGCGCAGGTTACTTTTCTCAAATACGTAAAATCTGCAATCGATATGATGTCTTACTTATTCTGGACGAAGTGATGTGTGGCGTTGGTCGAAGTGGGCGTTTTTTCGCCTTTGAATATGAAAATATTGTCCCTGATATTGTCACTATGGCAAAAGGGCTTGGGGCTGGTTATCAGCCTATTGGTGCAACTCTTGTGAGTAGTAAAATCTACGACACGATTGCTCAAGGAAGTGGTTTCTTTCAGCATGGTCATACTTTTATGGCCCACCCAATGGCATGTGCAGCAAGCCTTGCCACTATAAATTATATTCAAGATAACGATCTAATCACACAAGTCGCACTAGTAGGGCAAAGCTTGCAAGAAAAACTACACGATACTCTCAACCATCAAAGCTACATAGGCGAGATACGTGGTCGTGGTCTTTTTATCGGTCTTGAACTGGTTAAAGACAAAGAATCGAAGCAGCCTCACCCGGCATCTGATCAACTAGCTAAAAAATTAAAAGCAACAGCAATGGACGAAGGTTTAATGATATACCCAATGGGGGGGACTATTGATGGGTCTCAGGGTAACCATATCCTCCTTGCACCTCCGTTTATTATTGATGACCATCAGTCGGATGAAATCGTTGATAAGCTTAACGTCACACTGCAAAAAGTAATGCGCCAACTAAATAAAGGGTAACCTGATGTCCAAGGAGAATATCGTGATATCAGAGACAAGTGTCGTAACACCAAAAGCAATCGGAATCATCGTTGCCCCAAATGGCGCAACAAAGACCACAAGCACACACTCTGCTCTGCCTATTGCGCCAACACAAATTGCCGATACCGTTGAAGCATGTCTCCACCAAGGTGCGGCCATGGTTCATCTTCACTCAAGGGATGCACAAGGCAAGCATTCGCTAGAGATCGAAGACAATATCAACACTTATAGAGCCGTAAAAGAACGAGTAGGAACCAGCATATTAGTTCAGCTGACCACTGAAGCAGTCGGCCAATATTCGCCGGAGCAACAGATGTCATTAGTTAAAGCAGTGAAGCCTGAAGCGGCTTCTTTCGCTATTAAAGAACTCATCCCCGATGATAGCCACAATGAAACGGCAAGAGGTTTTTTCCATTGGGTGGCAGAGCAATCGATCATTCCTCAATATATCGTTTATTCAGTTAATGAGCTTAAACGTTACCTAGATCTCATAGAAAATCAGATACTTCCAGAGCAAAATCATCATCTTTTGCTAGTCTTAGGTAGATATAACGACCATTTATTGTCCAACCCAACTGACTTGTTGCCTTATTTCCCATATTTGCAACAGCTTTCTTGCCGTTGGGCGGTATGCGCGTTTGGCTCCCTAGAGTTACACTCTCTTACTGCGGCAGCGCTTTTAGGAGGAGATGTTCGAATAGGGTTTGAAAATAACCACTTAGATGTATTTGGACACCCTGCTATTAGCAATGATCAGCAAGTGAAACAACTGAAAGATCTATTAACCCAACTCAACATTGGAACCTATGACGCCAACGAATACAGGAATCTAATTATTCAATAACCTGTTACCCGTTGAGTCACTGTACTAACAAAGAAATAAGGAAATACCATGAAGCGACTTAAGTCACTCGTCACCGCTACAACCGCAACTTTATTGATTGGTGCGGCAAGCACTGCGGTAGCTCAAGACCGATTCGTTACAATTGGCACAGGAGGTGTTACTGGGGTGTATTACCCAACAGGCGGTGCTATCTGTCGTCTAGTCAACAAGTCTAGAAGTGAACACCATATCCGCTGTTCAGTAGAAAGCACTGGCGGTTCAATTTACAACATCAATACCATTCGTGCGGGTGAACTCGATCTCGGTATTGCTCAATCAGATTGGCAGTATCACGCTTACAACGGCACCAGCAAGTTTGCTGATAAAGGGGCTTTTAAAGAGCTACGCGCAGTATTCTCTGTTCACCCTGAACCCTTTACGGTTGTAGCAAGAGCCGATTCTGGAATTAAAACATTTGAAGATCTTAAAGGTAAGCGTGTAAACATTGGTAATCCTGGTTCTGGTCAACGCGGTACCATGGAAGTGTTGATGGCTGAGTATGGCTGGACAAATGACGACTTTAAATTGGTATCAGAGTTAAAAGCATCTGAGCAGTCTTCTGCGCTGTGTGATAACAAAATCGATGCAATGATCTACACGGTTGGCCACCCAAGTGGGGCGATTAAAGAAGCGACAACATCATGTGACAGTGTCGTGGTTTCTGTTTCTGGTAAGCAAGTCGATAAGCTAGTCTCTGACAATAGCTTCTATCGTACAGCTAGCGTTCCCGGTGGTATGTATCGTGGTAACGACAACGACACAGCAACATTTGGTGTAGGTGCTACGTTTGTTTCGTCAACGGAAGTTCCAGAAGATGTCGTCTATAACATTGTTAAAGCTGTCTTTGAAAACTTTGACGACTTTAGACGTCTTCACCCTGCATTTGCCAACTTGAAGAAAGAAGAGATGATGAAAGATGGTCTATCTGCTCCATTGCATGCTGGTGCGGAAAAGTACTATCGTGAGATTGGTTTGATTAAGTAATTGACTTAACTTAAATAAAGCATAAGAAAAATGTAAAAAGGGCTTAGTTATTAAGCCCTTTTTCTTTATTTATCTATTTATCTACGGCTTGAAACTATTCGACGGTTTGTGTGAATGAGAGAAGATAATCGTTATTGTCAGTTTCATTACGGTTAAACATCTCTTTCACAAGTGCACTATCGACAAACTCAGCGTCATAACCTGCGATATGAATTTTATCACCTTTTTGAACGAAGTTTTTCTCACCCCAAGGTGTATAGTTAGGCGCGCCGGTATATAGAATCAACTCACTTGGATAACCTAACTTTGCAATGCTTGGTAAGATGGCACTGTACATGCCTTCGTCCTTTTGGTTGTTGATTCTATCCACCATCCAAGCCATCAAGTGACAGTAAAACACTTTCAACTCTGTACAGTTAACTTCAGGCGTTGCTAAGATCATCTCTCCGTTTCGCTCAATAAAGGAAATGAGCCTAAAATTTTCACCATAATTGGCGGGGCTTAATCGTAAAATATCCCACCAATGAGCGTTGATGCCCTTAGATTGTGCGCCCCACGATTTCCGTTGATCTATTTTCTCTGAACCCGGTAGGTCTCGAATGGTAAAGTCATTTCCAATCGTCATCTGCTTCGCCATTAGCGCGCTCACTTTGCCTCCGGCGTAACTCACCTGACAACGTAATACGAATTCTGGTTCTATATCTACCTTACTGCCCTGCTCTGGGTATTTTGCAATCTCATTGCTGCTGAGTGTGTCAGGGTGCTCACAATCAATAACAAATATTCCGTTAGGTAAACGATCCTCTGTGACACTTTCTGCACCACTTAGATGCCCTAAAAAATTTCCTATGATGCCTAAACTAAGCATGCTTTCTTCCTCTTATTTTTGCTGGCTATGACTCTGACTATTTCCAGTTTATTGACTGGATTATTTTAATTTTCCACTCATTTATTGACTGCTATTGGATATTTTCACAGCCCTCTTTCGACGAAACAATTAACGCTTATTGACTAGAATTTGTGAGCAAACGTTAAGTTGAGCTAATAACCACGTTGCAGCAAGTAAATCAGCACTACCACCTGGGCTTAGGTTTCTTTCAATCAATTGCTGGTCAAACAAAGTAACTTTCTGCTCCAAATACTCAGGTGCAAGATCTCCATATTGCAGTAAGCCTTGAGCTTGCAATTGAACATAATTAAGACCTTCAATACCGCCACGGTTAACTAAGTTACTGTCATCATTATGTGCCATTAAAGACAACAAACTTTTGGACATCGCTTGTTCTTCAGACTGTCCACTGCGAATACATCCTTCATAAAGGGGAAGACTGTATTTAAAGATGGTTGGATACCCTTTTGCCGCTTCACCACGGATGCCCGTTAATCCATGTTGATGATAAGCACGTTCGCCGGCTGTTTTGGGGGTTCCGATAGCGTCTTTTAATTCTTTAGACACCAAATCAGCACAGCACTCTTTAATCACAGCTCGAACCCGCGCAGCGTCATAACTGATCCCCTTTTTATGAAGCCAACCGACAGCGCCACAGATAAGCCCAAGAGTAAATATCATCCCTTTATGGGTATTCACATTATTCGTTGCTCGGAACATGGCATTTTCCGCTTGGATGCCGACTTTACGTAGGCCCGGTAAAAGTTCTTTCGCCGGTTTTTCATGCATGTTACAGCCCGCTTTAACGAACAGTTTCATGTACGGCCTAAGGGTGTTAGAACTCGCAATAAAGGTGTCGATATCCATATCGCAATGAGCACCACTTGAAACACAGTCAACAAGACCCGCTTTTGGCGTTAGGTGTACCTCTAACATCATGGCGTGGTAAGCCAAGTTACCGGCTAATTCATAGATATTTAGCTGGGCTTCACCTTTTTCCGATGAACGATACAGGGGGCAATCGTCCATGAGCCATTCTAAAGTTTTAGTCGCGTTCATTTATTATCTCACTCATTTTATTGATCATTTCGGTAAGAGAGTGGGTTCGATTGCGAGCACATGTTTTAGCTTGCTGTTCGCATATCAAACATCGTCTGGGAGGTTGGTTTAGCTGTTGGCGTGAGATCTGAGATCCGTCTAGGTCAATAACATCAATATCGAATAAACGTCCAAACGGGTGATCTTCTTCTACTTCAACCATTAGCTGTTTCAGTTGTTGTGCGCTATTCACATCTATGGCAAATATCAACTCATAACCAGTAACAGCGATTTTGATTCCGACGCCCGAAATATTGATCTGATGTTCTTTGCATTTCTCAATAATGGCCTGATGACCTGATCCAAAGGCGATTTTTGCTATCTTGTTTTGCTTTACTTCTCCTAGCATATTGATGGTAAAAGAAATAAGCGGAAGAGAATGGACTGCCATCCACTCTCTTTGCCGCCGAACGCGTTCCTCTTTGCCCTCAAGGACTTGATGCAAAGTAACTTTAGGCCCGCGGTACAAACGCTAATCTCGAACTTGATTGATTGTGTCTATAACCGATCCATCGCGATAACGTACATAGCCCACGATCTTTTTCTTATATTCAATCGGACGAGCTTTGCCTGTTAACAACTCAGCGCGCTGCTGAAGCTGTTCGATACTCATTAATTCAACTCCTGCTTGCTCAAGCTTCTGTTGAATGTCTTTACGCTCTGGGTTTACTGCAATGCCGTGATCGGTTACGAGAACATCAATCAGGCTACCAACTGTGACAACGTTAAGAACCGAATCCACCACCGTTGGAATACGCCCACGAACTAAAGGAGCCACAATTATTGTTAAGTTTGCAGAAGCAGCGGTATCACTATGACCACCCGATGCACCACGAATAACACCGTCTGATCCGGTAATAACGTTGACGTTAAAATCAGTATCAATTTCTAAAGCACTGAGAATAACCACATCAAGCCTGTCAACTACCGCACCTTTTGAGGCTGGATTCGCGTATTGATTTGCAGAAATTTCGATATGATTTGGGTTTCTCGCTAATGAGTCTGCTGCATTAGCATCAAACGATTGCACGTCTAGTAGGGTTTTAATCAGCCCTTTTTCGTGCAGATCCACCATGGTTGACGTAATACCACCAAGCGCAAAACTCGCGGCAATATCTTTTCTCACCATCTTCTCTTCAAGAAAACGAGTCACCGCTAATGATGCGCCACCCGAGCCAGTCTGCATTGAGAAATCAGGTTTAAAATAGCCCGAATGTTCAATCACATCCGCCGCTTTACGTGCTATCAATAGTTCACGAGGGTTACTTGTCATTCGTGTTGCACCACCGCCAATCTTCGAAGCATCTCCAACGCTCTCAACAACGACAACACTATCGACATCGTCTTGAGCTATCGAAGCTGGATGGTTTGGAAATGGAACTATCTCTTCCGTTAGCAGCACAACATGCTTAGCGTATTTCGCATCAATTTGTGCATAACCTAGTGAACCACAGCGCGCTTTACCACTAACAGCATTGGCATTACCGAATTCGTCGGTTGTTGATACGCCAAGAAACGCTACATCAATATTCAGTTCACCATTTTGAACAAGGTGAACGCGCCCACCGTGAGAGTGAATATGGATAGGCTGATCAAGTAATCCACGCGAGATCTTTTCTGCAAGTTCTCCACGTAATCCAGACGTATAGATCTGCGTGATCACGCCATTTTCAATATGTCTAACCAGTGGCGCGTGAACATCGGACAATGAGCTTGAGGCTAGGGTTAAGTTTTTAAACCCAAGATCAGCGATTACGTCCATCACCATGTTGATGATTTTGTCTCCGCCACGAAACGAGTGGTGAAAAGAGATGGTCATTCCATCTTTTAAGCCACTATTTTTGACCGAATCTTCAACACTTTTAAAAATCTTGCGGTTTTTTTTGCTCTCTCTATCAAGCAAGTGAGGTGTTAAAGCATGCGGCCCAGAATAAGGGGTTAGGTTCTGTTTTTCTAAATCAATGTATAGGGTGTTTTCGTTATTCATAGCGCTGCTGCCTTACTGTTTGATTCCAGATTTTGCTTTTTCAAGTGTCCAACGAGCGCGTTCAATGATTGGCGCGTCCACCATTTTTCCATTTAGCGATACAACGCCCGACCCTTGCTGCTCTGCTTCTTCGGCAACTTCGATCACAGCAATGGCGTGGTCAACTTCTTTTTGTGACGGAGCAAAAACGTTATGAATCATTTCGATTTGACGAGGGTTGATCAGTGACTTGCCATCAAAACCTAAATCTTTGATGTGTTCAGCTTCGTTCAAGAAACCTTCTTCGTTGGCAGTGTCAGAATAGACAGTATCAAAGGCCATAATGCCTGCAGCGCGTGCCGCTTGTAGTATTGAACAACGAGCAAACAGTAACTCAGTGCCTTGTGGAGTACGCTGCGTACGTAAATCGCGCACATAGTCTTCAGCACCAAGAGCAATACCAATCAAGCGTTTTGAACCACATGCGATCTCAACGGCATTATTAACGCCCTGCGCTGATTCAATAGCAGCAAGCATTTTGGTACTACCTAACTCACGACCAAACTCAATTTCGGCTTGCTCAATAACCATTTCCATATCAATGACATCTTGAACCGTATCAGTCTTTGGTAGACGAACTGCGTTAACACCCGCTTTAACCACCGCTCTTACATCAGCGCGACCAAACTCAGACTCCAAAGCGTTAACACGAACAACAGTCTCAATATCGGCATACAACGGATGTTGCAACGCGTTGTAGACCAACATACGCGCGGTATCTTTTTCACGAATTGAAACGGAGTCTTCAAGATCAAACATGATTGCATCGGGCGTGTAGATAAATGAGTTGCTTAACATTGCTGCATTTGAACTCGGCACAAATAACATACTTCTACGTAGCTTACTCATTACACTGCTCCCCAAATGATATCTTCACTACCAATACCAGCGCCGCGCATAACCGCAGCTTGCACGCGAGCCCGAATCACGCAATCAAGTGCGCCTTTATCGTTAACGACAACAATCGCAGACGTTACACCCATCTCCTCGAGTGTTGTTTTCACAACGCGTCGAATTAGTGGTTCAAATTGTTTTTCTACAGAGCTGGTAATATCAATTTCTAAATGCCCACTGCTACAAGGGGTAACCTCGACCAGCAAGTCACTTGACTCTAGTGTTCCAGCGTAAGATCGCTGACTAATATTCATAACAAATCCTTAAGATACGGCTATTGGAAATCTTTAATTTGGGTAGGTAACAGACGAAGTTAAGAGCTATTGCCGACTAAGGATATTGTCGTTAATCAGTTGCTGTTATAAGGGGATGAAGTTCAAGTTTCGTCATAGGGTAAACACCATTAATGGAGTTAATGAATTTAACCACTTTGAAGGTTAGTTTTAGTGCTTTAATTCGTATGAAGAGAGGGTTTTAGTGTTTGAATGGCAGCGTTGTACGCATAAAAACGCCACTTTCTTATAAAGAAAGCGGCGTTTTTTAGAGACAACTAAGTTTAGGATCGACTAATCGTTTTTAACATAAACTCTTTCAGGGCGACCAACTCGACCGTGTTCATTTTCAACAGCCAAAAAGCCACTTGCCGAACAGTATTCAAGGTAGCGTCTTGCGGTGGTTTTACTAATGCCAACTTCTGAGCCTAAGCTCTCTGCAGTAAATTTAAAACCACAATTCTGGCTAAATACTTGCTTGATCTTATCCAGCGTTAACTCACCAATTCCTTTTGGTAATCGACTCGATTCTTTGTCTCTAGCTTGAATATTAAAAAGATCATCAACATGACGTTGGCTGATATTATCAAACGCTTTAATTGCACAGTTGTACTTTAAGTATCGGTTCAGCGTTTCTTGTAATCGATCATAAGAGATTGGCTTTAAAAGGTAGTCAAAACAGCCACACTGAAGCGCATCTTTAACGGTGTCCATCTCACTTGAGGCCGTTACCAGTATAAAGTCTGGTTTGTAATTCCCTTTCTCCGCAATCACATCTCGGAAAAGATCGATCCCTAGGCCATCTGGCAGATAGTTATCTAAAATAATCAGTTTTGGTTTGTGGATACGGATCATGGTTTTTGCCATGGCGACGCTTGAAGCGATACCAATGGGGTTAAACCTTACCGTTTGACGAAAAAATTGTGCATGCAGTTCAGCAATCCCTACTTCATCCTCAATAATTAATACATCGATCATATTCATTCTTCATTCACCTTATTCGGAATAAATATCGAAAATATGGTTCCCTTCGGTTCTGCATCGTCGACTAATATAACTCCTCCAGCATTTGTTACGTACCTGTTAATTAGGTACAGACCTATTCCATGGCCTTCATTATCATTTTTACTGGTAACCCCTCGACTAAATATCGTACTGGCTATATCAGCTGAAATTCCGCAACCGTTATCACCAACTTCAATAACTAAGTCATTACCTGCATCGGTAATTAACACTGTAACAATCTTGTTACTTTCAGGGTTTTTTAGAGTTGCCTCGAATGCATTATCAATCAAATTTCCAATAATGGCAGACAATTCGTTTGGATCTATTTTCTCACTTAATTGATATAATTGACAGGTAGGATCAAACTGTAAATCTAGACCAAGTTCGCAAGATCGAGAATATTTACCAAGTAAAATCCCCGCAATCTGCTTTAATTTAATTCTAGAGCTTACAAAATCAATTAATTGCTGTTTTCTAATACTTTCACTATTGATCAATTCTAATGCTGCTTGGTTCTCACCTATTTCAATTAAACCACTTATTGTCGATAGTTTATTAGCATGCTCATGACGCATAACTCGTAAGTTATCGGTGTATTGTTTAATTTGTGTTAATTCTGCTGTTAATGAGTTGATATCATTCTTGTGCCTAAAGCTGACAACCCAACCAATTAAGTCTTCTTTATCAAATATTGCAACACGATTTGCTATAACTGTTTGGTTATTAATTGAGACAATTTCATCTTTTATGTTTTTATCGAAAGGGGTTTGGAAAAAAAACTGTGAGTTGCTAACGAGGTCAGTAATCGACCGAGAGGTAACGCCTTGAACATTGCCATTCGCCCCTAGGATATCTAGTGCACTACGGTTTGTCGTGAGAATCGTCCCTTCTTTATCTATGGCGATAACACCCTCATAAACGGAAGATAAAATGGATTTTTGCAAATAGAGCGCCATAGCAATTTCAGAAGGCTCCATACCGTTCATTTTTTTCTTAATATGGCTTGAAAAGAACCACGCTCCCACGATAGTAAGAAAGAACATCAATATGAATTCGTACACGACAGGTTCAAAATAAAATTCAACCCACTGTTCAAATCGATCAAATAAATAACCAACTGAAATAACGCCGATTATTTCACCATCGAAATCAACAATTGGGGCTTTTCCACGAACACCATAACCAAGGCTTCCTTCCTTTAGCGAAATATATGCTTCGCCGCGTTCTAAAACGCCCGCATTATCACCCCCCTGCATCGGAAATCCAATTTGACTTTTTACTGGATGAGATAACCGTATGCCATTCGAATCACCAATGACAATAAAGCTAGCATCAGAGATCTTATGCAGTCTATCTATTACTCGCTCTATCGCTGGGACATTTTTAATTCTTACTTCTTGAATTAACTCAGGATCACTGGCAATTTCTTTTGCTTGAATTAAGGCACGCGTTCCAACTTGGTGCTCTAAAGTATCGAGAAGACCTTTGTGGAAATTTATACTTACAAAGATCAGTTGCACCATCATTAATGCAAAAATTAATATAAAGACTCGATTTCTAAATGATAAACCGCTTTTTACTCTTGCTATTAATTGCATAGAGGTAGTGCTCATACACAAAGGCTCCCTTTATTAATTCTATATTCATCCAAAATATTGAATTATTATTCTGACAAGAATATCAATAGAAAGGAAGGCACTGATGCCTCCCTTTTAATAGTTTGCTTAACCACCGATCACATACTTGATCATTACACCGGCAGCTACTGCCGAGCCAATAACACCAGCGACGTTTGGACCCATTGCGTGCATCAGTAGAAAGTTCTGTGCATTCGCTTCTAGGCCCACTTTGTTGGTCACTCGTGCAGCCATCGGTACAGCAGAAACACCAGCAGAGCCGATCAGCGGATTGACCTTCTCTTTGCAGACTTTGTTCATTAGTTTAGCCATGATCAAGCCAGTCGCTGTACCCACGCAGAAAGCCACGATACCTAATGCTAGAATTCCAAGTGTTTGTGGTTGTAAAAACTTATCAGCCATAAGCTTGGAACCAACAGATAGACCAAGGAAAATAGTCACAATGTTGATTAAGCCGTTTTGAGCTGTTTCATTTAAACGTTCAACCACACCACACTCACGCATCAGGTTGCCAAAACAGAACATACCCAGTAGTGGTGTTGCTGAAGGGAGTAACATAGCAATCAGTATAAGCAGCATTAACGGGAAGCACACTTTTTCAACTTTGCTCACTGTGCGAAGCTGAGTCATTGTGATCTTACGTTCCGCTTCTGTTGTTAACGCTCTCATAATAGGCGGCTGGATCATTGGAACCAAAGCCATGTAAGAATATGCTGCAACAGCGATTGCGCCTAAAAGTTCAGGAGCAAGCATGCTAGAAACGTAGATAGCCGTTGGGCCATCAGCGCCACCAATAATGCCAATTGCCGCTGCTTGTGCCACGCTAAAATCCATTAACCCTAGCTGGCTAAGACCCAATGCACCTAACACGGTGGCAAAAATGCCGAACTGCGCAGCTGCACCTAATAGCAATGTTTTAGGGTTAGCGAGTAGAGGACCAAAATCGGTCATCGCACCCACCCCCATAAATATAACTAGTGGACCAACACCAGACGCAATGACTACGTTGTAGAAGGTATACAACATACCATCACTGTATTTGAACTGTTCAGCCAATAGCTGTAAGCCCATCTTTTGCTGAGGTGTGGCAGAATCTAACGCGTACTTAATGACATCCGGCGACGCATCTGCAAGTTCCAAGATACTTGCAAAACCCGCCATAACTTCAGCTTTACCTGCATAAATAGCCGCTTCCACACCACTGACTGCTAGGTTCGCTTCTGGCAAGTTTGCAAGAATGCCACCAAGGCCAATTGGTACAAGCAGTAGTGGTTCAAACTTTTTAACAATCGCAAGATAAAGCAGGCCGAGACCGATAACGATCATTGCTGCTTGGCCCATTTGCAAATGTAGGAAACCGAAGTCTCTTACTAAGGCTAAAATACTGTCCATAATTTACCCTTACGCTAGTGCGAGTAGTGAGTCACCTACCTGTACTGAATCACCTTCAGATACCGTTAGGTTTTCAATTACGCCATCACGAGATGCACGAATTTCAGTTTCCATCTTCATTGCTTCTAGAATTAGAAGTACTTCACCTTCTTTCACCTCTTGGCCGACTTTCGTTGGAATTTTCCAAATGTTACCAGCAAGAGGTGCAGCGACTGTTTCTGCATTTCCAGAAGGAGCACTAGAGGGTGCTGAAGCAGGCGCTGCTTGGGGGATAGCGTTTGAAACGGAAGCGGCTAGAACTTCAGGATCAGCACCTTCGTTTATCTGTACGACGTAACTTTGGTTATTAACATTGATGGTATAAATCGCTTCATCTTCTTTGTTCACTTGAGTCGCTTTCGCTGAGTTAGCCACTGGATCGGCTTCAACGGGGAACGGTTCGAATGCATCAGGGTTATTACGATTCTCTAAGAACTTCCAACCTACTTGATCAAATAACGCAACGGTTAACACATCATCAATAATGTCATCAGAGAGTGAGATACCCTTCTCTTTCGCTTGCTCTTGAACATCTAATGAAAGTTTTTCAATTTCTGGGGTTATCAGATCAGCAGGTCTGCATGTGATGGCTTCGCTTCCATCCAACACTTTTGCTTGTAGTTCACTATCTACAGGCGCTGGCGTTTGGCCATATTCACCTTTTAAAACACCTGCCGTTTCTTTAGTGACCGTTTTATAACGTTCACCCATCATGACGTTGATGACAGCTTGTGTACCTACAATTTGAGATGTCGGCGTTACCAATGGGATTAGGCCAAGATCTTCACGTACACGAGGGATCTCTTCTAATACTTGGTCCATCTTATCGAGTGCGTTTTGCTGCTTTAATTGTGCTTCCATATTCGTCAGCATGCCGCCAGGCACTTGAGCAACCAAAATGCGAGAGTCTGCGCCTTTTAGTTGGCCTTCAAACTCGTGATACTTTTTACGCGTCTCTCTAAAATATGCCGCGATGTTTTCAAGCTTTCCAATGTTCAGACCCGTTTCTCGATCTGAACCTTCAAGCGCTGCAACAATCGATTCAGTACATGGGTGACCATAGGTTCCGCTCATTGAAGAAATTGCCGTATCAACACGGTCAACACCCGCTTCAATAGCTTTTAGCAAAGTCATGTCAGCCAACCCTGCTGTAGAATGGCAATGCAGATGAAGATCTACATCAAGCTGTTTTTTAAGGGTCGATACTAATTCAAATGCTTCATACGGGGTCATGACACCTGCCATGTCTTTGATTGCAATTGAGTCAACGCCACACTCTACAAGCTGCTCAGCAACGTCAATCCACGACTGCATTGTGTGAACTCGGCTGGTTGTATAACAGATCGTGCCTTGTGCATGCGCACCCTGTTTATTTACCGCTGCGATTGACTGCTTCATGTTGCGTACATCATTGAGTGCATCAAACACTCGGAATACATCCATGCCGTTAAACACAGCACGTTCTACAAATTTATCAACCACGTCATCAGCGTAGTGACGGTAACCCAGAATGTTTTGTCCTCTAAACAGCATTTGCTGCTTAGTATTAGGCATCGCTTTTTTAAGTTCACGTAGACGGTGCCAAGGATCTTCACCAAGGAAACGAATACACGAGTCAAAAGTAGCACCACCCCACGTTTCCAGTGACCAGTAACCGATCTCATCTAATTCTGACGCGATGGGTAACATATCGTCTAGACGCAAACGAGTAGCAAAAAGTGATTGGTGAGCATCGCGCAAAACTACATCTGTGATTCCAAGCGGCTTTTTAATATTAGACATTGAAAATTCCCTATGTTCTAAAACAGTAATTAACTAAATTTTTTCTTATGATGATGAAGTACAGCTGAGATTGCGGCGACAAGAGTGTCGTTTGATGCTGTTGGTACTTGAGTACAAACCGGAGGAGCTGGCTCTGCTGGCGGTACAAAGTAGGAAGAGACTTTGGTTAGTACGCGAATCGCCCCTACCAATAGACATAAAAAGCAAAATACAAACCCCATGCCTAACGCCATGAGAGTGAAACCTTCATAAATAATTGGGTCTTGACTCATAATCATTCTTAATCCGTGTTGAATAATGTTTGTAGAGTCTACTGGTCAAGTTGATGCTACATCGTGAAGCCCATCATTCAAATTACACGGCAAAACAACTTAAATGGCGTTAATTAATTTAATTATTTGAGGTGTTTTTATTTAATTAATTAACCACAAATTACCCCAATAAAAACCATCAAAAATCCCAGTATTTAGTTAACCCCATTAACACCATTTAAAACTCAAACGTCGTTAATAACTGCTTTTGATCTCGAGTATATTTTAGGAAGAAATAGATATGGTCCTTAGATGGACACCTGATGGATAAAGAGATTGGTATGAGAAACACAAATAATATAAATGAATATTTCAACGATATAGCTATACGAAATGAGCAGCAGAGCAATTTGTTAAGACAGTTTGGCAAACCAATAATGACGCTAACGTTAAACATCCCTAGTTCATTGGCAAAAGAAAAGTACACAGATATTATTTTTCATGACGCTTTAGATGCGATTAAAGCTAAAGTTTCTGAACTCAATTTCGATATACTCACTCGGCAAATCACCCACAGTGCACTGGGCTCTGAGGCTCTATTTGTGATGGACTCTCAATCAGCGAATGATATTAAAAAACATATGATGGAGATTGAGCGTACTCACCCTTTAGGTACACTGTTCAATCTCGACGTAATGAACCATCAAGGTAAGATGATTTCAAGAAAGTCGTGCAATATGATCACTCGCAAGTGTCCTATTTGCTCTCAATCAGCACAATCTTGTAGTCGAAACAATCGTCATTCTCTAGAGGAAATACAGACGATGATTTTATCGCTGTCTGATAAACATGTAAGTCCTATTTGAACCAACTCGTTAATGGCAACACGCTTTAGATAAATAGAATATTCAATGCAGATATTATAAACGCCAACTCAATGTTGGCGTTTTTTTGTATAAACTAAATATCTAAATTTGAACCTAAGCCACAGCGCTCTGTTTCTCTTTTAATGTCATTGCTCTTCTTTTTACTTGGTAAACAGACGTTTCTAATTTGAAGAGTTGCTCTAGATGATTATAGGTGCTCTCAGGCACTAACTGAGCAATCATATCCCACTGGTTGTCGAACAGTAAATTGCGAACTAACGACGCTGAGATAGGCTCGCTGGTGCACTCTGTCCGCGGTAATTCCACCAGAGAAATTGCAGGTTCATCAAGTGTTGGGGTTGATAGCCACTGCTGCATTTGCTGATTATAAAAACGTGTTACCGCACAAATAGGCTCTGTCCCGACAAAGCGATGAGTTACCCCCAAAGCCGGACCAATATAAGACCGAAATAGCTGTAAATCCACAGCAGTATGGCAGTAGTTGATAACGCCTTCATCTTTTAAGAAGTAGCTTGGAAAGGTTGCACGTGAAATGATGTAATCAGAACCTTCATGAATGATCACATTGGTCAGATCTTTGAGGCCAGCACGAATCATTGTGAGTCGATCTTTATAGGAGAAAAACGAACGGTCTTCTTTTACCACAAACAGATGAACCCAATCACACTGCTTCGCTGCATGTTCAACCAAATACCGATGGCCATTAGTAAAAGGGTTTGCATTCATTACAATGCTACCAATCATGCCACCGGGCTTCTTGTGCTGAGACAGGTCATAACAATAGCTCGACAAACGTGTCTTGCTATTTTCAAGCAAGATGACTCGGTCTTTAACCGAGGTAAGCTGATAAAACCCTGCGCTGTGGAACATCGCATAATTCTCAGGTTTGGTATAAATGAACAAGTTGTAACGGCCTAAATCATAGGCTCTTGTAACGAGCTCCGTCAGCAACTTAGTCGATAATCCAGTCCCCTGATATTCAGAATCAACGGCAATCGATTTTAATGTGCTACCCGCAAGTCCACCGCAGGCAATCACTTTTCCATTCGCGTAAGCAATAACAAAGAGTTCGACATCCAAATCCACTCCCAACCCCATAATGCTTAAGAAGGCTCTAACCTTTTCCATTCTTCTCGCATTGGTTTTATTGATTTGTTCAAAACTGTATGAAGTGAGCACTGACCTTTCTCTTTAGAAAATTCACGTTTAAATTATCGGATTTATTGGACGTATAAAAGTTGAGTTTAGTCATATCTCCAGTAGCACACTATGAATTTAAATGACGTAAATGATTTAATCTCGATTTTCTCTAGTTATTAACAACTTAACCCAAAAACACCACAACAAATAAGCCGTACAGATACTTTCAGCCAAACACATATCCAGTCCATATATAAAATGAACGTATATCAAAAAGCCAACCCTTAAATTAATAAGAATTGGCTTTCAGTAGATTACTTAACGAAATGTTAAACGATGTGCCTAACGATTACGCTGTTTGAACTTTCTGCTCAGCTTTGCTTTTTCTGTACATTCCAAGTAGCGGAAGTCCAATCGAAAGTACAGTGATTGCAATAAGAACCTGAGACACTGTTGAGCTACCAAAGATAGCAAAGTCTTGGTTTGAGATTCTAAATGCCTGACGGAATGATTGCTCCATCGTACCACCGACAATTACCGCTAGAATCATTGGAGCTGTTGGGATGTTTGTACGCTTCATTACAACACCGGCCACACCCAGGATTACTAAGATGTAGAACTCAATCGTTGAGTTACTGATTGCGTAACAACCGATGAACGCAAGGCCTAGTACAATTGGGTAAAGAACTTTAGGCGGAATTGCCAGTACTCGAACCAACACACCTGCTAGAGGGATGTTCACAACTGCTAGAATAATGTTTGCAACAAACATACTAGCAATTAGACCCCATGCAACGTCAGCGTGTTGAACAAACAGTAGTGGACCAGGTTGAATACCTAACATTAATAGCGCGCCCATCATTACCGCTGTTGTACCTGAACCCGGTACACCTAGTGATAGCATTGGGATCATTGCACCAATAGAAGCGGCATTGTTTGCTGACTCAGGAGCAGCCAGACCTTCGATTGCACCTTGGCCGAACTCATCGCTGTGTTTAGAGAGCTGCTTTTCATTGTTGTAACACATAAGCGAAGCCATCGTACCACCAGCGCCAGGCAGTGAACCGATGATAAAGCCGACTGGAGCACTACGTAGAATAGCCCACTTAGAACGTTTCCAATCGTCGCCTTCAATCCAAATACGTTTGAATTTAGTTTGCGCTTTCTTGGTGCCTTTACTTAGAGAGCTAAAGCTTTTGAATACTTCACCCATCGCGTAAATACCGATGATAACAACTAAGAAGTCGATACCTGTTTGAAGGTGTAAGTTGCCAAATGTGAAGCGTTCTGTACCTGACTGTGCATCAATACCAACGGTTGCGATGGCAAGACCAATCACCATTGATAGGAAGCCTTTAAGCATGTTGCCTTTTGACATAGATGCCGTCATAGACAGTGCCGCAACCATTAGCAAGAAATACTCAGCAGGACCAAATTTCAAAGCAAAGCCAGCAACCGGTTCAGCAAGTAGTGTCATTAGTACCGCAGCAATCGTACCACCAATCAGTGATGCTATTGCCGAGATAGCCAATGCAGACTCTGCTCGCCCTTTCATCGCCATGGGATAGCCATCGAAAGTGGCGGCTAGTGCAGCGCCGTCCCCGGGGGTATTGATTAGAATCGAACTGCGCGAGCCACCGAACATTGCACCGATGTATACACCAGTCATTGTGATCAAAGCAGCGGTTGGGCCCATTGCAAACGTCATTGGTAGTAATACCGCAACGCCCGTTGCAGGGCCAAGACCCGGAAGCATACCAACGATAGTACCAAGTACACCGCCCACAGTTACTAGTAATAAATGGTAAGGCTGGAGAGCCACACCGAAACCATTCATTAAGTTAGCTAAAATTTCACTCATAGTTATTTCGTCCTATTCCATAAATGGTAATGGTGGAAGACTGATGCTTAGCAGCGTGCTAAAGATAAAGAATACGGTCACGGCAAACACAAGTGCGACGACTGTGCTTCTCTTCCAAACTTCTTTACCACCAGTGATAGTAAGCATCGCGAACATGAATAAGAATGTGCTGATCACATAGCCAAGCGTGTCGAATATCATCGCGTAGCCAATAGATACTATGCAGGTGTATAAAATTCTTTTACGATCGTACTTCTTAGTTTCGTCTTCATTGATAAGGTTGACGTAAGCTTGTATTGAGGCTTTCATATTGCTTCGAAGCAATAAAATGACACCTACAATTAGCGTTAAAATAGCTACGCCCGCCGGGAAATATAGTGGGTCTAAAGGATTGCCAAACGCAGCCCTTGGCATAGCGTAAGTCATGCCCCCATAGATAAGGCCAAATGCAATGCTGAATAAACCGGTAAATGCATCCCAATTTGGTCGGATTTTTTGCTGTTCCATATAATATCCTTTCTCTAATAATGATTAAGGCTAACGAGGACTCGAATATATTTGAGAGCGCCAATCATCAGGCGCTCTATTATTAATAAACGAATGATGAATTACTTATTAAAGATTTCAGCTAGGATTTCTTTATAATCTTCATTGGTTGTAGCCAAAAATTTAGTGAATTCAGCGCCATTTTGGTATGCATCATCCCAACCGTTACGCTCACGCGCTTCAGCCCATTCTGGTGTTTCAACCATTTTTTCTAACGTTTCAGTCCAATATTCAACCGCGTAAGCTGGCATATCTTTTGGAGCGAACAGACCACGCCAGTTTTCAAATGTTTCGTCGATACCTTGCTCTTTTACCGTTGGAATTTCAGCAACTGCGCCTTTACCAACACGCTTGTCAGCAGTATGTGCAAGAGCGGATAAATGACCACTTTCTACTAACTGAGCAACGTCGCCAAGACCGGTTGAAATGAGGTCAACGTGTCCACCCAATACTTGAGCCACAGCACCACCGTCTTGAAAGGAGATGTAATCTATCTGATTAAGATTCGGTACACCCGCGGCTTTTGCAATCATAAGAAACTGAATGTGGTCCATACTGCCGGCTGCAGATGTTCCGCCAACCTTAACACTCTTAGGATCTTTGCTTAGTGCTTCCATTACTTGGTTAATAGATGTGTATTGCGAATCTTTAGACACAACGAATGCGCCATAATCCGTAATTAAACGAGCCAATGGCGTTGTATCTTGGTAGCTGTATTTACTTGCACCGGTAAGGTTTGTTAGCAGAATTGGTGGTGAGTAAACAGAGATTAATTTGTCGCTACCTTGCTGTGTTTGCATATAGGCAAGGTTAACCGCACCACCGCCACCAGGACGGTTTGTGATTGGCATATTTGCTTTTACTAGACCAGTGTCTTTTAGTGTTTTAGCAACAGTACGAATAGTTAAATCCCAACCACCGCCAGCACCAGACGGTGCAACAAACGATAATGTTTTTGGCGGGTAATCTTTCGCAAATGCAGCACCTGCTGGAATAGCTGCGACAGACATCATTGCGGCTCCGATCATTACACTTTTAAGTTTCATGTTCATTTTATTACCTATTATTGTTATTTCCCTGAATTCAATTATTTGCTGTTGTTAATAATATTCAGCGTCAAATTGATGAAGTAATTATTCCCTGAATAGGTAATAGGGAATGTGATTCAAAACTCTATAAATTAGTTGTTTAAAGGCGGATATGGCGTTAATGATTTTTAATGAAATTGATAACTAATTGATAAATAAAAAGGAGAGCATAGAGCTCTCCTTTCTAGGAAAAAAACCTATATAGGTTCACAAGAACAATCATTTAAATTGACTTGCTTATATATTAAGTAACTTTTCTTTTCATTATATGAAACATTGTTATCCCATTCGTAGAAAACAAAAAACCGAGCTTCAGCCCGGTTTTTTGTTTTTAGGTACATCTATTGAAATAGATATGACAATATTGATTATCTACAATAGGCGCTTACGAATTTGCACGACTATCGCTTCAGCAATAATAACAACAGCGAAGATGCTGATTAGAACCATAGACACCTTTTGCCATTCAAATAGGTTTTGAGCATCATTAAGCACCACACCAATGCCTCCAGCCCCCACTAACCCTAATACCGCAGACTCTCGTACGTTGATATCCCAGCGAAATAGTACTATTGAATAAAAAGCGGGCATTACCTGAGGCCAATACCCTTTCATTAATATACTCGCCTTAGGAGCACCCGTGGCTTTAATAGCTTCGATTGTGCCCATATTAACTTCAACTAATGCTTCCGAAAGTAGTTTGCCAACGAAACCAATACTTCGTACTGCGATCGCCATGATCCCAGCCAAAACACCCGGTCCAAAAAGAGCAATAAATAACAGTGCCCAAACCAGTGAGTTGATTGAACGAGTGGACACGAGTACCACCTGAGCTAACCAGTTTATGGTTTTATTGGGGGTAATATTTGGGGCATTCAACAACGCCAAAGGAACCGCTAGTACCAATGTAAATAAGGTGCCTAACGTCGCGATATGTAAGGTTTCAATTAGAGCCGCATGCACCGTTGTCGGATAGAAGCCATAATCTACTGGCGTCATGCGTTTAAACATATCCACGAACTGCTCTGGTGCGTCATAAAGAAACTCAGGAATAACCTCCACGGTTTGCCAAGACCAAATCAACGCTGCGGCAATCGCAAAGTACACGGAAAATCGGGATAGCTTTTCCGACAGAGTAAACCTCTGCCACTCTCTATCTATACTCGCAGTTGTCATTAGAAGATCCTCCTGACCAGATTAGAAAGAAACTCACCGACCAAAATGACGGCAATAATAGTAATAAGAATGGCGGATACAAAATCATAATCAAAACGTTGGAAAGCAGAGAATAGCGTTCCTCCTAACCCACCTGCGCCAACTATGCCAACCATGGTTGAGTTACGAAGGTTGGAGTCTAATTGGTAGCTAGAAAAGCCAATAAATCGAGTGAATACTTGAGGCATCACCGCGTACAAAATCACACTCATGTAGCTCGCACCCGTGGCTTTGATCGCTTCAACCGGTTTAAACGAGACTTCTTCTATCGCTTCTGCAAACAATTTTGCGATGAAACCGATAGAGGCAATAATCAACGTTAATATGCCTGCTAACGCGCCAAACCCCACCGCTTTAACAAAAATGATGGCAATAATGACTGGGTGGAAAGATCGGCACAGTGCGATGAACAAACGAACGGGTGTGCTCACAATCGCAGGCATCATATTTCTAGCAGCTAGTAGTCCTAATACCAATGAGATCATAATTCCGAAAAAGCTTGAAATAATGGCGATTTGTAAACTTTCTAACAAGCCCCCAATTAAAAGACTAGTACGGGAGAAATCTGGCGGGAACATGCGACTTAATAAGCGCTCACTTTCACCGAAACCAATTAAAACCCTATCGACTGTTAACCCTAGCGTGCTAAAGCTGTAGACCAAGTAAACAGCAATTCCTATCCAAATAGCCTTATTCACTAGCGAAGGTTTAAAAGGGTTCTCTTTGTCGATGGTGTTACTTTTATCTATCGAAGCGGTTTGCCTTAATCCATCCATGACTCACCCCCATAAATGACTTTCAGATCTTCTTCAGTGATGTCACTCGGCGCACCATCAAAGTGTATTTTTCCGTTACACATGCCAATGATGCGTTTGGCGAATCGTTGCGCCAGCTTCACGTCATGAATATTAACTAGTACGGGCATGTCATTTCGTTCTGAGAACACCTCCATTAACTCCATGATCTCCACAGCCGTTTTTGGATCGAGTGATGAGGTGGGTTCGTCTGCCAGTAATATATAAGGGTTTTGCATTACAGCTCTTGCAATACCAACACGTTGTCTTTGACCGCCCGACAGGCTGTCTGCTCTTTGGTTTGCAAACTCACTCAAACCTACAAACTCTAATAACTCAAACGCTTGCTTTAAATCTTCTGCACTGTAGTTTCGACGCCAAGCATTCCAAGAACTCATATAACCTAAGCGCCCACTTAATACATTCTCCAGTACGGTTAAGCGTTCAACTAAATTATATTCCTGAAAGACCATGCCAATATGGCGTCTCAGCTTACGCAATTCTTTACCTTTGACTTTGGTCAGATCTGCCCCATCAAACATAATTTCGCCGTCAATAGGATCATTGAGCCTATTGATGCACTTCAATAGTGTACTTTTCCCTGTCCCAGACGGGCCTATAATTGCGACAATACCTGGTTCACTAATATCAATATCAATACCTTTGAGCACAGGTTTCCCTACTATATATTCGTGATGTAGGTTATTGATTTGAATTGCATTAGAACTCATCACCGTCATTGTTTTAATCCTTTATTTTTTAATTTTGGCAAGCCAGTGCCCTACCGGTTAAGGCACACATTTAAAAGGAACTGGCTTGGTTTAATTTAGGTTGTTCTAGTCTTAACTTTTATTAGCTTCCGCGGCGAGCGCTGCTGCTTTTTTCTTCGCGCGCTTAGCGGCATCTTTCTCAGCTAATTTTTTAAGGCCCGTTTTGGTATAAGCGGTACCCGTAGCGTGAGCGATATCTCGAATTACTTGCCACTCTTCTTTATAAGTGATTGGAGCAAAGCGGTCTGCACCTTTAAACGTCGCCGACATTTCAGGAGTAAATCGATAGGTATTAAATGCTTCTCTTATCTTCGCTACCAAATCTGGGTGTAAGTCGTGTGCATAACCAAAGGCAGATGTAGGGAATCGGGGGCTTCGATAGATAATATTTAACTCTTCTTCATCAACACGATCCGCATCCGCCATTCGATCAAAGACGTCCGATGCTACGGGTGCTGCGTCATAGTCTCCGTTAAATACACCTAAAATTGATTGATCATGCTTACCCGAGTAAAGAACCTTGTAATCTTGGTCTGGAACAATTCCTTCTGAAGGGAATAGAGCACGAGGAGCTAGGTTACCAGAGTTTGATGACGCAGAAGTATGTGCAACCCTTTTGCCCTTCAGATCAGACATCTCCTGAACTTGGCCGTCTTTACGAGCTATGGTGATGAGGTTATAACCTTGGAAACCATCTGCTGTACCTTTAACTGCAATTGGGACATAGCCAGCGAGGTTAACGGCGTAACCCGTAGGACCTGTCGAAAAACCAGCAACATGAAGACGACCCGAACGCATGGCTTCTACCTGAGCAGAGTTTGAGTGAACGGTATAATAAATGACTTTCTTACCTGTCACCTTCGAAAGGTGAGCCTGAAAATCAGCAAACGCATCTTTATAAACCGCAGGGTCCTCTACCGGTGTATAAGTGAAAACCAGTGTGCTCGGATCACGCCACTCATCTGGATTTTTGGGCGTGTCAGCAACCAAATCATTATTTTCATCACAAAACTTATCGTCTAAAACGCCATGGTTAGAACAAGTTTCTGCGTAGGAAAGCGAAGGCAATAGCAATGAGCTGGCTAGTAGGAATCCTTTGGTAACATTTTTCATTTTACTTCCTTATGTTAATTAAATGTTTGTTTCACGTTAATCAACATGGCTTATTGCAACTAGCAAGCCAACTTTAAATTATAATAAATATCAATCAGTTAAAATCAAACCAATAAGTTTCATCTTGATTTGAGTCACTTATGTCCCGTTTTAAATTGGTTATTTGGGTCACTTATGTCCACTCGCTTTTTCAGGGAATATTTATTTGTTACTTTTCACTCTAATCACAAGTCCCCGTTCTAAAATCGTGCTTATCGATATTGTGTTTTTTCAACTTTCGGTACAGCGTTTTTCTTGGCAAGCAGAGCTTTTCTGCTGACGCATTAATGTTTCCCTGAGTGTCGAGCAGAGCCTGAGTGAGCAACTCTCTTTCGTAGCTGTCCATTTGCATCTCAAAATCCAGCTCTTGCCCAGGAGGGGATTGCACGCCCTTGTCCAGATTAAACCCATCTCCCACAATACCTAACGCAAACCTATCAACCACATTTCGTAGCTCTCGGATATTTCCCGGCCAGTCGTGCTTACTCAGCTGCCCTAAAAGCTCAGGGTGAAATTCAGGCTGTTCTAATTGATATTTGTGGCAAGCTTGCAGGACGAAATGTTTGAATAGTGGACGCAAGTCTTCCAGTCGCTGATTAAGCTTAGGTAAGTTAATACAGGCGAGATTAAGTCGATAGAAAAGGTCTTTGCGAAAGGCCCCCGTTTCACCAAGCTTCGCAAGATCGGCTTTACTAGCAGCAACAATCACCAGATCAACGGGGATCAGTTCATTGCCACCAACACGTTCCACCACTCGCTCTTGAAGTACCCGAAGCAATTTTATCTGGACGGAAATTGGCATGCTTTCTATCTCATCAAGAAAAAGCGTTCCACCATTGGCCTGCTCTATCTTCCCTATTCTCTTTTTGTTGGCGCTGGTAAATGAGCCCGCTTCATGACCAAATAGCTCACTCTCAATAATGCTTTCTGTCATCCCCCCACAGTTTATCGCCACAAAGGGTTTGTTTTTTCTACGACTAAAGCGGTGTAAGGCTTGGGCGACAACTTCCTTGCCTGTTCCTGTGTCCCCATTAATAATGGTATCCACCCCTGTTTTGGCAAGTACTAAGATCTGCTGTCGAATAGACTCCATCGCCGCAGAGTCTCCAATAACCACCTCTTCAATGGTTTCTGTGTCGCGATTAGTCGTTGTTCCCTGAGCTAATTCAAACTGACGCTTCTCTAACGCCTTAGTTAATTTTGCCACCAACACGTGAGGTGACAAAGGCTTCTCTAAAAAATCAAAAGCGCCAATTTTCATCGCTTCGATCGCCATCGGGATGTCTCCATGCCCACTCATTAAAATCACGGGCAACCCCGGCACTCGTGCATGAACCAAGCTCAGTAAAGATAAACCGTCAATTTCAGGCATTTTAACGTCGCATAGTAGAACGGCAGGGCTTTCGGGTCTTAGAAAGGTCAGCCCTTGCTTTGCATTGGTAAAAGCATTGACGGCAAAACCTTCGAGTTCCAGCATTTCACTCAAGGCGTCAACCACATCAACTTCATCGTCGATTAATACCACCTGCTTAATCATCTTGTTGCTCTCCTTGCCCTTGGGCTGAATCATAACTACGTAACCCTATGCTAAATTCCGTCCACTCCCCCAGTTGAGAGTCAGCCGATAAGCTACCACCAAAATCTCTGATTATGTTGTAAGCAATGGATAACCCCAACCCAAGCCCTTTGCCAACACTTTTACTGGTGTAGAAGGGGTCAAAAATATGAGACAAATCATCGGGGTCGATACCGCTTCCGTTATCTTTAATCAATAATATAACCTGTTGAGAATGCTGCTTGATTTGAATCCGAATCGTTGGGTTCTCGCTCTCTTCTACCGCATCCAATGCGTTACCCAGCACATTCACAATGACTTGTTCAAAGCGTATTCCATTTGCCAGTACTGACACATGATCATCAGGTTCTGAATCAGTGGCCATCTCAATACGACAGTTCAGCTCATTAATTCTAGATTCCAGTAACTCTAAGGCTTCAAGCGTCACCGCTCTGACATTAACCTGTTCCAGTTTGCCATCGGATTTTCGAGCAAAAGACTTGAGGTGACGGGTGATGGTGGACGTTTTTTCAATGAGCTTAGCGATCTTCGTCAGATTGGTTTTGGCTCTTTCTGGCTGCCCCTTGTCTAACCACAAAGATGCGCTGTGTAAGTGACTATTAACCGCGGTCAATGGTTGATTGATCTCATGAGTAATACCAACACTTAACTCCCCTAAAGCGGCCAATTTACCCGCCTGTACGAGCTCGTTCTGCGTGGACAATAACTGGTGATTGGTTTGCTCTAATTCCTGAGCGGTTTGCTGGAAAAATCGAACGTCTTTCGCCATTTCGGTCATTTCGTCACGCCCCTTCAGCTCAACTTCGGTATCAAGCTTGCCGGAGGCGATAGAACGCATACTCAGTTGTAACGCTTTAACCCGCTCTAGGATATTCTTTCTTACATAGAACCAAGAAATCCCTGCTGCCGCCAACAGACTGAATAGTGCAAGAATAAGCGACAAGCGGTTGTTTCGAGTCAGCTCTTTCCCCGTAAGGGCGATAGCCGAGTCTATTTTCTTGTTCACTCTCGCGGCATAGCTTTCTATTTGCACCGCCAGTTGATGCAAATGCGTTTGGCTGTTATCAAGTAAAAAGCTTTTTTGGTAGCTAAGATCCAAAAGCTGGTTTTTCAGCTCAAACAATCGGCCCTTTCTCGACATTACGTTGATCATTGTATTTAAGCGTTCATTCAGATCAGGGTAGTTTTGGGCTAAGTTCCCATGATTCCACAGAGCTAACCACTCCGCACCTAGCTCTTCGAGCCTTATCATAGTGTTATCTAATTCATTGTAGGTTGGGTCGTTATAGAGCTTTTCTGCCAAGCCCGCTTGGTAATACAACAGTGCTTTCAAACGAGGGTAGTCTATTTTTGATTGGTCGCCGCCGGGGAGTTGCCGCAATAATTGCACCGATTCAAACAGCAAAGGAAAAAGCCCATCGAGTAAGCTTCTAAACTCTTTATTCAATTGTTGGGATTTCGCTTCGCTTAGATAAAGTAAATTGAGGCTGTTACCGATCTGAGTGATCAGCTCTTTAAAGTAATTATTGTAATCAGGGAAGTTGACCATAATTTTATTCATGGTCTCGATATATGACTCTATGTCCTTTATCGCTTTATTACGTTCTATGTTTGATTCTGAAGAGAGAATAACCGATGATGTCGCGATGATTCGTCTACCCATCTCATTAAGCCGCGAAGCCGCATCCAGCGCCGCCATGTCTTGTTCCTGAATTTTGGTCAGCCGTGCTTGAGTCTCTTTGAAGGTATGAAAAGACATCGTCGCGACTAGTAGAGTCGTCAATGAGAGCACACCAAACGCAAGTATGAGTCGAAAACCAATTCCTGACCACTTCATATAAAAGCCCTAACACCAGATCTATAGGTATCACAGTTTCTCATCAATCCCTCCCAACCAATTCTCGAGTAAATTAGATCAGGATTGTTATAACACCAAAAATTAACATCCTGTAATGGCACTGTCACAAATACGTATTTTCAACGGGGTGCTACCGACGAGATGGTTTAGCGACAAGTTCGCTTAGAAAAATGTACAAAAGAGAATCATATGAATGAGGTTGGATTTAAAAATAACGAAGTAGATAATGGGGATGTTGAGGAAAAGGAGAGCTTTAAACTCTCCCTTTTACTAACGAAAAAGTGGATGGGTCAAAAGTGTCACAATCTAAATTGACTTACCAATGTGTCTAGCTGAGTTGATAATTGTTTTAAATGAACACTACTCGTTGTCAGATATTCTGCCACTTCCGCCGTTTCAACCGTCGATTGATTTATTCCTTCAATATTGCGGTTAATTTCATGCACCGCACTTGATTGCTCTTCTGTGGCCGTCGCTACCTGAATGTTTTGATCGCTTATGTGATCAATATGAGTACTGATCTGATGAAGTGAACGATTAGCGTTATCTGCGTGCTCAACCACTAATAAGCTCTGCTCTTTACCTTGAGACATCGCACTAACTGCTCGATTAGATTCACTTTGTAGCCGATTAATAACACCTTGAATCTCTTCAGTAGAGCTTGCAGAGCGACTCGCTAGGTTTCGGACTTCATCTGCCACAACTGCAAAGCCTCTGCCCTGTTGACCTGCACGGGCTGCTTCTATTGCAGCATTAAGTGCAAGCAGATTGGTTTGCTCTGAAATACTTCGAATAGTGTCTAGTATCGAACTGATGTCTTCTACTTGGCCCGCCAGTGATACAACGACTTGCGTCGCTTGATCAAGATCATCGGTTAATTCGGTAATTTGCTCACGCGCTTCGTTAACCACTCCTCGCCCACTCTCAGCTTGATTGGTTGCCTGCTTTGCAACACCCGCAGCTTGAGCGGCGTTATTGGCGATTTCACTCACCGTTGCACCAAGCTCATGTATTGCAGTGGCAACCTGTACCGTACTATCTCGCTGGGAGGCGCAGTTATTTTGCGTCAGCTGAGCGCGTTCAGATACTTCATTTGCCGTGGTCGCTAATTCATTCGAGCTTTTAGCGACCTCTTTAATTGACTGATGAATCTTTTCAATAAAAGCATTAAAGCTATTACTGATTGCCGTTAACTCGTCTTTTCCTTTCAAATCGATACGAGTATCCAATGCCATTTTCTCTGCGGCAGTCGCAATCGCCTGCTGCAGAAAGGCGACACGCTTTTTAAGACTGATAACCATAGAGGCTGACGTGAAGAAAGAGAGAAGCATCGCGATAGCAATAATGGCAATCATGGCATCTCTACCCGATTGGTATTGCTGTTGGCTAATTTGATTCTGCTGCTCAGCCTGCAAAAGAAGCGAGTCTAAAATTGCATTCGCGTGTTTACGTAAAACGCCATAGGTCTTTGCGTATTTATATCGATAAACCTGACGAGCCGCATCCATATCCCCCGCTTCAAATGCTACTAACATAGGGTTAAGCTCAGTTTGAACCATCAACTCAAAGCTACTTAATAATCGCTCTACTTCTTTCTTGTTTTGTGGATCAACTTGAGCATTCACCGCGTGTTCAATGGCTTGACGCATCTCTGGAATATCTTCTACACGCGTCTCTTTAACTCTCGTTAGCACCCCCTTTTCATCACGTAATAAGGTGTCTTGATCTTGCAGTAACATCATATCAATGCCCACTCTCATACGAGGGATCCGAGACGCCACCTCCGCCATTGAACGCATTGGCGCTGAGGTATTTAAGTAGAGTTGTTCGGACTGATTATGGATTTTCGACATGCTGTTGAAACTGGCTAAGCCGACGATGATTAATGCTAAGCAGGGTAATAAAATCACAAATATCAATCGTGACTGTAGGGTAAATCGATTGGCTAACATTGACTCTTTTCCTTAAGACTTCCATAACTTAATTTAGAGGCGAAGATAGCATGAATATTATTCTGATTTTTCTAACCAGCATCGATTTACCAATGAATTTAACACTTTCAATAAGCTCAATGAATTTAATAAATTTAATGAATAAAACTTACACCCAATATCATCTAACCCTTGTTGGCATAACCTTAAGGTATGAGTGTAGCTCGCCGTTTTTATACTCAATAGCGGAGTAAATGCTGTTTTCGCTCGACCCAATCACATTGAATTGATAACGGTTATCGCCTTTTACAATCGAAATTGTGAGCATTCCATCCACCAGCACCCATTCCCCTGTGGTATGTAAACGATCGAACAGTTTGAACTCATCTAACGTTCCATCAGATTTAAGATTCAGCTCTGTAATATAGCCACCTGTACAGGATTTAATCCAAAGAGATTCGAGCACTTCATTTTTCTGAATATCGCTTTTAGTCCCTAGCCATTGCTCATACTCTTCTCTCTCTAACCATTGGCGATCGACAGCATCAACGTCTATTGCTGGAGAACTAATTGATTCACGGTGAAACAGCTGTAAATAGATTTGTTCTTTAGTCATATTTCTCATCACTCTGTTTGCTCATCAATATACTGGTTTTCAGCGCATTTATTTCTCAATACTAGCTGGCATTATCTTACTCCCTGATACACCAACTAAGTTCTATAGCCCCACACAGCATCAATTAACTTAACCATCAACTCTTTGGATACGCCATCTTTGTCTAAGCTAGGTAGGTATTCGACAAAATCCGCACCAACAAATTTTGGACTCTGTGCCAGCGTATGTACCAAAGTTAAAGCTTCTCTTGCCGTTAAACCACCAACATTAGGCGAACCAACTGCACGAAAGATTGAGCCGTCCAAAGCATCATAATCAAACGATAAATAGATTCGGTCATACTCTCGTTCTAATTTAATCATTAGCTCACGGAGCACCACAGAGAATCCTCGTTCGTCTATCTGCTGCATATTGTAGTTAGTGATGCCCAATGACTCTATCAGTTGATGCTCATTGGGCATTAAATCACGGACAGCGACATAATAAACATCACTTGAAGATAAGGTGATGTCTGGGGCCACATGCCAATTGTGGTGTGGATAGCGATCCATTAGCAACGCAAGCGGCTTACCGTGTAAATGACTCGCCAAGCTATCATTGCAGTCAGCATGAGCATCGACCCAAACAACGGCGACCTTTTCTCCCTGCTTTTGTTGGTAGTGAGTTAGCATGGCTTGCACCGTTCCTAAAGCAATAGAATGATCACCACCAACGGTGATAGGAACACGCCCATCATTTAAACTACGTTCGATACGCTGTTGGAGTTGACGACAATAAGTGGCTAGTGCTTGCTCTTTACTATCTTGGTCAATGAGCTCTATGACTTCCGAAGACGCAATGATATCTCCTACATCCTTAATATCTGCCCCCCAACGCGTGTTACGAACATGGATCCAGTCAGTTAGTCCAATCCAACTCTGTTCATTAAGTTCTCTGAGTCCATCTACCGTGTTTTCTGTTGTAGGGTGGCAGCCCAGAAGATTAAACGGCGCACCAATAATATCAAATTTCCTTTTCATTCCATTGCCTTACCTAAGGGTATCTACCTTCAATCTATTCAGAAATGCTAAGTAAGTAAAACGCTAGTTTAAGCGATGCGATCCTTGCTATAATTCGCACCGAATTCATGAAATTTCATTTTCTAAATAACGACAGGCGTCTAATGATCCCCACCTCCGCTAAATCCATTATTATTCTCGATTTCGAAACCACAGGCTTATCACCAAACATGGGAGATAGAGCCATTGAAATTGGTGCGGTGAAGCTTGAAAACGGTCAGGTTGTCGATAGCTTCCAGCAACTGATGAACCCAGGATTTCGCGTAAGCAGTTTTATTGAAAACTATACTGGCATTACCAATAACATGTTGACGCAAGCGCCTAGTAACGCTCAAGTCATGAATGAGTTTTGCGATTTTATTCAAGACAGCCATTTGGTCGCGCACAACGCTTCGTTCGATAAACGATTTCTTGATGCCGAGCTAGAGTTAATCAATCGAGATTACAACGGTGAGTTTGTTTGCTCTTTATTAGTCGCAAGACGGTTAATTCAAGACGCTCCAAGCCATAAGCTGGGTGAGCTGGTTAAGCATCGCCAAATAGAAAATGACGGCGTTTTTCACAGAGCGTTAGCCGATTCAGAAATGACCGCCAAATTGTGGCTTTCTATGGTGAATGATGTTGAATCGGTGACTTCCGATGAAGCCAGTTTTTCGTTTATGAAAACAATCAGTAAAACCAAAAAGGCTTCCGTTGATGCGCTGCTGCATAAGGCGAAACAATAGTTCAGTTCTAGCTCCATTGGCTGAAAGCACTTGGAATGCCATACACGCGTGTTACACTGCGCGGCTTAGCTGTTTTGCCAAAAGCTAGATTGCTAAAAATCGAGTTAGCTCTTTTATCTATACCAATTACTTATACCGAGACAATCAATGCCATTTTCTAAATTAGGATTAAGCGATCCACTTCTACAAGCCATCAATGAACTGGGTTACGACAAACCAACCGAGATTCAACAAAAGGCGATCCCGCTTGTTCTATCAGGGCAAAACCTGATTGCTGCGGCTCAAACTGGTACTGGTAAAACAGCAAGTTTCGTATTACCTATTCTAGAAATGCTGAGTAAAGGTGAAACACAGCGTAAGAAACGCATCCGTGCGTTGATCCTGACACCGACTCGCGAACTGGCGATTCAGGTTAATAACAGCATTACCGAATATGGTAAGCACCTTAACCTAACCTCAACAGCAATCTACGGTGGCGTGAGCGAAAAGCCTCAGAAGCAATTACTGATTGATGGCATTGATGTTCTAGTTGCAACTCCAGGTCGTCTATTGGATCTGTACGGTCAACACGCAGTTCACTTTGAAGAAGTGGAAACATTTGTTCTTGATGAAGCAGATAGAATGCTCGACATGGGCTTTATTGAAGACATCAATAAGATCATTGCTCGCCTGCCTCAAAACATTCAAAACTTACTGTTCTCTGCGACATTGTCTAATCCTGTTCGTGAGCTTGCTAGAACAGCAATTGATAGCCCAGCTGAAATTTCTATTGCTAAGCACAGCGCATCAAAAGACAGTATTGAGCAGTGGTTGATTACCGTTGATAAAGATAAAAAATCTGCGCTACTGAGCCACCTAATCCAAGAGAACGATTGGGACCAAGCCCTAATCTTTATTGAAACGAAGAAAGGCGCAGCCAAGCTTGTATCACAACTTGAAAAGCGTGGCATTCCTGCAGAGTCGTTCCACAGTGGACGAAGCCAAGACGTTCGTTCTCAACTGCTTACTGACTTTAAAGATGGCAACATCAAGTTCTTAGTCGCTACAGGCGTTGCTGCTCGTGGTATCGATATTGAAAACCTCACTCGAGTGTTGAACTACGACATTCCATTCCCAGCAGATGAGTATGTTCACCGAATTGGTCGTACGGGCCGTGCGGGCGCTAAAGGTGAGGCGATCTCATTTGTGTCACGAGACAATTTTAAGAACTTGTGCATGATTGAAAGCCGTTTAGGCCATTTAATCGAGCGTCGTGAGATTGAAGGATTCAAACCAAGCAAAGAAGTACCGATTTCAATTTTAAACTACGTGCCTAAGCATAAGCGCGAACCTAGAGATTAAGCGTAAACAAGAACAACGCTAGTCGGGCGTACTGTAAATTAAAAAGAGAGCGAATTATCGCTCTCTTTTGCTATCTATGGACTGATTCTCTAAGTCAGCGGTCTAGTCTAGTTCGACTGACAGACACAAACTGGCATAACTGCTTCTAAAGTACTCCCGCTAAACGTTAACGATCCTGTTTCAACGTTTCGCTTGTAACTCACCAACGAGTTGGAGTTCTGATTTGCCACCACGCACCATAAGCCATCACTACTAATAGCAAAGTCTCTAGGAAACTCCCCTTCACTTGATACAGATTCTTGCCACTTAGGCAGCGACCCATCAACTGAAAATATCGAGATCTGATTCTGATGACGACACGATACGTAAAGGAACTGTTCATCAGGTGATAACTTTATCGCAGATGCCGCTTCACCTTTTTCTTGTTCAGGCAGCAAGTCGGTTTCATCAACGACTAGCCATTCATCATCAATATCTTTTAATGTAATTAGGGTCTCTGAAAGCTCACACACCACATATGCGGTTTGCTCTAAAGCATTAAACACCATATGACGAGGACCATTACCCGTAGGCATCGCTACACTTTGAACTGGCGTGGCATTAAACGTGAGGGTGGAACGGTCGTATTGATAAAAGTGAATCACGTCAGCGCCAAGATCAACAACCGCTAACTGATCACGAGTTGAAAGAAAAGTAACTTGGTGAGCATGAGGAGACGTCTGTCTATCGAGATTAACGCTGCTACCATCAACAAAAAGATCCGCAACTAACTCTTGTGGCTGTCCATTAGTATCAAGGGTACAAATATTAACGTTCCCTGAACCATAATGAGCAATCGCAATGAATTGCTGCTGCTTGTCTATCGCTAAGTGGCAAGGAGAGTCACCAATTAAGTCAATGGTATGTAGTGTAGAACCAATCAACGTATGTAATTGTGGTGGGCAGGCTTTCTCTACTTCATTGGCGGTATAAACGGCTTGTGCTGTCGCTGTAACATAAGAAGGATTTTTAGTTTGTAGCATCACATGCTTGTGTATCAATTTACCAGTGTTCTGGTTTAACTCCACACGAAGCATTCCCTCACTAGACTCAAGACCATCGCTATAGCATCCGATATTAAAATCCATTCATTCCCTTAATTTTTATTTAGTTAGAAGAGCTTATAGCTCCAGTCTACTATAAATATTCAAATTAATAGGGTGAGCTAGATTCAATATTCTGTGAAATAAAAGTGATTTGATATGAAATTTTGTCGGATTTGAACACTTTCTGATGATAGGAATTTTTCAGAATAATAAAAGAAAAAACCCACTAAGCTTTCACTTAGTGGGTTTTCTGTTCTTACTCGCAGCAATCCGGCTACAAATGATGCTCCCTGCATCGAATCCTTGATAGTAGGCTGATTCCTTCAGCGCTTTCCTTATCATCGCCATCCTAGCGGTGTCCTTGGCAATCCTGCCCGTTAGCTATCCTCGCTAACTCACATCACCCAATCCTTGAGTAGTGTCCTAACTTCATCATCCTGATAAAGATTTATCTTATTCCTTTAAGCGTCCATTAACCTATCCGGTAACCATCCAAGTTACTAGCATCCAGCTAATGTCCTTTGCAATCCTTGCTGATTACTCATCCTGAATAATCATATCTTCGTCCTGAAGATGACCAATCCTTGGGTCTTTCCTGTTCCGTGTCTGCTCCCTGCTGACAACATGGTTAGAATACGCTTATCCCTACTCTCGGGCAATTATCGTATTACACAAATCGCGCCATCCAAATAGTGCAAATAATATACATACCCAATAATAACAATAACTTAAAGTTACAGCACTGCAGTTATCTTCGTACGATGCTTCTATAATCTCACAGCATTGTAAGAGATCTCGCACAAGCCTAATCGCTAAACTAGAAAACCCTAGGTAAAGTGTTTCTTTCAATTGGTCATTTTGCATACAAGATTGTCATCGGATGATACGATATTCACTTAAATTACTAGATGAATAGCATCATTAAGACGATATACTGGTCACAGACGTCACCAATTAGATTTTCAATTAAGGAGCTTCAATGGTCTCAAAATGGTCACAACGTTTTTTTCAAATGGCTGAACTGGTCGGCTCTTGGAGTAAAGACCCATCAACTCAAGTTGGTGCCGTGATTACGAAAAACAATCGCATCGTCTCTGTTGGATTTAATGGTTACCCTCATGGTATCTCTGATAGTGCAGATACGGATGACCGTGATATGAAGTATTTGAAGACTCTGCATGCAGAAGAGAATGCCATTCTTTTCGCAAAACGAGACCTTGATGGATGTGAAGTATGGGTGACCCACTTTCCTTGCCCGAATTGTGCAGCAAAGATCATTCAAACAGGTATGTCTGCGGTTCATTGCCCGGAGCAGACAGAAGACTTTTTATCACGTTGGGGCGACAAGATTAAGATAAGCCAAGATATGTTCTTGCAAGCAGGCGTTAAGGTGAATTGGCTTCCGTTAGATTCGCTGAAGTAGCTATATTAAATACGCTATTTATCACTTCAAATAATAAAGTCTCGTTCAAGGTTAGTGCCTTAAACGAGACTTTTTCATTTTTCGCTTAGTGTTTACTGCTTAGTGCTTAGTGCTTAGTGCTAAATCTACGCAAGCTTCAACTGAGTAAAAATATCGAACAATTGCTGTGATTTATATGGTTTGGGCAAATAGGCATCCATACCAGCATCAAAGCAACTCGCAATCTCTTCATCTAATACACTCGCGGTGAGTGCAATAATTGGCATCTTAGCTTTACTATTTTTAACCTCCCACTCCCTGATTTTTTTAGTTGCGGTCAGTCCATCCATCACAGGCATCATGCAGTCCATTAAAATTGCAGTAAACGTTTCACCTCTCGTTATAGCTTCTACTGCCTCTAAACCGTTACTCGCAATACTGTATTCCATTCCTATTTTGTCTAAGAAAAAGCTCGCGATCTTCTGGTTCATTAAATTGTCTTCAACCACTAATACACGATTACCTATATACGGTGGTTGTGACATAGAAGCGGCTTCAATCAGCGTAGCAGAAGCCGACGTACGGTTACTGGCACATTTAGATAACGTATTAGCGAATCGACGCCCCAGGATGGGTAGCGTTATACTGGCCGTGACTAAAGCAGCAAGATCTGGAGAGATATGAAGGTGATGTTGGCAAGCTATTATTTCTGCCGTAGGGAATTGATCTCTTAGTTTTGTAACGTCTTGATGAGCACTTGCATCCCCCGACTTACAATAAAGGATCAACTCATAAGGTGTTATATCTGCCTTACACTTTTCAACATCGAGGTAATGAGTAACAGCGACTCCATATTGCTGACATTCTCGGCTGATCATATCAGCGTAGTTTGAGCTGTTAGATACTAATAATGCACGTAACCCAATATTTTGTGGTTCTGGCTGAGTTTCCGATACCGTAATGGGGATCTTACATTCAAAGCTACTACCAAGCCCTTTCGTTGATTCTACCGTTAATGTTCCTTTCATTAATTCGATAAGTTGACAACATATTGCTAAACCAAGCCCCGTACCACCGTACTTCCTGGTAATACTTCCATCTTCTTGAGTAAATGGATTAAAGATCGTGTTAAGTTTCGATTTATCGATGCCAACACCTGTATCAATCACTCTAATTTTTATAAATGATTGTTCGCCTTCCATAAAAATATTCAGCTTGGTGGTCACCAATCCGCGAGTTGTGAATTTTACGGCATTAGATAGTAGATTCATCAAGATCTGCTTTAATCTAAATTCATCAACTTGAACTCGAGCAGGAATGTTCTCATCGATTTCGATGGCAAGTTCGACCAATTGACTGATTGATTTTCCGGTCATCATATTAACCGATTCATACACAACTTCTTTAATATCAATGTCATTTGGTGATAACACCAAATTACCAGACTCAATTTTCGATAAATCCAAAATATCATTAAGAAGAACAAGGAGTGATTGAGATGATGTATCGATATCATCAAGGACATCTTTTTGGCTTGTATTTAGGTGGCTTTCAGACAAAATTTCCGTCATGCCTATGATGCCATTAAGAGGGGTACGAATCTCATGTGACATGTTCGCCAGAAATGCACTTTTGGCCCTATTAGCTGAAACGGCTGCTTCTTTTGCCTGAATTAGCTTTTGCTCGTGCTCTTTTTGCTCAGCAATAATTCTATTTAACCCATGAGCAAATCGGGTAAACTCATCGTTTCCATCCGTAACAATCAAATCAACTTTTGATTGACCAATTGACCCCATTGTTGTCAATATTCTCTTAAGCTTAGTGTTAATTCGGTAAAGGGTACTTGTACCCCAAAAGAACATAAACACCACAAAAACAAGCCCAGCTAATGAGATCGCCAATATCTGTCGCTTGGCCGACTTAACACTGATTTCTAAATTAGAAGACAATAAATCAGTAAACATGGAAATTTGCTGTTTAACCAAACTATGTCGTTGTTCAATATTACTGATATATCCTTTTAGCCCACTGGCAGTTATTTGATCGTTTAGTGCTTTCTCCTTAACCATACTGCCTTGAGTAAACTCTTTTCGAGCAAAAAGAGAAACCAATGATTTTAATTGTCCACTATCGGCACCAGTTATGAATTTATCTAAATAGAATTGCTGACGCTCAAACACTTGGAAATAATCATGACGATAATCTGCGTATGACAAATTTTGATAAGCGATTGCCTGTACAAGCCAAGCTTCTCGTTGCATCCAAAATAAAAACCAGTTTAAGTCACTAAACACTAACTCTAGTTCATGAATACTTAATGAGGATGCATGGCTATTGGCTTTGTGTAGTTCACTATTAAGCTCGTAAACCACTTCAAATATCAGATTGCCCAAATCAATCATTTCATCATTAGCCGATTGTTCAAGATCCTGAACTAGGTACTTTAAATCTTCGATCTGAAGAATAACTAAGTTACTGCTTTGCATGCCGTGGTGACTATGTTCACCGGTATGAGCAATAGAAGCGAGTGTGTCTAGCTCTGAATCAATCTCTTTAAGTTTCATCGCAGATGTAGCTGTATCTTGCTGTAACTTTGAGGTAAGTAATTGGTAAATTTTATTGCTAATACCGGACAGTAGTTCGAGGGATTCGACTTTCTCTGTCGTTATTGTATAGCTGTGTAGCCGCCCCTGAATCATACCAATTGACGAGTATGAGAAGCCTATAATAATCACCAACGGGACTAAACATAAAACGATAAGCCTAAGTTTTATCGACAATTTTGTTAAAAGCATGTAGTTATTTTCCTTGAAACTATCAGTTCCTAGCCTATGTTTAATAGTAGTCAATATTGCGTTGCATATAAGACTTTTAACATATTTTCATCAGATTCAGTTTCAAAGGAGTGTTCTTGAGTCGATTTGTCTGCCTATTTGTTCTCTATTTGATTTCCTTTCATTCAATAGCCAATGAATATGCCGTTGTCTCGCTTAATCACGACTTCCCTTCACTAAGAACTAGCCAAGTTAAGATGCTTTATCGGGGACGGCTTACCTCAATAAATGGCACACGCATGCGGTTAGTAGACTTACCCTCTGTTTCAGAACAACGCGAAGAGTTCTACAAAAAGGTTTTAGGAAAAAACCCTTCTCAAATGAATGCCATCTGGGCTAGGCAAATTTTCTCAGGAAAGGCCAAAGCGCCTTTTGAACTCGCGTCAGAGAGCCCGTTAGATATTATTCAATGGCTCAAAAAACACAAAAACGGCATCGCCTACTTACCGATTGGCAACGTTACGATTGATATGAATATTCTCTATAAAACAGATAATTAAGGCTAGAATATGAAGGCTTGGTATACATTATTATTGTTATTATATGCGCCTTTTTCCGCTGCGCAGCTTAACCTAACAGACTCTATTCGATTGAGTGGTTTTGGTACTGTGTCCGCCGCCAAAGTTGATACACAAACCCCAGTCATTGGTAACCGAGAGATCACCGAGGATTGGTGTTTTGATTGTGATACTACACTCGGCTTGCAGCTTGATGTTGATTTCACTGACCTTTGGCGAGCTTCGGCGCAAGTAGTAAAACGCCCACAGGATGAATTCTCTAGCCCTGAGCTTGAACAAGCCTTTGTTGAGTATGCGAATAACAATTATCAAATCAAAGTCGGCAGATTAAGACTGCCACTTTATATGTATTCTGAGGTCTATTACGTATCCTCAGCCTATCCTTGGCTTCGCCTACCTATTGATGTCTATTCTTTTGACTTAGGCATTACACATTTTGATGGTGCAAGGCTAGATTGGAATGTCGATCTCTCAGATGAAGTGCAACTGATTATAACTCCGTTTTATACATCATCTTCAAACAGCACACAGGTGCTTTATGGGTTAGAAAGTCACATAGAGACAGGACATAGTGGCGGAATTAGCTCTCAAATTTACTACAACGAGAATGAATTCAAACTTACCTATATACGTACCGATCTTACTTTAACTGCCCCTCAGCCTATTGGCACGAGCCAATATAATATCGACTTATTAACGCTAGGAATGAGTTACTACTTAGACTTACTTCACTTCCAAACTGAAATCTTATTTGCCGATGATTTTGATGCAAACTGGTATGCAGGGTTAGATTATCCATTAGGTGACTGGCAGCCATATATTCAGTATGGGCAGCAACGTAGTAATTTAAAAAGTGAGTCATACCTGATTGGAACTAAATACAACATCACACGTCAACTCAACCTGAACGTCGAATGGCAATACATTGTAGGCCGAAAAGAAATGATCAATAGTCATTTCACCGAGCTGCAAATGACATCTTCTTACGAACACTCAGCAAATATCGTTTCTATTGGCATGTCGTTTACTTTTTAAGTTGTTTAAACGATCTAGATCGCAAAAATATTTAATTGAATGAAATAGATTCATTAAAACCGTGCTACAGAGCGATATCATCTAAAATTAAGTCGCGCTATTTTAAAAAGTCAATTAGCTATTAGACCGCTAATGTTGGCACTAAACTCCTGAAATCAACCCAATACCAGTCGAATATCTCGCGGTTATTTTTCCTAGCAGAATAACGCATTGGCATTTACAATCCTGCCCCATAATAATTACAACAATAATACTAGCTGTTCATCTTCCCCCAAAGAGAGCCGTTAGTTATGTACTCAAGGTTTAAAAATCTATGCGTACATTCCAATAACATAAGCTCAAATAACGAAAAGGTCCCCCACTACCATGCCTTTAGCAAAACAGAACGCTGAGAAGCACCTTCTTGATTGGCAGACTAGCCAAACGATTGCAGAATCTACTTCCCCTTTGTTAGGTCAGTTATATCGAGAGAAAGGGGTCGAAGTTATCCTCTTTGGCAAAACCCTCGTCAACGCAGACACTATCGATATCATCAAGGCTCATAGACTTTCTCGCCACTTTACTAACCAACAACTGACTCCTCAACAAACCTTCCCTATTATTCAATGCCTCGTCGCCATGGAGCTATCTCCTAGCCGAATCGATGTTGGTCAGCTTGCTCAGCAATACTGGAAAGATCACGACGACACACACGCATTGAACGATTTTCTTCATACTGCGTTATTAAAAGCGATGGATGGCAAGACAATCTCAGAGCCTCGTGATGTGGTTCTATATGGGTTTGGTCGAATCGGTCGCCTACTGACTCGCCTATTGGTAGAAAAGAGCGGACCGGGTTACCCACTTCGCCTGAGCGCCGTTGTTGTTCGTGGTGGTAAGAAAGGTGATTTAGAAAAACGTGCGAGCTTATTGCGTCGCGACTCTGTTCACGGGCAATTTAACGGCAGCATCATTGTTGACGAAGAACGTAAAGCCATCATTGCCAACGGTAACTACATTCAGTTTATCTACGCCAATAAGCCTGAAGAGATCAATTACAACGATTACGGCATTAGTAATGCGTTAGTGGTTGATAATACGGGTGCATGGAGAGACACCGAAGGCCTCAGCCAACACTTAGCTTGTGAAGGTGCAGAGAAGGTCCTACTTACCGCTCCAGGTAAAGATACGATTAAAAACGTTGTTTTTGGCGTGAATGAGAACGATATTCTTCCTGAAGATAAAATTATCTCTGCGGCTAGCTGCACGACGAATGCAATCACTCCTACGTTAAAGGCAATTAACGATAAATATGGCATTATCTCTGGTCATATCGAAACTGTTCACTCATTTACCAATGATCAGAATCTAATTGATAACTTCCACTCAGGCGATCGCCGTGGACGTAGTGCTTCATTGAACATGGTGCTTACTTCGACTGGTGCTGCTAAAGCGGTCTCTAAAGCACTACCAGAGCTTGAAGGTAAGCTAACCGGTAATGCGATTCGAGTGCCTACACCAAACGTGTCCATGGCAATTGCAAACCTAAACCTTGAGTCAAATACAGAGAAAGAGGAGCTGAACACTTACTTACGTGAAATGGCCCTTACATCACCGCTTTCAGCACAAATTGATTACACAGACTCAACGGAAGTGGTATCTAGCGACATCGTAGGATCGCGTCATGCAGGTATTGTTGATGGCGTTGCCACCATTGCACAAGATAACCGCTGTGTTGTTTACATTTGGTATGACAACGAATTTGGCTACAGCTGCCAAGTTGTTCACTGTATGGAACAGATGATGGGTGTTCGCTACAAGACGTATCCTGCTTCATTATAATAAGTTGAGTACGAACAATAGTAAGTTGAGCACGCAAATAAATTAAGCCTCCACAACTACAATAATAAAAAAGCTCACCCTGTAATTGATAGTCTTTAACCACTAACAATTCATGGATGAGTTAGTACTTCTCGTTGATTTGCCGCTAGTACCCGTTTCCGAGTTCTAGCGGCCTTTTTGTTACTTTGAATTGTGACTATTTAGTCAAATGACGCACTAACGCTTCCGTTGGGCGAACAATCGCTACAATCGCTTCGTCGTAGATTTTTGCAGACTCACTGATCACAGCTAAGTAAGCCTGTGCATCTTCAGATCGAATTGTCTCACCTTGTTTTGCTTTCTCAATCAGCGTTAAGCCTAAATCAGCAATCAGCTCCGCTTTCTCTGCAATCACAACGCTGTCAACCGACGCGATGTGGTCAGCAAAAATTGGTTTCGATGCAACAGCAGCTTGACGAACATTTTGGTAGTGAGTTTCTAATTCAACCAATGAAGCACTGTTTCCTGCAGCAAAATCGCTGACCAATTTGTCCATGTCATACACCGCGTAGCTTTCTACCACTAGCGCATCGACAAAACGGTTTAGACGTTCATGCTGATTGTAAAGATCGCCATGATTCTCCGTAGAAATCCACTTCTCCCAGTTACGAGCATAGTACTGAGCTGGCTCAATGTATTTTGCTAACGCTTGAAGTGATTGAATGTTCTGTCCTTTAGCAAGGCGCTTCAATAGCATATCAGCGTCAGCATGATGACGAAGACCTACTGAAACCTCAGACCAAGTATCCATTACGCTCATACGTTGGTACATGCTCTCTTCATCAGTCAATGAAGCATCTGACCATAAACGCTCAGCAATCGCGTAGCTACGTGGCCATAGGTACTGCTCTACTGTGTGCGTGTCTTTATTTTCTAGCCACATAGTGATTTCACCACCAAGAATAAGCTCTTTCTCTTTCTCAGTAAGCTCTGCTGGGTAACCGCCATTTGGCTCAGGGATAACACTGCCTTCCATTGAGCTGCTTGCAACGATTTCCGCTGTCGTTGGCCAACGAACATTACCAATAAGCTGGTAACTACCTTCGCTAAATCCATTTTGATCTAAGTTTAAATTAAACTCTGTATATGACATGAAGTTATCAAAGTAAGCGACTAGAGACTTGCCAGCCTGATACTCTTTAATGAACACTTCTTCACGAGATTTGCCGTTGTAGTCTACAAACGCACGTGGCGTACCATCTTTCGCTTCAATGATAGTAAGTAGTCCCTTACGTGGGCCACCCTTAGTGCGCGGCTTTTCCCACTGGTAGCTAACAAAGCTCTCACCAGCATGAAGGGAATCATCTACCGTGATCCCTTTTGGAATCGGATCATTACGGTAGTGGTAGCTGGTTGGTTGAGGCTGATCTAGGTAGTAACCTGTCGATAGAATACCTTGGTAACCTTCTTTCGCTGCACGGCCAATACTGTCGTGACCTTGCCAGCTTTGGATTACAATTGAAGTTGGCAGATCTTTGTGCCAAATTTCATCCCAACCAGTCATCTTCTTACCGCGCTCTTCAAGCATCTTTTCAACTTTAACGTTTAGGTAAGACTGTAAGCCACGCTCTCCATCGATATTATTCTCTTCAATGAAAGCTTGGTGCTTTTCACTGTTGATCCATTGTGAGTAATTTGGCTCATCACCGCCAATGTGGAAATACTCATCAGGGAAAAGAGCGACAACTTCGTCAAACACATCACCCAGCATGTCATACAGTTCAGGGTTTAGCGGGTCCATTAATGGCTCAAATACACCCCATTCACGCTCTTGCTCGTAAGATTGACCTTCGCCACCCGACATAAGATGAGGGTAAGCAACAGCAACCGCAGAAGAGTGACCAGGTAACGAGACTTCAGGAATCACACGAATACCGAGGTTACGTGCGTACTCAACAAGGTAACGAACCTGATCTTTGGTGTAATAGTTGCCATCAGAGCTTTCAGACCATAAGCGTGTCCACGAATCAGTCTTAATGCGGATACCTTGGTCATCCCAGAAATGCCAGTGGAAGACGTTCATTTTCGCCGAGGCCATTGCATCTAGCTGACGAATCAAAACGTCAAATTCGATGAAGTGACGAGAAGTATCGTAAGACACACCACGCCATTGGAAACGAGGCTCATCAACGATGCTTACCGCAGGAATGTGGTAACCCGTCGACGTTGACTGGACAAGCTGGAGAATGGTTTCAATACCGCGAATCGCTCCGTATGGGCTTTCAGAAGTGAGTACAATGCGGTCTCCGCGAGTAGTGATGCGGTAAGACTCGTCTGATTCGATATTTTGAACTTCTGTCTTAGGAGCACGGTTAATGTCGATAACTAAATTGGCTTCTTTTTCATTCTCAGCCTGCCAATTCAGTGTAGGGACACCTGTTTGTCTTTCAAGACGGTCAATAAAACGTTTTGCCGTATATTCAACACGGTCTGAATTAAAGCCTTTAATAAAGACTTTAAATTCACTATCAACTGTTACCTGACCTTTTTTTAATTCCACAGTTTGTGGATAAGGCATAAGGTTTAAATCTGTATTTGGTGCCATTGCTAATGCCATAGGAGAAACCATTGAGCTTGATATTAATAAAGACAATATCGTTTTTTTCATTTTATTTATTCCTATAATATATAATTTTTACATATTTAATTTAGATACATTGCATTTATAGACTTAAATCACAATTTAAATATTTCATTAATTTAGAAAGAGAAATTCACACCTAAACGGAAACGCCAATCGGTTTTATCATTTTCTGAGGCTATGGTATCGGCATCGACAACTTCAGCATACGGACGGATGTTTGATTTCCATTTATAGACCGCTTTTACTGTGTGCTCGCGTGCATGAAGATCACCAGTCGCCAGCTCATTGGTGTGGTGAGTAATCTGATCAAAGTAAGTAAATGCGTAAGAGATTTGGTAGCTGTCTGTGTTGTATCCTGTCCAGATATCATAACGGTGACGCTTAGCTGTCTCTTCATTACCGTAATCATTCTCTAACGCTTCCGTCGAGAAATCGTAACGGTAGCGACCGTGTACAAACAAACCGTTATCAAAGTTATAATTCAGCTTTAGGTAAGGCATTAAAAAAGTGTTGGAGCCTTGAAAGTTCATCACCAAACCTGGATTCAGCATAAAATTATCGTTGATTGCATGAGTGTAATAGTGAGTAAACTCAGTATTGATTACTCGGGTCTCATCGTATGCACCCGCTGCGTGACGAATATTGGTTAACGTTTCCAATCCGTAACCATTGTCAAAGTGATTTCCGATGATAAAACGGCTGTTATATTGATCTGTTGTAGTACGGTGCTCGGTACGAAGATCGACATAACCACCAGCAGTTGCTGTAATTGGAAGAAGTACTAATAAAGAAACAGGTAATATTTTTTTCATGATTCACTACTTATATAATCATTATTATTAATTGGGGGTAATTATTTAAATATCGTAGAATCCATTCTTTATGGTGTGAGTATCCCTACTCTTCAAAGCACATTTTTAGTATTTATATTTAATGCCGTATTAATATGAATAATAAACTAATACGGCAGATAGGGTTTTGGAGTGTTATTTTACGAGTTCAACCGCTTCACGGACCAAACGACCGATCTCATCCCACTGTTCACTTTCAATCAACGCAGGGGAAACCATCCACGTACCTCCACAACAAACAATGCGGTCAATACCAAGATAATCATTGACGTTGTTCTTACCAATACCACCCGTTGGCATAAAGCTAACGTCAACATAAGGTGCAAGCAAAGACTTCACCATACTGATGCCGCCAGAAGCTTCTGCTGGGAAGAACTTCAAAAAGTTAAGACCTAGCTCTAGCGCTTGTTCCACTTGGCTTGGGTTATTTACACCTGGTACGATAGGCATGTTTACTTCTTGGCAGTAACGAACAGTATTCGGGTTTAGACCAGGAGAAACCACAAACTCTGATCCCGCCTCTTTTGCTTGATCAACTTGTTGAGCATTTAATACAGTACCCGCTCCGATACACATTTCAGGATACGCTTCACGCATTTGACGAATAGCTTCTGCCGCTGCATCGGTTCTGAATGTGACTTCAGCTACGGGTAAACCATTTTCTACTAGCACTTTCGCTAGCGGAACAGCGTGTTCAACCTTGTTGATTTGAATAACAGGGATCACTTTGTATTGCTTAAGTTGATTGATCATTTCTTGAGACATAAATTTACCACTTATTTTTCATTATCTTGCTTAACATTGAAACGGATGAGCTAGCGCTTACTTAATCAGCCTTTTTATTTAACCCGTCTTTTATCTTACTAAAGCATCCATGGCAGAGCGCGGAATAATAGCTCCGGGATGTTGAATCACAATCGACGCCATTTTATGACCTAGCTCTGCTGATTCAATGGCACTGCTACCCGTCAGTCTTGCTGCTAGATAGCCAGCTGCAAAAGAGTCACCGGCAGCGCAGGTATCCACGACGTTTGTTACTTTCTCAGCAGATACATAATGCTCAGCAAGGCCATCAGCGTTATTAAGTACAAGCTTACAAGGTTCACATCCACGCTTAATAACAATCTCTTTACAGCCAAGACGCAAGCATCGATGTTCTACACTCTCTTCTTCACCCCAAACCAACACGTCGTCATCTTCAGTGATTAGTGCAATATCAACAAATGGAAGTAACTTACCGTACCAATACTTTGCATCAGTAACCGACCAAAGTTGAGGTCTGTAATTATTGTCAAAAACCACCTTGCCACCACGTTGAGCAAACTGTTCAATAAGAGTCAGAAGGTGCTGACGAGATACGATATCCAAAATAGCAAAGCTAATGCCACTCAGGTAAATCACATCGATGCTCTTAGTCTGCATTTCTGTTTCTAGAGCGCTAACTTGCTGACCGCTAAAGTATGATTTCACCGCAGCATTATCGCGCCAGTAAAGAAATTGACGCTCGCCAGTATCGTCAACCTCTACCATATATAAGCCTGGTAGTTTGTCTTCAAACTGAGTCACAAGGTTGGTATCAATGCCTTCTTGTTGCCATTGTTGAATCATCTCTTTTGATAACTCATCAACCCCTAACCCTGTTGCGTACGATACTGATACCGCTTGATTAGCCGTAAGGCGAGAAAGATAAAGTGCAGTGTTTAACGTATCGCCACCAAAAGCTTTGCGAATCGGTGAACCACTTAGTTCGACCATACACTCACCAAAAAAGGCGATTTTAAGTTGATTTGATGTCGTCTGATTAACCATTTTGAACCTTATTCTTATTCGCTTTATTGAAGGGAGTATGAGGCTCTGAATCGAGCCTCAATATTAATAGTTATTAGCTATTTTGAACGGCTGGGCGGTTTGATGATGCGTCATCTTTATCAAGTTGCCCTTTATCAGATGTGCTCATCTCCATTAGTGCACGTTCATCATCTAGAATAGCTTTTGCCATTTCAGGTGTTACTTCGTTCGCAGGCGTTAGCAAACTAACAATCACACCAGCAGTTAGAGCCGTTAAGCAAGACGGGATTACAGGGTTACCCCAGAAAGCCGTGAAGTCAGAGCTTAGCATTACTGTGAATGAAGCGATTGAAGCACCCGCTAATGTTGCAATAGCACCTTGCCAGTTATAACGGCTCCAGAATTTACCCAACATTCCACAAACAAACATGCCAGACATAACTGTTGAAATCATCTTAGTGATGTAGCCAATGATATCGTTAGATGTTAGAGCGAATATTAGTGCGAAGCCGATAACAACAACCAACGCTAAGCGAGAGTAGTTCAACATTGACTCTTTGTTCGGCACTCGACCAGTAAACATCACGTAGACATCACGAAGTAAGATTGAAACACCAGCAATTGCGTCTGAACTTGCACTAGACATTGTTGCAGATAGACCGGCAATTAGAACAATCATGCCAACACCGACAGGTAAAATAGTGGCTGCGATGTAAGGGAATGAGAAGTTCGGGTTATCAAGCGTAGGGTCAATCGCATGCGCAGCCATACCGATGATTGCAGGAATGATTGAGAAGAATAGGTAAAGAATACCTGAAGCAACAAACGAGCGACGAATAGTTGATACGTCTTTACCCGAGTAAATACGCTGACGGAATGAAGGCGTTGCTAGTACACCGACACCGATAACCACAGCCAGTGATACTGCTGGGATGATGCCTAGTTTTTCAATCGCTAAGAAACTTGTTGCCGCTGGGTCCATCGCTGCGTAAAGATTGTCTAAACCACCGATGTAATCCACCGACATAACAGCCATTAAAATGAAACCTGCAAAAAGGATGACTGCTTGAATCGTATCTGTCCATACTACGGCTGTGTAACCACCAATCACTACATAAATCGTAAATGCTGCTGCGATAATGATTTTTGCTAGATTAAGGTCAATATCAGCAATCCACGCTAGGTACATACCACCACCTAGAATGTGAGCACCTAACCAACCGATAGAAGCGATGAAGATAAGTAGGCCAACAACGTTTTTAACGATCTTGTTCGCGCCAACATAATACGCAAGCTCTTCACTCATGGTCATGAAGTTGAGCTTACGAACTGGAGCAAACCAAAGCGCGAGTAATAAAATACCGATTGCACCACCGATGCCGTATAAAGCACCCGCCCAACCGTTTGCGTAACCAAAACCAACCGCGCCCATACTTGAGCCAGTACCGACCATGGTTGCAACAGTAGTACCTAGTACTAAGAACATAGGTAGGCCACGCCCACCAAGTAAAAAGTCTTCACCTGATTTTTGGTTTCGAGACACGAACCAACCTAACCAAATAAGAAAACAGACATACAGGCCAAAACATGTAAGAAATAACGAACTATCCATTGTGCAGATCTCCAATATACGAATTTATCATTCGTTTATTTATTGAGTAATATAATCAACAATAACTTTATATTTAATATTTCTTTTCGATTATATTTGTAGGGAATTAGATATTAGGCGCAACATTTACAATTTCTTATATTATTGCATTGACACCTAATATCTATATTGGATCTTTATCTATTACTTATTATGCACGGTCTTTGCGGTAACAAGTAACATCAACTTCAACTTTCACATCAACAACTAAATCACAAACCATACAGATACGAGCAGGAGGGTTTGCTCCAAAAAACTCTTTAAATACTTTGTTGAAAGATTGGAAGTAACGAGAATCCGTTAGCACTACTTTAACGTGCATTACATCTTCAAGTTCATAGCCACACTCAGTCATAATATCTACGCAGTTTTGAATCGCTAGGCGAGATTGGTCAACAATGCCGCCCTCAACTACTTCGCCATCTGTCATTGGTGTTTGACCTGATACATACAAGAAACCAGCAGCTTCAGTTGCTCTTGCAAATGGTAGATGTTGACCACCTGTACCAGTACCGCCTTCTACACCATAACGTTTAATTGACATTTTTCTACTCCAGTTAAAATAATCAAAGATTATTCATTGTTAAATTAATATTGGATATGTATTTGTTTAATTGTTATTAAATATAAATACACCAGACCGTTTGCTCTGCACTGCCCCTTTATAATATGACAGCTCACCATTTACAAAAACATATTCTATACCCTGTGAAGCTGATATAGGATTTTCAAAAGTTGCGGTATCTTTAACCGTATTTGGATTAAATATAACCAAATCAGCATAAGCTCCCTCTTTAATAGTTCCACGTTGCGCTAAGTTGTAACGTTTCGCCGATAGCCCTGTCATTTTGTGAATGGCCTCCGACATGGAAAATAGTTTTTCATCTCGACTGTAGTGCCCTAGTACTTTAGGGAAAGTTCCCCACAAACGAGGGTGCGGATGAGGATCATTAGGAAGACCATCAGAGCCAACCATTGTGAGTTTGTATTTCAACACACGCTTCACATCATTTTCATCCATGCAGTGATAAACAGCACCTGCAGGTTGCAACGCTTTCGCTGCATCGATTAATGGCAACTCCATATCAGCAGCAATATCTTTAAGCATCTTGCCCGCATATTGTGGCAAGGTTTCAGACCATGTAATGAAAATATCAATTTCATCAGTAACCTGCTTCAAATCTAATGTTGATGAGCTCGCTGAATACGGGTAACAATCACACGAAACATCTTGATGCTTTGACGCGGTTTCTAAGTGATCAATCACCTCTACCGTTCTACCCCAGTTACCTGCGCCCGCACATTTTAGGTGTGAGATAACAACAGGAACGCGAGCGTGTTTTCCGGTTTCGAACGCTTCGTCCATCGCACTGATGATTTCTTCAAATTCAGTACGCATGTGAGTCGTGTAGATACCACCATGTTCAGCTAAAACCTCAGACAACTGCATAACTTCATTTGCCGTGGCTTGTTTAGCACTCGCATAAGCAAGACCAGAACTTAAACCTAATGCACCTTGCTCCATCGCTTTGGTTAGCGACGATTGCATCTGCGCAATTTCACCGTCAGTAGCGGTTCTGTCTAAGCGATCCATTACTTGGTTTCGTAAGGTAGTGTGGCCAACTAACGCTGCAACATTGACTGCGGGTTTTGCTTTCTCCACCGCTTCCGCATACGCGATAAACGAGGGGTATTTAAAATCTTTTTGCTCACCAAGCAGGTTCATTGGATCTGGTGGCGCGGTTTCCAATACCGCAGGTGAAGCACTAATGCCACAATTCCCCACGATAACGGTCGTTACACCTTGGCTAATCTTTGGTAAGCACTCTGGGTAACGAATAACGTTAGTATCATCATGAGTATGAACATCAATAAAACCCGGTGCTAATGCAAGGCCATGACCTTCAATGACATGACTGCACTCTTCCAGATCGAGTTTACCTATCTTTTCGATACGGTTATCGCGGATTGCAACATCGGCGAAAAATGCCTCTTCACCAGAGCCATCGAACACCTCTATATTTTTTATGATGGTATCGAATAACATGTCTACTCTCTTAAGCCTCATTTCTACTGTAGCTATCTTAATAATTCCCCCGAATTAATTCAGTGATAACACACACAAAAACAAAGGCAATGTTTGATACTTTCTAACATAAATGGCAATATAAAAGCCAATAAATACAAAAAAACAACAACTTAACGTATGTTAGTTTGCTTTAAACGCCGGAGAAACAACAATAATGAATGATAGAAACTATCAAAAAGACCTACTTGGACTGAACGCGCTAGGAGAAAAGGGCCGTGCAGCAACGCTAGAAGAGCAAGTCCAATACAGCCTTATTAACGAAGATATTTCGCTACCTGCTGCCGTGGTAAAGCAGTCGTCACTGCAGAATAATCTACAATGGATGCAACGCTTTGCTAATCACCATCATGTTCAGCTTGCGCCACACAGTAAAACCTCAATGACGCCAGATTTTATTCAGCAGCAATTAGAAAATGGCGCTTGGGGGGTCACAGTTGCTACCCCTATTCAAGCAGAGGTAGCCGCACTAGCGGGTGCAAAGAACATCATCATGGCCAACCAGCTTGTTGGTAAAGCAAACATGGCGCTCGTTGCGAATTTGATTGAACAGTTTGATGTCGAATTCTATTGCTGCGCCGATTCGATGATAAACCTCGATCAACTGGATAGCTTCTTTGCTCAAACTAACCATACGCTTAATGTTCTATTAGAACGTGGCGTACAAGGTGGGCGCTGTGGCTGCCGTAGCGGAGAAGAGTTACTCGAACTCGCTGACGCTATGCAAGGAATGTCATCACTCAAATTAGCCGGTATTGAAGTTTATGAGGGCGTCATTCAAGGCCCAAACCAAGAGCAGCTGATTCGTGATTTTTTAAACGACACACTCGCGTTGGTTCAAACACTGTCAAATGACAACTTAATCAGTGAGAAGCCAATTATCACGGGGGCAGGTTCCGCATGGTATGACGTCGTTGCTGAGTGTTTTTCAAACCTAACCCACGCGACCGCGATCATTCGCCCGGGCTGCTACGCCATTCATGACACAGGGATCTATCTCGATGCGCAAAGCAAAGTGATGAACCGCGCTCAAGCGAACAATGGTTACGCTTGCGAACTCGGTGGCGATCTTGAATCTTCATTAGAGATTTGGGCGTATGTCATTTCAAGACCAGAGCCAACGAAAGCGATCGTCGGCATGGGAAAACGCGATGTGGCTTTTGATGCGGGTTTACCTATCGCAGAGCGTGGCTACAGTAACGGAAAACCAATTTCAGTGGCCGGTATCACTTCAACTGACGTGATGGACCAGCACACCTTCATTGAAGTTGACGCTGAGAACGATATTCAAGTGGGTGACATGATTGCCTTCTCGACTTCCCACCCTTGCTTAACCTTTGATAAATGGCGTCATATTGCAGTTTGTGATGATGAATTTATGGTCACTCACTGGGTTGAAACTTGCTTTTAATTGGCATGTTTTACCAATACTGATATAAAAATCGAAGAACGATATCTACAGCAAGATATCAAATAGAAGGACGGTAATTTTGACTCTTGAAGTAGATATTGTTTCTCAGATCACCGAGCGTTTTAGTGCGCTGCGCGACGCCGAGAAAAAAGTGGCTAAGCTGATCATGGATGACATTAATCTCGCCGCCAATGCGAGCATTACTGAGCTAGCAGAAAATGCACAGGTTAGCGAAGCAACGATCACCCGCTTTGCTAAAGCGATTGGCTGTAGCAACGTGCGAGATATGAAGTTCAAGTTGGCGCAGTCTCTTACTATTGGCCAGCGATTTATCTTGGAGCCGCCCGATCAAACGGGTTACCAAGGCGTCTATGAATCTATAAAACAGTCCTTGGACATCAATCGAAGCTTAATCAATGAGCAAGATATTGAAACGGCAATCACTTGGCTTCACGAAGCAAGACAAATCGTTTCAATTGGCATGGGCGGCGGTTCAACTATCGCCTCTCAAGAACTGCAACACCGTCTATTCCGATTCGGCTACGCGGTTGTTGCATACAACGATGGTATGTTGGCTCAAATGGTTGCGGCAACCGCGGATAAGAATGATGTATTTGTGATCATTTCTGCAACCGGTTATACGCCTGTTTTGGTAGAAACAGCTCAGCTTATCAAGAAATACGGCATGAAAGTGATTGCGATTACCCCCGTAAACACGCCACTTGCCCAAAGCGCTGATCTGGTTCTGCCAATTCAACACGACGAGACAGACTTCATCTATAAACCCTCTGCTTCTCGCTATGCGATGCTGGCTTTGGTGGATGTGATATCTCTTGAGTTAGCCGTCGCTCATAAACGCAGCTCTAGAGACAAACTAAGAAGACTTAAGATGGCGTTAGACTCCCATCGAGGTGGCTTAGAGCGTCAGCCACTCGGCGATTAATATAGCTGCCTAAACTATTATAATCGGCTAATCTATTATAATTGGCAAAACGATAAAGCCACTGTTCCCACCGTTCTTAATCGAACGACAGGCAGTGGCTTTTTTCATTCCACAAATTACACGGGTTCCACAGACTCTAGGAACTCACCACAATCTTTTTGAAACAAAGGAAGAGTTTCAGCGATCTTTTCATCACTCCAATCCCACCATGCCAATTTGTCTAATCGGGTTGCGTAACTAGTATCTTCAAATCTTGGGCGTAGTACCTTTGCAGGATTTCCCACGACGATCGAATACGCAGGAACGTTTTTAGTAACAACACTTCCCGCGCCAACAATGGCGCCATTGCCAACGGTAATTCCCGGTAGAATAATCGCACCGTGCCCTATCCAAACATCATGCCCGATGATCACTTTATCTTCTTCACGCCACGAAAAGACCTCTTCATCTAAAGTTTCAGCTTCTGAGCCAAAGCCAAATTTTCCAGGTCGATAAGTAAAATGGTGCAGTGTTGGACGCCACCAAGGATGATTACTAGGGTTCACTCGGACCGATGAAGCAATAGAAGTGAATTTTCCGACTTCTGCGAACATCAAATTACAGTCATTTTGAATGTAACTGTAATCTCCAACCGAGACATTATTCAAAATGCAACGTTCGGCAATTTCAGTCCATCGACCCAATACCACGTCATGCAACTTGCTACTCTCGTCGATATTCGGCTCTGAAGTTAACACTTGAGAAAGGGGTTGAGTCGTCATTCTATCTCCTCGCCATCGTTAAGCAGGCGTCGATAATTGGTAAAATATTGAGGGTTATTTTCGGCCCACTCAACCATGCGATGGCCTAAATGTGTCAGACCAACATGCTTAGGTTTGACCGCTTCTTCGATTGCCAATACATGATTAAAATCATTGTGGTTCGCTTTGGCCCTCTGCTCTTCGCACTCAATGGGTGGGTGATTACAATCTATGATCATCCAGTCAATCTTTCGCTTTTGTAACCATTGTAGTGTGGGCTCTGGTAGCCCAATCGTGTCGGTTAAATACGCGATACGTTGGTCTTGCCATTCAAAGCAGTAGCCTGTGCATATTTTTGAATGAATGAGTGGCAGCGGGGTCACTGTGATACCTTGCCATTCAAATGATTGAAATGGCTGAGTACGAGTGGAAAAGTCGAGAATCCCCGGATGTTTGTACAGATCGTCACACCCAAGGGGATCATCCGGCGAAATCACTTTGATATACTCACCGACTCCCCAACGGAGATCAAACAAGCTATGTACATGATCGATGTGGTAATGAGTCAGTAAGATCGCATCGATGCTTCCCCTTGGAAACCGCTGCATTAAGTCTGGCGCATTGGCATCAAGCAACAAGGTTTTCCCTTGATGCTCGATATACGCCGACGCTTTCTCTCTTCTCAACTTCGGATTTTTCGTGGCCTTGCTGCAAACAGAGCAATCACATCCATAAACGGGAATCGTTGCGCTGTTACCTGTGCCAATAAGCGTCAGTTTCACGTTATTTCTCCAATGTAGCGGTTAGAGCGTTTGTTTTCAGTTCATTTTCCCTTTCACTTTTTAGTCGTGAAAACTGCACTAGGCTCTGCTCAATCGTGCCGCTATTGTCGATGTAAAAAACTTCTGCACTATCGGTAACGCGATAGTCATTGGCTCTTTTCAATCGTTCAGCAACCTGCTCAACGGTTTCTCTTCCCCGCCCTATTAAACGAGCCTCCAAAACCCCAAGCTCGACATGAATAACAACCGGAATCAATCGCTCACCAAACAACTCTTTTGCGATCTCAAGGTAAGCTCTAGAACCATTGACTACGACATTCAACCCAAGATCATTCCAATAGTGAACTTCTTGACCAATCCCATAACGAAGACCATGTGCTTCCCAGTTCATCGCGAACATGTCTCGTGAATAACGAATATTGAACTCAGTGTCTGTTAGCTCGATATGGTTTTCTCCCCCCGCATCTGCGGGGCGAGTTATATAGCGATGTGCTATCACAATATCATCAACAAAAGCTTTCCTAACCGCCGTGATCAGAGAGTCTTTACCACAACCGGATGGCCCAATGACGTAATAAACGAGCCCTTTGTTTACACTTTCAGCGACTAACTCATAACCGGAGCAAAGATGATCGTGTGCAATAGGTTCTGCAGTATGTTCCAAAGTAGGGTCTGAAATAACATGTTGAGACATGACTAAAACACCTTCTTTCCTTCACGCCAAACACGAGAGACTAAATGATGATCATCTGCCGTATGCGACAGCACCAGATCCGCACGTTTTCCTTCTGCGATCACCCCTCTGTCATCTAAGCCTAGTGATTGTGCCGGATTACGGGTTGCCAATTGAACCGCTTGAGCAAGATTTAAGGTGTTGCGATCATCCTCTGACAGCTTAAAAATTGCATCAAGCAAACTGGCTGGATAGTAGTCTGAAGAGAGAATATCAAGCACGCCAAGTGAAGCGAGTTGATGCGCTGCAACATTACCAGAGTGAGAACCACCACGAACCACGTTTGGTGCGCCCATCATCACTTTGAGCCCAAGCTGGTGGGATTGTTGCGCCGCTTCGACTGTGGTTGGAAACTCTGCGATGACCATACCAAGTTCTTTTGATTCATTTACGTGCGCTTCCGTTGCATCGTCATGACTTGCCAGTGGAATGTTCAGATCACGACACTGCTGACAAATCGCATCACGATTGGGCTTTGACCAACGCTCTGACAGAGCCACTTGTTCACATTCAAACTTGGTCATTTCGGCGTCGCTTAAATTGTACTTGCCTTGATAATAGGTGCGGTACTTTTCTAAATTAACAAACTGACGCTGACCGGGCGCATGATCCATCAAAGAGACAAGCTGTACTTCTGGTAAATGGGCATAGCGCTGGAACAAACTAACCGTACTCTCATTTGGAACTTCACAACGAAGATGCAAGCGATGTTCGGCCCGGGTTAGCCCGCGTTTTTGACTCTCAGCGACGGTATTAATAAACAGATCAAGGTTATGCTGACGATGTCCATCACGACAATCCCCTAACGCAACCGCATCTAACACTGTTGTAATACCAGAACCGATCAACTGGGTGTCATGGGCGCTCATTGCAGAGAGCGGGGGCCAGTCGACTTTGGGCCTTGGCGTAAAGTACTTTTCAAGGTTATCGGTATGCAGTTCAATTAATCCCGGCGTAAGGTAACCATTCTCGCCGTCAAACGCGCTTGGCAGCTGACTGGTGGTATCGGACACACTCACAATCACACCATCACGTAACTCCACCGAACCACGAATGACTTCATCTTTAAGCACTAGATTGACATTGGTAATAATCATTTTGGGTTCCTACTAAGCGCAAACGCTGGTCAGTGTGTTAGTCACAACATCTTGATGGTTTTTTACATCGTATAAACGATCAGCCACTAGATCTCGAGTCTGCTCATCATGAAAAATACCCACGACTGCCGCCCCCCTAGACTTGGCTTCTTCAATTAATTTCACCACCACGGCACTGTTTGTCGCGTCAAGAGAAGCCGTTGGTTCATCAAGCAATAAAATCGGATAATCAACAATAAACCCACGCGCGATATTAACCCGTTGCTGCTCACCACCAGAGAACGTTGCCGGCGCCAAGTTCCACAAATGTTCCGGTACATTCAGCCGTGTTAATAGACTCTTTGCTCGTGTTTCCGCTTCAGTGAAATCCCCGCCCATCTCTAACATTGGCTGCATCACAACCTCTAATGCACTGATGCGGGGAATGACACGAAGAAACTGGCTCACCCAACCCATGGTGTGCTTTCGAACATTGATAATGTCACGAGGCGTTGCACTGGCGAGATCAATCCATTGGTCTTGATGTTCAACCTCAATAGAACCGGTATCAACTAAATAATTGGCGTACAGCGCTCGAAGCAGTGTTGATTTACCTGAACCAGAATGGCCATGAAGTACCACACACTCGCCCGAATTAACCGTTAGTGAAGCATGAGTTAACACAGAAAGCTCCACACTGTTTTGATTGTGCAGTACGAAGGTTTTACTCACGTCCGTTACTCGGAGCTTGGTTTGGCCTGTCACTTGAGCGTTGAGCGTTCGTTGATTAGTTCGTTGCGTAGTTCGTTGCGTAGTGCCCGTTAATGAATTATTCACGTTGATCATCCTTAATTCTGTAATACGGAAGAGACTAATAGCTGGGTGTAAGGGTGCTGCGGATCATCAAGTACTTGGTCGGTTAACCCACTTTCTACTACTTCACTGCGTCGCATCACCATTAAGCGGTGTGCAAGCAGGCGCGCGACTGCAAGATCATGAGTGACAATCACCACAGCAAGGTCAAGCTCATTTACTAAACGGCGAAGCAGATCCAATAGCTTCGCTTGCACCGACACATCTAGCCCACCTGTTGGTTCGTCCATGAAAATGAGTTTGGGATGGGTGACCAAGTTACGTGCGATCTGTAAACGTTGCTGCATCCCGCCAGAAAACGTGGTTGGCATATCGTCCATTCGATCGTGAGGGATCTCAACATCCGCTAACCATTTTGACGATTTCTCACGGATGTTTGCATAATTGCGCTCACCGACCGCCATCAAGCGTTCACCAATATTGCCTCCAGCTGAGACTCTGCTACGTAAACCATCCATAGGATGCTGATGAACAACACCCCACTCTGTTCGTAATAGCTGCCTTCTCTGGCTTTCCGCCATTAAGTAAAGATCTTCTAGTTGAGATATTTGTGTATTGCTATCGCCCTTTAAGTAAAGAACTTCGCCACTGTCTGGGGTTTGACGACCAGAGAGTGATGTCAACAAGGTACTTTTACCCGAGCCAGATTCACCAACAATGCCGAGGACTTCTCCCGGGAACAACTCAAAGGAAACATTTTGAAAGCCTTTGCCCGGTGCGTACAACTTAGTGAGATTATTCACGGTAAGTAGCGGTTGATCGTGAACGGCTGCCATTACTGCGCTCATGCGAATATCTCCTTCTGTTCTAGCGGTTGCTCTTTTTGAAGTGAGGAGTTCTTCTCAACCATCTGTTTTTCCTCAGCGCTCTGTACCTGTTCCGAGCAATAATCTGTATCCGAGCAGACAAATAAGTGGGTTCCCTTGTCATCCATAACGACTTCATCAAGGAAGGTGTCTGTTGAACCACAAATGGAACATGGCTCATCCCATTTCTGTACTTCAAAGGGGTGATCTTCAAAGTCGAGGCTTTTCACTTTTGTATAAGGTGGAATCGCGTAAATACGTTTTTCACGCCCAGCACCAAATAGCTGCAAAGCGGGCATGTGGTCCATTTTAGGGTTATCAAACTTCGGAATAGGTGACGGGTCCATGATGTAACGATCATTGACTCTCACTGGATACGCATACGCCGTAGAGATGTGGCCAAATCGCGCGATATCTTCATAAAGCTTCACATGCATGATCCCGTACTCTTGCAGCGCATGCATCTTGCGTGTCTCTGTTTCTCTTGGCTCAATAAAACGCAATGGCTCAGGGATGGGAACTTGATAAACCAATATTTGATCTTCTGTTAGGGCAACTTCTGGAATACGGTGTCGGGTTTGGATAATGCTCGCCTGAGTCGTTTTTTCGGTCGTTTTTGCCGCCGCTACCGATTTGAAAAATTCACGAATAGACACGGCATTAGTGGTGTCATCGGCACCTTGATCAATTACCTTTAGGGTATCTGGCTTGCCAATAATAGCTGCTGTGATCTGAACGCCACCGGTTCCCCATCCATAAGGCATTGGCATTTCACGCCCACCAAAAGGGACTTGATAACCGGGAATCGCGACCGCTTTTAATAAGGATCGACGAATCATTCGCTTTGTTTGCTCATCCAAATAGCCGTAGTTATAACCTTCTACACTCGGCTGATTACCGTCTAAATGACTCATGCCTGCTCTCCTTGTTGCGCTGTTATTTCATCGTGCTCTTTATGCATTTTTCGCAGTAACTCAAGCTCGGCTTGGAAGTCAACGTAATGGGGAAGTTTTAGATGTGACACAAAACCTGCAGCTTCAACGTTATCTGAATGAGAAAGCACAAACTCTTCATCTTGAGCTGGGCCATCCACCGCTTCGTCATATTCCGGCGCTTGTAATGATCGGTCAACAAGGGCGACTGACATCGCTTTGCGCTCTGTTGCGCCAAAGGTTAAGCCATAGCCACGCGTCAGTTTTGGCTTAATGGCTTTACCACCAACAAATCCATTGACCATCTGACACTCAGTGAGCTCAATTTCACCGATGTCGAGACTAAAACCGAGCTCTTCCGGGGTAATCGATAAGTCGACAAAGCCTGAACGAATTTCACCGGCAAACGGATGGTTTCGACCGTAGCCACGCTGAGTGGAATAGCCAAGAGCCAGTAAGAAGCCTTCATCACCACGCACTAAGTTTTGCAGGCGAGCACTGCGATCGCAGGGATAATTCACCGGTGATAATGTGATATCTTCGGGCTCTTGCTGGTTATCGTCTTCGGTGAGCATCATGTCGAGGTTTTCTAGAATGCTCATCACTTGTGGGCACACGTCTAATGCATTCTCTTCGTCAGGTAATGCCGTATCTTGCTTCTTCTCTGATCTTGGGCTCTCCCCTTCGGCTAGCAAAGCGAAATCAAGCAAGCGATGGGTATAATCATAGGTTGGGCCTAATACCTGACCACCTGGAAGTTCTTTATAGGTGGCCGAAATACGACGTTCAATCCGCATAGCTGACGTATCGACTGGATCAGCTGTGATTAAACGAGGCAATGTGGTGCGATAGGCACGTAATAAAAAGATAGCTTCGACTAAATCTCCGGCCGCTTGCTTGATTGAAAGTGCCGCGAGTTCTTTGTCATAAATACCACCCTCAGTCATAACACGATCGACTGAACCGGATAGCTGATCACTGATTTGAGAGACACTTAATTCTGGCAGTTCTGGATTCCCACGACGCTTGTTAGCTTGAAGCTGGTGCGCTTGGCGAATCGCTTTTTCGCCACCTTTTACTGCAACGTACATACTGAAACCTCAACTTTGGTTGTTCTTGGTAGGCACAGCACTTGCTGACCAGCGACAAAAATAAAATCGATGCCTAGAGGAAATGCCGATCGGTTTTGGCGTGTCGTAAGGTATTGAATTAATGCACTGGGTAATCCTTTCATAGCGATGCACTGTTCGTTTTCAATACCCGGCCCGGTCAGTACTATTTCATTCCCTTCAGTTAAACTATCAAGTTCAACAACAACCGTGGTTGATGTGTCTGGGTACTCTTCATTACCAAGATTGAACGACAGCGTATTCCACTCCTGATCAAATAAATCATGTTGTGAAAAGAGAGCAAAGCCAGCTTCTGACAATGTATTGACGATTGGGGCACTGACATGAAATTTGATGTTTTCACTTACTGCTCGGTCTTGGCTAAAAGCAGAGGATAGCCAAACAGGGGTTGCGTTATCGGCCATCGATAATAAGACTTGTGCCGCTCCGCTCATCATGTTGCCAAAGCCATCGCATTTATCGAGCTTTACGATTGTTCCCGGCTCGGACATCGCTTTAAGTAGCAAGCGAAAGCACTGCTGACTGTCATGGACTGCATCTTCAAATGCTGGAGAAATCATACTCATTTAATTTGTTTAAACCTGTTCGTATTATTTAATTTTCAGCTGGATTGATGGTGTTTAAATAGCGTTATCAAACCCAATATAAACTCGTAACAATGATGCATTCACACTTTTAGTGAACACTAATCTTCCCCGCGTACAAGAGTGAAAAAATCAACCTTGCTTGACGCCACTTCCTTAGCTCGTAGGCTATGCTGCTGCTTTTTCAATGCGGCAAGCGGCTCAATTAGCTGTGTGCTCAGCGACTCTTCATGTTGTGGCATCTGCATTAATGCATCGATAACAGCCGCAATTTCAGCGTGCGATTTATTTCGACCTTGTAAATAGCTGTAGCCTAATTCACCCGAATCGAGCTTCACGACAGCACGTGTAATAGTCGTGTCACCAATATTGAATTGACGCCCGGTTGAGCCCATTCGTGCACGCACTTGCGCTAAGCCAATTTCTGGTTGGCGTACCATGGCGTAATCTGGTGTCAAATTGAGTTCCTCCCAACGACCCTTCAGTTCTGAATACTGAGTTTTCGCTAGAACTGACATCCAATGTTGTCGCTTGGTTGCAGCTTTCATTTAATGCTCCATTACTATTTCTGTTACGTCAGCGCGAGTATTTGAGCTTGAGAACTCAGCAATCGTCGCCGTACCTTTAATTACGTTTTTTGTTTTGATTTTTAGCAGCGGTGTGCCGGTGTTGATTTGCAATAGTCGACACTCCTCACCAGAAGGGATCTTCGCGCCTACTCGCGTCTCTTTTCGTTCTAACTCGATGCCCAGCCCTCTTTTAATAAATTGGTGTAACGAGCCGTTAGTGAAGTTTTTGAGCACTGGCCACCACGTTAAATCAGGCAGATAATGGTCAATAATAGTTCTGGGGGTATCGTTGGTTTTACGAAATGTACGAATGTGGATAACCTTACTTCCTTCTTCGATATTCAAGTAACCCGCAACTTTTGGTGGCACGGTGATTAGGCGAGATTTCAGCATTTCACAACGAGGCATTTCACCCAGTTCCACTAAGTTTTTGGTAAAATGTGCGCCTGAGTGAACTCGGTACTCACTAGGCTGGCGCACCACCATGCTGCCTTTACCCTGATGACGCTGAATTAATCCACCACTCACGAGTTCATCAATGGCTCGTCGAACAGTGTGTCGATTTACCTCGAAACGCTTTGCCAATATCGACTCCGAAGGAAGGTAATCCCCCGGCGTAAAGGTAACCTTTACTTCTTGCTCTAACTGAGATGCTATTTGTAAATAAACTGGCATAGTGTTCTCACTCAATTCCATCTTCACTTATCTAGACAAGTGCGAATAAACCACGAAATTATCTTTGGCATCATTATTAAAACTTTAATTCCGTTCGGCGTTTTGGGGTGTAGATACACTTTGACGTGCAAAGATGAACGTTTGGTGTCGAAAAGTTTACAAAATGAAGATAGAAACACTAGACACGCAACTTGTCTAGACAACATCAAGCCATTGTTATTTATCGAAAATAATGAACAAACCACAAAGTGAACGCCTAACTTATATAGGTACTCTATTCATTGTAATGTGATGAACTATGCACTTTATAACGTCAGTTTTTATAGCGTAAGTGAACCTAAAAACACCTAACTAATTTCCTAGCCACACGCTCCCTTTTCATAAGGCCATCTAGAATTTATATATCGCTAGGTATTAGGTGTTAGGTGTTAGGTGTTAGGTGTTAAAAATCAGAAAGGAATCTATTTCAGGAAATAGCATAGGGAAGGCAATATTTAGAGTGTCGTTTGGGGGAATATAGAATGTAAAATAAGTTGGCCCAGAAATAGGCCAACTATTTTCACATTAAAGATCTAACGCTTTTCATACAATGGGATATTTTCACCCACTATGTATTTATTTCTCAGAATGCTGGAGACTTTGTCAAAAGCCATAATGATGACAACCAGAACAAGCGTGATAAACGTCACCACGTCCCAATTCCATAAACGCATATTTTCGGCATAGACTAAACCGATACCACCAGCCCCAACGAAACCAAGTACTGCAGCTGAACGCGTGTTTGATTCAAGCTGATACAGGCTCAACGCTAAAAACGTAGGAAAAGACTGAGTAAAAATACCAAATCGATGCTTTTGGAGATTATTTGCCCCGACAGCCGTTAACCCACGAGACGGTTTTTTGTCTGCAGCTTCATGGCTTTCTGCGTACAATTTGCCAAACAGCCCCAAGTCTTGGACAAATACAGCCATCACACCCGCTAATGGACCTAGACCGACTGCACGAACAAAAATCATCCCCCAGATTGCCATATCAACGCCGCGTAGCACATCAAATACACGCCGCATTGCGATTGCCACGATTCCCCAAGGCCCAGTCATCACATTTCTTGCTGCAAAAAATGAGAGCGGAAGTGCAACCAAAGATGCTGTGAGTGTGCCACCAAACACAATAGCTAAGGTGATACCAATCTGTTTAAAATAATATCCAAATGGCCAATCAAAGAAGTCTCGCCAAACAAACATATGTAAAAAATAACTCATGATTTTGGTATTGCCCAACTCAAACTGTTTTGAGGAAACACCGAAAAAACCGAAAAATAGAATGTAGTAAATTACGACCGCCATTACGGCTAACGATACCCATGTTAGGTAACGTCTTTGTTTAGCAAAGATAGCCTTATTGTCGAGTTTGATTTGATCTAAAGTCAGTTGCGTCATTTTACATCCCCACTGATCACTTTCTTTCTAAGCGCACCGGAAGTGGTGTCGATCAGCGCGACCACCAAGATAATCAAGAGTAGTGTAATACTGACTTGGTCATGTCGACCTAAACTGATATTGGTCATCAACTCTTGACCGATGCCGCCCGCTCCGACTAAACCAAGAATGGTCGACGAACGAAAATTAATCTCAAAACGCAAGAACACATACGATAAAACGGTTGGCTTTATCTGAGGCCAAAACGCAAACCTTAGCCGCTGAATCGGGGTTGCACCACAAGCCGTCAAACCACTCACTGGTTTATCTGAGATCGTCTCAATCGATTCGTAGAATAGCTTGGTCAAACTGCCTATTGTATGCAGCGTAAGCGCAACAAATCCGGGAAAAGTACCAACCCCATAAGCCATTACAAACATAACCGCCCATGCCAATTCAGGCATTGTACGTAAGAACGCCACAAACGAGCGAACACCCACTCGAACCGATGTCGGGGCATAGCCGTTTGTAGCGGCCAAAAATGCTAGTACGATGGCGATGACAGAAGAGACTAGCGTTGCAGCAATGGCTACATTGATGGTTTCCCAAAGAAGAGGGATTTGAATGTGTAACCTGTAACCCCAATAGATTAAAGAGCCGGGTACCGCCCTACCATTTTCATCTCTGCCAGAAAACAAGACATCCCAAGAGAGGTTTGGCAGCGTATCGTAGATATAATCAAACAACGCAGGGGCATTATTAATAATGGTAAATAAGCTGAATTCGGCGTAATGCCCAGAGAGCAGATAGAACAACATAAAAACCGAAGACCACATCAAAGCGTCCGTTTTTTTCTTACGACTTACCTGCTGATAATATTGTTCAAATTTCATGTATGAGACCGTACAAGTATTAAGTTGGCTGAAAGACAACCAACTTATTTAGAGAAAGGTTTTGGCGATAAGAAAGAGTTTAGCGGTGAGCAAACTTAGTCGCTTTGACCAAATCAATAATTGACTGGTACTCAGCAACGCTTGTTTCTGCTAGGTGAAGTGAACCACCAGCGGCTTTACTAAAACATTCATTTTCTTCGCTCGCTAACTTTTTAACCGTAGCAACAAGGCTATTTTTGAAGTCAGGGTCTAGTCGGTTACTAACGATGGTTGGGCCGTTGGCAATAAGTGGTGATTCCCAAATGATACGGATTTTCTTCATCAAATCAGGCTCATGCTCGACAAAGCGAGTTAATGCTCCAGCACTGTAGCCCTCTTCTTTTTTTCCTACCATCGACGTCCAAGTAACTGCAGCGTCAAACTGACCGTTAAGAACACCGACAATGTCTTGCTCGTGACCACCAGAGAAATTCACTGAATCAAAGAAACCATTGTATTTGTTGTCCATATTGCCACCTAGCGTCTGCTCTAGTTGGTTATTTGGAATCAAGTAACCAGACGTTGAGTTTGGATCGGCAAATGAAAATGTCGTGTTTTTCAGGTCACTAATTGTTTGGTATTCACTCTCTTCTTTGACCAATATAACCGAGTGGTAACCACGAGAATTATCGGTGTTATCGACCGTAATACCGACTAGATCAACCGCTGTAGGATCATTTAGATATATTTCAGCATACGATTTAGGTGACATATTAATCACCAAATCTATTTTGTCCCCAAGGAGCCCCTGAATAACGGCGTTGTAATCTGTCGAGTTGCGAATGTTTGTCTTTACATCAAGCTCTGCTTTTATGAATTCGGCGACGCACTGGTTATCACCAATTTGATCCGCCGCGTTCTGTCCACCTAAAATACCAAGGTTAATTTCGGTTGGCGCTGCTGCATTCACGTTAAAAGTTAGCGCTGACGCCACTGCAATACCAACTGATAGAAGCTTGTTCATTTTTTGTCCTTAAATGTAATGTCTGATTGTCTATATCGGATTGATTAAATAATTAGTGGATTTGGTCGATCTCGTCACCATAGAGGCGATGTAACACTTGCTCATTGAGTCCAGAAGGGTGTCCGTCGTAAATAACTTGCCCCTTTGCAAGGCCAATAACGCGAGTGCAGTACTGTTGAACTAATTCGATTGAGTGGAGGTTAACCATGACAGCAACTCCGTCGTTACTGACTTTCTGCAATGCTTCCATAATGCGAATAGTGTTTTTCGGATCAAGAGAGGCAACTGGTTCATCGGCTAAAAGGATCTTTGGGTTCTGCATCATCGCTCGGCAGATCGCTACACGTTGTTGCTGACCACCGGAGAGGTTTTCAGCTCGCTGCAATGCATATGGCAACATGTTGAGCCACTTTAATAGTTGAATAGCCTGAGCTCGATCTTTGTCACTGAATATTTTCAATAGCGATTTTAAGGTTGAGGTATTACTAAGACGTCCGAGCAAAACGTTTGAGATGACGTCTAAGCGTGGAACTAAGCAGAAGTCTTGGAAGATCATACCGCAATGAGTACGCCACTCGCGCAGTCCTTTACGGTTCATGCTTAATACGTTATCGACGGTTTGATCACGATGAACATTGAAAATACTGCCATCCGTTGCCGGAATAGTGCCATTTAATGTATGAAGTAGCGTCGATTTACCTGCACCAGATCGCCCAACAATCGCGACAAGCTCACCAGCTCGCAGTTCAAAGCTCACGCCGTCTAATACGACCTTTCCTTCTTGATAAGACTTAGAAAGATTCTCAACTTCTAAAACCTTTCGACCAAAATCTTGCTGTAACTGCTCAAAGCTGTCTGAGACAATCGACAACTCAGGGGCGCTCATTGCCATACCCATTCTCCAAGTAACTATTTACAAATTGAACGGTATTACAACGCAGTTATTTGACGTATTTTCGATGTTTTTATGACCAATTTATGAATTAAAGGCATCGACAAATAAAGGGACTAGCCCCATTAATCTACACATTGGTCATGCTTAAATGTCGTCGTTTTTAGTTATGGCTGTTTTAAAAGATCCATTGGGAATGGGTAGAGATAGGATTGAGGTATTTAATTGATTATAAAGCGCGTTAATATTCGTGATTAATTCCTTCAAGTATGAAAGGGCTGGCTGTAACGAGTTGAAGGAGACGGAGTCAGAATATTCTGACTCCTTGAAAACTCTTTAATACTAGAAGATGCCTTCTATCGGGTTGATAGTGAACAATAATCTGTTAATTCAATGCAATCTCTACATCACCATCAATTTTACTCGAACATGCCAACACAAAACCTTCGGCTAAGTCTTGTTCACTGAGTGTTTCAGTACTCGTTGAGGTCACGCTTCCTTTGGTCACCTTACATTTACATGATCCGCAAATACCACTTCGGCAGGCTGCTATTACAGGGACTCCACCTTTTTCTAAAGCGTCAATTAGGGGACTGTTCTTATCTGCTTCTAGTTCAACACCAAAACTTGGCACCATAACTTTTACTGACGCATTGCTTTCCGCTATTGCAGAATCTAAAGGTGTCGCTGATTCAAATTCGGGAGTGAAGCTCTCTTGATGAAACTTAGACATATCGAATTCAATCTGTCCAAGGTAGCGTTCAACATCTTTCATAAAGCCTACTGGGCCACATAAATAGACGGTACTTTGTTTGATTTCAGGGCTTAAAGTAAGTAACCACTCTTTATCTAAACGCCCTTGTGGAAAAGGCGTATCGTTATTGTCTTTAAGCAATAGTTTAAAATTGAAATTTGGATGCTGCTTATCTAACTCGACAAGCTGATGATAATAGATAGCCTGCTCTTTGTTACGGGCCATATGGATAAAATCTATCTCGATATCGCCATTGGTTGAAAGCCAGTCTTGTGCCATTGCTGTGACGGGTGTGATTCCGCACCCTGCGCTCACCAACGTCACTTTATTCGAACTTGTTGGCAAACAGTCTACATTATTAAATTTTCCAGCTGGTTTTAAGACGTCGACTTCATCCCCTTCATCTAAATGATCGACGATATAGTTAGAGACTAAGCCTCCTTCAACACGCTTAACCGTCAGCTTTAACGAATTATCACCAGGGATAGAGCTTACTGAATAAGCACGGTAATCTCGCTTATCAGGCATATTCACTCCGAGCGTAATAAATTGTCCCGGTTTGAAATCAAAGGTTAACTCTGAGCTTCGACTGCCCAACTCGAGGCTGACCGTATCAGGAGTTTCATGCCATTTCTTTAAACAGATAAGTTCGATTGACTCATTATTTGACCAAGCCTGCATACTCTTAGTACTCACTTTTATAAACGATTGGACACATACTAAAAAGCCTCAGCGAACTGAGGCTTCTATTAAATTAAAGACTAAGCGTTAACTTCTAAAATAGTCGCTAGATCTTCTTCTGCTGTTGAGATTGAACGCATATCGAACTGATCTTGAATGATCTTCAATAGATTTTCTGTCAGGAATGCAGGCGCTGTTGGACCGGTATAGATACCTTTAACACCTAGAGCAAACAGAGTTAATAGAATAACAATCGCTTTTTGCTCGAACCAAGAAAGAACAAGCGTCAGTGGCAGTTCATTAATGCCACAGTCAAACTCATCCGCTAACGCTAACGCCAACTGAATTGCTGAGTACGCATCATTACATTGGCCCACATCGAGAAGACGAGGAATACCATTAATGTCACCGAATTGGTTTTTATTAAAACGGAATTTACCACATGCAAGTGTCAGAATAAGAGTGTCATCTGGCGCTTGGCTTGTGAAGTCAGTGTAGTAACTACGCTCTGACTTATCACCATCACAACCACCAACAAGGAAGAAGTGTTTAATATTGCCCTCCTTAACTTGCTCAATAACCGCAGGAGCAGCAGCCATAAGTGCATTACGACCAAAGCCAACAGTGATGTTCTGTTCAATCTCATTTTGAGTAAAGCCTGGTTGCGCTAGAGCACAATCGATAACTTGTGAGAAATCATCCCCTTCTACGTGAGCAACACCCGGCCAACCTACGATACTACGCGTGAATAGGCGATCTCGGTATTGACCAACATCTGGGTTAAGAAGACAGTTAGATGTCATCACAATCGCACCAGGGAAGTTAGCAAATTCTTTCTGTTGATTCTGCCATGCACTGCCATAGTTACCCACTAAGTGAGGGTATTTTTTCAATTCTGGGTAGCCGTGTGCCGGTAACATTTCACCATTGGTATAAACGTTAATACCCTTACCTTCAGTTTGTTGAAGGATCTTTTCAAGATCATGAAGGTCATGACCAGAAACTAAGATACAGTGACCTTTAATAGTTTTTACATTCACGCTTGTTGGTTCTGGATGACCAAAAGTTTGGGTTTCGCCTTTATCAAGCATCTCCATTACTTTGTAGTTCATCAAACCAATTTTCATTGATGTATCTAAAAGCAATTGTAGGTCTGTTGGATCAGTCCCTAGAAGTGCCATGATTTCATGGTATTCACCTTGAATCTCGGTATCAGTTTGACCTAGAACTAACGCGTGCTCCATATAAGCCGCCGCGCCTTTTAAGCCATAAAGACATAGTAAACGAAGACCAATCACATCTTCATGCTGAGAATCGTGACCACGGTTAACCGCTGCCATCGGTGCTAACGCCAGTAAAGATTCAACGTCTTCAGGTAGGTTAAATTTGGCCGCTACCGATAGCTCAGGAATAGTAAATCCTGTTACAATTGAAGCTGCTTGTACTTTTTGCTCTAAGCGCTTTTTATACGCTTGAGATTGCTGTGCAAATTCAACAATTCGTTCAGGGTCAAAGTTCACATTGGTCAATGTTGCGAAGAAAGCTCTTGGCGCCCACTCATCAATCTCGGTATCAATCACACCACAAGCACGGCCTAAATCGGCCCAAAATGAGACACCTTGCAGTGAGTGTACTAATACATCTTGCAGGTCTGAAACTTCAGACGTTTTACCACACATACCCTGAGTGTAAGAACACCCTTTAGAAACAGGGGTTTGAATTGTTTGTTCACATTGAATACAGAACATTTAAGGCTCCAGTGTTGTTATATTGCGTACTTGCTCAATTTGATTATCGCTATTATTTTTCTTTCTTTAGCGCTAGCCCTATAGAGCACGATACATGCCAACCTTACAATTATTATAAAAACAACAACTTACTAAAGACCCCATATAGAACAATGTCAATATGACCCAATATATCTACATACAAAATAAACCCAATAAAGTCATATTGACTCACTTTAACCGTTCATCTTTCATTCATCTACTATCCATTAGAATGCTTAAATCACGTAAGAGGTAAATATAAATGAATAGATTGATAGTAAGCACGCTGGCATTAATCACAGGTTTTTTCACTCTAGTGTTTGCATTGGTGATGGCTATTCCATTAACTATCGTTGCACTGATCACAGGTAAACGCCTTCAGAAGCAGATGCAGAATCAAATGAATAATCGTACTTTCAGTTTTGATGGCCAGACTCAATACGCCAACGCCCATTCAAATATGAATAGCCAATCAACTGTAAACAACAATACAAATACGATTGATGGCGAATATGAAGAAGTAAACAAAAAGGCATAACGCTTTTAGTACTCACACTAAAACAGTTCCCCCTGAAATGAGCCTAACTTCGCTACGTTTTTACTGAATAGGACGTAATAAAAGGTAGGCTCTTTTCTTCCCTCTTAAGCTCTCTAGAATTTTCTCCGTTTCATCGATTATCCCTAAACCCCTCAAATAAACTACGCTTTACCTTAAGCACAACATTAAACCTAACAGCCAGGTGGCCATGAATATGTTACAGTTTGTTAACTTTTAAGCGCCTAAATGGGTGTATTGAATGTTAGTAGACATATAACAATAAAGGATTGAAGTATGAGCAGTGGAAAAAGAGAAATAACATTGCGATTTTTAGCTGAGCCGAGTGATGTAAATTTTGGTGGTAAAGTCCACGGGGGCGCGGCCATGAAATGGATCGATTTGGCCGCCTACGCATGTTCTGCTGCATGGAGCGGTAAATATTGTATTACGGCGTACGCTGGCGGGATTCGTTTTGTTGCACCGATTCATGTTGGGAACTTAGTTGAAGTTAGCGCGAAGGTAATATACACCGGCAGAAGTTCTATGCATATTGCCATTGACGTACAAGCGAGCGATCCTAAAGAGCTTAATAACCGCCTTACGACCCATTGTATTGTGATCATGGTAGCGGTCGATGAAAATGGGAACTCAACCCAGGTCCCAGAATGGATTCCAACAACGGAAGAAGATATTCACTTGCGTGATTCTGCCCTTCGACTGATCAATATGCGAAAAGAGATTGGCGAAGAGATGGAAGCTCACGTTAAGTATTTAAAATAGCCTTTTCATTATTTATTGGAATAGATAAGCTAAAACCGAACACTAGAAAGCCCAAGCACTTCATTATCTTGATAACTTGGGTTTTTATTTTTCAATTTTGTGTCAATAACCCTATCTGTCATTTTTCTTTCATCTAGGTTTGCTTTAATTTGCTATCAATGTCGAGCTAGCGATTTAAAGGACAACTACTTGAAACTTGGAAAAACCACATTAAGTGAAGCCACAATTAACAACCTTAAAGCGGTTGAGTATCAATGGGTCCGTACTATGTACGTTGGAGGCTATAACGATTCTGAGATCAACCATTACATTCAAACCTGTTTTGGTGGTGATGACACTTTTGCCGATCTGTTTCGAAAAGTTGCTTTAAAACAAGAAAGTATCTACGTTCTTTTGCAATACCTTGGCTGTGCTCCTTCCAACCGGGAGCTGTAAACTTAAATCGATTATCCCGAAATACCGACTCAATCACATTCATATGTAACTCAGCCCTTCATTACATATTCATTTTGATGATCACTCGCATGCTCCTATCCGAAGGCTGTTCTGTTTGTTACAACACCCTATACTCATTCCTGTTGTTACCATTCACTCTAATTACAGTTCCATTTAGTCTCTAATTTACTTTTTCTAATTAAACTAGGATCTGGTTAGCCAAGTAACTTTGGTATAAGTGAATCTACGTATCTAAAGCCCTACTCAAGCATTAGATATAAAAAAACCCAAGCAATGCTCGGGTTTTGGTTACAAAAACTGTTAGTAAAATTTTAGTAAGGAATCAAGCTAACAGCCAGCTATGCGTAACGCCAGAACTGCTCTTAGACTTAACGGATCGGCGGCCAAACCTGAAAGTGTTAAGCTTCGAACAAATGGGCGATCCGTAAGGGTCGCCCTTATCATTATTATCCTTTCACACCGCCGGCTGTAAGTCCTCCGACAAGCCAACGCTGCGCAAGCAAAAATACAATAGTGATAGGTAATGCAGAAAGTACCGCTGCTGCTGCAAAGTCACCCCATAAGTAGTTCTGAGGGTACAAGTACTGCTGCATTCCAACCGCTAGTGTGTACGAGTTTACATCAGAAAGTAACAAAGATGCTACAGGAACTTCACCGACTACCATAATAAACGACAATATAAACACGACAGCTAGGATTGGTACTGAAAGCGGCAATAATACCAGTCTAAACGCCTGCCACGGTGTTGCGCCATCGAGTGCCGCCGCTTCTTCTAGCGAATTATCAATCGACTCAAAGTAGCCTTTAATGGTCCACACATGCAACGCAATGCCGCCTAAGTAAGAGAAGATCAAACCACCGTGAGTATTTAAGCCAAGGAATGGGATGTATTGCCCAAGCTTGTCAAACAACGCATAAATCGCCACCAATGCCAGTACCGCAGGGAACATTTGGAAGATCATCATCGCTTTCAAGATGGTGTTCTTGCCTTTGAAACGCATTCTCGCAAATGCGTAGGCCGATGTAGTCGAAAGCGCCACTATTAGAATAGAGGTGATTCCCGCCACTTTGATAGAGTTCCATAACCACGTTAAAACAGGAAACGGCGGTGGTGTTACTGACCCATCTTCATGAGTAACAGTAAAGCCTAACGCTAACTTCCAATGTTCAAGCGATGGATTCTCAGGGATCAAGCTACCCGTTGCGAAGTTGCCTTCACGGAACGAAATTGCAATCACCATTAAGAGTGGAAATATGATCATCGCTAAGAATAGCCACAGTGCGATATGCGTCGCCCAAACACGATATTTTAAGGATTTACCTTGTACCATTGCCATTATAAATATCCTTAATCTTGAGATAGCTTAGTAAAGCGTAAGTTGAGTAGTGCGAGTCCACCAACAAGTAGGAAAATCAACGTTGCGATTGCACTTGCTAAGCCGAAATCTTGGCCACCAGCGCCTTCAAATGCGATTCGGTAGGTGTAGCTCACTAATAGATCGGTGTAACCTGCTGGCTCAGAAGTGCCAATCATGTTTGGACCACCTTGAGTTAACAGCTGAATCATTACAAAGTTATTGAAGTTAAACGCGAAAGCTGCAATTAGAAGCGGTGTTAATGGTTTAATCATCAACGGCAGCGTTACTTTGGTGAAGTTATGAATAAAATTCGCGCCATCAATCGCCGACGCTTCATAAAGATCTTCTGGAATCGCCTTAAGTAGTCCCATACATAGAATCATCATGTATGGAAAGCCTAACCACGTATTCACAATCAGCACCATCGATTTCGCTAAGAATGGGTCAGAGAACCACGCAGGGCTGATACCAAATATCGACTGTAAGACCATATTGATCTCACCAAAGCTTTGGTTAAACAATCCTTTAAAGATCAAGATAGAGATAAACGCAGGTACAGCGTAAGGCAAGATAAGAAGCACGCGATAAATTGCGCGTCCCTTTAGGGCTTCCCACTGAACAATACTCGCGAGAACCAAACCAATGACTAGGGTTGCAATGACCGAAACTACCGAAAACAGAACCGTCCAGATAAAAATGCTGATAAATGGTTCTTTAATTCCATCATCTTTCCAAACTCGTTCGAAGTTGTGTGTGCCAATGCCTACGATAAACCCTGGTGATACGGTTGAGCCTGTAAACTCTCCTGCTTCGTCAACCGGTTGATAGAAACCGACTTCCATATTAGCGCGAAGTATGTCGCCCGTTTCATTATTTAATAATGATTCACCATCTTCTTGCAGAGTATAAACAGGAACAACAGCGGCAAACTTTCTCAGCCCGCTCATGCGGATATCTTCACCCGTTGGTAGGTGTAAATCGACTCCATTAAGCTTGCTTCGATTTTGAATAATGGTTTTGATTTTTTCTTTGTCACCAGTCACTGAATCAACGACAGACAAATCCATATCAGTGATCGAGAGAGTTGCAAGATCAAAACTATCGGTTGCTAATAGCTGCTCACCTTTTTTTATCGCAATTCGGTGACCATTATCGGTGCTATATAGAGTAAATGGATAGCTCTCTCCACTTTGATAAGTTCTATCTAATAGAACACTTTGGGCGCGATCAAAAGAGAGTTGGTTTTTTGCGCTGTAGTTAGTAAACGCGAGCCCTACGGTGTACACCAAAGGGAAGATAATAAAGAGTATCATCCCAGCAATGCCTGGGTAGATATAGCGATGAGCGTAAGTTTTTTTGCTACCAAAAATATACAGTGCTAATGCTGTGAGAATGACGGTTAAAAGTGCGAACGCGGTTTCACCACGAGAGTACATTAAAATGGTGGCATAACCATTAACGAGACCGAGTGAACCTAAAAGTGCCCATTTGATGAATACACTCTTGCTTGTCGGCAAATTCGTTGTTGCTGATGTCATAGCATCTGTACCTTGAACTGACTGCATAGAGGAACCTACTAACGATAGATATAGATATAAAAATAGAAAAGAAGGAGAGGTTACCCTCTCCTTAAAATGGTGTTGCTTGTTATCGTGTCATCTGCTTTTCAGCATCTGCTAATGCTTCATCAACAGTTTGACGACCATCAACAATATTGATGATTGCGTTCTTCGCGCCTTCCCAGAATCCGTTCATTTGTGGGATGTTTGGCATAATTTCGCCATTCATTGCATTGTCCATTGTCGCTGCAATACGTTTGTCCGAATCAAGTTCGCGTTGGAATGAATTTAGTGCAACGGCGCCTAGTGGCTTATCATCGTTAACTTTACGTAGACCATCGTTAGTCAGTAGGTAGTTCTCGATAAACTCAACCGCTAAATCTTTATTTGGTGAAGCCGTGCTGATACCTGCAGTTAGTACGCCAACGAATGGCTTAGAAGACTGACCGTTAAATTTAGGTAGCGTTGTAACACCGTAGTTAATGCCTGATGTTTCAATGTTACCCCAAGCCCAAGGGCCATTAATCGTCATTGCAGTTTTACCTTGGTTAAAGGCAGACTCTGAAACTGAGTAGTCCATATCTGGTGAGATAACACCTTTATCGACTAGACCTTTTACAAAATTCATGGAGTCTTTCACGCCATCAACAGCAATACCTGCATCTTTTACGTTGTAGCCTTCAGCGCCGTATTTAAATGCATAACCACCATCAGCAGCCATTAGAGGCCATGTGAAGTATGGTTCTTTTAGGTTCCACATGATCGCAGTTTTGCCATCTTTCGCTAATTTAGCGTTAAGCGCTTCAACTTCTTCCCATGTTTTTGGTGGGTTTGGTACTAAATCTTTATTGTAGATAAGAGAAAGTGATTCAATTGCTACTGGGTAACCAATGAGCTTACCGTTGTATTTAACCGCATCCCATGCAAAATCAACGATGCCGTCTTTAATTTCTTTTGAAGGGTTAACTTCTGTCAATAGACCAGATTCCGCATAACCACCAAATCGGTCATGTGCCCAAAACACGATATCAGGGCCATCGCCTGTTGCAGCTACTTGAGGAAAGCGGTCTTGCAAACCATCTGGGTGAGCAACGGTCACTTTAATGCCCGTCTCTTCTTCAAACATCTTACCTACTTCAGCAAGTCCGTTATAACCTTTATCGCCGTTAATCCAGATAGTAAGTTGACCTTCATCGATAGCAGCGTTTGCACCAAAAGAGCCAAGAGCAACTAATGTACTTAGCGCTACAGTGCTTAGGGCATTTTTCATGTCTATATCCTTTTTATTTTTGTGTTGTAGGGCTTACCAAGAGGTTTGCCGTATTTCGACATACATAATGTTAGAAAAACCAAGCTAGCTCATCCTCCTACTCCCTACGCCCTTGCTATTATGGCGCATTTTCGTGATCCTTAGCATTTCACTATGTCGTACGCCGTCACAAAATAGGCACTTTATGTGACAGTTCTCACTCATGAGTGGCATATTTCTTTGAGCTTGATCGCTCTATAGGTTTCTCCTCCCCTTCAGCCTCCTCCTTTTCTACTCCCCCTAGACAATTTTCACCTAGGAGGATGTATCAATTGGCATTAAATACGACACTTAAATCATCCAAGAGTGGATGGTAGGAACCCTTTCCAGAGACTAATGCGATATTTACCTCAAGGTTAATGGCGGAATATAGCTCTGGTTTACAATGCCGATTTGGTTTCCAGTTATTAAAAAGATGTTTGCGTTTTGTTTTCTATGTTTATCTCTTGCTCTACTTGCTGAGAACTAGCAATAGCAATTGATGAATAATTTGGGGGAAACATCAAATATTAACGGGGGATGGAAACCAAATATTGGCTTTGATGGGTGTTAGTATGCTTCGATTCAATAAAGAAGTGCTCTCACCCCTTTTTCTTGCCCTAATGCCGACTTTACTTCAAGGTACATAGGCTTCAAGGTAATGGAATCAGACGGTTAAGTATTCCATCCAACAAATTACAATAATTACTGCCAATATTCCTACATGACTAGGCAGTAACGAATAAATATGATTGATTGAGGACGAGCTAGATGACGAATGTCACGTTAAAAAATGTTAGTAAAGCGTATGGCGACGTTTTGATTTCTAAAAATGTTGATCTAGAGATACACGAAGGCGAATTTGTTGTATTCGTCGGTCCATCTGGTTGCGGTAAGTCAACTCTTCTTCGTTGTATTGCCGGACTAGAAGACATCACTTCTGGTGATCTGTACATTGGTAATGAGCGAATGAACGACATTGAACCATCCAAACGTGGTGTTGGTATGGTGTTTCAATCTTACGCGCTATATCCTCACTTAAACCTATTTGACAATATGTCGTTTGGTCTAAAGCTAGCCAAAGCAGATAAAGAAGAAGTCAACAAGCGTGTTGCTCACGCTGCCGATATTTTACAGCTTACTCATCTTCTTGAACGTCAGCCTAAAGCTCTCTCTGGTGGTCAGCGTCAGCGTGTTGCCATTGGTCGAACTCTTGTTTCTCAACCAAATGTCTTTTTACTGGATGAACCACTTTCAAACTTGGATGCCGCACTTCGAGTACAGATGCGCTCTGAAATTACCAAGTTACAACGCAAACTCGGTTGCACCATGATCTACGTAACTCACGATCAAGTTGAAGCGATGACTATGGCTGATAAAATTGTGGTATTAGATGATGGCTTTGTCTCTCAGGTCGGTAAGCCTCTAGAGCTATACCATTACCCACAGAACCGCTTTGTTGCGGGCTTCATTGGCTCTCCAAAGATGAACTTCATGAGCGTCTTTATTGACGAAGTTGAAGCCGAGCGTGTCAAAGTACAACTTTCCAACGGCATGTCTTTCTGGATTCCAGTTGATGGTACAACGGTTAACCGAGGTGACCGCATGTCAATGGGTGTCCGTCCTGAGCATCTTCTTGCTGCAACTGACGGTGATGCGACCATCGAAGGTGAAGTAATGATCGTTGAAAAATTAGGTAACGAAACTCAAGTTTATCTTAATTTGGAAGGCGCAGATGCTGATGTTAACTATCGTCAACCAGATACACTTCCAGTTGAAGTCGGTGACAAATTAGAGATAGGTATTCCAGCTCATCGTTGTCATCTATTCCATAGTGATGGCAGAGCGTGTCGTCGTTTACACCAAGAAGCGGGTGTTGAACTGAATGCTTAAGTAGATATATATCTATCTTTGACTGATTACAATTCAATAACTCAATGTAACCCCTAGGAATACTCTGTTTACTAATTAAGTAAATGAGGTTGCTAGGGGTTTTTGCTTTCTAAAATGTAAGTAGCTGAAGCATTATTTACTGGCACACTAGCTACTTAATCTACCTTCTACTTAGGCATCGAATAGCTTTTACTAACAAACTCGACTTCTTGAGTGTCAGTAATGAAATTAGTATAAGAAGCTAATGTATACATTACGTTCGCAATCAAGTTTGCGTAACGAAACAGAATAGGTGCAGGGCTTTTCTTACCAGCATGTTCTATCGCCACAAGAGCTCGAACCACTTTCTTCGCATTGGTCCGACACAAGTGAAGTTCACCCGCTATTTTATGACCACCAGGAAGAACGAAGCCTTTGAAGCCACCATCTAACAGTGAACGCAAAAGGTCATAATCCCGATACAACTCTTCAAGTTCATCTTCTGTGATCGCTAGCTTTCCACGAACCGATCCATTGAGATGATAAACATTCGGCTGCAAACGCTGTAAAACGTCACGGCTAACATCATCTAAATCAAGCGTTAACACTAAGCCAATACGACTACATAACTCATCAGAGATGATCTCGAAGTCGCAAATGGGGCTATCTTCATAGATAAATGGGTAACAGATCTCTCCGTTCTTTTTGCTAACAGGTTTCACTCGCTTCCCTTACTCACACAAAAACGCCCACTGATAAGTGAGCGTTTATTAACAAATATTTTTAATATTTAAACAAAGGCTTAGCTAAATATTATAGCAATATTCTAAGGTGTAGTCCTCGCCACTTTTTGCTTTAAACTCTTTGTCTTCGCTACACGCTCTTGGTTTCCCTTTCTCATCACCTTGAACCAAGCTAATCCAGTGGCGCATCGCTACCATTTCTTGAGTAAACGTTGTACAGGTCTCTAATTCAATATCATCTATTTCCACCAGCTCAACGCACCCTGTCCCTTTATGACAACCAAATATCACTTCCACATGGCTGCCATTACCATCTTTTAAAAGAATTGAACATGGATCTTCTTTCTCTCCTGTGTAGGCAACAAAGTGTTTATTGCTCTGTAAGCCACTGTGTGTACCATCTTTGAAGTAAGCAACCATATGTCTGTAATCAATCATATAAGCGGTTACGTCTTGATGAGAGCCATTTTGTAGGGGAAAAAGACTATCAAGCAGCTGCTTTGATTTAGTTTGTTTTTCACTCTGTTGTTTCGCACTGATAGTCTCGACGGCAAAGACGGCTTCAGCGATAAATGGTTTATTGTTTGTGTTCATCTCTTTTTTATCGAATCTAAGCATATTCATAGTCTTTCCCTCTGTTTATCCAATTAAGTTCGGTAACAATTTCTGCACTCTTGAAATAGATTGCTACTACTGAATTGGATCGCTCCTGCAAAATAGATAGCTACTACTGTGTAAAATCTCATTTAGAGCAAATATTCAAAATTTACTTTCGTTTCTCTGTAAATATGTGACTTTGCTTACTTGGAAGATTAGCTAATTTTTGACTACAATTTCACAACAAAAATTTTACAATGTGAATTTTACAAAATGTCTCTATCAAAAAGCTTAGTTCGCCAGTCCCATTTCTTAGGTACTAAGATTAGAAACCTGAGAAAACGCAATCACTTAACGATGGAAGATCTCTCTGCGAGATGTATCCGTGTTAATCCTGAGTACGCGCCTTCGGTTTCTTACCTCTCGATGATAGAGCGTGGAAAACGTGTTCCTAGCGTCGATATGTTAGAAGTTGTCGCAGAAGTTTTTCAAAAAGATCCGCGATGGTTTCTTGATGACGAACCAGAACAAAGTGCTATCACACCAGATAAAGGGAATCGGGGGGGCATTAGCGGCATGGCGCTCGAGCCCAGTTTTCTGTTCTCTAATGATATTTTGCAGATTGCTATTCCGGAAATGCTCTCTCAGACGGGCATTACTGGCCGTCAATTCGCTCATCTTCTCATTCGAGCTCATCAGGAAAGCAATCAGAACCATTTCCCTCATTTAGAACGAGCTGCCGAAGAAGTTGGGCTTAAGAGGCTGAACCTCGCCATCGAAGATCTTATGGATATCGCTAAAAGCTTAGGGGTAAGGGTTCGATGGATCAAACGGACACCGCAGGATGTCGTTGATGAACTCGGTGTCAGTGCGAAACAGTTAGTCACGTCATTTTTTGAATCACCGAGCACTATCTATCTCAACGAAATATTAAGAGATTACCCTACACGACTAAAATATGATTTGGCGGTGTACATCGGTCACTGTATTTTACATCGTAAAGAGGGGCTAAAAAGCGTTCTATCGGTTGGCCATACCAACACTTGGGAAGACGCCTCTAGCCCTACCACCTCTGAGCTAAATTCACAGGATATCTTACAAGCGTGGCGGGATTTCGAATCTAGCTTCTTTGCTGGTGCGTTACTATGCCCGAAAGTACCCTTTAGACAGCTCCTTGACCGCAGTGGCTATGAGATCGATGTTCACCAGAAAGCAGGGGTATCCCCTTCTGTTGCAATGCGTCGTATGACCGTTGTTTCTCCATACCCTCACTGGCATTACTTTGATGCCTATGGGCAAAACAAACTTAAAGCAGTGTATCGAGGAAATGGCATTCCGCTTCCGTGGGGAAATATGCGGAAAGTGAATGATCCTTGCCAGCACTGGGCAGTCTTTAGACGACTATCAGAACCAAAAGACCACAGCTCCGCACAGATTTCGATTCTAAATGTTGGAGATGAGCCAAGAATCTATTGCTGTGAGTCAGTGAATATGACCGATCCAGCAGGAAATAATCGAGTACTCTGCGCTGGTATTGATCTTAACCCGGCCATTGATGCGCAAGGCGGTGACGCTCGCTCAATTGCGGAAGATCTGAAGTCGTTATGTGTGTCAAACGGTGGTAGTGCCGCTATACCAAATTACATTAAGAAAGAGTTCACAACCATCGCCAAAATCTTGAATATTAATTGGATTGAAAGGGGAATTGAATCAGACGCTCGAGTAATTTGCTCTCGCGGTGCAGTATGCCCACGTAAACCAAGTTGTTATAGTAAATGTGAAGGTTAGGGTTTAAGGATATCCAAGCAGTGTTGTGCTAAGAAGAGTAGTCACCCAAAAAGAAAAAAGCCAATCCCAAAATATGTGGGGATTGGCTATATATATCTGTGAACAAAATTGGGTTCACTAACAACGTCAGTTGGCTAGGTGACCCTCGGCTTAAGAAGGGTCAATATAGATAATGCAGTTAGTGTGCCAACTTTTATTTTGTGCTAAATGCATACAAACCGATGAATTAACGACCAGTTTCATGCAAACGCAATGCATAAGGCGATTGCAAGATGCAAGTCAATTGCAAAATGCGAACGCAAATTAAGAATATTTACAACTCATTCGTTTTCTAGCTAACCGCACTATTAGCAAATCGTGCTACAGTTTTATGAAGTTTATCCTTTCGAGATCCTTAAGTGCTGCTCAACTTAGAATTACTCTCTCATCAAGATGATCAATCATTACTCGAATTTGAAAGAGTTAATCAGTCTTGGTTTGAATCCTATGTTCCACCTCGCGAAACTGGCTTTTATACGGAATCAGGTATGACTCAACATATTAGTGAGTGCTTAGACCTTCATGAAAGAGATGAGATGTTACCTATGCTAATTAAGGACGATATTGGTCACATCATTGGTCGAATCAATCTACACAGTATCGACCTAGATGAACGTACTGCGCACCTTGGTTATAGAATCGCAAAAAATGCGATAGGAAATGGAGTAGCAACCACCGCTTCACGAAAGGTGATTGAGTTGTGTAAAGGTTATTTTCAGCTTGAGTCCTTAATCGCATTAGCCGCTACTGATAACATTGCTTCACAACGAGTTCTAACAAATAACGGGTTTGTTAAAACTCGTACTCATACCAATTACACCAGATTAAAAGGAGTCCTCATCCACTGCATTGAGTATCAGAAAATCATCGCATATTAGACATTGATTGCATCCATATTCATCTCAAAATAGACGAAAATCAGATTAGAGTTAGCTCTCAAGTTGACGACTTTTTTGCTGATACATTCTTTCATCAGCCACTTTTAAAATACTATCTATATCTGGATAGTCATGAAGGTACAGTACATAGCCAATACTTACATTAATATTAATTAGATGCTTCCCATAAATCACAGGCGTTTGGCAAAGTGCTTTTTGCAGCTCAATATTGACCACATCTACATCGTTTGTATTTGAAATTCGGGTTAAAAGAACCAGAAACTCATCACCCCCAACTCGCGCAACTAAGTCAGATGAGCGCAAAACACTTTTTAGCCTTTCAGCACAGGCAACAAGAACCTTATCACCAGCAGCGTGTCCGTAATGATCATTAATCATTTTAAATTTGTCTAAATCAATATTCAAAACAGCAAAAGCGTCGACGCAATCTTCTTGTGAGCAATCTAGAAATAAGCTTTTTAACGTGTACATAAAGTAGCGTCTATTTGGTAAAGAAGTCAGTTCATCATGAAGCGAACGATTATAAGCATTAATGTATTGGCGATAGATTACGAAGAATGAAAGCATTAAGAGCAGAGTAATAGGATACCCGAGTAGACGAGCGATGTTGACGCGATACCAAGGGGTTTGAGCTAATATATTCTCACGAACTGAAGCAGCTAACACCCAGCTCCCATAAGGGAAGTACACTGTTTGAATTTCAAATGCCTGATTAAAAACGTCTGAAGACCCAAAAATGATCTCACCATCGAGACCCTTGCTATCCACACCTCGGATGGCTAGGTTGTACTTATAATTCAATGAGTCAACACCAACCTCATGAAATAGAGAATCAAGATCAATGAGTACACTACTGCACCCCCAGTAATTCGTATTGTAAGGAGGGTCCGTAAAAATAGGAACTCGGACTATAACCCCCTGCCCGTCTCGTATCAGATCGACTGGACCTGAAATAAATACCTGCTGGATCTCACGAGCCTTTTTTACCGAAGTCCACTGTTCAGGTATGTCTCTATAATCAAGATTAATTATGTTTTCGTTTCCCGTTTCAGGGTAAACCAAACGAACAACATCATCCGGAGCAAGGGCAATAACTTGAATATGCTTCCCTTCACGCAAAACATAGCTAGCAATATCTTTCAAATTTTCTATTTCAATATTGGGATTAACGGTAACCAAAGCAGATAGGCTTTTAGCAACATATGCGTCAGACACAATAGCCGCTTCAAGCTGAGCCCGAACAATTAACAACTCCTCCTTTGCTCGTGATAAATGCTCACTGCGTAAATAGTCAACCTGGCCCCGATTGATCCACTCTATGGATGCAATGGCTGAGACAATATAGAGGAAAAATATCGTGCTTATGTAAAAACGATTGTGCTCTGTAGACTTCATTAATACCTCAAGTCATACTCGCAATGATGACCAAACTAGGAGCAATATCCTCTGCCCTTTCCATCATTATTCACTTAACAAACGCGCTTCTTTAGGATAGCTCTCGAATCTCAATTTGCGTAGATTTCATCTACATTAATGACAAAGTCGTCAGTAGTATTCTTCGGCGATTGATGCAGTTTCATTAGACCTGCCTCACTGATTATCATTTCAAGCTAAACTCTGACATTAAGCTCACAGTGACAATTAAAACCACTGATAAGTTGAAGTTATACATCACCAAAGGAAAGGTTCACCATGCGCAACACCAAGCAATTCAACCTAGTTACCCTAGCGATAACACTTCTTGCAAGTTCTCTTTCGGTTAGGGCAGCAAACACCGAATTCGCTGCGGATTCGTCAGTGAATTACGCTGCGGTGAGTGATGTCAATGTTGTTGAAGGTATTTCCAGTGATAACACAGTTAGCTATCAATCTTCAGCAAACTTAATTAAGCAAACCTATGAGAGCCAACTCTATACTCTTCCAGCGTTTAAAGAGGGGCATTATGGCTTACGAATGTACCGTCAAACATTAGACAAAAAATATGAAGCCGCTATATGGAGTGATATGGCGAGAGTGGCAAGCCGATTGAACCAATTTTCATCAGAAGTAAATACAGCCGAAGACATTTTGGTCTACTCAGAAAAGCGATTATCTGGATACAAAGGGCAAACAGATGAACGTAGCGTTCGTCGCTATACGACAACTGTCCATCACCCTGAATACCTTTATCTGGGCGTCGATTTATTAGGCTCAATGGCTCGTGCTAATGAATATGGTTTAAAACATAAAAAAGATGAAAAGCTTAGACAGGTATTACGACGCTACGATTTTGAACCCTTTGTCACCAACCCAGAGATGATCAAAGCATGGGCAGCCCAACTCGCCAATCAAGTCTATTGGTTAAGACAGTTAAATGAGCAAGATGTCGTAGAAAAATTTACCGATACATTCAAATCCGTTTATCCTGATGAAAAAGATAAAGCATTATCACCACAACAATACGGTAATAAAATTTACGGTATGACACACATCATTTTTGCAGACTCACAATACTATCAAAGGCCCATCCAAGAAAAAGATCATCAGTGGGTCTATGATTACTTCCGTGAAAACATCGATACTATCTTGCTTCGAACCAAAGAAGACATCATTGCTGAGGTAGGCATCGCCTTTTTACTAGCTGGATTGGAAGACGATCCTGTCGTAGAGAAAACACGTCAAGCTATTCAGGGTTCCATTGTTGAAGAGAAGGGAATGATTCCCTCAATTAAAGGGGACTTTGATTTAAGTTACGGGGAACATCGAAATGTACTCGCGATTATGTTACTTGATTGGCAATCACCAAATGCTGCTCCATACGTAAGTAAGCACCCTAGAGTATTTACCAATATTCCTTTTGGCCTAACAAGCAAATAGATTCACAAGGCAAATAAAAGTAGAAGATTACATAAAAACATCTGATACGTGATAGCTGTCACATTCAAAATTCGTAGACTTGCTTCAAACTAATTTTTTTCACCTAGACTTTAATCGAGTGATTGTGAAATTTGAATAAGTGAAAAAAATGCCACAGCTGGTAGGACGACATTTAGAAGAAATGGCCAATATGCGTACATCTCGAAAGAGAAGAATCGTGCTCATTTCTTCTCTAATCGTTGCTTTACTCCTGTTTTACTACGCCATAGAACAATTGAGTAACAGCCACTACTTTTTTGGTTTATTTAATCTTGGCTGTTTATCTATTGTCATTATTAATGTCTCATATTTATTAAAGCACCCACAGTCTAATTACTCTGAGATAATTCTAAGTGGCGTCCTGCTGCTACAAGCTTTAGTGCTTCTCCTTTACGGTGAGAGCATAGCAAACCGTATTTTATGGTTGTTCCCAATAATTGCTTCTATTACTTTCATCAATGAATTTAAAGTAGGTCTTCTATTTAGTTGCTCTTTCTTCTTTATCGTACTCTTTTCTGTCTTGTTCCCTGAGAGCGTCATCGTTCCAACTGACTTCTCTACTGATCGATTGTTACTTAGCCTGTTTACCCTTTTATTGATCTGTAATGTTTCATCTTATTACTACGCAAAAGCGGTCAATTACATCCAGAGCCTCTACAAGGAGGGGATCGAAGATCTCGCTTACATGGATCAACTCACTGGGCTTGCCAATCGGTGGAGCTTTGAGAACTGGGCAGTAGATAAGTTAAGAGATACACAAAGCGCTGGAACACTAACTGCACTTATATTTATCGATATTGATAACTTTAAAGAGATTAACGACAACTATGGTCACGATGTCGGAGACCGGGTACTACAACACTTCGCAGGACGTTTGAAAAACAACATTAGAACTAAGGATCGTCGAACAAATAAATATGATTACTCAATAGCTCGCTTTGCTGGAGACGAGTTTGTTGTTCTGCTATATGACGTAAAATCGCGCAAGGATTTAAACGGAATACTAGAGAGGGTCTGTCAGATCTTTACTGATAATTACAAAACTGAACAGCGTATAAACACTTTAACGGTCAGTGTTGGAGCCGCGATATACCCGACAGATGCAACAAGCTTACAAGAGCTAACACGATGTGCCGATAAAGCTATGTACTCAGCTAAACACCGAGGCAAGAACCAGTATTGCTATTATCATGATGATATTACTAAAGAAAAAGTACAACAAGAAACTGATGACCAAAGTAACATAACACCGCTAAAAAAAACTAGCGTGCCGTACACTTAACCCGCCATGTACATTGCCCACAAGCTGACGGCAGCGAGCACAATTAGCCAGATTATATATCTAGCATTATTCGGTTTGCCTTTCTTAGGTTGAATCACAGGTTTTATAGCGGCGGCTCGTGCAGCAGAAATAATAGTGGGATTTTTTTCGTATTGGTCTCTGCGCAGCTGAGCTTTGTTCGCAACATCAGTAAATCGGTGTCGTTGCTCAGTCGTTAGCTCTTTGCTTGGATCGTAACGTTGAGCGTCTGAATGCTTAGGTACAACAGCCATAATCTCCTCCTTAACAACTGTCCTATATTTACATGCGTTACTTATAGTGTAGTAAACTCTGCTTTAAACAACGTTAATTAGCTCATGTTTTCAACAGGTAATCCTTGATACCTAGCAAATTTCTCGCCAAGTCGAACTATTATCCATGACCAGATTATTCATGACTATGCTCTATGCGGAGTAACCCAAAGAACAGATCTGTTCTTTGGGCATCTAAACATAAGCTATAAATACTCACATAGGTAGGCAGTTGGCACTGACACTTTTACATCAAACGACGAATCAGCAATGACGTCAAATGACTCACCATCAGAAAACGTGACCCAATCGTTGTCGTCAACACGTTTAATTGTCAATCCCCCCTTAACAACCGTCATTTTTTCTGCTGCTGCTGTACCAAACGTATAGCTGCCTACTGCCATTACACCAACACTGCTTTGAGCTTCTTGTTGAGAAAAACCCAATGACTTAACGTTTCCTTCAAAATACTCATTTACGTTTATTTGCGTATCTGTATTCATTGTTACTTCCCTATAATCATTCAATACCATAAAGGCATACCGCCTTTAACTGCTTAGATTAATGTTTTAACCAAAAACGAAATTAATCTCAAGAGAGTTTTAATACAACAATCAGATTCTTATGCTGTTCACGTCGTTGCAAACTGATAACCTGTGCTAATGTCTTCAGACAAAACTTAACTTTAGACCTATCATTTAACTAGTTCATTTGGGCTAAAGATCATACTTTTTCATCCACCGTTTGATTGAGCCTCACAGATAGTACAACCTAACTTTTCAATCAAATATATTTATAGGAAAACTAATGGCTGTGGTCCGCGGGAAACGTCCAGCAAAAACATCCCCAAAACAAAAACATAAGTCCATGATGACAAGAGAGCAGTTCATTAGAAGTGCCCTATTTACAGTCTTAACAATTCTGGGCATTTCGTTTGGTTCGCTAACCTATTTTAGCTACCAAGAGTACGTGAATCCCGAACATGTCTATGGCAGCTGGATAGAGATTGGCTCACCTAAATACGATACAGACATTCTCACGCTCTCCGCTGACGGCGTTTTTCGCAACAAACGATTGATTACCACTACATTTAATTTTGACGGTAAAGAAATCAACCTCAATACTGGTCAAGGTGAGTTCATCTATCAACTGTCTGGAACGCCTAATTCCCCACAAATTAAACGTGTTCACCCAAGCGGCCCAATAAAGCGATTTATCAAACAAGGCTATGAGCATACCGTCGATAGTGATAGTGCGGGGGTCGGTAAAAATCGGCGAGCCGCGCTATCTGAGCACTTTAATAGCAAAAAATAGCCCAACTCCATATCTGTGTGATCAATATAACTATTAACTAAAATGTGAATTTGAAACATATTTTCAGCATTATTCAGTCTCATTCACATGAAACCTCTCTTTTTCCCTCCTCCCTTCTAAACAATCACACTAATTTCTCTTTATGTTAATTGTTTGATTTTTAAAACCTTGAGAACGTTTTATAATTAATACCGTTATTTACCAATATAGAATATTCCTATGGATGGATTCCTGACTCAAATTCAGATCTTTACTCAAGCATTACTGCAAAGTGAAGGAAACAGTATTTACTTTATTACTGCTGCTAGTTTGGTGGCGTGGGTAGCGTGGCGTATCTCGTATACTCGTTTAGAAGCACTCACAGAAAAAACTTCTTTCCAGTGGGATAATTTAACTCTAAGTGCACTAAAAACACCGATTAGCACCCTAATTTGGTGTTGGCCCGCGACCATTTCACTTGGTGTTTTACTGCAAGATCACTTTAATAGTCAGCTAAATTGGCTGAATACGTTAAAGCTCATTTTGGTCATCAGTATTTTTGTTTGGATTACATTACGATTCATACACAACGTTGAACATTATGTTTTAAGTCAAAAGAAACGCGATGAAACGACTGTTCAAGCAATCGCAAAGGTAGCTCGACTATTTTTTGTCACCATAGGACTACTTACGACCATGCAAGCCTTCGGCTTGAGCTTATCTGGTCTTTTGACGTTTGGTGGTGTAGGTGGCTTGATTGTTGGTCTAGCAGCCAAAGACTTACTATCGAACTTTTTCGGTGGGATGATGATTTACTTTGATCGCCCATTTAAAGTAGGTGATTGGGTTCGCTCTCCAGATCGTCAAATTGAAGGAACGGTAGAGCGTATTGGTTGGAGAATGACGATAATTCGAACTTTTGATAAACGCCCTCTTTATGTTCCAAATTCCGTATTCAGCAGCATCGTGGTTGAAAATCCGTCTCGAATGCTCAACCGACGCATCAAAGAAGATATTGGTATTCGATACAAAGACAGCAAAAGCTTGGAACTCATTGTCGCTGAGATAAAATCAATGCTTCAAAACCATCCTGATATTGATAATCAACAAACATTAATTGTTAACTTTAATGCGTTTGGTCCATCTTCACTCGATTTAATGGTGTATACATTTACCAAAACGGTCAATTGGATTCGTTACCATGAAGTGAAACAGAACGTGTTAATGCAGATATTGGCTATCGTCCATAAACATGAGGCTGACATTGCATTCCCGACTCAAACGCTTCAGTTTGATCCTCGAAATGCAGGGCTGGATACTCACTTAAACAGCATGGATATACGTTAAGTAAAAATAGCCATACTCACTGAGAGTATGGCTATATAAATATTACACTGTGTTACTTAACCGTTACTTGGATAGGTTGATCACTGTGGGCATGTTCGAACATTGCCGTAACCTCAGCGGTCCCAGTACCTTGTGCTTGTAACATGCCAGAGCTTGTAACGGTCACAACATCTCTGTTGTTACTTACCCATGTCACACCATCCTGTACCTCTTCGGAACTAAAATCTGAGTAAAATACCGTTACTTTAGCGGGTACAGTTGCGCCGATTTCCATAATTGGTTTGCCCGGATTCAATACAAGATCTAGGATATCGGAATCGTTAACATACATAGGTAGCGATGAACTCCTCGCACCATCTAGAGCGGCGTAAACGGTCGTAAAGCCAGCATCATGAGCAGAAGCTAATCCGTCATTTGTAACTGTTAACAAGCTAGGGTTACCTGCTGTCCAACTAGCGATATCTGTAATATCCTCTGAAGTACCATCTGAGTTATGGGCAAACGCTTTTAACTGCTTTGTAGTGCCAACTCGCATGTTATGCGTGTCAATTTCAATGGTAATGTCGTCAATAGCACTATTACTTACAAACAAGCTAACTGGTTTACCTTCATAGCCGTCTAAAGTTGCATAAACTTGTGTAGAGCCTTGACTAACCCCTGTAGCAAACCCTTTTGATGACATGCTCGCTACGTTTTCATTAGTGCTTACCCAGCCAACAATGTCTGTCACATTGGCAGTTGAGCCGTCATGATAGATTACTCGAGACACATATCGGCGGCTATCGCCTTCAGCAATCGTCGCATTATCCGGTGACACGAATAGCTCAGCAATCGAGTCGTGAATTGCATCGCCTAAAACGATCAAAGTGCCAGAGTCACTTACTTTGTCTTCAAGTGATGCTGAAATTTCGATCGTGCCCGGTTTGATACCTGTTGCTTGACCACCTTCTTCAATGCTCGCAACTAACGAGTCACTGCTGTGCCAAGTTACTTCATCTGTAACATAACGAAGATCTCCGTTAGTGAAGCCTGCAACTGCGCGATAGTTAAATGTATTCTCAACTTCAATCACCGCGTGACCATTTGAAATAACAACACCAACTACATCTGAATCAGTCTGAACCTGTTCTTCTTCAGCGACATGAGAGACAGGATCACTATAAACACCTTCTATTTTAGCGACAATATCACTACTGCCTGAGCTTATAGAAAAGGCAAAACCGTCTTCATTAATCACTGTGCTCGTGTTGTTTGAACTCTCCCAATGAACCTGAGGAGTAATATCTGCAGATGTTCCATCGGAATAATGCCCATAAGCAGCGTATTGCTGCATTGAACCTTGGTAATGATATTGTCCATTGGGTACGATCGAAACGGATTCAATTGGAAACGAGTTAATGTTCAATGACACGACATTAGATTCAATACTGTCGTGATTTGAACTTATAGTTACTACGCCAGAAGAATCGTTAGGAATATGAATTGTACCTTGGTGTAAAGCGACATCCTCATCATTAAGCTTCCATTGCACTTCATGAGTAACATTAGTTTTGCTGCCATCTGATAATGTACCAGTCGAAGCTACTAATACATTAACGCCAGGATTAATGACTGTACGTTTCGTACCTTTTAGAAGATACGAAGCATCTACTGTAACTACCAGTTCGGTTAGTGCAGGCGTAGAAGGTGGATTGGGGCTATTAACTGTGTCGGTAGTATCAGAAGAGTTACAACCCGTTAATGCGAGCATAGCACTGGCTATTAACGCAGCACCTTTCATTTGTATCGAATTCATCTTTATCTATCTCACTTTTGTTATATCTAATTTCATGTAATACATAACGGAGATACTAAAGCCGAACTTAATTAGATATCAAAGGGGTGAATAGATAAGAACTAAAAGACTATAAATATTTATAACAAAGGATAAGTGAGTCGGATGAAATCAATAGATGCATATGCGGATCGCATCGAGTTGACACTGAATTGATATAACTATCTATTTTGTAATTCGTGATTAGTTGAGCTTCACAACCCAAACCTCATACTAACCAGTTTTAATTGAATTAAGATCACTCACTGTAAATAACCCCATGAGAATCAATCCATTAAGCTGAACCAAGATCGTTATATGAGTGGCATTCTTTTATTTTTATATATTTACAGCCGATTTGAAGGTTTTTTCCTGTCTTTACAGAGTGTTAATACCTGTTGTTTGTCTATCGGTGTCATTGAGTTCCAAGCAAGTATTTCTTCCAATGTTCGATAGCAGCCTAAACAAACATCGTCTTCATTTAGACAACAATGCCGGATACAGGGAGAATCTATATTATTAGTCTCCAAATCTGAGCCTATTGTGTGCTTTGATTTGTTCATAAATCCCTCCATACTCGAAATTTAGTCGTAGCGGCGAAATATGTCTATATACGGGCTCTATTAGGTCACATTGATTAACCCTTTTTAGGGGTTGGCATTGAGGATATTGGGACTAAAATAACCAACTTGCTAGTGAAGAGTTTATTATGACAAACAAGCCAAACAGAATTGATGCTATGCAACAAATTATCGACGCTGTTACAGCTGAGTTCCCACTCTATCAATCTGATACATTTGTCTGTGGTGTCGACAACAGCTGTATGGGCTGCCCTAAAAAGTTGATGGAGTTGGTTGATGGTGAGTTGTCGTATTGGCAGCATCAAATAAATCGAGGGATATCACCAGGTTTTGACGAATTAGATCGCTTTGGTAAGTTATGCAAAAATGTTCGCCGAGCTTTAGTAAGAAATGGTCGGGTCAATTCATAGTGTTTCAGCTCGTTACTGTCGGATACGCACTTCCCTCTTCTTGAGAGCCTGCTGCCGTAGATGCATGACGATGAATCCATAACCATCGTTCAGCCTTTTTAAGAGTCACTGTCCACCTTACCGGTACTTGTAATAACTCATTGCCAGCCATTAAATGAATAATGAGTGTTTGAGCAACCACAGCATGATCATCACTCACAATAACGTCACACCACTTCCATTCAAACTTAGTCGCCGTTGCTTCAGAGAAGTTTCTTAAAAAGAGGCCTCTAACCGCTCCGGTTCCGGTACATAGTTCATCGGCTCCTGTCCCAATAACAGAGATACTTTCACTTTTATCGAAGACATCCATCAATGCGCTTATATCTTTATTGCAATAAGCTTGTGCGTAGCTCTCTAACGTTGCGATGATTTTCAGTTGCTCAGACATTCTGATTACTCCCTAATTAATAGGAGTGTAGTGACTGATACTGGGAGTGTGGATTAAACGCGGGGAAATTTGTGAGCGGTACACAAAGTTAGACTCAAAAAATAAAGAATCTAGCCTTTTATCTAACAGGTGAAAGAATCTCGACTGCTCACTGGAAAGCGGTATTAGTCTTGGAACTCACTCTTGTCTTCTGGACGTAATTGGCGTTGTACACCCATCAGGAAGTTTCTCAGAATCTGATCTTTACACTCACGATAGTGCTTATTATCCGGTTTACGGAAAAACGAGCTTAGCTCATGCTTACTCAATCGGAAATCAACTAGCTGTAAGATCTCTATGATATCTTCCGCCTTCAAGTTCAGGGCGATACGTAACTTCTGAAACACCATGTTATTGTTTAAGTTACTTTCAGGCTTTGGCTGTTCCCCTTCACGCTTACCACGCTTTAAGTTAATTAGACCATTTAAAAACGAAGACAGATCCGTATTTTCAAGCTTGATATATGACTCGTCTTCTTCCTTTTTCAACCAACCTACAACTTGCTCTTCCGTCACTTCAATGTCTGCTAGAGAAAAGATCTCAATCATCGAGCTGTTCTTAAAATTGAATGTGTAGCGAATACGGCGCACAATATCATTATTGGTCAAAATAGTTCCTAGTCTTAGGTAAGCCCAGTGCAATCAATACGATTACTGGAAGAGCGGAGGATTCTAGCAGACTTGCCTTTACGCCCCTATTAAATCTTTAAGCATTGATTATCGATAAGTGCTAACTACTCTTAGGCACTTAATTTTACGTAGGGGGGAGTAATTCATCTCTTTCGTCACGACACTCATATGAACCCATTTCGAACTCTCGACAAATTAAAGGTCGGTTCTCATAAATCGTGCACATTAACGTTTCACGGTCGACCGCAGAGCACCACCCGTCATCAAGGCGGAGCATCGTCTCACCACCCCACTGATCATAAGCAATGTGCTCTTCTGGAACTCCAGTATCTGTAAGGATCATTACCTCGAGACGGCAGCAACACGCTTGGCAGTTTGAGCATAAAATCTCTGGTGCTTTATCTTCTTCCTGAATTATGTTTTTAATCGGTATGGTCATAAGTATCTACTATTAACTCAATTGCTGCATAGTACTCCAAAGTGACGACTAATTCGAAGTTCGTTTTCATAACTGTTTAAATTAACTATTATGATTATTAAACGACTTTACTTCATCCGACGTCAAATATCGCCATTCACCAACACCCACATCAAGCAAGACCTCGCCAATGCTTTCGCGATGTAGTGAAACAACTCGATTACCAACCGCCGCGAACATACGCTTTACTTGGTGGAACTTTCCCTCCGTTATGGTTAGTAACACCTCTTGAGGACTAATCACCCTTAAGGTCGCCGGAGCAGTCAGGTGCTTCTCTCCTTGTAGTTTAATGCCCTGTTCAAACTTATGTGCAACATCTTCAGCGATGGCTTTAGACAAACTAACCCGATAAACCTTTTTACACAATTTACTCGGTACTGTGATATTAAACGACCACCTTCCATCATCTGTAATCAGCACTAACCCTGTCGTATCCGCATCTAAACGCCCCGCAATGTGAAGCTCAGATGCTTTGTCGACGTCTATGTAATTGAATAAAGAGGGATACGCTTCATCAATATTTGAACATATCGTTCCTGAAGGCTTGTTCATGAGGATGTATCGAAAGTCGCGAGCTTCCAATCGAATGCCATTCATTTTAATTTCATTATTTTCATGGACTTGGATTGCCTCGTCGGTCGTCACGTTATCATTAACACAAACGGCCCCTGAATGGATCTGCTCTAGGGCTTCACTTCTAGTGAGTTCAGTACTTTTACAAACAAATTTATCAAGTCGCATTTTAAACAACAGCCATAGACGTAATTGGATAAGGCATTATCCTCACCTACGTAGATTTGGCAATATATCGAGATAGGAGATACATAAAGAAGAATCATCACGGCTAGGAATGTTTTGGGTTTAAATTGATTAGGCGCAAATACCTGACTAAATCACTCTGATACTGTATTGAGTAAATTGGCTACTTAATCAAGATAGACAGGAAATCATAAATGACATTTTCTATTAAAAAGATATTTTCAGGAAAAGACGAAGAAGCTAAAGCAGTTCAAACACAAGAAGCGAGTGCAGAGAATCGTTCAGTTGAAGAAACTAAAGAGGAGAAAAAAACAAAGCACGACTCTCCAACAGGCTGTTGTGGATCATGCTCTTAGGAAGATATTTGACGCAATAAAAAAGGAGAGCCGAGGCTCTCCTTTTTCGTAACTATAACTGCTAATTAAAGAGCAGCTTTAGCTTTTCCAACTAGTACTGCGAAAGCAGCTTTGTCGAATACAGCGATATCAGCAAGGATCTTACGATCGATTTCGATAGACGCTTTCTTAAGACCGTTGATGAAACGGCTGTAAGACAGACCATTTTGACGAGACGCAGCATTGATACGAGCAATCCAAAGTTGACGGAATTGACGTTTCTTGTTGCGACGGTCACGGTATGCGTATTGACCAGCTTTTGTAACTGCTTGGAAAGCTACGCGGTAAACACGTGAACGTGCTCCGTAGTAACCTTTAGCTTGTTTTAGAACTTTCTTATGACGTGCACGAGCTTGTACACCACGTTTTACGCGAGGCATTATGCTTCTCCTAAATAAACGATTATTAAACTAAAAAGAATTAAGCGTATGGCATCATACGTAGAACAGCAGCCACTTCACATTTAGGAAGGATTGCATTCGGACGTAGTTGACGCTTGTTCTTAGTAGTACGCTTAGTCAGGATGTGACGTTTACCAGCGTGCTTGAACTTAATACCACCAGCAGTTTTCTGGAAACGCTTAGCAGCACCTTTGTTGGTTTTCATCTTAGGCATGATGAATAACTCCGCATTGTTGAGTAGTTAATAACATAGTAATCAGGGCGAACAAAACACATCCACTGAAACAGCAGATGCATTTTAGTTACTTGTAAGGCCTTTAATTACTTCTTTTTCGGCGCCAATACCATAATCATCTGGCGACCTTCTATTCTCGTTGGGAAAGATTCGACTACTGCAAATTCTTCAGTATCCGCTTTCAAACGATTAAGAACGTCAACACCGATGCTTTGGTGGGCCATTTCGCGGCCACGGAAGCGAATTGTTACCTTCACTTTGTTGCCGTCTTCTAGGAAACCAGTCAGGTTGCGTAGTTTTACCTGATAGTCTCCAATATCAGTCCCAGGACGGAATTTTATTTCCTTAATCTGGACCTGCTTTTGCTTCTTTTTCTGCTCTTTCGCAGCTTTGCTCTTCTCGAAGAGGAACTTACCGTAGTCCATCACACGACAGACTGGCGGCTCGGCGTTAGGGCTGATCTCTACGAGATCCATACCAGCTTCATTAGCAGCTTCAAGTGCTTCAGCAATTGATACTACACCAACGGCTTCGCCGTCAGCGCCAGTTAGACGAACTTCACGAACGCCACGAATGTCACCGTTTAAACGGTGCTGGTTTTGCTTGGCCGGTTGTTGGCCACGTCTTCCGCCTTTAATAGCTATTCCTCCAGATTGAGCTTACGGCTTGAAACTTCGGCTTGGATGTATGAAATAAAGTCATCCACTTTAAATTTGCCTAGGTCTTTGCCTTTACGAGTACGAACTGCGATTTCACCGGCTTCCATTTCTTGGTCACCACAAACCAACATGAACGGTACACGTTTCAAAGTATGTTCGCGGATTTTAAAGCCTATCTTCTCATTTCTCAAGTCCGCTTTTACTCTAAATCCACTTTTTTGCAGTTTTTTTGTAATTTCTTGCACATATTCGGCTTGTTTGTCAGTAATTCCCATGACAACAGCTTGTTCTGGCGCCAACCAAGTTGGGAAGAAGCCAGCGTATTCTTCGATAAGAATACCGATGAAGCGCTCAAGAGAACCCAAAATTGCACGGTGAATCATAACTGGCGTGTGACGCTCGTTGTCTTCACCCACATAAGTTGCACCCAAACGTTCTGGTAATGCAAAATCAAGCTGAACTGTACCACATTGCCATGCACGGTCTAAACAATCATGCAGTGTGAATTCAATTTTCGGTCCGTAGAATGCGCCTTCACCTTCTTGGATTTCGAAAGCGATATCCATCGATTCTAGAGCAAGCTTTAGATCGGCCTCAGCACGGTCCCACATTTCATCAGAACCAACACGCTGTTCAGGACGAGTAGATAGTTTCACAACAATGTTTTCAAAACCAAACGTTGTGTAAGTATCGTAAACCATCTCAATACACGCTTTCACTTCTTGCTGTACTTGTTCTTCAGTACAGAATACGTGTGCATCATCTTGAGTAAAGCCACGTACACGCATAATACCGTGTAGTGCACCTGATGGTTCGTTACGGTGACATGAGCCAAACTCAGCCATACGTAGCGGTAGATCGCGATAAGACTTCAAACCTTGGTTGAAAATCTGAACGTGACCAGGACAGTTCATTGGCTTAATTGCGTATTCACGGTTCTCAGAGTTAGTCGTGAACATCGCATCAGCGTATTTGTCCCAGTGACCAGAACGTTCCCAAAGAACACGATCCATCATTAATGGACCTTTTACTTCTTGGTAATCGTATTCAGTCAGTTTTTCACGAATAAATACTTCAAGGTCACGGAAGATAGACCAACCATTATGATGCCAGAAGACCATACCCGGCGCTTCTTGCTGCATGTGGAAAAGGTCTAAGTGCTTGCCGATCTTACGGTGGTCACGCTTAGCAGCTTCTTCAAGACGCGTTAAGTGCGCCTTAAGTGCTTTCTTATCGTGGAATGCTGTACCGTAGATACGTTGAAGCATTTTGTTGTCGCTGTTACCACGCCAGTAAGCACCCGCTACGTTAAGTAGAGTGAAGTGCTGACAGAAACCCATATGTGGAACATGTGGACCACGACACATATCGATGTATTCTTCATGGTGGTAAAGACCTGGACGATCGTCTTTTGAAACATTCTCATCCAAGATTTCAATCTTGTACGTTTCACCGCGAGCTTCAAACGCATCGCGTGCTTCCTGCCAGCTGACTGTCTTTTTAACAACTTGATATTTGGTCTTAGCCAACTCTTTCATACGCTTTTCGATCTTATCTAGATCGTCTTGCGTTAAAGAGTGCTCTAAATCGATATCGTAATAGAAGCCATTGTCGATTGTCGGACCAATCGCCATTTTAGCTTCTGGGAAAAGTTGCTTTACAGCGTGACCCAGTAAGTGAGCGCATGAGTGGCGAACGATCTCAAGACCGTCTTTCTCATCTTTAGCTGTGATGATTTCTAGACTAGCGTCATTTTCAATAAGATCACAAGCATCAACACGGTTACCATCTACACGACCGGCGATGGTTGCTTTAGCAAGACCAGGTCCGATAGATAGAGCAACGTCTAAAGTTGATACAGGGTTTTCAAATGGGCGCTGACTGCCGTCAGGAAGAGTAATAATAGGCATTGTTTGTCCTTTACAGTGGTGTTGCATACCAAGCAACACATGTTCAGTAATATGTTTTGTTAGCAACAAAACATGTCTAAATTAGAGTTCAATATTGATGTCGATACAAATACGAATGTACCTAAAAAAATACGAACGCGCATTGTAACTCAAAGAGATAAAATAACAATCCATGTCACAATTTATCACTCGGCATAAACCTGTGTAAGTTAGCGAGTGATTACGCTAGATACGTTTTCTTCGATAACAAAAGTCGCATATCTCACGATACGTAAATCATCTATCACCAACTTCTAATGAACTACATTCCTAATTTTGTTGCCATGCTGACATTCACTGTTGTGCACACAACTCTTTAACATACAGGCAATCAATGTCAGTAAACCCATTACCAAAACTAGATGAAACCTTACTTAACTTGACTGACCCCTTACAAAGCAATGCGTAGTATCAATTTTGCCAACTCATTGGACATTCCCCTCTTATCTTGTAGACAGAGGAATTAACCGGAGAATTATGATGAAAAAAGAAATCCTACTTATCGCAACACTTATGGTTAGCTCAACCAGCTTTGCTGCAGTGAACACTCAAACTTCTGAAAGCAAGTTCAAAACAGATGCGTTTGCAACCCAAGAGCAAGCCTATCACGCAGGGTATGATCTCATGGACGAGTTCAAAGTAATGCCAACTAATCAACTTATGCAAGAGTTGCCGATTTATGAAAACAATGTTCAGCGCCCAACGGTAAAGGTCACGAACACAAAGGTAACCATCGAAGAATTTTCTGAGGAGCGTGGAAAAATACAATACCGCGCAGTTGTGGAAGTTGATTATCAATATAAATACCGCGAAAGCCGTAATAGCTGATAAATCCAATAAGCCCTAGATAAGCGATTATCTGGGGCTTTGTTTCAAACTCTTGTTCACAAACATACGTTGATAAGGCTAGCTTTTTTCACCGCTTTTTTGTTGCTCTTTTTCGTGCTTGTAGCCCATGGTACGGATATGCTCACCGTGAATAGTGTTTTTCATCAGCTCCCACAGTGCAGCTAAGAAGCGTTTATGCGCTTCATGATGGCGAATGTACTTGATATGGATAAATACATAGATTGCCAAAAACACAGCAAACGCAATCGTCACACCATACGCTTCATATAAACTCATAATATTCATAGTAATAACCTTATAAATTCAATCTAATAATCAATTAATCTGCTAAACAATTAATCTGCTAAACAATTAATCCACTTTTTGCTACGGAATCGGTAGATACAAGCAAACCATTTAAATATTGTTTCTAGGAAGAACATTGCAAAGACAATATCGGGGGTAAACCCTAAAACAAGCGCGCCAATCGCAGCTAGCGGAATGCCAAACAGCCATTGGGTAAACAAATCTTGATACAAACAGAACTTCACATCCCCACCAGCACGTAAGACTCCAACAACCATTGTCGTCGGAAGAGATCGCAAAATAATACCAATACAAAGAATGGAATAGAACTTGTCAGCTAACTGCCTTGTGTCCTCTTCTAATGCCCCAAACATTCCAAGAATTAGGTCTTTACAAAGGTACAGTCCGAGAGAAACTGCTACGGTGACAAAAAATGCAATGATGGTAAATTGTATCGCCAACGAATAAGCCGCTTCTGGTTTGTTAGCACCAAGTTGATTGCCAACAATGACAGAAGACGCATTTGCAATACCAACCAAGAAGCTAAGTGAAAACGCCTCAATTGGCGTGATAACAGCAAATACCACTAACCCCTGTTCACCACTTCTACCCATAATGGCGGTATATGCAAATAAGCCCGCTGACCATAATAGGAAATTCACCGTTGTTGGAAATGCGAGCTTTGTAAACTGACGAATGCGCTTTGAACAAAGTGCGGCTTTTAAGTCCTTAATCCCAAAGCACAATATGTGCTTGCGATAACGCAGGTAGGCAATGGTAATCAATACTTCTAAGACGCTACTAATCACCGTTGCAATAGCCGCCCCTTTCAAACCTAAAGCTGGAGTTCCAAAATGACCAAAGATCAGTACCCAGTTTAAAAAGATATTAAGACCTACACCAATCCCACTAAGCCATGTGCTCGTAGACGCTTGATGAGCTGAACGCAGACCCGCCGCGATGCTGCCCGAAAAGGCGACACAAAAAAGACTCAATCCGGTGATTTGAAGATATTCATGACCGAGTTGCTGAACAAGCTCCAATGAAGAAGAGAGCCCAATGATAAAATCACCAACCAGCCAAAACAGGCTTAATGGTATAAGAGCGGCAACCGATGCCATCATCCAACTCAGCGCAATACTACGAGTAACACCAAGGTAGTCTTTGGCACCAAAATATTGCGCGGCTAGCATCGCCCCACCCGTTGTAACACCCGACAATAATATCGTTGCGACAAACAAAGCACGACCCGCCACACCGACGGCTGCAATATCCTGCTCAGACAACTGACCGATCATAATCAGATCAATCAATCCCTTGCTTGAAAAAAGGATGGTTTGCAAGGTAACAGGAATCGCAATACTCAATATACTGACGAGTAATGCCTTATCAAACCACCTGTTTTTTTGCTCTGCTAAATAAGAAGTCGACACAATACCATTCCAGCTAAAATAAAAATCGCTCGCAATTATGATTCGAATGATTCAACATTAAAACCCACTTATGCAGGGGTATTACGTTCAAGAGAGGGCAATTCATGCATACTTTAGAGCAACTTCACGCTTTCATTGCCGTTTTTGAGCAAAAATCGTATAGCGCTGCGGGGCGTAAGCTAAATAAAGACCGAACTACAATTAGAGAGTTGGTTAAATCATACGAGGACAACCTTGGTTTCTCTTTATTTGAGATCCAAGGGAGAAAAGCTCACCCCACTCCCTACGCAACTGAATTAGTGAAACAGGCTTACTTAGTTCTTAGACAGAACTCCAAGCTGACCGAATACAGTAAATCTATATACACCACGCCTAAAAGCATCATCAATATTGGATATGACGCTGACTTTCCGTTCGAGTTTATTGCGGAGCTAGAACGAAGACTACATGGCAAGTATCCACACCTAACTGTACATTGGAGAAAAACCACTCGCCTAAAGGGTGTTCCTTTAATTGCGAAAGGAACATTAGATTTCGCTATTTTACCGACCCGAAATCGAGTTGAACCTGAATACCCTTTGCAATTTACATTGCTTGGGTACATATCCTACGGCTTGTATGTCGGCAAACATTCCCGATTAGCGAACAAAACTGTGTTTACACTTGAAGATGGGCAATTTGAGACTCAGTACCTTAGCGAAAATGCATGGGAGGCTGATGGCATTATAAAAGAGTTCTCATCTCAGACACGGCAGGTCAGCAGCAATCGTCTTATTGTCCACCTTTTACAAAACGATGGCTGGGCGATCTTACCCAATGATTATGCAAACGATGAAGTGAATAAAGTGAAGTTGACAAAGTTAGAGAGCAATATTTTAGCTAACGATGTAAAGATTGGGTTTGGCTATTTCCATCAGATAGGTCAAGAACAGAGCAGTACCATTCAACACATTAAAAAGTGGTGTGATGAACTGGCTAAAACTTTCTTTCAATCAGCCGAGTAAGTTGTACTCGGCGATTACGTTTGGCGACATTATATCTATTTTCGCGAGTTAGCCTTTCACAACAAGGTGATTGCGATTATCACGGCTTGATTTAATTAACGTATCACTCGTATCCATGGTAGACGACTTAGCAAGGCGGTCATATAGCAGAACATTGACCGAAGCGGCTAAGTTCATGCAACCAATGGTTGGTACGTAAACCACATGATGCGCTCTATCTGCTACGTCTTGAGAAATTGAACCATCTTCAGGACCAAAAATATAAATCACATTCTCAGGGTGATCGAACTCAGGTAGTGGTGTTGCACCTTCTGCAAAATCCACACAAACAATGTGAGTCTCTTCTGATAGATTATCAAGAAACGAATCCACGCCATTCAATGGGATCTTACTGGTTATGTTTTTTGTGTCAGTTTGAAACTTAGAGGCCTTTTCATAGCGCTGACCGGTATATTGAACCTCGTCCGCTTGATAGCACCCTGCTGCACGCATTACTGCACCGACATTTGATGGGCTTTTAGGGTTAGTCAGCCCAATGGTAACGCGTGATTTTGTCATAATTGATCTCTACAGCCTACAAGTGGCTTTGGTGACACACTGCTTGAGCATATCAAAACAGGTTACAAATTTGAGGCGGCATTCTAGCAAAAGGATATTTGTTGTGGAAGATGAAGAAAGACAATAAAAAAGGCAGCTTCACCACAAAGCTGCCAAGACACTTAAACTACATGATGAAGTAATGGCTTATTTCATCTCAGCATAGAACGCCGCAATATTGGCTATATCATCGTCATTTAATGCAGCGACCATTGCGTTCATAGTTGGATCTTTACGGCTGCCGTCTTTAAACGCCTTCATCTGCTTGACTAAATACCCTGCTTTTTGACCCGCTAGATTTGGATATGAATCCATTGGTGAAATGCCATTTGCACCATGACACGCTATGCAAGTGCCCGCCTTTGCTTTACCTGCACTGGCGTCTGCTGCAATCGCTGAACCCGAAGCTGCAAGCCCAAGAACAGACGCTGCGATTACTAAGGCTAGACCATTTTTCATTGATTTCTCCTTGTCTCTTTTATTATTTAGACAACATTTAATTATTGAATCCAAAAAAGAAAAAGCACCGAATGCCCTACACATTCGGCGCCTCCCTTTAGCTATGTACCTTCATTAAACGATATTCCTTGGTGCAAACGAGAATGCACGGAACTCATTTTTATATTTGGATTCACCAAGCTTCTTAATATTGGCGACCCCGATCTTAAAGTTATAGTTGCCACTGATTTGGTCAACAACACGTGTTGTCAGCGAGTTAGAGGGTTGGCGCATATCAATCATATTGGCATAAAGCGCGCCTTTCTTAACGGCTGGAGTCACGATAGCAACAGCAGTTACAGCGGCCTTATCCAATTTAATATGCCCATTTTTCATCAGGCTACTGAACTGGAAGTCGTCACCATGAACACCCAAAATAGTGTCTTTGAAGTTAGCGACACGATCAGAGTACATCATCACCTGATCACCAGATTCGATACCTCGTTTCTTGGCATCCTCAGGGTGTATCTCAACCCAGTTCTCAGGCCAACGTTGAATAACGTAAGCACGGCGCTCAACATCATCAAAACCTGACTGCCAAATCTCATTGATTCGACCGTTCGAGAACCACAACTCATCTTCTTTCGGTTGCAGCCATGCATAAAAATCACTAAACAGATCCCAAGGGTGTTTCTGCAGATTGACCTTACCTGTTTGGCTGTTAAACCCGGTGAGCTGTTTCTTCAATACATTGGCGCCTTGCGGGCCATCCGCTAACCCTTTTTTATCTAACTCCGCTTGAGTCATTTCAGTGTCATGTAGACGCTTGGTGCCAACCAGCTCTTTGGTGTCGTAGTTATAGAACACCGGCCCTTGAATACCATCCGTCCCATATTCTCTGAGCTTTTCATGCAGAGTTTTACCCTCTGCGTGAGCAGCCACTTTGATCATATGGAAGTCTTTACGACTACCGCGGCTAAAGCGAGACGCTTCCTCAGCCACGTCGTTCGAGTTATTCCAATCAAAACCGTCATAACCCATACGGGTCGCTAGTTGGGAAATGATCCACCAATCTGGTTTTGCATGACCCGGCGCATCTGCAAATTTCTGGTACAAACGTAAACGTCGTTCACCATTAGCACGCATGAAATCCTCTTCACCCCATGTTGCTGCTGGAAAAACGATGTCCGCAAATTTGGCTCCAATAGGATCGCGCAGATAGATATCTTGGTTAATAACTACCATACCGCCTGAATCCGCTCGTTTTTTCAGCGTATCAATAATCTCTTGCTTATCGTAGCTATAGACCTGATGTGGATTCGCAGTAACCAGCTCCCAGAATTTCTTCTGCAAACCTTGGCTGCCACACATCGCTTGGATCCACGTTGTGCCGATAACATGCGCAAACCGAGTATGACCTGAGTACAAATAACGGTCAGTATCAATCGAACGACGACGGCGTCCTGGTACTTTCTCTGGTGACTTGTTTCTTGGCAGTTTACCTCCTGATTGACCTCCACGTTGGTGACCACCGAAACGACCAACAACACGACCTTCCCGTCCACCCGCACCAACAATGGTCGCAAGTGAAGAGATAGCGTTGGTGTTACCCGTGTTATTAGACCAGTAAAAACCTTTTTCGATACCAATAGAGGTTTTAGGTCGTACGCCATCGACTGGTTTAGCTAACATTTCTGCTGCTTTATAGATCTTATCGACATCTATACCGGCCATTCCAGCCGCGTAGATTGGATCAAACTCTTTCTGATCGAAGTTCCATTTCTTGTAGCCTTCTAAGCCATCGGTTTGGAACTTGCCCCAAGTGGTTCGCCATTGCCAAGGTGTGTTACGAGTACCTTGACCAAAGCCGGAACTGGATTCCCATTTATTGTTTACCCAGTTTTGGATCCACTCACTGTCTTCCCAGCCATTTTCTAGGATCACTCGGATAATCGCCCCAACAACCAAGTTATCGGAACCTGGGTTTAAGTCGATATGCAAGCCACCGTGTTTCTTAAGCCACGCAATACCAGCCGTTTCACGTGGGTTCAGCATGACTGTTTTCATACCGCGTTGAACTGCAGGCATAATGAACTGAGTGAAAATAATGGTTTTCGTTTCGTATGGGTCGGTACCACAAATCATCAAGGTGTCAGCAGCGCCCCAATCATCGTAACTTGGACCAAAGTTATCAAAACCCGCGTCACGGAAACCCGGTGTTGACGTTACATCTGATGGGGTATCGTGGAAGGTAAAGTTAGCTGTATTCACATGGCGAAGTGCATACTTGGTGATCGCGTAGGTATTCTCAATATACTGATATGAGAAAGTTTTTACGCCATATGCATTAGTACCGTGAGTATCAATAACATGCTGACCAACCTCTGCGGCGATATCTAACGCAAAATCCCAAGGTACAGGTTGTAAGCTGCCACCGATTCGAACCAGTGGTTGAGTCAAACGGTCACGTGTACCCGTTGACGGGTTATAGAGTTTTTGAGCCAACAAGCCACCTCGCATAGACGAATCGCCCATTTTGTTTACGGCTTTGGTGTCTTTATCGGGTACAACAATAACGTTATGTGGTTTGCCTTCGTGCATTACTACATTATGCTGAGCAGGTGCAACCCACGCTTGAAGAGGCGCACTTGGAAAGTTAATTCCAAATGCATTTTCATCAGCCTTTTGTCCACCATTGGCCTGCTCTAACGGCCAGCGGTAAACCTTATAACCACAAGCAACGACACAATAGTCACAAGCGGTTGTGATCACATCGGCATTCTTAGGGGGAAGCGGAGCGTGATCTTCTGGAATATAAAAGTTAGTGGTCATTGTTACGCCTCCTGCATCGCAATGATGTTATCCGTTCGACCAAATAGCAGCCCCATAATGCCCACGGCATAGATCTCATCACCCTCAAGTTCAAGAAGCACTTGAGGTAAGCTTTCGTAAGCTTGGCCTGAGACGATAATGCCGTGACGACGCATATCAAAGGTCGATAAGTGGAAAGGACACTGACCTAACACACGATGCTCGCCAACGACTTTGTACTGACCATTCATAGGTCCGCCTTGGTGCGTACACATTAATGAAAAGCCAACAACATCTTGCTTAGGCCCAAGACCCCCACCCGCCTGCACACCCATCTTAACGAGTAGACCTTGTGAATTAGGGCCATCGTCTGGGTAGTTAAAATACATAGGTTCGTTCTCTTTAAGCTCACTTAACTTGCCCAATAGTTTTCTTGGGTAACCTACAACTCGAGCTTGAGTTCCTTGTGCCTGGGCTGTACCCGGGAAGAGCGTTAATGACATGACACTTGCCGTTCCGGCAGTTGCGCCTGAATACATTAAGAAGTCTCTTCGTGACATCATGCATTTGCGATGTTCCGACGCACTCTCTTTCTTATTTGATTTATCTTGATCGATACTCATTTTTTCACCTCCATCAGCTCTTCCTCGCTGAACAGACGTTTATCTTCAGGTATTACCGGATAGTCCATAACAAGCTTCTCTCCAGAGAAGGCATCGAGGAACGCGAGTAAATCCAACTTTTCCTCTGCCGATAACCCAAGAGGTGTCACTAACGGGCTCTTAGTTTGAGGGAAATCCGTTGAACGACCATCAGCGGCTACACCACCACGGTCATAGAAATCCACGACATCAGAGAGTGTTGCAATGGTTCCGTTATGCATGAATGGCGCAGTGTATTTGGTGTAACGGATACTTGGTGTACGGAATTTACCTTTCATGTTTTTTCGCTTACCACGGAAATAAATACCGGGGTCAGCCTTAGTTTCACGGTACATCTTCTCGTTAGAGCCTTTAGCATATAGCTCGTAACGGAAAGTAATTTGTGCCATTGGATCGTTTTCCCAGCGCAAGTTTGTTGGCACACCTACGTTGTAGTTTTTTTGATCCGATGCGAGTGCACCGTTATGACAAGCAATACACTTCGCTTTACCTTCAAACAAAGTTTTACCAGCAAGTTGCTGCTCACTCAGGGCTGATTTATCACCGAGAAGGTATTTGTCCAATGGGGTATCTTTTTGAACCAAAGTACGTTCAAAGGCTGCGATGGCTTTCCATGCATTACTGACTTTTGGATAGTTATCACCGAAGATGTCATTAAACTGTTCGACGTATTCGGGCACGAGTGCCAAACGCGCTTCCATAATGTCGTCTTCACCGTTACCCGCTACACCACCTTTTGCTGCACTTTTCGCCTGACCTTCTAACGACTTAGAAGATCCCGCCCAGAACAGCTTTTGGTAGTAAGCCGAGTTAACAATGGTCTGGCTGTTACGCCAGTGAACCGTGCCAGGGTAACCAAGTGATAGATCCGCTGGAAAATCCCAACCCAGCGCAGGATTGTGACAAGCAGAACATGGCGACGACATATCCCCACCTAATCGGCCATCGAAAAACAGTTGATATCCTAACGCCACTTTTTGAGGTGTTGTCGGGTTATCTAAAGGTGTCGGAACTTCACCTAACGGAGCTAATGCTGGATACTGCTTCCCATCGAGCTCAATTGCAGGTAACGCTGCCGCTACTTCTTCAGCCGTTATTTTCGTTTCAACCTCTTTCGCTTCTTGTTTCGCACAAGCTGGCAATGCAGTGATGGTCAATAACATCGCAGCCATTGCAGACAAGCTGATTGCATTCGTTTTCATGCTGTCCTCCTTAATTCTTCACATTGCGCCAATCAGTGATCAGCTCATAGTTGTAGTCAGACTTCATCCAAACATGCTTTTCAGTCGTCAATGGCTCACCAGACAACGACTCCAAGAATGCCACCAAGGCTTTTTGCTCTTTCCACGTTAGATTAAGCGGCTTAATGCGTGGATCCTTATTTGAATCATCACCACCGCCATGGTTATAGAACGCCACGACATCAGCCAAACTCTCAAGCATCCCGTTATGCATATAAGGTGCGGTGTATTTGAGTTCACGCAACGTTGGAGTGATGAACTTACCCATATCTGTGCCATCTGCTTTGTGCGTCTGAACATGCGCACCAACGTCACGTTTTAGGTTCATGTAATTTTCATTACCCATAAACATGTTAAATGCAATGAACGTATGGTGACGGCTAGGATCACGGAAGATATCGAAGTTTTCTGGTACACCCGTGTTGTAAGGGTTTTGATCGGTAAATAGCGGACCGTTATGACACGATGCACACCCTGCCTTACCTTTAAATAGCGCAAAACCGGCGGACGCTTGATCACTCAATTGCTGGGTATCAAATGCCGATGATGTCGAGGTAAGAGTTTTTAAGTATTCAGGAATCGCTTTACGTACACTGCCATTAGACGGCTCACCGTAACCCGCTTCCTTAAACATTTTCACATAAGTTGGGTCTTGTTTAAGACGCTCTTGCATCAAACGCATGTCCATGTTCATTAACCAATCTTCGGTAATGTTTTCACGCGTTACATCATTTAAGTTAGTTCCAATACGACCATCATGGAACCACACTTTTTTGTGGGTTGTATTAATTAAAGTAGGCACGTTTCTAAAGCCTTTGCTTCCCGTGTAAGCGGGGGCCAATGCTTCTGGATATGAGTAACCACTTCCTGGGTTGTGACAAGATGCGCACGACAGCGCAGTGTTACCCGATAAACGAGTATCAAAGAATAGGCGTTTCCCCAACTCTGCTTTTGCTGCATCTATTTTAACTTCAGGTAACGGTCCAAACTGATTGGTATCCGCTTGACTTAAAGTTGAAAAAGAGAGGCTTACAGTCGCAGCAAGGATTAGCATTTTTCTCATTGTTATGCTCCTTAGCTTCCAGCTATCGTTGCACTCGGTTCCAATTCCTTATGCAACATTTTTATATTTTTCCAAGCTAGCTAGAGCATAAATTGAGCCAACTTTTGATCGCCTCATTTATTCCGGAAAAACAACCAGTTACGGCCACTGTGAGCTAGATCTCACCAGTGGAAATTGAACGTTTTGTGGTATTTCTCAATAGTGAATCTGAACGAAACGTTAAATCTTGCTTCAGTATCGATGCCATTACGCAGCAGAACCCAACTAAGTTGTTGTTTTCATTTAAATATACAGCCACCAACAGAGTAGGCATGGAAACTGCTTAAATGCATATAAGCAAAGAGAGCTAGTGACATATAAGTAACAGCAGACCAATCAAGGTATAGGGATATGAGAATGCATGATGTTGAACTAAAAGAAGTGGAAATCGAAGCCGCTAACCAAAAATCTCAATCGTTACTCATCGAATTACTCGCCAGCGGTGACGAAGCACAGAAGTGCTACAGCGCAAGAGCAATTGGCCAAAGTCAAATAACAGCAGCCGAAGCAGAACTTAACAAGAGCTTATATCATGCCGACCCAGACGTTGTCGTTGATTGTGTCAATGCGCTAGCCCAGCTAAATAGTGGTGATGTTTCCGCTTTAGAAGATGTAGCAAGAAACCATCCAGAGGGTGATGCTCGACTAGCAGCGTTGAATGCACTTAGCCACCACTTTTCAAATGCAAGCGTCAGAGTCTTATTTGAGGACTTTGCCCTTGGCAGACAACAAAACGACCAATGGGGGCTAGCAAGTGATTGGGACGATTGGTGGGATATCCAAATAAAAGCAGTCTCAGTGTTAGTAGAACATGCAACGAAAAATAGCTTACCGTTACTGAAACAGATCCTTGAGCTTGACCCAGAGCCGGAACTTGAAGCGCTTATCTACAACGGTATTGCGAAGCTAGATCCTGACTGGATCATCGAAGAGCTAGCAAATGCTCCATTGATGAAAAAGCGTAAATTGCTTAAGTCACTAAATCATTCCAACGCCCAGATAGCGAGAGCTTTTCTGTATAAACATTTACGCGATAACGATGCTGTTATTCGAAAAACATCCATTGCTGCTCTAGCTAATAAACAAGCGAGCGAGTATTTCTGGGATATTGTGAAATGCTTACAAGACGACTCAACACTTGTTCAACAGCAAGCTATCTTGGCCTTGGATAGCTTTTCTCAAGTAGACAACCTAGATACCGGGCGTCTCATTGGGTATTTAGAAAATGCTTCTTCAAATGCCTACCCAGAACTATTAAAGCTGTGCCTTAATCAGAAACTTAGTGTGAATGACATTGATCGAATAGTAGAAAAAGCCAACAGTTCGAACCCACACGCTCTCACTGCTCTTTTATCACACTGGGATAGCATTACCTTAAATTTCCAGCATAAAAGCACACTACTTGATTGTCTTATTACTCACTTAGCCGACCTTAGAACCGAAACACATGTTCAGATCCAGCTCATTCGTCAACTTCCCCTATTTCAAGATCATGAAGAGTACTCACTTACTCTACTAGAAAAGTTCATTCATCGTGAAGATGAACAAAATGGCCATCCATTTTACGAATCCAGTATACGACAGGCTTGTTTCGATACCCTTAGCCATTCAGCTCATCCAAGCTGCGAACATATGCTAAAAACCACACTCTTTGGTGCACAAGCTTATCCAAATACGATTGACGTTACCGTTGTTGACGACAAACAAGAAACAGAAATCTCTTCAGCCGAAGAAGCGCAGCAAGCAGAGTTAGCTGCACTGCTCGATGAACACAACGAAAAATTTGCTGAGCCGATGAGTAATACTAACTCTCCGACCTCAACTCTGGGGATGATCCAGCAAGCAAACGTCGAGTCTGTTTTGGTTCAGCCTAATCAAAGCAGTGATAAGAAGCATGAAGATCAGCAAAAAAATATCGTTGAGATGGTCGAAGAGCTAGACGGGGATCTAGAGAACTATGCGAACATTGTGAAAGCGCACTTTGATAGCGCAGAACACCTAGATATGAACCGCAGAAAAATTGCCAAACTGCCTAACTTAGACAATCGCTTAATTGGGATTAAAGCTCTCGGTCAATCGCATCACCCACTTGCCACCCGGTGGTTAGTTGAATCTATTCTAGGGGCAGAGCCCAATGAAATGCGTGAAATATTCCAAGCATTAACGCTACAAAAAAAACGTAACAAGAAAGATAAACAGATCGATAACGGCATTGGGGCAGCGGGTAATGCAATCCATCACGGCGATCCACTACTCAAACAGGCGGCTGGCCATTTTCTATCAACCATGCCAACCAGTAAGGCGATTCCATTACTACTCGTTGGCCTTAATGATGACAATGAACATGTTCGCTTAACCTGTCTAAATTCTTTGGAGTTACATCTAGATAAAATCAAGCTCACTCACAGAGACGAAGTTAAAGTAGCAATCTATAAAGCACTTCAAGACCCTGCGGGCGGTGTCAGAAAGCAGGCTTTGAGACTTTGCTGCTTAAGGTTAAAAGACGAGATAATTACACCCGAGCAATTAGAACCCTTATTAAATCTGGCATTAAATGATGAAGAGTCACACAGCGTTGCTAATACGATGTTTAAACGCTTTAAATTGCCGATCTTAATGTTAATTAATCAAAAGCTCATGACGCTTGCCGATCAAAGACAACCTAACGCCATTAAATTATTGGGTGAAATGCTAACCTAAATCTTAATCAAAAAACTTGTAACTTAAATCCAAAAAAGATGGGAGACGGCACAGATGTTCGCCTCCCGTTTTATTAGTATTATCAATGCTATATTCTCAGGGATTCACGTTATGGATAACGATATCAACGTACCAACAAAACGCGCTTTTATTACCGAATGGTTAATATGGGCGATCCCTGCGTATATTGCTCTTGCTGTAATTATGAGCTTTCACTACTTACTTAGCGTAGAGAACGACAAACAATACGCTCTACATAATGAGCGTGTGATTGTCGACTTGATTAAAGAAGTCCTTGGTGAAACTCTCGTTAGAATGAGCGCCGATGCGAAAAACCTGTCGTATATTACCAGTGAACTGATCTCTACCAACTCCAATCAAACTCAAGCATTAGCCGAGTTTTTTAGCCAGTTAAGCTCTAATAACCATAACTACGACCAAATTCGCTACATTGATAGCTTCGGTGATGAAAAGCTTCGCATTAACAATGTCGATGGCATGATCCATTTGGTGCCTCAGGCACTGTTGCAAAACAAAGCACACCGATATTACTGGCAACATTCAAGCAAGCTCGGTTCTGGTCAAGTTTATATCTCTCCAATGGACCTCAATATTGAAGGCGGAGAGATCCAAAAACCGTTAAAGCCAACCATACGTGTTGGTACTCCTGTATTTGACAATAACGGAAAGAGACTCGGCGTTATTATCCTCAACTATAAAGGGAGCCAGTTAATCAATAAGCTTTTTACTGTCGCGCCGAGCTTTACCAATCATGTCTATCTCTATAATCCACAGGGCGTTGCTGTTATTCACCCTAGCGACAATGGGCAAGCCAACTTTGCCATTAATGCCAATCGAGATATCTCTACAGAAGCCTTAGAGCTTTTAAAGCAAAGAGGTGAAGGGCAGAACCTATTTGAAACCGATTACTACACCTACGCCCAGATAAGTGCTCCTAACAATGGTAACTGGACCGTCGTTTCGGTTTTTCCAACAGCCCGCTTTAATCTTTCTCGCCTCGCCTTCAGCAATCAGTACTCCTTGCTATACGCTTTGGCTTTGCTCATCGCCACCATATCCACGATCTCATTTAGCCGTTACCGAGTGCATACTCGATACCTAAGACAACAACAGCGCTATGAACAGCAATTCCGTCACACGTTAGAAAACATTCAACTAGCAGCGGTGAGTATCAACCATAAAGGAGTCATAACCTTCTGTAATGATTTCTTTTTGAATATGGTGGGGTACAGCAAAAACGAGGTAGTTGGATTTAATTGGATTGAACGATTTATCCCTAAACGCCTTCAGGCTCAGGCTCAAGAAGCACTAACAGAAGCCATTCGCCATCAAGCTCATCAGCCGCACAGTGAAAGCGTAGTATTAAGTAAATCAGGAGAGATACACCTGGTCTCATGGACATCGACTTTTACCGAATCCAATGACGCATCTATAAGCCTCACTCTTTTAGGGGAAGATGTTACTGAGCAAAAAATGGCCCAAGATCAATTACAGCAGCTTAGCCATGTTGTGGAGAGAAGCCAAAACTCTGTGATGGTGACCGATCTTGATGGCAGTATCCTCTACGTAAACCCGGTATTTTGTGAACTTACTGGTTACTCAAGAGATGAAGTGATAGGTCGAAGTCCGAAATTTTTACAATCAGGGGAAATGCCTGACTCAGGTTACGAATTACTGTGGCGAACACTCAAAACCGGCAATGAATGGCGTGGAGAGTTTCAAAATCGAAAGCAAAATGGCGAACTCTATTGGGAGCGAGCACGCATTTCACCAGTAAAAGATGTCGAAGGTCGACCACTCTATTACGTTGCGGTTAAACAAGATATTACTGAAGAGAAGCGACTTGCGAAAGAGGTAGAAAGACAAACTAAAGAGCGCATTCAACACGAAAAACTCGCTGTAGTAGGTAAGGTAGTGAACATGATTGCCCACGACCTTAGAAATCCACTCAGCTCCATTAAAATGGTGTTGCAGATCCATGCTCGTAACGAGAAAAATGAGATGTTTGATATTTCATTGGAGCAAGTACGCTATATGGAAGCGATACTTGAAGAGCTATTGACTTATTCTCGCCCCGATCAATTCAAACCAGAATGGATCGATATTAATAAGCTTTTGGAAACCTTAATTGCAAGCCAGCAAAAGATGGCTCAAGAATCAAATGTTGAACTGCTTTTGTTATTTCAACCAAACCTTCCCACGGTGTATGCTGACCCAATAAAACTGCGTCAAGCAATGCAAAACGTTTTGGTCAATGCCATACAAGCCTCGCAATCAACCACAAAGCACAAAGCTCAGGTGAAAGTCTGTACTAACATTATGATCACAGATTCATCGACTCAGCTTCTTATCGACATCGAAAATAACGGACAATCCATTGATCCATGCTTAACTGAAAAAGTGTTTGAACCTTTTTTTACTACGAAAGCTAAAGGGACTGGGCTTGGCCTCGCAATAGTAAAACGAATTATTGACACACACCAAGGGCAAATACATTTAAGTCCAATAATGCCTTCCGGCACGCAAACCAGAATTAGAATTCCAACATCTCCACCACGAACCACAATTGCACCAACAACAAATGAGCAAGAATGCTTAGACGTACAAGAAGCATGAATTAATGAACAAAGGACTGCGAGAATAATGACATGAGTAAAATATTAATCGTCGATGATGATTCTGGTATTAGCAGAACTTTACAGCTCCATTACCAAAGCCAATCACACACCGTTGAGATCGCACACTGTGTTGATGACGGCGTTAAACTTGCGCTATCACTGCAACCAAATGTGATTATTTTAGATATTCGCATGGAGGGAAAGTCAGGGATTGACGGACTGCCCGAGTTTAAGGCTGCATGCTCAGAAGCTCGAGTGATCATGATCACCGCCTTTCATGATATGGACAGCACCATTCAAGCAATGCAAAAAGGGGCGGATGAATATATCCACAAGCCGATTGATATTGATGAGCTTGATCAGGCCGTGATTAAAGCGCTTGAATATCAAGCCTCCAATGACCTTGATGCCGTCATTATACCTGAAGCCTTTGGCCACTCTATGGTGGGGTCTTCTCATGCAATGAAAGAGGTCTACAAGACCATAGGCCGTGTCGCCTTAACTAACGCTTCAATTATGATCACCGGTGAATCAGGTACAGGCAAAGAGATGGTCGCCAGAGCCATTCACAATGCAGGAAGATTAACCACCTCACCTTTTGTTGCTCTCAACTGTGCAGCCCTAGTTGAAAACCTATTAGAGTCAGAAATGTTTGGCCATAAGAAAGGGGCGTTTACAGGTGCAGTTTCTGACCAGCCCGGTAAATTTGAACTTGCCAACAAGGGCACACTGTTTCTCGATGAAGTGGGTGAATTGACTCCGCAAATACAGGCCAAATTACTGCGAGTGTTACAAGAGAAAGAGTTCACACCAATTGGGGCTAAACAAACCGTAAAAACGTCTGCTCGAATCATCTCGGCAACCAATGTTGACTTTGAGCAAGCGATCAAAGACAAAGAATTTCGAGAAGATCTCTTCTACCGCCTACAAGTTGTGCGTATTCACATTCCACCACTTAGAGATCGACGTGAAGACCTAGAAGATCTCATTCCAGCCTTACTCGCTCGCGCCAATAAAGAGCTGGGTACAAAAGTGGCTAAAGTTGCGCTTGATGCCATGGAGCTGCTATGCCAATACCATTGGCCGGGTAATGTTCGAGAGTTAGAAAACACCTTAACCAAAGCGATAGCTCTGTGTCCGGGTAATAGACTTAGCGCTGACCTATTTGCTGAACTTAAACCTACAGTTGAACTAAACCAGAATAAACTATTTGAAGAACCAAACCTTAGCCTGCAAAATAACGAATACCACCACGTATTACGTGTGCTCAATAGTGTTTCTGGTCATAAAGGGAAAGCTTGCGATATTCTCAAAATTAGCAGGCCAAGACTGCAACGAATTTTAGAAAAAAGTGAAGGATAACTCAGGTGTTTGGATTTTTATTACTGTTACATATTTTAGGTGCCACCATTTGGACTGGAGGGCACATTGTATTGGCATTCGTCGTTCTGCCAAGGATCCTCAAAGAAAAAAGCCCCGAAGAACTGCTTAAGTTCGAGTCTGTATTCGAAAAAATCGGCATGCCTGCACTCATAATACAAATAGTGACAGGGGTTTCTCTTGCCTATCAAAAAGCGCCAGACTTTATGCTTTGGCTCGACTTTTCCAATCCATTGATTCATGTCATCTGGCTAAAGCTAACTCTGCTTCTCGTTACTTTCTGTTTTGCTCTAAGCGCTCGATTTCGTGTTGTTCCGAAACTAAGTGACCCTAAATTAGGAAAAGAAATCCTGCCGTTAATGGCATGGCATATCATTCCTGTCACCATAATTTCGATTTTATTTGTAGTAGTCGGGGTATCATTTAGGACAGGGTGGTTCTATTAACCGTTTTAAATACGAATACCAACCGCGAGTTTAATCTCGCGATTGCATCTAAATTCATCTACCCTCGATACGCAGTGAGCGTTAGTTTATTGGTTTATCCATTTGATTCGTAGAATAATCAAAATCATGACTTACCTCACTGCTCGCGCTGTTTTCTGTTCCATCCAGTTTTTCTGAATGACTTTCGACTGGAACAGCCATACTCACATCGTTAGTTTCTGTCTCTGCACCAACTCGAACAGCCTTCTCAGGAAGGTAGACACCGCGCTTATACAGTTTATTCAGAGCTTTAATGATTGAATGTTTACCCACTTTCTTTGCGGTGATCTTTTGGATCAATGGCTTAGCAAGTGATTGAAGGCCAACAACTGAATCTACACCAATGTTGCCTCCAACTTTATCCCTCAAAACTTTCGCAGGTTCATATCCAAAGTGCGCTGACAAAAACAACCAAATATAGGCTATAGCGTTGCCTGTTTTTCCTCTATCAATCCAAGCCTCTCCTGCGTGATACATAGATTGGGCATGACCCTTTTCAGCAGCGCGCTCTAGCCAATAACACCCTTTACTATGATCTACACCGACCCCAATGCCATTCAAATAGTTAAGACCAAGTTTCATCCGCCCTTCTGAACTATTTAACTTTGAAGCTTTTGTGTACCAGAAATTTGAATCTTTCGGGCTAGGCATTGGGTTAGTTGGTGAAGTACACCAATCCCCCATAAATAGTATTGCAGGCAGGTGTTTGTCTTCCGCCGAGTTTCGAATCATCTCCAAAGCTTTATCTACATTAATCGCTGTCCCCTTACCTTTCAACAAGGCCATCCCCATATCAAATTTGGCTTTGGTACTGCCTTCTAGTGCTGTGATACAAGTTTGCCAAAACTTCGATTTTTCTTTGAGAATAAGGTCTTCACGCATTTTTTGACTTATTCGAACAACACCGTACATGCCCGTTACGTTATCAAGTTCAGCGGCTTTATCGTACCAATACAATGCTTCTTTTACGTTGGTTCTTTCCGCTTCTTTCGCTAGAAAAAGAATAGTGGGAATATGACCATTTTCAGCTTTACCTAAACGTTCTTGTCTTTCTAGCTGGCGAGACTTTTCTAGCGCTTTACGATAAGCCACTTCTCGTTGCTTTCTTTCTTCGTCTAGTCTCTTCCTGCGAAGTGATAGTGAAAGCATCCACAGAAAGGCTAGAATCAATGATAAACCGGTTGCGCCAATCGCAATCCCTATAATACTCATACGTCGAATTCTTATATTATGATGCTTAGTTATCGGTCATTAGATGAAAATATTGAGAAATACCGACACTTTTTACTTTCTCTAATTCAATTATACGTAGATATATGAAAAAGAACCTTATCTATAGTCTTGCGTTTAAAATACCACATAGACAATTTCTAGGGGGTATTTCAACAAAAAACCCCGCATAAATGCGAGGTTTGGATAGTATTGAGTAGTAAAAAGATCGATTACTTAGCGTTACTGCACTGACGAGTGTTTTCAGCTATTTTTTTTTCAGCCATTTTTTTATCGGCGATTTTCTTTTCAGCTAGCTTATTCTCAACAACTTTGTTTTCCACAACATTATTGTCAGCCAACTTTTTTGCATCGCTAAGCTCAACAACTTGTTGTTCAGGTGTCGCGTGAGTCACACCGGTAAATTTACCGCCAGGTTGAATGCTGAGGTTATCGCTGTAAATGGTACCAACGACACTACCGCGAGCAAGGATTTCAATTGTCTCAGCGTGACAAGTACCTTCAAACTTTCCATTCACTAGAACACGTTCTGCGTAGACTTCTCCGCTAACAATGCCCGTTTCGCTAATTGTTAATGTATGCTCTGCACGGATTTCACCATCCACAGCACCATCAACTTGTAGATCACTTTCTAGCCTGAGTTGTCCTTCAATCGAACAGCCTTTTGCGATGACAGTTGTAGCTGACTGCTGACTCTTAACTCGACCTTGTTTACTAAAGATTCCCATCGGATACCTCTTACTTTACTGAATATGGTCTCAAATTCATCCACACCCCAATCCACGAAGGGCCTAGGATCTAATGCACGACCAACAAATCTAACTTCATAATGTAAATGTGGACCTGAAGACAATCCACTATTTCCTGAATGAGCAATTAAGTCCCCTTTCTGAACAAAATCGCCACTTTTAACCAAAAATTTATTTAAATGTGAATAAGAACTGGTAAATCCATAACTGTGTTGAAGTCGAAGAAAATTACCCGAACCTTTATTACTTGGTCTTGTGACCTCAACGACACCGTCAGCTGGTGCGTAAACTGGCGTTCCAGTATTCACAGCGAAATCTTGTCCACGGTGTGTTTTAACCACACCCGTCACTGGGTGTATTCGTTTCCCGTATCCTGACGAAATTCGAGCGTTATGAACAGGCGCACCGCTTGGAATCTGAGTCAACATCACCATTCTGACCGAAGATGTAATCGCTGCTGTGTCTAAGCGTGACTCCAGTTCAAATTCGTTCTCAGTATCACTCATACCGAGAACCTTTTCCAAGTCTCCCAACCTATCTGAGACCAAGTTCATACGTTCTTCACGAACCACTAGGTCACTCTCCAGACTTAGCTTTAATTCTTGAAGAGATGAGACCTCTTCCGTCAATGACATTGACTTTGTTTCTAGCTCACGTTGCTTAAGCTTAGCAAAGTCGACCTCATCTACCAGGTGATAGATCACACCTGCTGTCACTACAATCGCAATTAACGAGAAATAGCCTAGCCCTTTTAGAAAGTGGCGGATCCACTTTCCTAAATGAAAATGTCGAGTTCCGTGAATAGACGAAACTGAAACTACTACTCTTTCTTCCATACTTCCATCAGTGCAATTGCTTAAAAAATTATCAGGATTCTAGCAAACAAGTCAGCTTAACAAAACAAAGTCCTGTTTATGATTACATCAACCTCACAGCTTTATTGCCAACTATGTGACTTGTTACTAGTCGAGTTTTGCATTTAATTGACATAAGTTTTTATAAATTCTAACTATTTTTCATCCTTTAGGGACAAAAGCACTTCTACCCTTTTTTATTGGTAAAAGATCTCTTAATATCGGCCCATAATTTACTTTTTCGCGAAAACTATGAACAAAAGCTTACTTACTAACCTAATCGCGCTGATTATTCTTATCGGTGGTTACTACTTCGATAACGACATCATCTTTTTTGCTGGGCTGTTTGCCTTCTCTGGAGCAGTCACTAACTGGCTCGCTGTGCACATGCTATTTGAAAAGGTACCCGGGCTTTATGGCTCAGGTATCATCCCAGCTCGCTTTGAAGAATTTAAAGCTGCGATAAAAACGCTCATGATGGAACAGTTTTTTACAGAAGAGAACATCGATCGCTTTTTGAATAAAGAGATGGCCGGAGATAAATCTCTAAACCTCGAACCAATACTTGAGAAGATAGACTTCAACCCAACATTTGATTCACTCGTTGAGGTTATCGCAAACTCTTCATTTGGCGGAATGTTAGCGATGTTTGGTGGTACAGAAGCATTAGTCCCACTCAAAGAACCGTTTGTTGAAAAAATGCAGCAATCGGTTGTTGAAATCAGCCAAAGCGATACGGTTAAGCAAGCTATTAAAGAACAATTTGAATCACCAGAAATGATGAGCGAGATCACCACCAACATTGAAAATATCATCGACCAAAGACTTAATGAGCTCACGCCTCAACTGGTTAAATCTATGGTTCAAACCATGATCAAAACCCATTTAGGTTGGCTTGTCGTTTGGGGTGGTATTTTTGGTGGTCTTATCGGTATCATTTCTTCATTGGTCCTTTAACAAAACGGCCAATCAAAAAAACAACTTAAACTTAAAAAGGAAAATATTCAGGTATTTTCCTTTTTTCTTTCATATCGAAACGAGTTTATTTAGTTAAAGGCTTATAACGTCGAAAGCAGCTCAGGGTTAACACCAAGGCCATGCTTATGCTCTTCAATAACCACTTCACTTCGTGTTTGAATCACTCCGGGTAAAGTCCCCAGTTTGCTCGACATAAAGACTTGATATGCTTTCATGTCTTTTACACGCACTTTTATCATGGTGTCAAAATCACCTGATAGCGAATAACATTCTTCTATTTCAGGCATAACGGATACGGCATCTGAAAACTTTTCAAAGATAGAGAAGCTTGTCTGGTCGAGACGGATATGGATAAATACTTGCACATCTAACCCCAGTTTCTCAGGGTTTAGTTCAGCATGATAACCGTTTATATAGCCCTCTTTTTCAAGGCGCTTAACACGGTCTGAACACGGTGAGGTGGTGAGGTTTACTTGCTTTGCCAGTTCTACTACCGACAAACGCCCCTTAAGGTGAAGCGTTCTTAATATTTCGCGGTCAATTCGATCTAAGTCCATTTTCATACGCATATCTATCAAACTTGATTTTGATAATATACTAAGCAGACCTAGTTAACGCTAAACACATGCACAATCAGCGTTAGAGCGTGGCTTAGATCACTCTTATATCTGAAAAATTGGTAGCCGTTAATTCTGAACGACTATTGCAGTCACGGCAAAAACCCTGCTTTTCCATTTTTACGTAATGATCGCCTTGGAATAAGCTGGTAAACAGCATTTGAATTCCTTGAAATGTCGATTCTTGTTTCTCTGACTGACAACGCTTCATAACAACTTTGTGGTGAGTTGGCTTGCGACAACAATTGCAGTAGACCTTCGACATTTTCATTTCTCCAGAACAATAATAGGGTTATTGATAATTGACACATTGTGTATGTGTAAGTTCAATTGACCCAAACATTAGTTTGAAAAACGTGAGCGAAGTTCAAAAAGAAAATCCGTACTTTCGTTAATTACAATGACTAAACCGTCTGGGTCTCATATTTAATACAACAATGTCCTGCTATAAACAGGACATTGTGGATACTAAAACGCAAAACGGTCTAAACAGTCAGGCTGTGGTCATTGTTTCTTCAAGTTTGACAATAGCCCGTCAGTTCATTCATTTATTAGTCTAATTCTTGCAACTGTTTTTCAAATTTAGCGTGTAATTGAACCACTTCTTCTTCAGGCTCTCCGCTCATTAAGCTAACAACCACAATACTGATTGTTGAAAGAATAATCCCTGGGACAATCTCATACACATCGAACCATCCACCGCTTATTTGCTTCCACACTACAATGGTCACACCACCAACGATAATGCCGGCCAATGCGCCGTTACGGTTCATTTTCGACCAGTAAAGGCTAAGTACAACCGCAGGGCCAAATGCTGCACCGAATCCTGCCCATGCGTAAGAAACTAAATCAAGCACAGAGCTATCTGGATTCATTGCTAAGAAAAGAGCAACTAGAGATATCCCTACAACAGCAAAACGACCAATACGGACAATTTCTTCAGACGTTGCTTGTTTATTAATAATTTGTTTATAGAAATCTTCGGCTAAAGCAGAAGATGACACCAATAATTGTGAATCTGCAGTACTCATAATTGCCGCTAGAATCGCAGCGAGAAGCATACCAGCAATAACCGGGTGGAAAATGGCATCGACTAGAAGCATAAATATTGTTTCACCGTCGGCTAAGGTTTCCATTGGCGAGTTTGTTACATAAACAAGACCAACCAACCCTACAAGTAACGCGCCGACCATCGACAATGCTGTCCATAACACTGCGATACGGCGAGCTGTAGTCAGGTCTTTATTTGAACGAGTCGCTTTGAAACGAGCCAAAATATGCGGCTGACCAAAGTAACCTAAGCCCCACGCAACCAATGAAATAATGGCAATGGCTGACAGTGGCTCTCCTTTCGTGTCATTCCACAGTGTTAGTAGCTCCGGGTTGATATTAGATAGATCCGTTGTTAATTGACCAATCCCACCCTGCATAGCTGCTACAGGAACGATCATCAATGCTGCTGCCATTAACAACCCTTGCACCAAGTCGGTCCAGGATACTGCTAAGAAACCGCCAAATAATGTATACGAAACAACACATAACGTACCGATAATCACCGCGTAGGTGTAATCTAAGCCAAATACTGTTTCGAATAATTTACCGCCAGCTACTAAACCTGAACTTGTATAAAAAAGGAAAAACAACAAAATGAAAAACGCAGATATAGTCTGGATCAGCTTCGAGTTATCGTTAAAACGTCTCGATAAAAATTCAGGTAATGTAAGAGCATCAGTTGTGATGCTGTAAGTTCTAAGGCGTTTAGCGTTAATGTACCAGTTAGCCCATGTACCTAGAAGTAGGCCTCCCGCTAGCCAAACCGCTTCGATACCCGCGGCATAAGCATAGCCCGGTAACCCAAGCAATAACCAACCACTCATATCCGACGCGCCTGCAGAAAGTGCAGCGGGCCACGGCCCCAATGAACGGCCACCTAAAAAGTAATCGGTAGAATTTTTCGTACGTTGGTATGCAATGATTCCTATTGCCATCATCATGATCAGATATGCAATAAAAGTGGTCGTAATAGCAAAGCTATTTTCCATGTTTTGTTCCTCTTATATAAAAATAATCTTCCATGAACGCCCCAATAGTTCGGGGCGCTATTTTGAAAGAGCTTGTTGCTTGTCGTTATTAGTGAGCTTCGTTTCCAAGCTCAAGCAATGTCGCGTTGCCGCCCACTGCGGTGATATTGATGGTTCGAGTTCGTTCGGTAATAAAGCGCAAACATAAAGCAGGATCTTGCGCACTTGTTAGCTTTGACATGTCCGTTTCTGTTGTCAGTAATACAATCGCGCCTTCTTGGGCTGTCAGCTTGCGATTAATCCCAATTTCAGTATCAATGGAACCAATGTACCCAACACTTCGAATATTGGTCTCAAGTAACGGTTGGTAGGCTTCTAGCGATTCAAACTGCAATACGTTACTTGGCAGTAATGCCGCTTTAAACGACTTTTCTAGCAGCGACACCAACTCCATATCATCACTACACATAATCACACTATTGCCAGCCAATAATGCTGCTGATAGTTGCGCAACAACGGCTAGTCGAGAATTGGCAATCGTACTGTCATGGATGATAAGCGCCACTCCACGACCAGAAGTGTATAGCTCGTTTGTTTCTCCAGTTGGCCCCACCAACTGATGCGACTGGCTTAGAAAGTTAGCAGCTTGTTGTTCGTGAAACTTGATTACAGCACTCAGAGATGGTTTTGCCTTTTCAATCTCTGCCTGTGCTGATAGCAGGTACTCACTTCTGAGTTTATAATCGACTTGGTTCCAACTTTCCCACGCGAGATAGGAGTCAGAGTAACGAGTAATTTGATGCATCATGTTCTTTCTCCTAAACCGACGTTTCCGTGAGTTTCAATTGTGTATAGCGGTAAAGGTAATGAGGCCCACCCGCCTTTGGTCCAGTACCTGAAAGGCCCTGACCACCAAAAGGCTGCACACCTACCACAGCTCCAACTTGATCTCGATTGATATAGCAGTTTCCGACCCTTGCGTGGTTTTCTATCCATCGATATGTCGTTTCATTTCGACTATGGATACCCATTGTTAGACCAAAGCCTGTCTGATTGATTTGTTCAACCACTTGAGCTAACTCCTGCGCTTTATAGCGGACGATATGCAAAATTGGCCCGAAGTGCTCTTGATCCAAAATTGAAATATTCTCTATTTCAAATGCACATGGCGCAACGAAGTCACCAAACTCACACGTTTCATCCAGTGTTAATTGAGCAACTTTTTTCGACGTCACCATCATTTGATCGATATGAGCTTGTAATTTCTCTTTAGCCAAGGTGTCAATGACAGGTCCAACATCGGTACTGTGTAGATATGGAGCGCCAACACTGAGCTCATTCATCGCACCTTGAATCAGTGAAATGATACGGTCAGCAATGTCTTCTTGAACGTATAAAACGCGAAGTGCTGAACATCGTTGACCCGCAGAGGCAAATGCTGAACGAATAACATCACGAACCACCTGCTCAGGCAGAGCCGTACTGTCAACAATCATGCAGTTTTGGCCGCCGGTTTCAGCGATAAATGGAACTGGCGATTGATCTCTTTTTGCTAGAGATTGATTAATGCGTTGGGCTGTTATGGTTGAACCAGTAAACGCGACCCCCGCAATGGCCGAGTGCGTGGTTAGAGCAGTACCAATCTCACTACCCTTACCTGGCAGCAATTGAATCGCGTCTTTTGCAAAGCCTGCTTGATGCATCAATTTAACCGCAAAATCTGCTATTAAACTGGTTTGTTCCGCAGGTTTTGCAACCACTGTATTACCAGCAACCAAAGCCGCGGTAATCTGGCCTAAGAATATTGCGAGTGGGAAGTTCCAAGGGCTGATACAAACAAACACGCCTAAGCCTTCTCTAGAAGCAATCTGCTGAGTACCGTCAAATCCTTCGATTTGGATTGGACCTAATTTCTCAACTTGTTTTGCGTAGAAGCGACAGAAATCAACCGCTTCACGTACTTCGTCAATACCATCATGAATCGTTTTTCCCGCTTCTTTATGACAAAGTGCAACAAGTTCAAGAAGGTTGCTTTCAAGCAGTTCAGCAAGCGTATCTAGCGCTTGAGCACGCTCACTTACATCGGTTTCATTCCACCCTTTAAATGCAGCAGAGGCACACTCAATCGCCTCGGAAACATGATCAAGGCTAGCATAACCAACACTACCGACATCGATACGGCGATCATACGGTGCAGTAACCGTCACAACGTCTATAGAACTCTTATCCTCACCGTTAATGATTGGGCTAGCGTGCCACTGTTTATCAAGGAATGAGGCAACTTGTTCATCAAACAGAGTAGCTTCGCTTTCGATATCAATATTGACGCCCGCAGAGTTCTTTCTTTCAGGGAAAACATCACCAGGCAGTGGGATGCTATGGTTACCTAAAGAGTCGTACGCAAGGAGCATATCAACCGGGTGCTGAGTTAGACTCTCAACAGGGCAGCGAGCATCAACCAGACGGTGGACAAAAGAACTGTTGGCACCATTTTCTAGCAATCGACGAACGAGATATGGCAACAAATCTTTATGGCTGCCAACGGGAGCATAAATACGAACAGACTGTTTATAAGCTTCTTTCGCATGATGATAAAGCGAGTCACCCATACCATGCAGTCGCTGATACTCAAATTGATCATGAGTCGCCATCACTGAAATAGCGGTAACGGTATGAGCGTTGTGACTAGCAAACTGAGGGAAAATATTGCCTTTCACTGTGTCACTTAATAAAAAGCGAGCACAGGCTAAATAAGCAACGTCTGTCGCTTCCTTACGGGTATAAACTGGGTAATTGGCAAAGCCACCTTGTTGTGACAACTTAATTTCCGTGTCCCAGTACGCGCCTTTAACCAGACGAAGTGGAATGAGATCGCCTTGATCTTTTGCAAGCTTCGTTAACCACGCAAGAACCGCCAATGCACGCTTTTGGTAAGCTTGAACAACGATCCCCAGTTTACCCCAGCCTTTTACTTTGTCACTTTGATACAGCTTTTTAAATAGGTGCAGTGATAACTCTAAACGGTCGGCTTCTTCTGCATCAATCGATATAGCGACGTCTAGCTCAACAGCGCGATCTAGTAGTTGCATGACCGTGTCGTAAAGCTCAGTCAGTACACGTTCTGAATTAGCCACTTCGTATCGAGGGTGAAGAGCTGAAAGTTTGATCGAAACAGAAGAAGGTAAACCGCTTGCTTGACTCTGTATTTGACGCCCTACAGACTCGATTGCCATAAGGTAGCTTTTGAAATACTTATTCGCATCTGCTGTGGTTAGAGCGGCTTCACCTAGCATATCAAAAGAGTAACTATAACCTTTATCAACCAGTGGCTTGCCGTTCTTCTGTGCTTGCTCGATGCTTCGACCAAGAACAAACTGATGCCCCATAATCTTCATGGCTTGATTCATGGCTTGGCGAATGACCGGCTCTGACAATTTATTCACTAAGCGATTCACCGCTTGGGTCGGGCTACTGGATTCTTTCCCAGATAATCCCACAACCTTACCAGTGAGCATCAAGCCCCATGTAGAAGCATTAACAAAGACAGAGTCTGAATTCTTTAAGTGTGACTTCCAATCAGCAATACTTAATTTGTCTTTAATTAATGCATCAGCGGTAGCGCTATCAGGGATGCGCATTAAAGCTTCAGCTAAACACATCAATAAAATGCCTTCATGAGTATCTAAGCTGTACTCAAGTAGCAACGCATCAATCATTTGAATCGATTTTTTATCCGCACGAATGGCTTCAATTAACAGCGTCGTCTTTTCTTCAATTTGCTGTTTTTCGTTATTAGAAGACGTTGCTAGAGGTAATAATTGCTCAAGCCATTGGGATTCATCGACCATATAGAGTGGCGAGATCAGTGACCACAAAGTATCAAGTGGCTGATCTATAAACTCTGCTTTCAACACTTCAGTAGCTGTAAACATGGTTTTCCTCAATCTCACATCCAAAGAGAATCTTTAGATTTCCTACCATGGCTGGCAGTGTATTTTGAGCTTGAGTTGATTACTTGTCAAAAACTCCGAGTATTTTGCTGTTTTCTACGATAATTAACAGAACATAAACAAAATCACATTCATTTAAGCAATGTAATGTGCGGATTATTTGGCTTCACTTAACATTATGTATATTTTTATATTGTCTTGGTGACATACCTTGCAACCTTGAAAAGCTGTGAGTGAAGGTACTTTGCCCAGAAAACCCAGATAGCTCTGCCACTTGTCCTAAAGAGTATTGCCCTTTTTCAATTAGAGATTTGGCCCGATCAATTCGCTTACCCAATACGTATTGATGAGGGGTAATTCCCATCTGCTCCTTAAATAAATGATGGAATTGGCTTTCAGCTAAAAACACGCTGCCAGCGAGCTGAGCGACCGAGATCTTTTGCGTCAAGTGCTGTTCGACATAACGTTCAATAGCGTCCAAATCAAAGCGAGAGTCTTTTTTAGAGTGCTCAAAATGAGAAATATGGCGCTGAAATAGCGCAATGACCGTGTCATTACATGCTCTGCTTAATAACTGGTCATCGGGGTTCAACTGCATTTCGACGGTCAACATTTGAATGATTTTTTGAATCTGCCCATCTAACTGGAAATAGGTGTCCGAATTAGCCAGTTGATTGAGCTTCTGCAAGATTAGAGGATCATCGTCACTAGGCATTGGCATATTCAAGACCAATATTTGTGAATTACCAACGACAGCACCAAAAGCATGATCACTTCCTGATGTCACAACACAACCTTGTCCTGGGCCGACTAGGTTGCCTTTACCGGCGACTTCAAACTCGGCTTTTCCTTTTAGCCCAATCACAATTTGAGTGTATTGATGGTCATGACAGTCCATATACGACGGTAGAGTGACTAATTCCGCAGGCTTTGGCGACAAAAGATTGGCTCTGCCAATTAAATCTGATTTGGTCGTCTTATTATTATCTTTCATTTAAGGCTTTCGACTCTGTAGTTATATCGCATATTACAGCAAAACCATCGCAAATTGCATGAGGAGTAGCTAACGAATAACAATATGAACACATAGGCACACTCACAATAGGAATTGATGTTTATTTGAGCACCACAGTAAAAGGAACAATGATCGAGTGCACATTAATTACGGTTCATGTCTATTCAATCGATATAGATGGATGCTGCATCAAATTATAGGCTTGCATATTTTAAGATAAAGACCAGAATGGACGTTGTACGACTTAAAATTTATCTACCAAACTTTTCTATCGACTTGTTATTGATAAATTTTCCGTACAAATAGAAACAAAATATTTGTTATGAGGCAGTCAAAAGCCCGTCAAAAGTTTGTCTTTTCCACTGATGAATAAGTGGGTTAACACGTTAATTTGTTGCAGGGACCTATGATCAAACGTCGAATCCCAGCGCTATTGCTTGCGCTAATCCCTTTTTGGGTATCTCTATCGGTGAACGCGGAAGAAGCCAACCAGATCGATCCGGTTGCCGCTATCGATGAAAAAATTAATATTAAGCAAAACGAACTGAATACTATCTCTTCAGAGTTTGAAGCTGAAGGTAGCAAACTTCAACAGCTTAAAAACGAGCAAGCTCGTCTAAATCGCAATGAGAAAGAACTTAATGCGAAGCGCAACAGAGCTAAATCTGCGCTAGACAAGCAATACAGTCGCTTGCTTGATGATCCTGAAACTGATCTTATTTCTTTCCAGAAGAAGTATCAGGAGTCTTGGGCTGCGGTTAAAGAAAACCAATCGAGCAAGCTTGAAAACGAGCAAGCCATAACTGAAGCAGAAATGCGTCTTTCTCAAGTAAAACAAAAGCAAGCTCGCCTTAATACTGAGTTTTCAAATTTGAGAGAACTTCGTGTCGATGCGAGAGTTAAGCGAATTCAGTCAGAGCTTCGTGAAAGTGATGTTCTTGAAACAAGTTATAAAACTACTTGTTCAACAACAATGACACTTGGCGAATGTGCAAATCAAGGTAGCCACTTAACTAAACAAAAGGCAGTAAAATCGTTTAGAGCTAAGTTGCTTGGCAATCTAACTGAATCAGTGATCGCGAAACAAAACCTTAAAGGTGTTCAGCTTAATATTCACATCCAAGAAAGCCAAGTTATCCGTAGCGGCTTTGAAGGTAATAATGAGTACTTCACCCAACTACAATCTCAGCTTCAAGCAAAACCAGAAGCTGTGGCAGCATGTAAGTTACTTAACGTATCTCCTCGATACTGTTTAAGAGGTGAAGCAGCAGCGACTACGAAGAAAAACGATAAAAAATGGGCTAACGTAACCGTTCGTTCAGATCAATATAATGATTCTGTCGTTATCAATGGCGTTGATTACGGTAGTACTCCTATTGAAGTTGTTCTACCGAATGGACGTCATCAAGTTAGCGTATCTAAAAGTGGATATGAAACTTACAATCGTGTTCTTACTATTAATGGTAATGACACCGTTTGGGTGAAACTACGTCCAAGTAAGCAAAGCTAATAAGTCTGGTATTTGAGTGAAAGTCTAAATTATGGTTAAGCATACAACGACTTGCTCTTACAAGGACTCAATAGCTACACCATTTTGTCATCAAGCTACCACTCGGCGACTTAGGACAAAATGGTGTTTTACTTACAATCAACCATATATTATTAATTTGATGAAGTAGGAAAACAATGCGTCAAGGTTTACCCGCTCTCTTACTAGCTCTCGCTCCTTGTCTAGTTGCAACCTCTACTATTGCAGAAGATGTTCCTACATCCGTGATTGCAATAGATGATGCATTGTTCACTAAACATGCTGAGTTATCGAGTGCTATAAAGGACAGAGATAGCCAACAGCAAGCAGTTGATAAGCAAGAAGATCAATTAGCTAGCGTCAATAAGCAGGCTAAAAAGCTTGATCGTTCATTAGCGAAAGCGAAATCGAATCTAGAGCGTGACTATCAACGCATGATCGATGAGCCGGAACTCGATCTCACTTCCTCTCAAACTAATTACCAAGAGGCTTGGGCTGAAGTAAAGCAAAACCAAATTTTACGTCTTGAAGCAGAGCAAAAGCTTCAAGAGCAACAATCCCTTCTTCTGACAAAAATAAGCAACGTCGCCGCGATCGAAGAGAATATATCTCACCTCGACAGCTCTAAATTACGCGCTCGAGCAGATCGATTGAAGTACGAACTTAGACAGTCAGGCACTCAAAAAGTTAGCTTTACTAACGTCTGTGCTGCCAACATGACGATTGCTCAATGTGACAAACAAACTGTCGATCTTGCACTGCAAAAATCCGTCAATCAGTTCCAAGCTACGTTGGTTGCTGACACGACAGAAGAAAATCTGATTAAGCAGAACCTAGATAAAGTCTCTCTTAACATTCATGTATTGCGCCATAAAACAATTGAATCAGGCTTTTATGATGGTAAGCGTTACCGTGCTGTCATGGATGTTCAATTAGATGCTAGACCCACTGAAGTTACTGCTTGTAGTCTGCTTGGCCTTGATTCTCAGTACTGTTTTGCACCTGGTCAATACAATGAAAGCCAAGTTAAGCAAAAAGAGACCGCTTGGGTTAATTTAGTGGTGCGTTCGAATCAGCATAATGATCGCGTATCAGTGAATGGCGTAAGCTACGGCAGTACACCTGTTGAAATAATGCTGCCAGTCGGCGCTCATATGATAAGTGTTGCTAAAGAAGGTTATAGCTCGTTCAACCAAGAGCTAAAAATAAACTCAGATCACCAGCTCCGTGCTGTTCTACGTGAGAACCAGAACGAGCTAGCAGCGGGCGATATATTTGCTGATGCATTGTCTAGCGACGGAGTTGCGCCAAGCCTAGTCACTTTTGTGCCAGGAACGTATCTCATTGGCAAACATGGTTCAAAGCAAGTTCACCTTGATCATGCTTTCGCAATAGGAGCGACACCAACAACAGTGAATCAGTTTGAAAATTTCATCGATAGCACCAACTATCAAACTGATGCTGAGCTAACCAAAGTATGTACGACGATTCAACGATCTGAGATCACGCCAATCCCAGATAGCTACTGGCGAAACCCTGGCTTCAAACAATATTCGAACTCCCCTGTTGTTTGTATTAGCCAAAATGACGCAACAGCCTATACAAAGTGGCTTAGCGAACAAACAGGTTACAACTATCGCCTGCCTACTGAAGATGAATGGGAAATCGCAGCGAGATCTGGCTCTGAAACAAATTATTGGTGGGGCGACAAATTTAAAACAGGCGAAGCGAATACTGGTTGGAGTGGCACACCATGGTCAAACTCTAGTACCTCTCCAGTAAGTGCATTTAAACCTAATAACATGGGCTTATATGACACTGTTGGTAATGTATGGGAGTGGACCAATGATCGCCGTGGTATGTCAAAGGGCGGAGCTTGGAGCTTCTCCCCATCAATGGCTTCATCACATGAAAGACTGTTTGTTGCACCAGAGTCTGCATCAAACTATGTCGGGTTCAGAATCATTAGAGAAATTAACTAACCTTTTCTGACCAATAAAAATAACAAAGCCGCTATTAACTAGCGGCTTTTCTATATAACTTACAAAACAACAAACCTACGGTGCTAGTCGATCGATATCCCACTGCCCGTCATGTTGGGAAAACAAAAAACGGTCATGCAAGCGGCGCTCGCCACCTTGCCAAAATTCAATTGTTTCAGGTCTAATTCGAAATCCACCCCAAAATGTTGGTACGGGTATTTCACCTTTCTCAAACTTTTTCTTCAACTCGAGAAATTTGCCCTCTAATACTCCGCGAGCTGAGATTCGGCTACTTTGACGACTGGCAATCGCTGCAATCTGGCTATCCTTAGGGCGAGAGGTAAAGTACTTCATATTCTCCATCGCACTCAATTTTTCGGCCGTCCCAGTAATATGTACTTGACGCTCCATTGGGTGCCACGGGAAGTGTAGACTCACCTTATTGTTTACGCCTATTTGTTGTGCTTTTCGGCTACCTAAGTTTGTGTAAAACACAAAACCGTTCTGATCAGCATTTTTTAATAACACAATACGCTGGAATGGTTGCCCGTTCTCATCGACTGTCGCGACCGTCATCGCAGTCGGATCCGTCAACTTTGCTTCAATAGCTTGTTGAAGCCAAACATTGAACTGCTCAACTGGATTAGCGTTTAAGTCACTTCTTCTCAATCCATCTTTCGCGTACTCACGACGAATATCTGAAAGTTCCATTTCAACTCCTGATTATTTTTCATCGATTGTGCTCTGATAGCGTCTAGAACTCAAGTCTGATGTTAGAAATGTCACAGCAAACGAACTTTGAAAAGGTTGCTAAACTAAATGATGGGTCACAAAGCTGGCACTAAGCATTACCGAAAGCCAATACATATGAGTGATAATCGTTATCAAAACCTTAACATTTGGCTCAAGTAGTAATAAAATCAATAGAATAATAGTTATCGTAAGGATACACCGTGAGCAAAGGCAGTTATGAAAAGCTCTCTCCTACAGAATTAGATTATGTTGATGACAAAACAGCTGCGCTACTTCTAAACACTCCTAGTAGTGCACGAGTCATGTTATGGGTCATGATTCTTTTCTTCATCATCGCGATCGCATGGTCGTCATGGGCGGAAATTGACAAGGTAACCGTGGGCCAAGGGAAAGTCGTTCCTTCGTCTCAACTTCAGGTCATCCAGAACTTAGAAGGTGGCTTAGTTAAACAGATTCTCGTGCGAGAAGGTGACTTCGTAGAGGAAGGTCAGCAGCTATTACTGATTGATGATACTCGTTTTCGTTCCGATTTTCGCGAGCGCGAACAACAAGTCGCCAATCTAACCGCAAACGTTCTACAACTATCGGCATCGATGACCAGTGTTGTCATTAATGAAGAGTTCGATGAAAGTAACTGGCGCACCAACGTTACCTTAAATTATGGAAAACTCGCCTTTCCACCTATCTTATCCGAAGCACAACCTAAATTGGTTGCGAGGCAAATTGCCGAGTACCGCCAAGATCTGAATAATTTGAGAAACCAAATCTCCGTCATTGATCAACAAGTCACTCAGAAACTTCAAGATTTGGTCGAAATTCAAGCTCGAGTTAAAAACCTCAAAAGAGGCTACAGCTTTGCCCTAAAAGAACTCGAAATTACACGTCCTCTCGCAGATGAAGGTGTCGTTCCTAAAATCGAATTACTGAAGTTAGAACGTCAGGTGAATGATACTCGTCGTGAAATGACGTCAAGTGAATTAAAAGTGCCTGTTTTACGGTCTGCTATTAGAGAATCTATGCTTAGTCGAATTGATGCCGCGCAGAAATTTCGTTCTGAGCAGCAAGAAAAGCTCAATCAAGCACAGGATAAACTCTCTTCAATTACCGAATCAACGATTGGGCTTGAAGACAGAGTTAATCGAACCGTTGTTATATCCCCAGTGAATGGCACGGTTAAAACTCTATACGTTAATACCGTTGGTGGGGTAATACAGCCAGGGATGGACATTGTCGAGATTGTTCCAGCTGAAGATACTTTGCTAGTAGAAGCTCAAATAGCGCCACAAGACATTGCTTTTTTACGCCCAGACTTGGTAGCGATCGTAAAATTTAGTGCTTATGATTTTACCAAGTATGGTGGACTAGAAGGCTCACTTGAACATATCAGTGCTGATACAACACAAGATGAAGAAGGTAATAGTTATTACCTTGTACGAGTACGAACTGAACATACAGGTCTTGGGGAAGATGATTCATTGCCCATAATACCGGGTATGACAGCCTCTGTTGATATCATTACAGGTAAGCGAACTGTCATGAATTATCTACTAAAACCTATATTAGGTGCTAAAGAAAACGCATTAAAAGAATGACAACAATTCATATTCTAAAGGATCAGAAATGCTGAAATTGATCGCCCTAGTGCACCTAAACACTTTGACGCACTTGTAGTCATGTATAAATACTGCCTTGTATTACTACTGGTACTTTTTACTTCAACTAGCTCTGTTGCTCTAAATACTAGAGAGCAACAGTGGGTAGATGCCGTAAGTCGTACATATGGCGAAAGAGGCGGAAAAAGAGTCGAAACATGGCGCAAACAGATCGCAATTTTTCATGGATTACCTGAACGAGATCAATTAACAGAGGTGAATCGATTTTTTAACCAACTCAATTTTGTTAATGACATTCACCTTTGGGGAAAAAAAGACTACTGGGCGACACCACTTGAGTTTTTGGGAAGTAATGCAGGAGATTGTGAAGACTTCACAATCGCGAAATATTTTTCCCTCCTTGAGCTAGGTGTTTCAGATAAAAAGCTTCGATTAGTTTATGTTAAAGCTATCGAACTAAATCAGTTTCATATGGTTTTAGCGTACTACTCTACACCAAGTGCTGAACCAGTCATTTTAGACAATATAAACGGACAGATTAAACCAGCGTCACAACGAAAAGATCTACTGCCGATATACAGTTTCAACGGTAAGAACTTATGGCTGATGAAATCGAAAAAAGGCCAGTTGGCTGGCAAATCCTCTCGCTTGAGCTTATGGAACGACCTAAGAGCAAGAGAACGATCACTAAAACTTAACAAACCTATTGTTAGTTACGATGAGTAAGCAACATGACACTATATAAACAGCTTGTCGCGGGTATGATTGCGGTATTTATTATGCTGATGGCATCAGTATTTATTATCGAGTTCAATACCACACGAGATAACCTAGAGCAGCAGCAACGCTCTGAAGTCAATAACACGATCAACACGGTTGGGTTAGCACTTGCGCCTTATCTTGAAGATAAGGACACCGTTGCGGTTGAGTCGGTAATTAATGCCCTTTTCGATGGCAGTAGCTACGCTGTTGTTAGGTTAATCTTCCTAGACTCCGGGGAAGAGATTCTACGCTCTTACCCTGTTAAACCCAGCGATGTTCCTACGTGGTTTACTGATTTACATCTTTTTCAGCGTATCCACGATCGACGCGTTGTGACCAGTGGCTGGATGCAATTAGCGGAAGTTGAAATTGTAAGTCACCCTGGCGGAGCATACAGTCAACTCTGGATTGCTCTCAAACGCTTGGTTATCGCTTTCAGCATGATTTTCACCATTGGTCTTGTCTCAATCGCCTTTATTCTTAAACGCGCGTTAAGACCACTTCAGCTCATTGTAGAGAAGATGGAACAGGTCGCTAAGAACCAATTTGGCGAACCGCTTCCAAGACCAGCCACTAAAGATCTTATCTATGTCGTTGATGGGATCAACCGAATGTCGGCCCAAGTCGAAAAAGCATTCCAAGCTCAAGCAAAAGAAGCACAACAATTACGAGAACGCGCATATATCGATCCTGTGTCTAAACTCGGTAACCGCGCCTACTATATGAACCAGCTGAACGCTTGGCTAAATGAAAATTCAAGTGGTGGCGTTGCTATCCTTGAAGCTGGGTTTATCAAAGAACTGTATGATGAAAAAGGTTATGAATCTGGCGATGGCATGGTTCAGCAATTAGCCGATCATCTAAAGATTTCGATCTCATTTCCTAACCTCACCATTGCTCGTATTTCGACAGAAGAGTTTGGTTTCATTTTCCCTAACATGGACGACAGTGAACTGAAAATTGTCGCTGATAGCTTGCTAAGCTATGTCCAAGATATCAATTCTGACCCAACTGGAACTGCTGCTCTTAACTTATCACTGGGCGTTGTTCACACTAAAGAATCAAAATCGTCTACTGAGATTTTGAGTTTGCTTGATAATGCACTCGCTAACGCCAAATCAAACCCGGAAATCGCCTACGGGTACGTTTCGAGCGACAGCAGTAAAAACCTCATGGGTAAACAGCAGTGGAAAGCATTGGTTGACGAAGCCATTCACAATAACCTTTTCCAATTCCGCTTTCAGGCAGCCAACAATAGTTGGGGACAAACCTATCACCGAGAAGTCTTTTCCTCTATTGAAAAAGATGGCGAACGATTTAGTGCCAACCAATATCTATTTGCTCTAGAGCAGCTAAACGCAAGCCACATCTTTGATGAATTCGTCATTACAGCAATGATAGATAAGCTTGAAAACAAAGAACTTGTCGACCCTATAGCGATCAACATTTCGCAATCTAGTATCGCTCAACCAAGCTTCATTCGTTGGATAGGACAAAAGCTGGCGAAACACGAATCTGTGGCTGACAAGCTACATTTCGAGATCCCAGAAACATGTTTCAACACCTCACCACACCATACGGCTCTGTTTTGTAATGCCGTTCGTAATGCCGGTGCTGAATTTGGTGTAGATAATTACGGACGAAACTTCCAATCTCTTGATTATATTAATGAGTTCAGACCAGCCTACGTGAAGCTTGATTACCTATTCACTCACCATTTAGATGATGAAAAACAGAAATTCACTTTAACCTCAATCTCTCGAACTGCCCATAACCTTGGCATTAAAACCATCGCGTCTAGAGTAGAAACGCAAACACAGCTCGACTTCTTGTCTGAGCACTTTATTGAAGTTTTCCAAGGCTTTATTGTCGATAAATAACATTGAAGGTTTAACTGAATGCAGGACCCGCTACTCAATTCGCTCATTTATGTGAGCCGCTATTATGGATTGGCAAACTCCCCTGAAGCGTTGATCAATGGATTTCCGTTATCAGAAGGGAAATTAACACCCTTTTTATTTCCACGCTCAGCTGAGCGTGCTGGCCTTGTTGCCAAAGAAAATCGAGCTGAACTTAACGAAATCCCCGACCTTATCCTCCCTGTTGTTTTGCTTCTTAAAGGTGGCGACGCCTGTGTATTGAACAGCATCAATGCTGATAACAAAGAAGCAGAGATCGTAACGGGCGAATCAGGGCTTGTTCCCATTGTTATTTCGTTGGAGGATCTGGAGACCCAATTTACTGGTCGATACTTTCTAGTCAAAAAGCAATTTCGTTACGATGAGCGATCACCAGAAGTATTAAAAACACGCGAAGGACACTGGTTTTGGGGAACAATTTGGCAATCAAAGAAGATTTATCGCGATGTCCTCATCGCTTCAATTCTGATTAATATCTTCGCTGTTGCTGCCCCTATGTTTACTCGTTTAGTGTACGACAAAGTCGTCCCTAACTTGGCCTTTGAGACGCTCTGGGTTCTGGCGAGTGGTATTTTCGTTATCTTCTTATTTGACCTTACATTAAAGCTACTTCGCAGTTATTTTATTGATGTTGCAGGGAAAAAATCCGACATCCTGATATCTTCAAAGCTATTTAGTAAAGTTCTCGGCATCCGTATGGAGTCTAAACCACCGTCTGTTGGTGCATTTGCTCGGCATTTACAAGAGTTTGAATCAATACGAGAGTTCTTCACTTCAGCGACTATTTCGTCTTTAATTGATCTTCCTTTTTCACTGCTGTTTTTGGTACTTATCTGGTTAATGGCCGGTGATATCGTTTATGTTCCTATCGTTGGTGTACTAATTCTCGTTATTTACTCACTGCTTATTCAGGGGCCACTTCGTCGAGCCATTGAAGAGGGCTCTCGTCTCGCCTCTCAGAAATATGCCAACCTGATTGAAAGCATTTCGGGGCTCGAAACCGTCAAGCTTTTCGGTGCGCAGAGTCAATTCCAATATCGCTGGGAAGAGGCGGTTGCTCATATGGCGAATTGGAATATTAAGAGTAAACGTATTACGGATGGTATTCAAAATACCGCCGGATTTGTTCAGCAAGCCTCTAACGTTGGAATGATTATCGTCGGTGTTTATTTAATTGCAGAAGGCGAACTGACAATGGGTGGGCTCATCGCTGCAACCATGCTTAGTGGACGAGCAATTGGCCCGATGGTTCAGCTCTCTTTACTATCAACCCGTTATAACCAAGCTAAATCATCAATGACCATTATTGAACAAGTCATGCAAATGCCCGATGAACAAGAAGAAGGAAAGCGATACATACACAGGCCAATTGTTCAGGGAAAAATCGAATTAGACCGTGTGACATTTAGTTATCCTGATTCACCCGTAGCTTCAATACGTGATCTTAGCCTTTCCATTAATCCAGGTGAGAAGGTAGCAATTATAGGTCGTATTGGCTCAGGAAAAACCACTCTCGAGCGTCTGATCATGGGTTTATATCAGCCTACAGAAGGCAGCGTGAGAATTGATGAAACGGATATAAAGCAACTACACCACATCGATATTAGGCGAAACATTGGCTGTGTACCACAAGATAGTAACCTATTTTATGGATCCATTCGGGACAACATCACGCTTGGTCGTCCTCTTGCAGATGATAGAGATGTTATGGACGCGGCCAATCGCGCGGGTGTAACGGTCTTTACTCAGCAAGATCCTGCAGGTTTAGAGCGCCAAGTTGGTGAAGGTGGTTTATTGCTGTCTGGTGGTCAACGCCAAGCCGTTGCAATCGCTCGGGCCATTTTGGGACGACCTCCAGTACTACTTCTAGATGAACCGACTAGTGCAATGGACAACCGTTCAGAAATGCACATAAAACATCAGTTAGGTCAAATGACCGAAAAAGAAACCTTAATTCTAATCACTCATAAGACATCTATGCTCGATATCGTTGACAGAGTTATCGTGATGGAAAAAGGGAGTATTATTGCCGATGGGCCAAAGAACCAAGTACTTACAAACTTAAAACAAGGCAAGGTTCGAACCGCTACGAGTTAATCCTCTAGCGATACTTTCCGTTCGTTGTAGTAGCGATGACATATGCACAATCAAATTTAGTTCATAGTGCCAAAGTTCTTCTACTCCTAAATACAAAAAGCTCTGCTAATTAGCAGAGCTTTCTTTTTACTACCGATATCAATTAAACAATATCGAGTATGACGAATTATCTATTAATTGGTTGCACAATCCGCAACACCAACTTCTTTCCAAACGCCCCACTCTCCTGATTTAGAAGGATCTTCACCAGTTGTCCACCATTTCGCTTCGTACACTTTCCCAGCCCAAGAAACTTGTTGGCCACCGGTATAAACCGCGCCTGTTTCCCAAAGGTTGGTACAAGCACCACCTCCTGACGACGTTTTCAGAACCAATACATTCGCTAATGCATCAGAACTTAATGCCCCGTCACTAACTGATACAGAGAAGCTTAACGTTGTATCTTGAGTGTATTCCGCCGCCACAAAACTCACTGTAGCACCGTCTATTGTTGCACCTAACGACGCTGGTACAGTCCACGAGTACGTTAGAATATCACCTTCCGCATCGGTTGAGCCTGATGCATCAATCACAACAACATCACCTGCGTTAACTTGTGATGGCGCGGTTACGGCTGCAACAGGTGCTGTATTAACAGGGCCGGTATCAACTGGGTTAACGGTCACAACTACCGTATCACTCGCTGTAGCACCTTCGTTGTCTGTCACTGTTAAAGTGAATGTAAGAGTTTCAGATTGAGTCACTTCTAAAGCGTCAAAACTTGCTAATGCTGAAGTAGCATTAATCAAAGACACAGCCGTACCAGAAGCTTGCTCCCAAAAGTAGCTAGTGATTGTTCCGTCAGTATCTTTTGAAGCACTGCCATCTAAAGAAACGGTAGCGGGGCCAACAACAATTTGGTCAACACCTGCACTCGCAGTCGGCTTACGATTAACAGGATCAGTAGTACCACCCGCCAATCCTTCATGCATAGCATTTAAAATATCACCGTTATCCGCATCTATTTCCCATGAGAATAACCCTGCTAAGCCTAAGCTTCGAACATAAGCACCTTTTGCTTTAACTGAGCGGTCGTCATCAAAGGTGATCAGTTTTCCAGATGTTGGGTTCCAAACCCAAGCCGCTTCTGCTTGTTCATCATAGCCATACTCAAACCCATTAACCCCCGCGTTATTTGCGCCCAGCATATGAGTTTTCACGCCTTTATAATCAATAACGCCATCTTCCCAAACACCTTGTGCTGTTGTGCCAGTTAACTTGCCATTACCAACACCTGTCATAGGATCAGCAGGATCAGTCAGTGACTCTGGCATCACGCCTTCCCAACCACGACCGTACATTGCCGTACCTAAAACCAACTTGTTAGCTGGTACACCTTGCGCTAATAGTAATTGAATGCCGTTATCAGCAGTATAAGCAGGACCTTTATACTGCTCACCCGTTTCATCAAGGCCTGAGCCATCACACTGACCTGGACGCATAAAGCTACCGCAATTAAGTGCAGTCTGGTGCCCTAAAACATTGTTCCAACCGCCGTAAAAGTCGTACGTCATGGCAAAGATGTAGTCCATGTATTGAACCGCATCTGCATAATTCACATCTTCAATCTTGTCGTGCCCAACACCAATCGCCGATGTCAGTTCATAAGTACGGCCTGTTGCCGCCTCAAGCTCATCTAACATAGCTCGTAGCTCTTGCATCAAAGCAACATAAGCTGGACCATCATTAACTGGGTCACCAAGATCCGCTGCTGCGCCGCCACCGCCAGGAAATTCCCAGTCAATATCTACGCCATCATAAAACTTCCACGTTTTTAGGAATTTCTGAACTGATGCGACAAACGTATCTCTGTTTGTTTTTACGGTGAAATCAAAAAACGGGTCAGATAATGTCCAGCCACCAATTGATGGGATAATTTTTAGGTCTGGATTACGCTGCTTCATCGCCATCATCATTGCGTAATTGCCTTTGATTGGCGTGCTGTATTCATGCCCAGCTTGCGTAAAGCTCTTTTGGAATGCCGCCCAAGGGTCATGAATAACCACTTCGTAGTCGTTGACTCCCTTACATGCCGTCATTAATGCGTTATAGCTATTACCACCAACAGATTTTACAGACTCGTTAGGGCCACAAATAGGAATAAACCCATACAAAATATGGGTTAAGTTATCGACAGGAATATTGTCTACAGTGTAATCACGTCCATAGATGCCCCACTCAACAAAATAGGTACCAACAACTGTATTTGGATCGGTATTATAAGTTTTATTATTTGTGTCAATGTTCATTGCAAGTGGCGCTAAGTGTGCACCATCAGTATCTGCGATAGTGATCTCTACTGCGCTACTTTTGCTACAACTGGTCGCATCACAGGCTTCGATCTCCATCTGAAATAAACCGCCCGTTGGGTATTTAAAGTTTGCCGCAGTTTGGCCTCCTGAAATTGGCCCTGTCGCAACTTGTACACCATCAAAGTAGATTTTGTACGTGTCGCCAGTTTCACCACTCCACTGGTTAAACTTAACAGTAATATCAGCCTCATCATGGTAGGTCACCATTTGGTTGTAACCAGATGTTGTTTCCATCGCCAATTCTATTTTCGAAAACTGTAGGTTATTCGATCCATAGACGTCGACACTAGGTGCTGTCGGAGCTGCGTTCGCAAAGCCAGATAGGCCCATTGCGACACTTGCTGCACAGATAGTTATACGATTCATATCGTTATCGTTCCTTGAATATTTCAATAAAGTTGTGGGCACTATTTTTATGACTTCATTTATGCGCGTGCCGACACAGGCTGCTCCCAATGTGGGAATTGAAGAACATCAACCTTAGTATTCGAGAAACTTATTTATTAGTGCAAAAAAATAAACTCACTTTCGAGTCATGAATAAAAAATAAACAATTGTTAGCAATATGTTGCATCTCAAAAGTAATACTGAGTCAATATTTAATAAAAATGGCAGAATGAAGTGGAAAAAACATCTATACGTGCTACAGCCCTTTATTCAAAGGGTAACTAAAGGGCTGAATTAGGTTAGATAAACTCACTTATATTGAGGAAAATTTTGCAGTAAAGTGCCGTAACACTGGTGGCTCATATTCAAACTTAAGCCCTTTTAATTGGTCCGCTGTTTTTGCAAGTTCAATGATTGCGTCGGCAATATAGTCCATGTGGTCATTAGTATAGACTCGTCTTGGAATAGTTAATCTCATTAGCTCTAGTTCTGCCATTTTTTGTTCTCCGGTACTAGGGTCACGACCTAGCAGTAGAGAGCCTATCTCCACCGCTCTTATCCCAGCTTCAAGGTATAAAGCATTACAGAGAGCTTGTGCTGGAAACTGCTCTGGTGGGATATGGGGTAATATTTTAGCTGCATCAACGAATACAGCGTGTCCACCCGTGGGATCCTGAATTGGAATTCCAGCTTCTTTTAAGCGCTCACCCAAATAAGCGACTTGGCTAATGCGGTAATGTAAATAATCTTCATCTGCTCCCTCATACATCCCCCGAGCAAGGGCTTCCATATCTCTTCCAGCCATACCGCCATACGTCACGAAGCCCTCCATGGGTACACAACGAATTCTCACTGCTTGGAACAGCTCTTCATCATCCCGAATACAGCAAAGGCCACCGATATTGACTAACGAGTCTTTTTTCGCGGACATGGTCAGCATATCGCCGTATTGGTACATTTCTCGAATGATCTCTAAGATGCTTGTATCTTGATAGCCCACCTCTCTTTGCTTAATGAAATAGGCATTTTCACAATAACGCGCAGAATCAATGACCACGGGAATATCATAATGGGTTGCGATTTTATACACGGCCCGCATGTTCTCCATTGAAACCGGTTGGCCGCCTGAACTGTTACACGTTACCGTAGTTATAATCGCGCAAATATTTTCAGATCCGTATTGTCGAATCGTCGCTTCAAGTTTTTCTAAATTAAAGTTTCCCTTCCAATCGTATGGGACATCAGTATTAAACGCCTCTTCCGTTAGAACATTTATTGCTTTGCCACCGTTTAGCTCAATGTGACCTGCGGTCGTATCAAAGTGGTAGTTAGAGATAAATACCGGATTATCACCGCCTCTGACATGACGCATGCGTTCAATAAGAGCCGGAAACAATATCTGCTCAGCCCCTCTACCTTGATGTGCAGGAACCGTTAACTTATAGTGAAAAAAGTGCTCAACGGCATCGCACAAGTGGTAGTAATTTCGGCTGCCAGCATACGATTCGTCTCCCATCATCAAACCTGCCCATTGATGGTCGCTCATAGCGCCAGTACCAGAGTCTGTGAGTAAGTCGATATAGACATCATCACTACGAAGAGAGAAAGGGTTAAGACCCGCCTCTTCTAACGCGGATTTTCTATCTTCAAATGTGGTCATTTTGATGGGTTCAACCATCTTGATTCGAAATGGTTCCGGAATTCGTTTCATGAGAACTTCCTTTCTATGCAATTCATACAAATAACACTGCATAAGCTACGTGCTGAAAACCGTTACCTTTGATGGTACAGCTAATGCTTAGGTACGCTGACGTATCGATAGAAAGAAGTTATAGGATCTGTTTATTTAGAAGGGACAAGCAATAATCAAGGTTATACCAAGGCAGTAACTGTGGCGCGCTGTCGAGCTTACAATACGTCCTCATGACTCTGCCTCTTCGATTACGTGTAATTCCATTACATTGACTATAGCCCATAATACAAGCACATCGAATGTCTCAAGCTTAGAACAATCAGTCACATCAATAATCAGCATAAAACTTTCAGACTTCTCACATTGCTCTATTGCCTTTAGCTCCGTTACTAGGCAATCTCATGAGGTCAATTTTGAGCTTCACGCTAGGAAAATTTAATGAAACTAATAAAAACAATCTCCTGTACTTGCGCACTCCTCATTAGCCAATCTGTCTTTGCTGATGTCACAATTAATATTCCAGACAGTATCGATCTATACACGGCAAACGGTGAAAAGCCTGAGTTATCAGGTGGTTTTTTCTCTTCTACAAAAACATTAACGCTGCCAAATGGTGAAAACCAGATCGCATTTCGACACAACGTTTACTTTGATAAGAGTAACGACCGCATAACGGTAGAAGGCGACACCATCATTGCTAAATTTGATGCCCAAGATGAAGAGCTAACATTCTCTCTTCCGACATTCCGTAATGAAAGGGAAGCACAAGCGCAGATCAAAGATCTTGATTGGGCTCTTGTTAATACATCGGAGCAATCCATTGAAGTAAAACAAGATAAGTTGATGAAAGACGGTATGCAAATTGGTCGCGATTACCAACGTGAAGTCGAAGACTACAACCGAGCTGGCGGTATTGCTGCTATTACAGCAATGGGGGTTGCTATACCTGTGACTCTGCCCGAGCCTGTTCCGGTACAATTACCTGAAAAATCAGGGTCAGCAGACACAGCAGAAGAGATGCTTCACTTTTGGTATGACAAAGCAGATGAAGAGACCAAAGCTCGCTTCAAAGCTCACATAAACAAATAGCCTGTACTAGCACCTATTCAGCCATGCAGCTTCATAATTTGACTGCATGGCACTTATTGAATTCATTTACTTGTTCTTTCACCTCATGCTTTTTATCTACCCCAGCTTTCACAATTCCGCTCTAAAGTAATGGTCACATAATTGAGAGTTTGCTAGCGTCATAACTAACCCTAGCTGCGAGTGAGCCCTTACTGTGTTTACCTATACCATAGATGACCAACTGAAAATTGCCTTAGTGGAGGAGTCTTTTGCGACTTCTTATGCAAACCTTGTTCATGACCAAATTGAATACTTATCACGATGGCTCGCATGGCCGCCATTTTGCCAAACTGAACAAGATTTTCGTCTGTTTATCCAACGGTCTTTACATGACTACGCAGAAGGAAAATCGATGACATGCGCTATTATTTTTGAAGGTAAAATCGTTGGTAATTGCAGCTTTAATAATATCGACCATTGCCTTAAAAAAGTAGAAGTGGGTTACTGGTTATCAAAAGGCGAACAAGGAAAAGGAATCATCACACGAGTCGTTCTCCAGTTGATTTATATTGCTTTTAATGAAATGGAAATGGAAAAGGTACAGCTCTCAGCAGCAACGGATAACCTTGCTAGCCGCGCCGTCGCTGAACGAGTGGGAATGACTCTAGAGGGGATAATAACCAATCAAGAAAAAATCGGGGATCGCCTTTTAGATCACGCGATTTATGGCTGTCGACAGGCGTGATATAAAGCTTATCGATGCTAGTCATATGATAACTCTACTAGATGTCAGTACCCGACTCCCCTATTACATAGTGCTCAATAGCTCACATTGAGCACTACTGAATTACGCTTGAACGGTGTTCTCACCAACGCCATACGCAATTAAACGAGAAATTTCAGTCAGGCTACGACCTGATTCAGCTTGCCAGTGATTGAAAGCACGTTGGATAGCCTCTAAGCTGCGTTTGCTATATAACCCACCCTCGATGAGGTTCTGAGCTCGAAAGTAGCTTTCAATATCTCTACTCAAAATAAAGGTATCTTTACCTAATTGACGCAATGCATAAGGCCCGGTATTTCCTCCTAAGCGTTGCCCATGCTTTTTGAGATAGAGCCAAAGACCAATAATATCTTCCTCGGGCCAGTTTGCGATGAACTGAGCAAAACTGCCATTTTCCCTTTGAATATTACGGATCATTTGAGCGTTGGCCGGTACTGTTTTAACCTTAGTAAAGTTGCGCACAATTCTTACATCTTGGCTTTTTCGCTCTAACATATCTGCGGGCATCAACAATAGCTTTTCGATATCAAATTCCCAAAACACCTCCTCAAATGCAGGCCACTTGTTGTGAATCACTCGCCATACAAAACCAGACTGAAAAATAGACTTGGTAAATTGAGCTAAGAAACGATCATCGGAAATGGTGGCCAACTGTGTATTACTCATTGGTTCAACTAGCAATGACTCTAGTGCGGCTTCACCCCCTTTACGTTGGGATGCACGATAATATATGTCGTCAAAGGGTTCGTATTTCATGAATGTTTACTAACTTATAATGAGAGAAAAAACAGATTACCTGACCTTCCACCAATTTTCCTTTAGTTTTTTCATATACACACCAAAGATAGCAATCAACATAGACGGGGTTATTTTTATGTTACGTCTAATTAAAATTAACAACCACTTCACCTGAATATAGTTTCAGTCACCCTTGTTCATTTAGTCATTCACTTTTTAGAAATAACTTTGCGTACACACTTTATATGTGATGAATATTTGTACATGCATCACATATATCTTTTAATTTTATTTGTATTTATATAAATTATAATTATCATTTACTCATCAATAATACATTGCAGTTTTAACAGGGAACATAAAAATGACTATGTATCTTAAAGCGCAATCCCGTTTGAAGCTAACTCAGTTGGCTTGGTATACTATTGATCCTCAGTTATCTTTCCTTCTTTCTTCAGAATAATTTCATTCGGCGATTTTTCGTCAATCTAAATTTGATACCTATTGCTTTTTGCTACTGACGCTCTTGTTATAGCTAGGTCATACCTTCTATTTCATTAGCCAAAGTAATGCTATCTATAGGATTTCTAGAACAGCTACGTCTTAATAAACATTCGCTTATTATGTGAGTGTTGGCGTTAGTATATTCTGCATATCAAGTTTACAGTCACAATTATTAGTCTAATTCTATTTAACCACATCATCGATATTTATTTGGTGCAGACTTTCTCATCCAAAAATAAATATTCAACGATATGATAAATTAATTCATTACACAAATTGAGTTGAGTGTGTAAGCACACTAATCATATATAAAGGTATTATTATGAACGATTTTAAACATCTTCCTGAACCATTCCGTATTCGTGTCATTGAACCAGTTAAACGTACTACGCGTGAGTACCGTGAAGAAGCAATTATAAAATCAGGTATGAACCCATTTTTGTTAGATAGTGAAGATGTCTTTGTTGATCTACTAACCGATAGCGGTACAGGAGCAATAACCCAAGAGATGCAAGCAGCTATGCTTCGAGGTGATGAGGCATACAGCGGAAGTCGTAGCTACTACGCTCTAGCAAATGCTGTTAAAGATATTTTTGGTTACGAGCATACTATCCCAACACACCAAGGTCGTGGTGCTGAGCAAATCTATATTCCCGTTCTTATTAAGAAGAGAGAACAAGAAAAAGGACTAGATCGTAGCAAGATGGTCGCACTATCTAACTACTTCTTCGACACTACGCAGGGGCACACGCAAGTTAACTGCTGTGTCGCCAAAAATGTCTACACAGAAGAAGCGTTTGATACCGCCGTTAATGCCGATTTCAAAGGCAACTTTGACCTTGAAAAGTTAGAAGCCGCTATTATTGAAGCTGGGCCAAATAACGTACCTTATATCGTCAGTACGATTACTTGTAACTCAGCTGGAGGACAACCTGTTTCAATCGCCAACTTGAGAGCGGTGTATGAAATCGCGCAGAAATACGATATCCCTGTCGTCATGGATTCAGCACGCTACGCTGAAAATGCCTACTTTATTCAACAGCGCGAAGAGGGCTTCAAAGACTGGAGCATTCAAGAGATCACGCATGAAACCTACAAGTATGCAGATGCACTAGCTATGTCGGCAAAGAAAGACGCCATGGTGCAAATGGGCGGTCTACTCTGTTTCAAAGACGAATCCATGATGGATGCATACACAGAGTGCCGTACTTTATGTGTCGTGCAAGAGGGGTTCCCAACCTATGGCGGCCTAGAAGGGGGAGCAATGGAGCGACTAGCCGTTGGTCTTTATGATGGTATGCGTCAAGAGTGGTTGGCTTACCGTATTGGTCAGGTTCAATACCTTGTTAACGGTCTTGAAGATTTGGGCATTGTCTGCCAACAAGCAGGAGGACACGCTGCATTCGTTGATGCAGGAAAGCTTCTTCCACATATTCCTGCTGGTCAATTCCCAGCTCACGCCCTGGCTTGTGAACTGTACAAAGTTGCTGGTATTCGTGCAGTAGAAATTGGTTCATTACTGCTTGGCCGTGACCCTGCTACCGGTAAACAACACCCTTGCCCTGCAGAACTGCTACGCCTAACAATTCCACGCGCAACCTACACACAAACACATATGGACTTCGTCATCGAAGCATTCCAAAAAGTGAAAGAAAACGCGGCGAACGTAAAAGGACTGGAGTTCACCTATGAGCCACCAGTATTGCGCCACTTCACCGCTTTACTTAAAGAGGTAGAGCCAAACATTACTCAAAAATCAGAAGATAAAGTTCTAGAAGAAGCATAACCCCTTCCTCAAATAGAGCCTCGCTTTGAGGCTCCATTTGAATATAGACCGCCTAAAAACCATCTTCAGAATAGGTTTGGGCCTTTAATTTAATAACGTGAAACTAAAGGGATATTTATGGAACAGAACGCCACATTAGCAGTGGACAATGCTGTTACAAATAAGAGCCCCTCTTTAATTGGAGGGGCGTGTATTATCGCCAGCGTGTGTGTCGGTGCAGGGATGCTTGGTCTTCCTAGTGCGGGTGCCGGAACTTGGACGGTATGGTCAATTATTGCAATCAGCTTAACCATGATCGTAATGACGATTTCAGGTTGGATGCTACTTGAAGCATTTAAAACCTATGATTTAAAAGCTTCATTCAATACCGTAACCAAGGACATCCTTGGTGAAAAAGTAAATATGTTTAATAACCTGATGGTTTATTTTGTTGGTGGTATTTTACTCTACGCTTACATCACCTCATCAGGTCTAATTCTGCAAGATATACTCGGGATCAATAGCAAAATCTCATCAGTGCTCTTTGTTTTGATCTTTTCCACTTTTGTTTGGCACTCGACACGCGCAGTTGATCGAATCTCTGTTGTATTAATCGCCTTTATGATCTTTAGCTTCGTTTTTGGTGTATCAGGATTAGCCGCTAAAGTTGATATGTCGATCCTTTTTGACACCGCTAATAAAGATGCAAACTACGCCCCTTATGCTTTCGCTATGTTACCCGTCGCGCTGACTTCTTTTGGCTATCATCATTCAGTGAGTTCTATGCGTTCTTACTACGGTGAAGAGAAAAAGGCGAGCCACGCTATTCTGTTTGGCACTGCGATTGCTCTGGGGCTTTACTGCTTATGGTTGTTCAGTATTTTCGGCAACCTTCCTAGAGAGCAATTTGGTCCAGTGATTGATCAAGGTGGAAACGTCGATGCCCTTCTAGCCGCATTGGACTCAGTTATAAAGTCTGAAAAAGTAGAGAATGCAATTAACATTTTCTCAATGGCTGCAATACTCTCGTCGTTCATCGGTGTTGGTTTAGGCGTATTTGACTACCTTGCCGATCTGTTTAAATTTGGGGATACTAAACAAGACCGGACTAAAACTTGGTTAGTGACTTTTTTACCTCCACTAGTTCTTTCTCTACTATTTCCATTCGGTTTTGTGATTGCTATTGGTTACGCAGGCGCGGCGGCGACAGTTTGGACTTGTATCATTCCGGCACTTCTTGTCTACAAAGCTCGTAGAACAGAGACTGGAGATAACGGTTTTAGAGCACCCGGTGGCAATACAATGGTGTTTGCTGTCATTGCTTTTGGTATTTTCACTGCTCTCTTTCATCTGATGTCTATGGTGGGAATGCTGCCTTCATTTACAGGCTAATCAGAATATAATTACGGTTATAAAGAGGTTGGAATTTATATTCCAGCCTCTTTCTTGTCGAGTTCAATCTCAAACACCTGTTAGCAGCGACATCTCAATTTTACTCTATCGTCACTTATACTAGTGATGCCCTTCTAACTATCCACACACGCGGCTACCTCCTATAGTTTTATAGGAGTAATCTGGATTGCTACACAACAAGTTGAACATTAATTGTCAGAGGTGATTATGAGTTTATTTTATGTTGATAAGAAAGCGCAAGAGAATGGCGACCACGAAATTCACACCGCAACATGTACCCACAGCCCAAATAAAAATGATTGTGACCCACTTGGTTATCATACAGCTTGCAGTACTGCGTTAAGTGCGGCTAAAAAAATATATCCTCAATCAAATGGTTGCTACTACTGCTCCTATTCGAGCTACACCTCTGAAGACAAATAAACCAACCAGCCATACAAAAAACGGCTTCTTTACAAGCAGTAAAGAAGCTGACAAATAGACTAAACGGTCATTACATTCTTAGAATTACGCCCAAAACATCATCGCAATCAGTGTTAATGCACCTATACAAACGACGTTTAAAATAATCCCTACCCGCATCATTTCACTTTGTTTAATATGCCCAGAACCAAATACAATCGCATTCGGCGGAGTAGCCACTGGTAACATAAATGCACAAGACGCTGCGACGGCAATCAACACTGACAAAATCACCGGTGACATACCAAAGGCTTCAGCTACAGTTGCAAAAACTGGGATTAAAAGTGCAGCACTCGCCGTGTTACTGGCAAACTCAGTTAAAAATACAACAAAGGCAGCGACTACTAAGATTATTAAAACAATCCCAAACTGCGAAATTAGCCCGCTCAACTCATTTGCGAGAAATACACTGGTTCCTGTTGCTTTAAGTACATTACTTAGACAAATTCCACCGCCAAATAACAACAGAACACCCCAGTCAGCCGTTTTTTCGATATCCTTCCAATGTACGACTCGAGCGAAATTAACCATCACAATCGCACCTAGAGCAACAATCGTATCGAATTTGGCGTAACCACCGATCATACCGTTTATCGGCTTACTGAAAATCCAAAGTAGTACGGTTGTAGCAAATATCGCTAATGTAACGACCTTTCCCTTATCCCACTCGACCGCTTCTTGGTTTAGCTCAAATTGTCCTTTTAAATCGGGTTTGATCACCAAATAAAGAACCAAAATAGAGACAGGTAGTAAGATCATTGCCGCAGGCACACCAAATGCCATCCATTCAGTAAAGGTTAATCCAACCTCTACCGCAGCAATTGCATTGGGCGGGCTACCTACTATTGTTGCTATTCCGCCAATACTTGCACTATATGCAATCCCAAGAAGAACGAAAACATACGTTTTATGCCCCGATTCAGAATTTACTTTACTTAATACACCAAGCACTAGTGGAAGCATCATCGCCGTGGTTGCGGTATTACTGATCCACATAGATAAGCCCGCTGTAACGCCAAATAGCATAAACACCGCAACACTCATACGCCCTTTTGCTAAGACTAATACCTTGTCAGCAATCACTTTATCTAGCCCTTGCGTGTGCATTGCCGCAGCTAATGCAAATCCGCCAAGAAAAAGAAATATGATTGAGTTAGAAAAATTATTTAGAGCGGTTTGAGTATCGAAAACACCAAATAGTACCGCCAATATTGGGACTAATATGGCGGTGACCGTGACATGTAGAGCTTCCGTCAGCCACAGTATTGCGATGAAAGTAAGCATACTCAGACCCAATACAACTTGAGGATCAAATGGCAGTGTTTTATACATGAATAAACACAAAATGATGTTGGAAAGTATAATCAGGCTGTTGCGATTTAAAAACCACTCACGAGTGTTGGAGGGGAGTGGCACACTGTCATTTCTATTCATTGTTATCATTCCTTTCAAGGGCGTTTTGACAACAATATGCTTACATATAAATAACGAATTCAGTAATTTGTTTAATAAAGATGTTAACCACATCAACAGAAAGGTTTATACGGTTAACACCCTGAAATAATTATAGAATTAAAATAAATTACCCATCACTTTTTTGACTGATTTAATCGATAGTTCTATTAATTCATTCACAGCTTAACAAATCAAAACTGTCGAAAACCTGCTGACAATTCATCACTCTTCCATGCCCCTGTCCTTTTGTTATCTCTAAAGAGACTTTATTAAATTCGTTATCAGCTCGTATGGAAACATCGAAATTAGCAAATTTGTCCTTTTCATCGTGAACGATAATTGTTTTTGATTCCCTAACGCCTAGCTTCTGATATGGATTTACTGACTGAATAGGATAGTGATACTGATCTTCAATCTCCGACACTATCGCTTGGAATAATTTTAATGAATACCCTGAACGAGCAACACTGCCAAATAAGTTCTCGAAATAGTCCAAAACAGGTGCAATCAACAGCATTGGGCGGTTTTCTAATTTACGATGACGACACTCTAGCGCTGAAGCCGTTCCCATACTGTGTGCGATGATGCCCGCAATTTCACTTGGAATACTGTCTAAAATTGCTTCAAGTCCCTCAACAAAAACAGGGATATGGCCATAAACACCATCACTTTTACCATGCGCAGGGTGGTCGTAAGCAAGCGCTGTAAAGCCCTTACTTGCAATGTGTTCCATAAGAGGAAAGAACTGACTCGCTGTTCCCGACCAACCGTGACTTAACACCCAAATCGGCCCTTGCCCAAGTTGATAAGTTTCAAGCGTACCGCCACTCCAGTCGACTTTGTTTTTCATCAAACCTTTCGGTTCTGCATTTTTTGGCTGACTTCGCACGGGCGTTAATAGTAGTTTTCTTGCTACTTTTTTCGCATGTTTAGGCGCGACACTATGATGCAAACGAGTCGTCACATTAAGCAGGCTTCGTTTCACACTAAACTTAGCAGAAGTATTAAAATAGATTTTGTCACTCATGTTCATTCCTATGTGCCGTCATTTATAGAACGACCGTGCTATTTTAGATTAAAAGAAAACAATTTAATCGCTAGTTATTCTAGACGACTTCAGATCGCCAACTAATGAATAGGCGCTTTACACCTAACCAGAAGTGCTCGTAACTGGCCTCTTCTCCTCGTATCGAATAGAAAAGGTGAGCACTTAAATAGAGACCATACAGTTCAAAGGCTGCTTGGCTTGGCTGCAAATCCTTATGGAACTCATTGCTTTCAATACCTTTCTCCACTTGAATCTGTAGATAGTTTATCCATGTAGAGATCGTCTTTTTCAGGGCTACCTGTGTCGCACTCGGTTCTGCAGTTGTATCTTTCCAAGCATCCAAAAACATGCAACTGCCTTGAAAAGAGTGGTTCCAACTCAACCAGTTATCCATTAGAGCTGTAAGTTTTTTTTCAATACTCACATCATTCTGTACTCTAGCCGGAGCGATAACACGTGTTGTAAAAATTAAATTGGCGTGTTCAAGTACCGCGACCTGCAAATTATCTTTTGAGTTAAAATGAGCGAACAGTCCACTCTTTGACATACCACACTGCTTTGCCAGTTCGCCAATCGTCAGGCTCTCTAACCCATTGACGCTCGCAAGCTCAAATGCAGTGCTTAATATATGTTCTTTAGTAACTCTTCCCTTACTCATATTCACCATCAATATTAATTCACTCTATTATATTTAGCACGTTCGTACTTTTTTGCAAATTAAATTTTAATCCGTTACCAATCTAGGCACAATGTACTTGTATGGCATATTGAGGAAAACCATGAACACTCTTTTTGAACAACTTCTGTTTTCAGCATCCATTACAGGCCCTATCTGCTTAATGTTGTTCCTAGGTGTGTTTCTCAAGCGGATCCAATTGATCAATGAAAATTTCATTGATATCGCCTCAAAATTGGTTTTTCAGGTCACCCTGCCAGCGATGTTATTTCTAAGTATTGTTCAATCTGATCACGACTTTGTAAGTAGTGGCGGCTTAGTACTTTTTGGGCTGGCCATCAACGCCCTATTCTTCATTATTACAACTATCATCACCAAAAAAGTGTTCTCCAGCCCTAAAGATCAAGGTGTGATCATCCAGGGAGGCTTTCGCGCCAATACAGCTATTATTGGTTTAGCTTATGTTGCCAATATTTATGGTGCTTCAGGCGTTGCGCTTGCCGCCGTCTATGTTGCCTCAATGACGGTTTTATATAATATTCAAGCCGTTATTGCTCTTTCACCAACAGATAAGGGTTTTGGTGCACAAGCAGTTAAAGTTATTGGAAAAACGCTGACACGTAATCCATTAATCATTTCGATTTTGTTAGGGGTTATTGCCTTTTCCCTCTCAATTCCCATTCCCCAAATGGCCATTGATGCAGGGCAGTATTTTGCGGATATGACGCTACCACTCGCGCTATTGTGTACCGGAGGCTCTCTCAATATTCAATCTCTTAAGCACGATAAATTTCCAACTTGGTTTGCAACCTGCTTCAAGCTGATTCTTGCTCCAATAGCAGCCACACTAGCAGCCATTGCATTTGGCTTTAAAGGTCAGGAGCTTGGGCTTATCTTCTTAATGGCCGCAGCACCGACGGCCGCGGCAAGTTACGTAATGGCGAGGTCTATGGGAGGAAACTCTACTCTAGCGGCTAATATTATTGCTCTTACAACCGTTCTTTCACTTGTTACCTGCACAATCGGCATTTTCGCGCTTTCAACTCTAAATCTGATCTAGGCCCTTTTGAGTACTTTTTATCCACCATCGATATCAAGTTTTCATAAAGGCACAACGAAAAGTAGAATGCCTAGCAAAACAGCAGTAAAACAGAGCTAAGAAATTGTAATAACGTAGAATATTGATAAATTGGCCTATCTCTTCTTATAAGCTAATTAATTCAACTCAAATGAACAAAATGTCTTCTTCAAATAAAATAGCCAGTATTGAGCTTGGTCGTGTTGTCGCGATGTTGGCAATACTCTCTATGCACTGCCAAATGTTTATTGGTTATTGGCTAATAGATGGAGAATCATGGTTTGGATACATATTTAATCAATCCACCCGATTCGCCGTACCACTCTTTTTTCTAATCTCTGGCTACCTAATTCAACCAAAGCTCTTAGCATCACCCTATGAAACTTTGAAAGCGTATTCCAAGCCTCTTCTCAAAATATGGCTAGTTTGGAGTGTATTAAGCCTAGCAATGCCTTTTAATCTTGGGGTGCTAATGGAGCATGGCTATATAGCGGAACGTTCTGGCTATTGGAACTATTTAATGGACTCACCACTTAACTCATTGCTTGAAGGTGGGCTGGTTCATTTATGGTTTATACCTGCACTAATAAGCGCTGTCGCAATCATGGCCTTTTTACTTCAAAGTAAACAAGCGAATCTGATCATTCCTGTTGCTGTCATATTGTATTTATATGGTTTACTTGCTGGAAGCTATCAAATCCTCACCAACCTTGAGCCTCCATTCTTTACTCGAAATGGACCTTTCTTTGCAACCCTAATGGTCGCTATTGGTTTCACCATTCGCCAAAACAATATCGCCATTAGTAGCTCGAAAGCACTCGCGTTAATCCTGTTTGGTTTATTCTTACATATGGGTGAAGCGTGGAATCTGCATCAATTAGGGCAAACATTTAATGCCAATGATTTCTTGTTAGGGACAGCTATCTGGACCGTTGGTTGCTTTTTATGGTTATTATCAAAACCGACATTAGGAAACGCGCCGCTTGTATTTGCACTATCAAAACGAGTTCTTTCTATTTATGTTAGCCATATGCTTGTCATAATCGTCATGCTTAACGTTGTAGGTTTCTATGAATTAACATTTGGCATGAAAGACTTAACTGTATGGTTAGGCACTGTTTTACTTACTGCAATCTTAGTTCTAGGATTAGAAAGAACACCTTTGAACAAGATCTTATTTCGATAACGGCTATGGAGAAAATCATGCGAACACTATTTTTGATTTTCTCCTTTTGCCTCTCCGCTTTCACTTTTGCTGCACCAGATCTGAATTGGCAATTTGTGAAGACCGAAGGCGGTATAACAATCCATACGCGCCCCCATAGTGATGGGTTAATTGAAATCCGCGCGCAAATGTTCATCACAACAAATTATTCTGCTTTTTTACTCTTGTTAGAGGATACTAAGCGAGTTCCAGCTTGGATTGATAACGTCGAAAAAAGCCAAGTTCTACATCAGATTAGCCCAAATGAGAACATCGTATACACTCAGTTTAAAGCACCTTGGCCCGCATTAGATAGAGACATGGTGACCTACTCTCGTTACTACTTCCAAGATGGTGCTTTTGTTCTTTTAATCAAAGATGCACCAAGCATGCTAGCAACACAGCCCAACTATATAAGGATCACTGATGTAAATGCGCTATGGAAGCTAGAGAAGCTAACTAATGGCGCCACACATATTGAATATGTCGCATTTGCAAATCCATCGGGGATATTACCTGATTGGTTGGTCAATAAACTTGCGATTAATAGCGCATTGAATACGTTTAAAGGGCTCAGAACTGAAATTGCAGAATATCAAAATATTGCCCATCCAAACATCAACAGCAATGAAACCGCTTTGGTCACTTTGTCTACTACACCCCCTTAGGTTAGCCAGTCCATAAGCTACTTCGTTTCATAACTAGTCAGTTCGTAAGCCACCTAAAACATAAAGTAAAAAAGGATATTAATTCGATTAATATCCTTTCAATTTACAAGCTTCAACCTCTAAACAATTACGTATCTAACCGCACGTATTCCGCTAAACGGCTTAATCGGCGCTCAGACTCTTTCACGTAAGGGTTACTTTCATCCCAAGCATAGCCAGCCAAAATAGCGCATATCATCTGTTTGATTCGAGCATTTGGATTTTGGTGGAATATCACATCTTGCAATGATCCGTTATACCAACCTTCAACATACGTACGAAATGCATCAACACCGAGCATCAATGGTGCTGCATACTCTTCATCCCAATCAACCTTATCGCCATTGATCTGACGCACCACGCATTGTGTTGCAAGCTCGGCAGACTTCATAGCAATGGTGACACCAGATGAGAACACAGGATCTAAAAATTCCCCCGCATTGCCTAGTAGAGCATAGTGTTCTGTCGCTAAATGTTTAACGTTAGCCGAATAGCCGTTCAGTTCACCGATAGGATTCGGGAACTCAGCTTGAGCTAATAATGAGGCTAGAAATGGCTCTTCCCCGATTAAGGCTTGAATCGCTTCTAGTGAATCTTGAGGGTAGCTTGCAAAAAAGCTAGGCTCACCCACAATGCCAAATGAGCACACTCCGTTTGAGAAAGGAATAAGCCAATACCATACGTCTGGATTTTGTGGGTGGACAGAGACTAGAATTTTATTTCGATCATACTGAGGATGAATACTAGCATCGATATTATCGACGATGTGAGTAAACAGAGCCTTTCTTGGTGGTAAGCATGATGGTGTCTCAAGATCCAATAACTTGGGTAGCACGCGTCCAAAACCACTCGCATCAAGCACATACTGAGCATGTATTTGATATTGAAGCCCATCTTCAACTGATATATCTAAAACAGCACCGCTGGAATCGAACTCAATATTTTTGAGTTCGTGTTGATAGCGTATCTCGATCCCCTGCTTCTGCGCTGAATCTGCCAATATTTTATCAAAATTGCCGCGTTGAACTTGAAAGGTGGTGCATGGACCTTCAGTGAACTTATCTTGAAAATCAAATTCGGTGTATTGGCCATTACAGCGAAAGGCTGCGCCATCCTTATATTGAAATTTCGCAGCTTCAACATCCGCCTTCATTCCTGCTTTTTCAATCACTTCCATACAAGCAGGCAGCAAGCTCTCTCCAATAGAGAAGCGAGGAAACACAGCCTTCTCTATAACAACCGCTTCTATGCCTTGTTTAAGCAACAATGCGGCGGCAATAGAACCCGATGGACCAGCACCAACAATAACAACTTGAGCAGATTGTCTTTCCATCATATTAGCCTCAGATTAAGCTTTAGCTTTCAGCTGCAGCAATGTATGTCCCAAGCCTATGTTATCTGTACGTTCAACAACTTCGAGATCAGCCTCTTCAACTATTTCTAAGAAATCTTCACTGCGATAGAAACGGCTATTTCCATTTGCTAGGCAAGTAAAATAAAGTGAAGTGGCATTCAGACTAAACGCTGCTGCGTCATATTTCTGCGCATCCCAAAATAGCTCCAAGATGTATACTGTTGAATCGGGTTTTAACTGCGCTTTTACACGCTTCAAAATACTCAAAATTTCCATTGGCGAAAAACAGTCTAAGAACTGGCTCATCCACCAAACGTCTGCACTTTCCGGGAGGCTCTGCTTTTTATCAAGCATATTGGCAGGATAAGGAGTCACACGCTTAGAAAACCCATGCTTCTCCGCATTTTTCATAGCCATCTCTAGCTGCTGCGGTAAATCAACAATCGTAATTTGAACGTCTTCATCATGCTGACAACACTGCATCGCCCACTTACCTGTGTTACCACCAATATCAATAATGTGTTTGGGTTTAGAGGTAAATACTTCTTGTAGCAGCACAGGAAACGAGCGGTCCGAATAGAAGTGGTCAAACTTAAACCAGCTATCTTTGGCTTTTTCAGGTAAGCGAGATAACCCTTGATATATGGTTTCCCAGTCGCCTAACTCTTTAAGGCCAGCCGGTTTGCCCTCTTCAATTGACTCTGTTAGGTGCATCATTGCTGCATAACAAACGTCAGCAGTGAAATCCATGTTGGCATTAGTCATGCCATCATGAAGTAAAAAGAACCCAAGGTTTGCCAACGAGTAATTGGTGTCATCCCACAATACTATATGAGCGCTTATTGCCATGTCTAACAGCACTTTTACGCCATACTCGGACACACCAGTTTCTGCAACTATTTGTTCGGCGTTAAGTCCCTGACTTCCTGCTTCATCTATCGCGGCCAATATGCCCAAATCACGTAACGTTCTCGCAGTTTGGAATACGATTGGCGCGAACGCCAGTTTTTGAGCTTCAGTTTTTGCTTCAAGAGCATTGAATGGGTCAATTTTTTGATCTAACACGTTTGAACCTAATTGATTAAATGATTATTGAGAAGCGGCTAAAAGAGCCAATTTTTGTTGAATATCACGATTTAAGGTTGAGACCCATTTGTTGTAGCTTCTGTGGATATTCTGATCATCTGCTTTTAAATTATTCGAATCGACATAAAGAATTGAGTAGTACTTGTTAGTGTATGGGATCTCAATCGTCGCTGAATGTGAGCGAACGTCAACAGTTGCAGTTATCTTGCTGTTTGCTACTTCTTTAATCACCCAACCACGTTTCATGGCGGCTTCTAGAATAACCGTTTTAACTTGTTGATTATTCATCTCATATGCAACAGGTGTATCTTCAATATTCATAATAGGTTGAACTCGACCACAACCCACTAAAAGAAGCGTCAAAAATAGGGAAATAATAATTTTAGTTGTTTTCATAACTCGTCCTTGTCATTAACATAGTATTGATAACCACATAGTATTGTGGCCCCTAGTATTTAGCCAGTAAGGCAACAAATCAATATCTTATGTCAAATGAAACTCAAATAGCCTCATTTAATGTTGTTGACTACTTTGCACAGTCAGCAGGGTTGAATCAAAAAAAACAGTGGCAACAATGGGCCATTAATAACCTATGGCCACAAGACGGCAAGGCAGACGTCAATCATATTCCGCCCATGATGCGCCGTCGGATGAGCACTCTTAGCAAATTGGCACTGCAAACGGCTTTGGAGTTGCTAGAAAAACATGACGTGGACTACTTAGTTTTCGCAAGCCGACACGGTGAGCTACACCGCAGTGCTACGCTTATTAAAGATATTGTTCAAGGTGAAGAAGCATCTCCGATGGCGTTTTCCCAATCGGTGCATAATACCGCCGCAGGATTAGCGACAATTGCCACAAAAAAAACGATTCCTGCGACATCTATTGCGGCAGGGCGTAATACTTTTCAAAGTGCCATTGTCGATGCTTGGCTTTACCTCGAAGAGAACCCGACTCATAAGGTTCTAGTGATTGATTTTGATGAGCCTGTCCCAGAGGTGTATCAGCAATATGAGAAAGAAGAGTATCAAGGTTACAGTCTTGGTCTCATTCTAAGCCAAGGTAACTCGGTTTCAATTAAGCCAACGACCGGCGAGCACGCACCAGAAACCTCGTTATTGCCGCAGGGTCTCGATTTCTTGCAGCACTACATTCAAGACCACACGGAGTGGCAGTTAAACGGCGATCTACAAGGATGGAAATGGACGCGATTTTTATAAAACTGAATCAATACTGGCGAGTATTTGCAACCGGACTTTGCTTTTCAATTTTTGGCATTGGAGGGCTTTTTCTCAGCTTTGTATTTATCCCCCTTATCCACCTTTTTAATCGTGACAGTTCACAACAACAATTGCATGTTCAGCACTTAATACAGCAAAGTTTTGATCTATTCTGTCGCCTCATGAAGTTCACAGGTGCCATCGACTATCAAATTGTCGGGGCAGAGAACTTAGCTGATGACAAACACTGTTTGATCATTGCTAACCACCCAAGCCTTATTGATTACGTGTTAATTGCCTCACAGCTCAAGCAATGTGACTGCCTCGTTAAGTCGGCGATATGGTCAAATATGTTCATGAAGCATGTTGTGAAGGCCGCTGGCTATATTCCCAACGAAGCACCTGAAGACTTAGTCGAACAGTGTCAGCAAAAATTTGATCAAGGAAATGTTCTACTTGTTTTCCCTGAGGGTACTCGTACACGATCAAATGAAGAAACTAAGTTACAGCGGGGCGCGGCACAAATTGCGGTGAGAACTGGGCGAGATATGCGTATTATTCACATATCAGTGACACCTAGCTTTTTAACAAAAGAGAAAAAGTGGTATCAAGTTCCAAAAACAAAGCCTTTTTTTCACGTAGAAATAAAAGGTAAAGTTGAGGTTGAACCCTTTATAGAGCAAACTAGTAATGCGACTTTGGCGGCCAGAAAGTTAAACAAATATTTAGCCACCGCAATTTTTCCCAAGAACATATAAATTTAAGTAGGTGCAAATGGAAGTACTACAAAACGAAATCAAACAACTCATCATCGATGCCCTTAATTTAGAAGATATTTCTATTGATGATATTGAGACTAATGCACCTTTGTTTGGAGATGGCCTAGGGCTTGATTCCATTGATGCTTTAGAGCTTGGTTTAGCGATTAAGAAAAAGTACAATTTCGTTATTGATGCTGACGACTCTAATACTCGCCAGTACTTTTCATCAGTCGCAAATCTAGCTGATTTTATTTCGACTAAAACCAATTAATAAAAAATAGATACCGTTATGACAGATGTAAACCAAGAACACGTTTTTGAACAAGTAAAAGATGCACTTGTTGAACTTTTTGAAATCGATGAAGCGGATATCAAACCTGACGCGCACTTATATCAAGACCTCGATTTAGACAGCATTGACGCTGTTGATCTCGTTGTCCATTTACAAAATGTGACAGGCAAGAAAATCAAGCCAGATGAATTCAAATCAGTTCGTACCGTCAACGACATCGTTGAGTCAGTAACAGAGCTTTTAAAAGGCGCCTAATGCAAAAATTGCTGACAGCTTTGTCTGCAATTACGCTGCTTGCCTACCCTTTCGCCGTTTATTTCGGCATTGAACAGTTCGGTATTCAGACAATTGGCATAATTCTTATTGTACTCTTCGCGATAAGAATTATGTCTGCCAGTAAAGCAAAACTAAAAGAACTTAAACAAATCGCATGGGTTACAGGGTTAACTGGCGTTTGTTTAACGATATTTGGCATTATCTTTAAGCAATACGGATGGTTAACATTTTACCCCGTGATTGTGAATCTATGTATGTTGGCGCTTTTCTTCCATAGCCTGAAACAGCCACAAACCATCATAGAGCGATTAGCTCGGCTGCAAGAACCCGATCTTCCAGTGCACGGGGTTATTTATACTCGTAAAGTAACCAAGGTCTGGTGTGTGTTTTTTGTTATTAATGCTTCCATTGCTTTATATACCTGTTTTCAGAGTATTGAAGTTTGGACGCTCTATAACGGTTTGATTAGCTATCTGTTAATCGGAGCGCTTTTTGCCATTGAGTGGATCGTAAGATTAATGGTACGCAAAAAACATGAGTCTCTAGAGAAAGGTTTATAACGGAATGGCTGAAATTAAAATCGCCTTCAAGGAAGTTGGGTAAATGACTAAAAATAGCGAGCTGTTTTGCTCTTTACGTCAGTTAATGAATGCAACACGCAGTCATAGCCATTCTGTTGCTTTTTCTTCAGAGCACTCCTGGACATGGCCTCAATTTCGTCATGATGTAAACCAACTGGTTCTCAACCTTAATGGACTCCAAGCTCAAAAAGTTGCTTTGTGCTCGACAGATACTTATCAGTTTACTGTCGGTTTCTTTGCTCTTTGCCATTCTGGTAAAACGATTGTTCTTCCTGGTAATTATCAGTCGAGCGCACTCGCCGAGCTTTCATCACAATTCGAACTACTACTCTGTGACTCAGACATCGCTCACTCTTTAGATAACAAAGCCTCAAATGAGAACAACGGTGAAAACATAAGGCAGATGCTACTTCCTGCCACTCTCTTAGAGCCTAGTTTAGCCGCTCACTCAAAAGACAAGCTTGCTAGTTTTGAACCACTTAGACTTGATGACGTATTGATCATTTTATTTACCTCTGGCTCTAGTGGTCAGCCTAAAGCGATTAATAAGACACTGAAGCAGCTCGACACTGAGATTAATGTTTTAGAACAGCAATGGGGGCCGCAATTAGCCAGCTGTATTATTGAAAGTACCGTCTCTCATCAGCATATTTATGGGCTACTATTTCGAGTTTTATGGCCTCTATGTGCAGGACGTGCATTTAATACCATCAATCTGGAATACCCTGAACAGGTTATATCCCATAGTAATAATGATACTTTGCTCGTATCTAGCCCAGCCTTACTTAAACGGCTCTCAAATCAACAAGCAACGACTTGTAGAATGGTTTTCTCCTCAGGGGGGCCATTGCCATACAAAGCAGCACAAACCTCTAAGCAACTACTCAGCAATTACCCGGTAGAAGTATTTGGCAGTACCGAAACAGGTGGTATTGCATTTAGATGCCAAGAAGCTCAAGAACAGCCTTGGCAGTTGTTTCCTGCCATTGATGCTGAACTCAACTCTGAAGGGTGTTTAAGGCTTAAGTCACCCTACATCGATATCTCACGCTGGTATCAAACAACGGATCAATGTGAGATGGTAGGTGATTGTCAGTTTTTGCTGAAAGGCCGCTCCGATCGAGTTGTAAAAATTGAAGAAAAGCGAGTTTCACTGGTAGAAGTAGAGAAACGGCTTGAACAATTACAATGGATCGAGGAAAGTGCAGTGGTTCCAATCCAAGAGAGTACACGTTTAACCTTGGTCGCGGCGATTGTACTGACGGAAAGCGGTATGCAAAAGCTCACTGAAATTGGTAAGGGTAAATTTTGGATATTGCTACGTTCTGAGCTACGTCATTGGTTAGAACCAATCTCAATACCTAAACGCTTTAGAATTCTTAACGAGATACCTTTAAATAGCCAAGGAAAACGGCTTGTTGCTCAGATAGAGACACTATTTGAATAGCGATAAAATAAGCAAGCTCACTGTTTTGTAATCAATTCATTATTTTCAAAAGATATTATGGCAAAAAGAAAACCAACCATTTTGAATACAGAGATCCAACACCCATCGGCAACGATTACTTTTAAAGTAGACGCCGATATTTTGGATTTCTCTGGTCATTTCCAGCATTTTCCTCTGCTACCAGGCGTAACCCAAATCGATTGGGCATTGTATTATGCTATCAAGTATCTTTCCACGCCGACTGCCTTTAAAGGAATGGAAGTGATTAAGTTTCAAGAACCCATTTTACCCGACTCTACGGTGTGCTTATCGCTAACTTGGGATGACGGCAAGCAAAAGCTCGCATTTAAATACACGTCGATACGAGATGATTTAGAAATAGTCCACTCAACGGGAAAGATGAAACTTGGAGCACCAAGTGAGTAGCTATTCTCCCTGCTTTTTAATCCCTTGCTATAACCACGGCTCAACTATCGCTCAGGTTGTAAAATCACTAGCTGAGTTTAACTTACCCGTCATGCTAGTTGATGACGGCAGTGATCTAGAAACAAAAGAGGCGCTATTGTTGCTCTCAGAGCAAGATAACATTCACCTTGTCACCCTTGATGTTAACCAAGGAAAAGGTGGCGCTGTTATGGCGGGCATCGAAGCCATTCATCAAATGGCCTTTAGTCATGCCATTCAGATTGACGCTGATGGCCAGCACGATATCAATGCACTCCCAAAATTAATCGCATTATCAAAAGATCAGCCACAAAGGCTCATATCAGGCCGACCTATTTATGATGATAGTGTACCGAAAGCTCGCCTGTACGGGCGCTACCTAACTCATGTCTGGGTTTGGATAGAGACCCTTTCTTTCAGTATTAAAGACAGCATGTGTGGCTTTCGCACCTATCCCATTCAGGAAACGTCTGCTGTTTTGGCCAAATACAGCATTGGCACTCGAATGGATTTCGATACTGAAATACTTGTCCGTATGTATTGGGATGGTATTGATATAGATTTTGTTGAGACTAACGTTATCTACCCTGAAGGTGGGATTTCCCACTTTGATGCGCTTCATGACAACATCAAAATCAGTAAGATGCACACTAAGCTTTTCTTTGGCATGCTGCCGCGCATACCAAAATTAGTTGCCCGTCACTTTCGCTCTCCAAAGCGCTACCGATCATCAGAAAGTGAACCTTTAGTCACTCAACCGTCAACTCAAAAGCATTGGTCAAAACAGCAAGAGAGAGGAACAGTTTTAGGCATAAAACTATTACTCACGATTTACAGCATTATGGGTCGAAAAGTTTTCAATCTATTTTTGACTGTCGTGATGCGCTATTACCATCTTACTGGCAAGCAGACTAAACAAGCGTCACAGCAGTACTTAGAGACTCTGAATCAGTACGCGAAAGAACAAGACCTAGCACTGCCCGTTAATCTTAATAGTTACCAGCACCTACTCTCATTTGGCCATACACTACTCGATAAACTCGCAGCGTGGAAAGGTGACTTTTCTCCTAAGAACTTAACCGTGCATGGTCAAGAGCAATTTGATGACATCATCAAGAATAAACAAGGTATTATTCTGCTTGGGTCTCATTTAGGCAATATTGAGTTATGTCGTGCTATGAGTCGCCGCCACTCCCATATTAAAATCAATGCGCTGGTATTTACTGAGCATGCAGAGCGTTTTAATAGCGTGATGAAAGCGGTGAACCCAAACTCAGATCTCAATCTTATACAAGTCACTCATATGGGGCCTGATATTGCGATATTGCTTGAACAGAAAATAGAGCAAGGTGAATGGATAGTGATTGTTGGTGACAGAACATCTACCAGCAAAGAAAGCCGCTCTATTTGGGCAGACTTTCTTGGCAAACCCGCGCCTTTTCCTCAAGGACCATTTGTACTTGCCTCAATATTGAAAGCACCAGTCTTTTTATTATTTGGATTGCGTGACGATAGCCGCAAAGAACCACACTTTAACGTCTATTTTGAACACTTTAGTGACAAGATAGCATTGCCCCGCAAAGAGAGGCAGGCAGCTTTACAGCAAACAGTACAGCGCTACGCCGAACGACTAGAACATTACACACTTAAAGCTCCTTTACAGTGGTATAACTTCTTTAATTTTTGGACTTTAAGTAAGCAGCAAGATGACGGAAAACATGAAAAATAGTATCACTTTTGGCGAGGATCGCCTTACGATTGAAGATGTTGTTGCTATCTCTCAAGGTGCAAAAGCAACAATCAACCAATCGGCAGAATTTAATGCAAAGATTGACCGTGGCGTCGCTTTTCTAGAGCGTTTGCTTAAAGATGAAGGTGTCATTTACGGCGTAACCACCGGCTACGGTGACTCGTGTACCGTGGCAATTCCACCTAATTTAGTTGATGAACTCCCTTTGCACCTGACTCGCTTTCACGGATGTGGTTTGGGTGAAGTTCTTAGCCATGAGCAATCACGCGCGGTGCTTGCCACTCGCCTTTGCTCATTATCTCAAGGCGTTTCGGGCGTTACGCATGATCTACTAAATCAGATTATCACCCTGATCAATCAAGACATTTCACCTAGAATCCCTCAAGAAGGTTCTGTAGGTGCAAGCGGCGATCTTACCCCTCTATCTTATTTAGCGGCGACGTTAATCGGTGAGCGAGAGGTTTTTTATAAAGGAGAGCTTCGACCTACAAGCGATGTGTTTGCAGAACTCAACATCGAACCGATTAAGCTGAAACCAAAAGAAGGTTTGGCTCTAATGAACGGCACATCTGTAATGACAGCCCTTGCCTGTCTTGCATACAGCCGTGCGGAATACCTCACTCAGTTGTGTACTAAAATCACCGCGATGGTATCTGTTGGTATTCACGGTAATGATTTCCACTTTGACGAAGCTCTATTTGCCGTCAAACCTCACCCAGGTCAACAGCAAGTTGCAGCATGGCTTCGAGATGATCTTAAAGCAGAAAGACCACCACGTAATAGTGATCGTCTACAAGACCGCTACTCGTTGCGTTGCGCACCCCATGTTATAGGCGTTGTTCAAGACACCCTACCCTGGCTACGTCAAATGATTGAAAATGAGCTTAACAGTGCCAACGACAACCCTATTATCGATGGTGATAATGAGCGTGTTCTTCATGGTGGTCATTTCTATGGTGGTCATATTGCTATGGCCATGGATACGTTAAAAACTGGCATTGCTAATCTTGCTGATCTTCTTGATCGACAGATGGCGCAATTAATGGATTACAAGTTCAACAATGGCTTACCATTTAACTTAACCGGTGCTCAAGGTGATAGAAAGCCAATCAACCATGGTTTTAAAGCTGTCCAGATCGGTATTTCAGCGTGGACAGCAGAAGCACTAAAACACACCATGCCCGCAAGCGTTTTTTCTCGTTCTACCGAGTGTCATAATCAAGACAAAGTCAGTATGGGGACCATCGCAGCTCGTGATTGTTTACGTGTACTTGAGCTCACAGAACAAGTTGCGGCTGCATCACTACTTGCGAGTACTCAAGCAATTGAAATTCGTAAACGTCACAATGAGCTTGATGAACATCATATGAGTGATAACCTGAAGATGATTCGCGATGCGGTTCTTGAAGAGTTTGAATTTGTGAATGAAGACCGTCCTCTAGAGAATGATTTGCGTCACTTTATCGACCGAATTCAACAGCGTCACTGGCCACTGTATTAGGAATAAGGATGAGCGAGATCGTTTACCCGCTTAACTCTGAGGTGACATTAGTCACCTCTTTTCAAGACGCCGATCCAATGGGTGTTATCTATCATGGCAATTACTTTCGATTCTTCGAAGAAGCTCGACGAATATTGATGGAAAAAATTCAATACGGTTACCTTGCTATGAGTGAGTCAGGCTACATGTGGCCGATCATTGATACACGAGTTAAATACGTGAAAGCAATTCCGTTTAATCATGAAATTCGTATTACAGCCCAGCTTACCGAGTGGGAAAATCGCCTACGCGTGGATTACGTGATTTATGACGCGAATACCCATAAACGCATGTGCAAAGCGCACACGATGCAAGTCGCGGTTGAAATGAAAAACGAAGAGATGTGTTTTGTTTCTCCAACGATATTCACAAACAAAGTTGCACAATGGCATCAAAACGGGACACTTTAATATGGCCGATGTAGCCTTGAACCTAACGATGAAGTTCACGAAAATAGTGCGCAAGTTAAACATTCAATTGTTTACGTGTGTTATCGCATTAGGAGTGATGCCACAGAGTATCGCATCAGTAAACGATCTCGACGCTTTGCAACATCAGCTTTCGCAATATCAAGTTGTACGTGGCGATTTCACTCAACTACGCCACCTCGAAATGTTCAAGCAACCCTTATCGTCATCTGGTCAATTTACTCTGGATAAAGAAGAGGGCTTACTTTGGCAGCAAAATACCCCCTTTCCGGTGAACTTAATCTTAACTAAAAACAAACTGAGCCAAACTTTTTCCGACCAACCATCACAAGTCATTACAGCAAAAGAGAACCCAATGGCCTTTTATTTTAGCCATATATTTCTCTCAGTATTTCACGGCAACACTGACAAGTTAAAAGAACAATTTGACCTTGGATTTTCTTCTGAAGGGGACAAATGGACTCTAAAACTGACACCGACTCAAGCACCACTCAATGCAGTGTTTGAACATATTAATCTGAAGGGTTCGCAAGATATTGATGCCTTAACTTTGATTGAGCTTAGAGGAGATAAAACCGAGATACTGTTCAGTAATCAAAATCATCAACCAGAATCACTAACTGATGATGAGAAGGCACAATTTGAATTCTGATCATACTGACGATAAAAAAAATGCGATAACACAGGAGCCTATCCCAAAGCCACAAAAAATACTCGCATTGTCTTGGGCTATTGTCGTGCTTATATGCCTTGGTTTATTAGTCAAACAATGGGCTTTCAATCCAGAATCACCGATTGAAACCGACATATTGAAGCTACTTCCAGTGAGCCAACAAGATCCTTTGGCTAGCCAAGCATTTGATAAAGTCACCAACAATATGAGTGATCAAGTCGTCTTCGTTCTTTCAGGAAATAAAAAAGAACCTGCCAACACTCAAGAAAGTAACAAGAAAACCACCCTATTTAATGCAGCAGATGATTTCTCTAACACATTAGAGCAAAGTGGCTACTTTAAAACGGTTCGAGCTCAGGTGAACCCATCTACGCAACAAGAGTGGGCTAGCTATTATTATGGCTCTCGTTTTAATCAGCTTACCGATGAACAACAAAAAAGACTTTCAGCAGAGCCAGAGAGCCTAGTTCAATCCGTAATTCAGGCTGTATATAACCCATTCTCAGGAGTGACAGGGCAAGAACTAGCCAGTGACCCTTTCTTGCTATTTAGAGATTACCTACAAGAGATCTCTGCTTCATCTTCAAATTTTTCACTCGATAATAATTACCTCGTTACTCAACATAACGATATAGATTACTTACTGATCACAGCAGAACTTTCAGACTCGCCCTACAGTGCTCAAGCCCAAAAAAGCGTGCCTGAAATCGCGCAATGGCAGCAACAAATCTTACAGCAGTACAGTGTCGATATTAATCACACTGGTGTGCTATTTTATGCCGACTTTGGTACTCGTAGTGCTAAGTCTGAAATTAGCACTATCGGTCTATTTTCGCTACTTGGTGTTATTGCTCTTATCTACGTTGTATTTCGTAGCACAGCCCCACTTCTGCTCGCGTTACTGTCAATAACCATAGGTTTGTTCGTTGCACTTTCTATGACCACGCTTATTTTTGGCCAAGTGCATCTGTTTAGCCTCGTATTTGGTGCCAGTCTCATTGGCGTCTCAATTGATTACGCATTTCACTACTTAACCGATAGGCTCGCAGCCGGAAAGCGTTGGCATAGTGTTAAAGCGCTAAAACATATTATTGCAGCCATTACATTAGGGCTCATTACTAGTTTAATCGGCTATTTAGGGCTACTCGTCGCGCCATTTCCTGGCTTACAACAACTTGCTCTGTTTTCTGCCATCGGACTTACTGCCGCCTATGCGACAGTTGTTGCTTGGTATCCTATTCTTGCTCGATCACCAAGCCAAGATAGAGTTCTTCCCGGACAGCAGTTTTGGACTTGGTGGTTTAGTGTGTGGGAAAAACCGGCGGTTCGATTAGGGCTCCCTATTAGCATTGTTTCCATCAGCCTACTTGCAATGACCCAAGTGCAATACAACGATGACATTCACCAATTGCAGGCGATGCCTGAACAGTTAAAGAATCAAGAGAAGCTCATCGCTAAGGTCACTGGAATTCAGTCATCTCAACAGATGTTAGTCGTTGCAGCGGATGATGATGAACAGCTGCTTCAATCACTTGAAAACCTGAGCCTTACGCTGTCTCGGTGGCAAAGTGATGGTGTGATATCCGGATACCAAAGCCTTCATCAATACACAAGCTCTGAAGAGAAACAGCGAAATAACTTCTCTCTTATTCAGTCTTTGTATCAAGGTCAAGCTCAAAGCCTTACTGACGCTCTTCAACTGTCTGATGTTCCTATCTTTGAAGAGACCTTCGAACCAACAACGCTAACTCACTACTTAGAAAGCTCGGTATCCGAGCCGACACGCTTTTTATATCTAGGGAGATTTGAGCAACAAGTCTCAGCTGTGGTAATAATTAAAGATGTTAGCGATGCTCAGCCTATTACCGAGTTTGTTAATAGTAAAAGTAATATGAGCTACCTAAACAAGGCTCAAGAGATATCAACTCTCTTTGCTCAATATCGAGTGAAAATAATGGAATTATTGGGCATTGCTGTCTTGATCATTGCCTCACTCCTCAGTGTTCGATATGGCGCTACTCAGAGCTTTAAGATCTTACTTCCGTCACTTATCGCCTGTCTCGCAGGTCTCGCAGTTACGGTGATCACAGGCTCAACGCTTAACCTCTTCAACCTTCTAGCGTTAATATTAATCATAGGTATTGGTATCGACTATACGCTGTTTTTTGCAGAACAAGCTCGCAGTCAAAGTACTTTACTTGCGATTACTTTATCAGCCATGACGACCCTTCTCTCTTTTGGATTACTCTCTCTTAGTGATACACACGCAATTCACAGTTTTGGTATTACGGTATTAAGTGGAATCTTTGTGGCTTGGTTGCTTGCACCACTGGCAATATCCTCAAACAACTTACATCAGCAGAAGCGCGAACAGGATCTGGTATGAACATTAGTAAACTCTCAAACTACCTAACAAAAACGATTCCTTTGTTGGCATGTATATCAACCACATTTCTGCTCAGTAGCTGTTCATTGGTCTCTACTCCATCATCAACTCTGGTGGAAATCAGCCCCTCTGTTTTTGTACCGCTTCCTTCACCCGAACAGCTAGGTTACAACGTCACCGCCAGTCAGCTAATTTCAGCCACGTGGCCGGTTGAGGGCAGTTCTGAGAAAGCTCAAAATCAGCAATTGCCTGTTCACCTAGAAGTAACAAAACAACAGATAGTTTTAGCTGGTTTTTCTTCTTGGGGGACTCGTATTTTATCTCTTGATTATCAAAAAGATAATATCGAAACTAGCGTATTAAACGGGTTAGAGAACACGCTTCCCGCTCCAGAGCAAATACTATTTAATCTCATGATCACTCTATGGCCGATCAGCGCTTGGGAAGCCCCATTAAATCAGGTAGAGTGGAAAATATCAGAAACGGAATATCAGCGAACTATCTTTGATGCAGCAGGAAGCACCGTCATCGTCATCGATTACGAAAATTCAGATCCTTTGGCTGGGTTAATTCAATTTGAAAACCGACATCTCGGTTACACGATTTCTATCCAAACACTCAATGCCGACATTAATGGCTTACCAAATTAACGACTAGAAGAAAGACCGTAAGATGTTAACTCTTAAATCAAATGTTCAAGCTTCGAAACCCATTTATATTCAAGATTGCGGATTCATCAGCGCGATGGGAAGTAGCGTTGAACAAATCCAGCAAACTTTAGCAGACCCTAGCAAAGCAAACATGCTGCTTGAAAAATCGATATTAAACACCGACACAGACACCGTTATTGGCCGCGTAACCACACCCCTTGCGTCGATTCCAAGTTCGCTGCAAGCTTACCAGTCTCGTAATAACCAACTCGCACTTACCGCGCTCCTGCAAATCGAAGAAAGTATACAAGCGGCAATCTCACAATTTGGCAGCGACCGCGTAGCCGTGATTGTCGGTACGAGTACTTCAGGCATCGCTGATGGTGAGGTGGCATTTGATAGCATGCTTCAAAATGAAGCCTTTCCAGCCGACTTTAACTACTCTAAGCAAGAGCTAGGCAATACTAGTGAGTTTATAGCGAAGTACTTAGACATAACTGGGCCGTGCTACGCTATATCCACAGCGTGCTCATCTAGTGGTCGCGTATTTATTAGCGCGAAACGAATGCTCAATGCAGGGCTTGTTGATGCTGTTATTGTTGGCGGTGCAGATACCATTTGTCAGCTAACGTTAAATGGATTCAATGGCCTTGAAGCACTTTCAAATACGCTTTGCCAACCCTTTAACGCTCAACGTAAAGGTATCAACATCGGAGAGTCTGCGGCATTTATGTTGCTTAGCAATAAGCCTGTAGACTGCAATTCATCTAAACCCAAAGTTGCTCTTTTAGGTGTTGGGGATAGCTCTGACGCGCACCACATTTCAGCACCACATCCTGAAGGCAAAGGTGCACAAGAAGCGATGCAAAAAGCATTAGATGATGCCAAGCTAAAACCCAATGACATCGGTTATATCAATGCCCATGGAACGGCAACACCATTGAACGATTCTATGGAGAGCAAGGCGATATTTAACCTTTTCAAAGACCAAGTACCCGTTAGTTCAACCAAGCCACTAACAGGCCACACTCTTGGTGCAGCGAGCGCTACAGAAGGCGCGATTGCATGGCATATCCTTAACCATGATCTACCACTTCCTCAGCAAAATTGCCTCAATAAAGCTGACGATATCGACATTAAATTGGTTGAAGGTACAATGAAACTTCACAGAAAAGCCATCTTAAGCAACTCGTTTGCCTTTGGTGGCAATAATATTAGTCTTATTTTTGGTTATGCCGATGAGTAACATCCCCACTATTGAACAATTACTTCCTCATGAGAAGCCAATGATCTTAATTGATCGTGCTCTCTCAGTTGAAGCTGAGTCTATCCATTGCCAAGTGGATATTGACAAGCATAACCTCTTTTTTAATAAAGAAGCGAATTCTGTTCCCGCTTATTTGGGCATTGAGTTTATGGCTCAATCTGTCGCAGCGTGGTCTGGATATCATGCGACTTTGCGAAACGAAGAGCCGCCTATTGGTTTTTTATTAGGTAGCAGACGCTACGTCGCAAACTGTGACACCTTTTCACAAGGACAGACGTTAGATATTTACGCTGAACAAGTGATGGAAGATAATGGTATGGCCGTTTTTTCTGCTTATATTGAACATAATGGTCTACAAGTCGCGAAGTGCCAGCTCAACGTTTACGTGCCAAGCGAACAAAAATTACAAGAGATGAAAATTAGGAATCAAGCATGACCCGACAGGTATTAGTCACCGGTGCGAGCAAAGGCATCGGCAAGGCCATTGCAATTCAATTGGCTAAAGATGGATTTACAATTGCCGTGCATTACATGGGTGATGAACAGGGCGCAAATGCCACCCTTGCTACTATTGAAGAAAATGGTGGACAGGGTCGCTTAATTCAATTCGATATTAGTGACCGAGAAACGTGCCGAGTTAAACTCGAAGCAGACATTGCTGAGCACGGCGCATATTACGGTGTGGTCAATAACGCAGGTATCACACGAGATACCGCATTCCCTGCGATGACAGAAGAAGAGTGGGATGGCGTTATCCATACCAACCTTGATAGTTTTTACAATGTTCTTCACCCCTGCGTAATGCCTATGGTTCAAAAACGTAAAGGCGGACGTATTATCACACTTGCTTCCGTTTCAGGCTTAATGGGAAACCGAGGCCAAACTAATTACAGTGCAGCAAAAGCCGGTGTTATTGGTGCGACAAAATCTCTCGCTCTTGAATTAGCAAAACGAAAAATCACCGTCAACTGTGTCGCTCCGGGGTTAATCGATACAGGCATGATTGATGAACATGTAAAAGAACATGCTCTACCGCAAGTTCCACTTCGTCGTATGGGCGAACCAGAAGAAGTGGCCGGTCTCGTAAGCTACCTAATGTCTGACATTGCAGCTTATGTTACACGCCAAGTTATTTCGGTAAATGGAGGTTTAATATGAGCCATCGGGTTGTTGTCACTGGTATGTCTGGAGTTACCGCTTTTGGTAATGATTGGCAAACCATTGAACCTAAATTACGTGACTGTGAAAACGCTACACAGTACATGCCATCTTATGAGCAATACGATGGCCTAAACACCAAACTCGCAGCGCCCATTGATGATTTCGAACTGCCAAAACATTACAAGCGTAAGCAAGTTCGAGGAATGGGGCGTGTATCTAAGCTTGCGACAGTAGCAACAGAGCAGGCATTAGAACAAGCAGGCTTAATTGGTCATTCGGTGCTGACTGATGGACAAACCGGAGTTGCTTACGGCTCATCAACAGGCAGCACCGACGCTATTGGCGCTTTTGGGGTCATGTTGAATGAAAAAACGACGAAGGCAATCACCGCAACCACTTACGTTCAAATGATGCCACACACTAGTGCGGTCAATGTCGGTTTGTTTTTCGGTCTTAGAGGCCGTGTTATCCCGACCAGCAGCGCCTGTACTTCTGGTAGCCAAGCGATTGGTTACGCATATGAAGCAATAAAACATGGTTATCAAACCGTGATGGTTGCCGGGGGCGGTGAAGAGCTTTGCCCGACGGAATCTGCGGTATTTGATACGCTTTTTGCTACTAGTCTAAGAAACGACGCCCCTAAAACAACGCCCCGTCCATACGATAGTGATCGCGATGGTCTTGTGATTGGCGAGGGTGCGGGAACGCTTATTTTAGAAGAGTACGAACACGCTGTAGCTCGCGGGGCAACTATCTATGCTGAGATCATTGGGTTTGCGAGTAACTGCGATGCAGCGCACGTGACTCAACCTCAAATGGAAACGATGCAAGCGTGTATGGAGATGGCTCTACGCGACGCTAACCTACCCGCTGACAAGATTGGTTTTGTATCAGCACATGGGACAGCAACAGATCGTGGCGATATTGCGGAAAGTAACGCAACAGCTAATGCCCTAGGTAAAGTTCCAATCAGCTCTTTGAAAAGTTACTTCGGTCATACTCTTGGTGCGTGTGGCGCTATTGAAGCATGGCTGAGCCTTGAAATGATGCACACTGGCTGGTTTAACCCTACCCTGAATCTCGATAACCTAGACCCTCAGTGTGGGGATTTAGATTACATCACAGATAAAGGCCGCGAGTTGAATACCGATTACATTATGAGTAATAACTTCGCATTCGGCGGAATTAACACATCACTGATATTCAAAAAGCTAACCTAAGGTTAGTATTTATTAATTAGAAAAGACGCTCCTATGCTACTAACAGTAACCTAAAGGCGTCTTTTCTTTCTATCAGAACTTAAACACATCGAGTTAAACTCAACCGCCCCCTAACGCTTTGCTAAATCACGCGCCAAAATCAACGCTAAGCCGAATACTTGTAAAAATAACCCTATGTTCTTGTACCAAGCTATTTTGTCTTTCAGGCTATTCATCTCATCCATCAGCGTCAAATTCCGTAAGTAGTGGTCATCAATCTGATCGCGTGAATTCTGCTGAGCTTGGTTTATCAACGTCATTAATGAAGGTAGATTCGCTTTAATAAATGATGGAACTTCATCTGCCACCCAATAGCTAAGTTGAGTTCGAAGTACCGACTGTAACTCGTCAGAGGCTTCACTATTTTCTGAAAGTTGGATGTGTAGAAGCAGTGATTCTCTTTTTCGTTCGAGCGCCTCCACCGTTTTCCAAGCAAGCTGAATAGAGTACACATTTTGAGTCTCTTCTTGCGACAACATTTCAATTCTAGCACCCAACCTATCAAGCACGACACTAGACATCAAAATCGCCATAACATTAAGAATCAAACCAATTAGTACCAATACCCAAGGTGCAGGAAAACGTAAAGTCATTGCATTACCAAAGCTTTTCAAATGGTAGATAAGCAAAGTTTAATACGATTAACACCATCATGACTGAAAATGTCAGTAACATACCGAATTTTCTGCCAGGGAACGTATTGGTTAAAATAGCTCTCGCGTGCATCAATCGACCACAAACAAAGACAACACCGATGATATGGAGCCAGATTGACATACCTGAATTATATTCAAGAAACGCCATTAAAATGAGAGTGATTGGGATGTATTCGACTGCATTACTTTGCGCACTTCGTGCTATCTGTAAGGATTCAATGTCGCCATCATCGTAAGCCACTTTATGGGTTCGGCGCTGTTTAATTACTTCAATTGACAACCATATCATCAAGCAAGTACATAAAGACGCGTAAAGCGCAGTAATCATGAGAGTTTCTCCCTTTACTCTTGAGGTTTAACTAAACAGGTAACAAGGGCATTTCATTACCTATCCATAAACAAATACTAATAAACTTAAAGCAGAGCTAAACGCACCAAATCCGATTGCGAATAGCCTTCTGCTTTCTGACCTTCGGCGATGAAGTCAAGAACTTGAAAGTCTGCCATATCTCCAAATTCGCCCTTCAAATATTCCCTAAATGCTTTCTCATTCGGCCATTTTCCTCGAACAACATAGCCCTCTTCCCTATCGAAATCTTCCGTTTCAAAAAAAGAGAAATCCGTCATGCCTATGTTATGGCAATACAACACGAGATACATACTTGGCCTTAAATGTGAGTTCAATTAGGTAGGTACTTTAAAGGGAGAGTAACCGCATATGCAAGCGGCAAAAATAATTAAGGCCAATCGAAGAACGTATCAATTGAAACGTTTTTCCGCATTGGCCTTCACGGTATTTCTTTTCGCTAGCTTCTTTCGATAAGCTCTGCTACTGAAGCAATGTTTATCGCGTCATGACGCCAATATTCAATATCACAATCAATAAGTTCGCCTTTGGAACTGTAATTGATTCGTTCGACGATCATAGCAGGCGTTCCTGAAGTCGCCCGAAGCGCTTGGGCAACGTCTCCGATTAACGAACTACTGCAAATACGGTAACGGATCTTTTGATATATAACGCCGTAATGTTCACGGTAAATCTCAGTCAAAGATTTTGAAAGATCATGATCGAGTAAATCAGGAAACTGCTCTGGGCGAACATAATTAGTCACATACACGACAGGGCGATCTTCCAAATATCGAACACGGTCAACTCGAAATACATTGGCAAAAGGTTCTAGACCGAGCAAGCTAGACGCCTGTTTGTTTGCCAGCATCCCTTTTGCAGCTAGTAGTTCTGTTTTAGGAACACGGTTTTGCGCCAGAGCCATGTTAGTAAAGTTCAATGTTTGAGTCGGATCGTATCTAAGTGGCGTTGGTGAAATAAACCAACCACGTCTATCTTCACGGTAAATAGTACCTTCCGCTTCCAATAGCGATAATGCCTCACGCAACGTTACACGTGTTGTGTCAAATGACTCCGCCAATTTACGCTCAGCGGGTAACTTTTGTCTTGGGGCCAACATGCCCGATGCAATCTGTTCAACAATTGAGTCTTTAATTTTAACGTACTGCACTATATGCCCTTGTCTCGTTAACTTGAACTACCATTAGCGCTTGCGCCAAGCTTGAGTTTTGTTTTCTAGCAATTTACTGATCACAACATGCACTAACTTCGCCGTTGCTGCAGAGATCATAATCATAACAGCCATCGCAGCCGCCGCACCAGTTTGGCCTGCATCATCCATATTTAAAACTGATACCGACGCAGGTATTGTGTCAGTTGAGTACAAAAATACCACCGCTGATGTTGTTGTTAACGCATTTACAAAAAGGTAAATGGCTATATCTAACACTGCAGGTAAGCAAACCGGGAGCGTCACTTTAAAAAACAACTTATATTGAGGCAGTTTGACCGCTGCCGCTGTTGCTTCTAGTTCTGCCGGGAGCTGCTTTAATGCTGTGATTGCCGTCATATGGCCAACGGTATAGTAGTGAACCACTGTATTAATGACCAAAAATGCCATGGTCCCATAAAGAAAGCCAAGTGGGTTATTGGCGTCATTAAAATAGAATATGTATCCCAAACCGAGTACTAAACCAGGAACGGCCATTGGCACTACCGACATCATTTGCATGAATTGTCGCACTGGCGCAAATGAGCGTCCTTTTTCAATACAGTATGCGCCGACGAAAATGATGACCGTCCCGAACAGAGCCGTCCAACTCGCTAGCGTTAATGAGTTAAAGTACGGTGCCCAACCATAAGCACTCACTTCAGAAAAATTATAGTTGCTTAGAGTTAACGTTTTATTCCAAGGCCAAAATGTTACCAATGAGCCATAAACCGCCATGCCCAAAATAGCCAATACAATCACAGAAATAGCTAAACAGTAGATAAAACAGATTCCATCTCGTACTTTATTCGGCTCTGGTTGGTAGGCAACAGAGCGGGTATCAAACAAGCTTTTTTGCTTTTTCTGTACCCAACGGTCAACAGTAAACGCAAGCAGAGCGGGTAACAGCAGTACAATACTAATCACAGCGCCCATTGAGAAGTTTTGTTGCCCTACCACCTGCTTGAATATATCCGTCGCTAAAACGTTATAGCTACCACCAATGACCTTCGCCACACCAAAATCACACACAACCAGCGTAAACACGACGATCAATGTACTAATTAACCCGTATTTTGCCGCCGGTAATGTCACAACAAAAAACGTTTTGAATGGTGAGGTTTTTAATGCTCGTGCAGCCTCGTACAGTCTGGCATCGGATGTTCTTAGGGAAGTCGTCAATATCATCAATGCATGTGGGAAGGTCCAAAAAATCAGACCAATCGATATGCCAATAACACCGTAGACTGAATGACCACCTAGGAGCTCTTTTGCCACGCCCTGATTACCAAATAGAAAGATAAGGCTAATAGCAGGTAGTAACGACGGAACCAAAATAGGTGCAGTACCTAATACTTGAAAAAGGCCTTTGAACCTCATGCAAGAACGAGTTAACGCGTAGGCATAACCAAAAGAAAGTACACCAACAACGGTAGTGACAATTAAGCCAACTTTGAATGTATTGGCTAGCGATTGCCAAAGTGCTTGAGACGCAAAGTATGTAGAAAAGTTGGCCAAGCCAACAAACTGCCCTTCCGCATTCTGTACACTCTTAGCCAACATTGCCCAAAGCGGCATTAAGATGAATAAAATCATCAATACCGACAAGCTAGCCAACAATGTAAAAAGGACGACATTATCTCGGCTAATACGATTTAATAGATGCATAGGCGAACGCATGGTCGAAGAGAGTGACGTCATTGTTTTTGTTTCCATTTGAACAGTCTCCAGTTAAGCGGCAATCACAACATCATTATTAGCACTTTGTGCTGGATACGCGCGAAGACCATGATGTGATAGCTGAATATATCGAATTTCACCAATCGTTAAGTCTTGTGTCTGAGCTTGCTCAGCTGAAATATCAACAATAATGGTACGCTGAGAAACATCGCCTAATAAATGACATTCAACACGACTGAAAGCACCGAGAAATTCCTGAGATAATATTCTTACTGGCAAACCAATTAATGGGTTATCAATAAACTGGATCGATTCAGGACGAACCGCAAGGTCTAGCCTTTCACCTGTCTCTAGATTTCGGTTATCAATGGCAGGTGTCGGTAGCAAAGATTCAGAGATACGAACCTGAGAATTGGTTGCTACTGACATTTCAATAAAATTCATGCTTCCAACAAATTCGGCGACAAATCGATTGGCTGGTTGCTGATAAATTTCTTTTGGTGTGCCTACTTGCTCAATAACACCATGATTCATGACCACTATCCGATCGGCCATTGACAGTGCTTCGTCTTGATCGTGCGTCACCATAATCGTCGTAATGCCTAACTTCCTTTGTAGCTTACAGATCTCTTCACGTAGGTGAGTACGTACTTTCGCATCTAAGGCAGATAGTGGCTCATCAAGTAACAACATACCCGGTGATAATGCTAATGCTCTCGCAAGTGCAACACGCTGTTGTTGTCCGCCAGAAAGTTGATTGGGGTACTTCTCTCCGGAAGTCGGCAGACCAATCATATCTAACCAATATTCAACTTTCTTTAGTGCTTCTGGATTAGAGATACCTTGGTTTTTCAAACCAATTGCAATGTTCTCTTGAACCGTTAAATTGGGGAATAAAGCATAAGACTGAAACACGATACCGAAATCACGCTTTTCCGGTGGTAGAAAAGTCGTCTCAACGCCATTTTGAAAGATCCCACCCGATGTCGGCAAGTCTAGCCCAGCAATGGCACGTAACAATGTGGTTTTTCCGCAGCCTGATGGCCCCAAAAAGCAGACAAATTCTCCTTGCTCAATAGCTAACGAGATTTGTTTTAGTGCTGCGAAATTGCCAAATTTCTTCACTACATTTTCGATGTTTAGATATGGTTGGTTCATTGTTAGTCATCACACGACAAAAGGTATATACCAACTCTAAATCCAACGTGTGTCACTTCCATTACACTTTTGTAGTAACGAGATGACAGATTTACTATATCGAGCTAAATTGACATTGTTACTCTCGGCAATCGATATCCCTATAAGTCGTTCTCACTAATAAGAATCATTCCCAATTAAATCCCGTCATTCTCCATGCCCATTGATTTTCAATGAATTATTAGATTTGTTTATCGATAGTTTTATAAGTATATTAAATTTGGATATGGATCATCGGACCTGATAGCGCTCAATGAAACTCGACCTTTCAGGTGGTTTATTTCAAGGTTACTCCGTCACTTGCTTTACTTTTGATGACGCTGTTCTGCTAATCCCTCATTATTTGAGCCTTAGTAGAGTCAACCTTCAATGTTAGGATGTTGATACATTGGATAATCAGTCGTACTCTAGGGAAAGATCAATAAACTATTGTATTCCTTTACTAAAAACAGTTTATTCATCCATCTTATTGGTCAGTTTTTCACTTGCCAGCAAACTTTCATTGCTCACTCGAACCGCTTTTTTTACCGCGTTCTTCTGCTCGTTAATATACACCGCTAACGCTTTCGCCGATCACCCTCCCAAACTAGACACTGTAAACCTCCAGCTGAGGTGGCACCATCAATTCCAATTTGCAGGCTACTACGCTGCGGTTGAAAAAGGATTTTATGCGGAAGAAGGTCTTGATGTTCAACTCCGCAGTGGCGACCCTGACCACCAACCTGTTTCTGAAGTGCTATCTGGCAGAGCACAGTATGCAGAAGGAAACAGTGAAGTTCTGTATCAGCGTTTACAAGGGCAGCCTCTCGTCGCGTTAGCGGCCATATTTCAGCACTCTCCGTCGATACTCATCACCCTAGGCGACTCAGATATAAGCTCCGTACATGACCTCATTGGTAAGAAAGTCATGCTAGCCAATAAAAACGAAGATGCAGATTTTCTTACCATGTTACTGAATGAAAATGTTTCACTTTCTCAAGTTGAAATCATTCCAAGCAGTTATCAACTCGAAGACCTTATCTCAGGAAAAGCCGACGCCTTTAACGCCTATTCCACCAACGAACCCTACTTCTTAGATAAAAGAGGTATTACCTACAACATCATTGATCCAATCAATTACCGCGTCGATTTTTACAGCGATATTCTTTTTACAACAGAATATGAATTACATAAAAACCCTCAACGTCTAGAAGCAATGCTACGAGCGACGCTCAAAGGCTGGCGTTATGCGATGAATAATAGTGAAGAGATCATTGATCTCCTTATTAATAAATATGATGTAAAGAAATCTAGAGAGCACTTACGTTTCGAAGCAAATGCAATGCGAAAGTTGATCATTCCTGACCTCATTCAAATGGGTAATATGAACCCCGACCGCTGGCAACATATGGTCAACACATTTATTAAATCGGGCCTCATCGAAAATGACAAACACTTCGACGGTTTTATTTATGACCCAGAGCCCTACCATATTCCTAAATGGCTATTTCTGGTTCTGTCCGCCGCGTTCCTATTGGTGATTGTGACTAGTAGCATCATATTTTATTTACACCGTTTTAATATTCGTTTAGCTGAAACCAAAGATACATTAATTCATAGTGAAGAACGCTTCAAAGCCCTCTGTGCAGCCACTTATGGGGGTATCATCATTCATCACAAAGGGCGTATTTTAGAGTGCAACAACGGCCTTTCTGACATCACAGGTTTTAGCTACTCTGAACTTGTTGGAATGAATGGGTTTGATCTCATCTCGCCCGAATACTTAGACAAAGTTATGGCCAACGTAGAATCGAATTATAGCGAAACTTACGAGGTAATCGGAATACGAAAAGATGGCTCTAAATACCCAATATCAATCACGGGAAAAGAGATCACATATCGAGGTGTGGACGCAAGAGTCGTCGAGCTTATCGACATTACAGAACGTAAGAAAACAGAGGATCAGCTCAAACAAGCCGCTAGCGTATTTACCCACGCTAGGGAAGGTATCATGATCACAGATTCTTCCGGCTCCATCATCAACGTGAACGACACCTTTACCGACATCACTGGCTACAGCCGTTCAGACGTTCTTGGACAAAACCCACGTATATTAAAATCAGATCGTCACGATGAAAGCTTTTATCAAGCGATGTGGACTTCACTAACTAAACATCAGCATTGGTCGGGAGAGATTTGGAATAGACGCAAGAACGGAGAGCATTTTCCGGAGCTAATGACCATTAGCGCTGTGAGGGATGACAATGAGACCATTCAAAGTTACGTCGCACTGTTCTCTGATATTACCGCGATTAAGCAGCAGCAACAGCAACTCGAGCACATCGCTCACTACGATGTATTGACTCATTTACCCAATCGTATGTTACTTGCTGAACGGCTAAAAAAAGCGATGCATCGTGCCGAAGTAGATGAAACTTCACTTGCCGTTGCCTACCTTGACCTTGATGGCTTCAAAGCCATCAATGATAACTACGGACATGATGTTGGTGACGAATTACTGGTTATCGTCTCCAAGCGCATGAATGAAACGCTTCGTAGCGGAGATACACTTGCCCGTATTGGCGGTGATGAGTTTGTTGTTGTGTTAGTCGGTATAGACGATATTGATGAGTTTAAGTTGATCGTCCACCGTATGCTTGATGCAGCAAAAAGCCCAATCGCTATCGGAAAACAAACCATGCAAGTCTCTGCCAGTATTGGCGTTACGTTTTACCCCCAAGATCAATCCAATGCAGATCAATTAATGCGTCACGCTGATCAAGCAATGTACATCGCTAAGCAATCGGGGAAAAATCGTTATCATTTATTTGATGTCCATGAAAGTGATTCAATTAAAACCCAACACCAAACTATTGAACGTATTTCACTCGCCCTTAAACAGAGTGAGTTCATTTTGCATTATCAACCCAAAGTAAACATGGAAACTGGCGCGGTAATCGGTGCAGAAGCGTTAATTCGATGGCAACACCCGGAAGATGGCTTGCTATTCCCTGATAGCTTCCTGCCAATCATAGACAGCCACCCAGTCAGTCTCAAAATGGCCGATTTAGTCATCGACATGGCACTCACTCAGATGGAGCAGTGGTTGATATCTGATATTAACCTTCCTGTTAGTATCAACATTGATGCTTTCCAATTACAACAACCTGACTTTGTCGAGAAACTAACCCTATCCCTTCAGAAACACCCTAACGTCAGCCCAAGCTCTCTGCAGTTAGAGATTCTGGAGACCAGTGCGTTAAGCGATATTACAGAAGTACTCTCAATCATGAAATCATGCATGGATATTGGAATTAGCTTTGCACTGGATGACTTCGGAACTGGATTTTCATCATTAACCTATCTGAAACGACTGCCTGCTGAGGTATTAAAAATAGACCAAAGCTTTGTAAGAGACATGCTAGACGATGCTGACGACAGGGCGATTGTGATGGGGGTGATTAGCCTTGCTACAGCGTTTAACCGCCAAGTAACAGCGGAAGGTGTAGAGACGATTGAACATGGTACCCAGTTACTATCTATGGGTTGTGTTTTAGCCCAAGGCCATGGCATCTCACCGCCTATGCCTGCAGAACAGATCAAATACTGGTTAACGCACTGGACGCCCGATGCAGCTTGGATTAACGAGTAGTTTGATTACCACTCTACTTCCAGATCGATAACACTGTTACACTATTGTAAATTTTAACCCTATCAAGAAGAGAAATTATGAAGTTTATTCGTTGGTTTTTAGGGAAAGTCATTTTGACATTGAATTTCGTTTTTACCCCTAAAGGCGTTAAACGTGATACAGCACTGCAACAAGAAGTGGATAAAAAAGCCAGTTCACTAGCTTTATACCAGTTTGAAGCATGCCCATTCTGTGTAAAGGTTCGTCGCTCAATGAAACGTCAATCGGTTAAGTTTGACCTGCTCGACGCTAAGAATGACCCAAAACACAGAGAAGATCTGCTCACAAATGGCGGCGCGATTAAAGTCCCTTGTTTACGTATCGAAAAAGATGGCGAAACAACTTGGATGTACGAATCCTCTGATATCGTGAACTACCTAGAACAAGAGTTCGCTTAATCATTCAAGTGCAAGAAACAACAAAGCCGTCGAACGTTTAAATATGGTCAACGGCTTTTTTAGCTAAATCAACCTAAAGAAGTTCACTTTCAGTGTATTTACTATTTTGCCCACTTATCCACGATGCTCTGTGCTAAGTTTTTATCTTGTGTTGCAAGAGAGTATGCATCTACCGAACCATTAAAATCTCGATCTAGTTCAATCATCACCATTAAATGGCTGCTATTCAAAATAGAAGAGAACTCTGCGAGGTCACCAGCACCATCATCAATCACTAGGTTTCCTTGTGATAAACTCCAAGTCCCCGTTTCTTCAGAACCACCTTGGGTAATAGACGTACTGCCATTAACATTAAATGTAATCTCTAGCAGCATAGGATCTGGTGTTTGAGTCTGTGAATCATCAATGATGAAATACCAAGTCTTACCATCGAATTGTTCGCTAGTAAAATCGGCACCAGTAGCCTCAAGATCGTTTGTTGACCAAATATTGAGGTCATCATCACCCATTGGAATAGCGAGTGCAATTTCCGTTGAGGTGTAGATAAATTCATCCTGCTCATCACCACCAACAAACAAGTTATTCCCATCTATGCTATATGGGTTATCATATTCCCACTCGCCACCTTGAGCGACATCATAAGTATCTTCTCCAAACTCGATCATAAATACACCTTCATCGGTTGCATAAGACGTATTCATACTAACGAAGTACCATCTTGTTGGTTCATCACCAACTAGGTAGGATTTAAGGTCGCTGATCACTGCCTCATTGATAACCTCATCACCATTTAAGATAAAGTCAACATCATTCAAGATGTCTGTGCCATAACTGTTTTCATGGTCCTCAATAGCAGTTTTAATTAAAGCACTCGACGCCCCCAGAGACTCTCCATCAAGGTCTATTACACTCGTTGGAAGTTCGTTAACTAGGCTGCGAGCTAGCGCGTGGGCGACTTTTGCATCGCGTGCACTACTTGATGTACCTTTTGCTAAAACATAGTCACCAGAAACAACATCAGCAGAGATATTCAAATCTGCTGCTAGTTCGGCAATCGTAATGCCTCTAGCCTCAGCCAGTGTTGTAAAAGGTGTCACAACGTTTGAATCTGCCGTCGCAATCATTTCATAACTACTACGAACATAGCCAATACGATCGCTATCCGCAGAAGTTCCAGCGTTTACCTTAGTAATAATCGAGTATTTCTCATCAGCTTTGGCGATCTCTATAGTGCCGTCACTATTAGTAAAACCTATAGATTCACCTGCGTCGCACGATTTATTTTCATCTCTATCGATGCATACTTCGACGTTACCCAAATATCCATCAATAACGGTGATTTTTTTGGTCTCTACTTTCGGAGGGTTATCCGAGCTGCTTCCACCACAACCAACAAGTGCTAATGAGGCGATAATAGACATTGATATTGCTGTTTTTCTGAATTGCATGTTTATCCCTAGTTATAATTTTTGCGTCCTTGTTCCAATAAAGGACTGAAACAATTGAGGGTTATTATTGATATTTGAGATACCAGTTCAATATTAAGAATATAAACATTGTTGAAAGTACGAGATAGGCCACCAAATTAACATTTCATTCAGATAGATATATCAATTAACGCATTCCCAATAATTATCAATGAGATACATTCATTTAAGATATATATAACTGACGTGGAAAAACTAAAAAACCGCTAATCATCTAAACCATGATCAGCGGTTTTTATTAACAATTTAGAGCACGAAATGGATACGCTACTTACGATTTCTATCGCGTTTAAACCTTATCTGTTTTCCCTGCTGGGCCAGCTAATTTAGCTAACCATTTGTCCCACACCATCGGGGTTTGTTCATTGTCTTCAGCTTCTTCTTTGCGCCTTACAGCATCACGGACCATCATTGCGCCAATCCAACGAATCGGCTCAGGTGGGAAGTAACCTAATGGCCCACGAGTTAGCCCGCTGTTGGTCCATTCATTATCTTGCTCCAATACCATGGAAGACAGAATCTTTCCGCCAATTCGAGTTTGTGCAACGCCATTACCTGAATAGCCAAAACCATAGACAATATTGCTTTGGTCAGCCAAATAGTCAAAAAATGGCAGTCCGGTAACTGAACGATCAGACCCTCCTGTCCAATTATCGGCAATTTTTGGTTGTTCAAGATTTGGAAACAGTCGCGAGAATGAGCGATTTAACAGGTCAACATATCGACTTGGCTTATTGAACATGGAGTCTACATGGTTACCAAACGAGAATTGATTTCCCCCTTTACCTAGCATTAGCCGGCCGTCTTTTGTGTCTCGGTAGTAATGTACAAAAATACGTGAATCGACAACCGTCGCTCCTTTCTCTGGGCCGTATTTCGCAAGTTTGTTCCCCAGAGGCTCTGTAATCACCATATCGGATGAAACAACAACGATGCTATTTTTGAACTGCTGAAAATGCGCGACCATCCAAGCATTTAAAGCCAGTACGACCTTGCCTGCTTTTACTTTCCCTTTCGATGTATGAACAACCGGAATATCACCATAATCAAGCTTATTCATCGCAGAGTTTTCGTAGATTTTCACCCCCATATCGAGCGCTTTTTTACGTAAACCTCTAACCAATAATGCGGGTTGTACACTCGCAGCGGCTGGTGAGTAATACCCTTCAATATGGCGGTGTGAACCGGCTAATTCCGCAATATTACTATCATCACATTTAGACCAACTATTAATGCCTTCTTTTTCAAGCTCATTAACAACTGGCGCTATGCCACCTTTTTGTGCTGTGTTTGTCGCGGTGTAATAAGTGCCATGTCGATACAACTCCGCATCAATCTTATTTTTCTGACAAAAATCTTCTATCTCATAAATCACATTCTCAGATTCTTTCACAAGCCATTGAGCTTGCTCTTCGCCAAACAGTCGTTTCATGGTTGGATACTTGGTTGCCCATGTCAGCATACACCCGCCATTCGCACCAGATGCACCACTTCCACACAGATCTTTTTCAAGAATAACAATATCAAGTTCAGGCTGCTGTTCTTTCAGCATAATCGCAGTCCACAAGCCAGTATAACCGCCACCAACAATAGCAACATCAGTGGCAATTGTTTGTTCAAGAGTTTGAATCGGATCTGACGGCTCACGCTCGAGTGCTTGCTTTAACCAGTAAGATTGATGAGATGACATAGAGACTTCCTTTATTACACTTCTACTTAGCCGCCCTGCTGCAAAGAACGAACAGATCTTTGGTATGACTGAAGACGGCAAAGTCAAATTAACGAGAGTTAGTTACCGTTATAATTGCTTGTTCAATTGTATCGGCGATGAATTGGGCATCTTTTTGGGTGATGACTAAAGAAGGGCGAAGCGTAATGATGCTGCTTTCAATAAGCTTAAACGCTAATCCATTCTCGAAACACTGATACATAATGGTCTCGGCTTCATGCAACCCACGTTCGCCACTATCAAGGCTATCTAGAATCTCAATTCCAAGATGTAAACCAATACCGTCAACGGCACCAACAATGGCGTATTTTTGTTGCATCTCGATGAATCGGTTTTTAAGGTAATCACCCAAACACATTGAATTTTCGACTAAATTTCGATCTTGTATTTGTTCAATCATTGCGACACCCGCCGCGCCACACAGGCCATTTTTCTCATGGGTATAGTGCCCAACAGACTGTGTTTCCAACACATTGTATTTTTCAGCAACCACCACACCAGCAAAAGGCACTAAACCTCCGCCAAGTGACTTACCCAATACAAGAATGTCTGGTGTGACATAATGCTCACAGGCGAACATTTTTCCTGTTCGACCAAATCCTTCTATGATTTCATCAAAGATAAGCAGTGCCCCAAACTCCTCACAGAGCAATTTCACGCGCTGCCAGAAATCTTGGCTTGGCATTACTGGAGTTGCACTAATTGGCTCACCAACAACACAGGCTATATCTCCTTCTTTTTCAAACAGGGTTCGCATCTGACGTAATATTTCATCATCCACTTTTTGCTGACAATTAAAGCCCCATGGATTGTTTTGATAATTTGGGAAATCCACATGCAAGGCACCTGGAACCATTGGACCAAGACGTTTTTTAAATAGACGCTCACCACCTAAGCTCGCAGACTGGAAACCGTTACCATGGTAGGAATCCCAAAAGGAAATCGTCTTCCATTTGTTGGTGTATGATTTCGCAATTGAAACAGCAAGCTCAATGGCTTCAGAACCACCGGGGCAAAACGAAACACGATCTAAACCGTCAGGCGTGATATCAACCAATTTTTTCGCTAGAGCAACGATATTCGTGTTGGTATAACGGCGAGACGTAAACGTATTTTTCTCTTTAAGTGCCTTGATCATGCTTTCGATAACATGGTCATTGTTAAAACCTGCGGCGTGGACGCCATTGCCGTGGCAGTCCAAATATTGCTTCCCTGAAAAGTCATAAATATAAGCACCTTCCGAATGCGATAGTGCATGCAAAACAGGCGTACTCAAACTTTGGTGCAAAAACAATTGTTGATCTTGTGTGATTAATTCACGTGATGTTTCATCCAGATGTTCTTCTTGATAATCAAGACGCTGCTGAGATAAGTTCACATCACCTTGTTCACGGCTAATTTCTTCATTATTTTCGACTTGTTCAGACATGTGTTTTTCTTAATTGGCTATTGATTTCAGATATTGGTTTCTAGGTATTAGTTTTTGGCTATTACTCGATGAAATAGCGTTATTACGGATCATTGAGTCACAGACAAAAAATCCACCTCTGACCGAGGTGGACTGATTAGCGTCTTCTTTTAATTAAGATTTAGGCTCTGATTTTGCGTCGAACTTTTCAGACCATTTCGCTAGGATTTTTGCGCGGTCGCTACCCATTTTGGCAAAGTCCATATCCGCCATCACTTCTTGAACATTAGGGTAATGTGATACAACAGCTTCAACGTCTTTATGCGCGACAACTGGGTAAGACTCGACATAAAGTTCATTAGCTGACTTTGATACAGACCAGTCAACAACGCGCTTCGCTGCATCATTATCGGCGACAAGACCAACAGCTTCAGATTCCCAGCCAATTCCATTTGGTGTAATTACCGCGAGAGGCGCGCCCTGCTCTTTTAATTTAGCACCACGAACGGCCATAGAAATACCGATAGCGACTTCACCCATACCCGCTTGAACACAAGGCTTAGAACCAGAGTGAGTGTAATGAGCGATGTTGTTATCAAGCTTTTTCATGTAATTCCAAGCTTCGTCTTCACCCATGTTGTTTAACCAAGCAGATACCTGCATGTAGCCTGTGCCTGATGATGCAGGGTTCGGCATAGCTATATGGCCTTTGTATACAGGGTCAGCTAAGTCTTCCCAAGATGTTGGCGTTGGCAAATCTAGCTGTTTCGCAACAATCTCGTTAAAGCAAACGGCATTAAAGAACGCGTCATTCCCAAACCAAGCTTGATTGTCTTGTGGATCGTTCAAGTTTGGACGCAAGTCTTCAAGACCCTTTGGTTGATACGGCTGTAGAACACCTTCTTCTTTTAGTAGTGCCATAGAAGAGCCTGCAAGCCCCCACACCACTTCAGCACGTGGGTTGTTTTTCTCTGCGAGCAACTTCGCCGTCATGATGCCTGTCGAGTCACGAATCCATTTGATCTTAATATCTGGATTTTCACTCTCAAAAGCCGTCTTGTATTTCGCTAATAAATCAGTTTCGAACGCGGTGTATACCGTTACTTCTTCAGCAGCTAACGCGTTTGTTGCTAGAACAGACAGTACCGCTGTTAGCGATCCTTTAATAAAACGGTTTTTCATCATTTTCTCCAATATATAATTATTTGGTATTGACCAGTTGATGAAATCTACCCTAGTCGATCTACATGACGAAACTGTGAACAAAAAATGGCAATTTAACGACATAAATCAGAGTGTGATGTCGATAGTCAGGCAAAGGTCGTTATATGAAGATTTGATGAATTTAGCCTTCTCGCTATTTACCTCTCTTTTTATTGCCTGCTAGAGTGAATTTAAATTCTGGAGTAGTCCAAAGAGAAATAAAATGAATAACGAATACCTACTGTTAACACCCGGTCCTTTATCAACATCTAAAACCGTTAGAGAAGCGATGCTTAAAGACTGGTGTACTTGGGATGACGATTACAACAAAGAAATTGTAGAAGTCATTCGTCACAAGCTCGTCAATTTGGCAACAAAGCATTCAGGCTATACCAGCGTATTGATGCAAGGAAGTGGCACAGCCTCAGTAGAAGCGACCATTGGCAGTGTCATGGGTGACAAAGACAAGTTATTAGTTGTTGATAACGGTGCGTATGGAGCGAGAATTGCTCAAATTGCTGACTACCTCAACATCGATTGTCGTGTCATTAGCCCAGGTGAAGTGAATCAACCAAACTTGGATTCGGTTGAGCAGTGCCTTATCGACGATGACACGATTACTCATATCGCAATTGTTCATTGTGAAACCACAACGGGTATGCTTAACCCGATTGAACAAGTAGCCAACCTTGGTAAAAAATATAACAAAGTCATCATATTAGACGCAATGTCGAGTTTTGGTGGGATTCCTCTGGATATCCATGAAATTGGCATCGACTTTATGATCAGTTCAGCGAATAAGTGCATACAAGGTGTACCAGGCTTCGGTTTTGTAATCGCAAAACAATCATTGCTAGAGCAGTGTAAAGGGAACGCACGTTCATTAAGTCTCGACTTATATGATCAATGGCAATGTATGGAAAATAATCACGGTAAATGGCGCTTTACGTCACCAACCCATACTGTGCGAGCTTTTTACCAAGCGCTTAATGAACTCGAACTTGAGGGCGGTATATCTGCTCGTCATAAGCGTTATCAAACCAACCAAACAACACTCGTTGAAGGTATGGCGTCACTAGGTTTTAAACCGTTATTAGATAAAGCGCTGCATTCGCCAATCATTACTGCGTTCTACTCTCCAACTCACGAAAAATACAATTTCCACCGCTTCTATCAAGAATTAAAGGAGCAGGGCTTCGTTATCTATCCGGGTAAGGTGTCTGACGCTGACTGTTTCCGTATCGGTAATATTGGTGAGGTTTATCCGCAAGATATCGAGCGTTTGATTGTAGCGATTGAAAAAGCGATGTATTGGAAACCGCAAATGCAGGAAGCAGCAATATGAGCCTAGCTATTGGTCAAAATGATGCGCCAAATAACGCAAACCACTTACGCAGTGAAGGCGATGTGAATACCACAGAGGCCCGTATTAAGTGGAATCAGTCCATTGATGATGAAAAAACTCAATCTCTGTTGAAACGCGATTCAGAGGTGTTTTTGCATCAAGCTATGTCCTCTCCCTGTTTAGATACCTTAGATCATGCTAAAGGGATCTATATTCAAGATCACACGGGTAAAAAGTACATGGACTTTCATGGTAACAATGTCCACCAACTTGGTTACGGTCATCCACATGTGATAAAGCGAGTGAGTGACCAAATGGCGAAACTACCGTTTTCACCTCGTCGCTTTACTAACGAAATTGCAGTGGAATGCGCAGAAAAGCTAACTCAAATCTGTGGCGGCGATCTAAATCGCGTGTTGTTCGCTCCAGGCGGAACGTCTGCGGTTGGAATGGCGCTTAAGCTTGCGCGCCATGTCACGGGTAACTTTAAAGTCGTGTCATTGTGGGACTCCTTCCATGGTGCATCCTTGGATGCCATCTCTGTCGGTGGTGAAGCGTGTTTTCGTCAAGGAATGGGGCCTTTAATGGCGGGGGTTGAGCGTATTCCACCGGCTGTTTCTTATCGAGGTGCGCTCCCTTCAGCTGACGGCAGTGATGTGCATTACGCCGATTATCTTGAATACGTGATTGAAAAAGAGGGTGGCATAGGCGCATTCATAGCAGAAGCGGTGCGCAATACCGATGTTCAAGTGCCTAGCAAGGCTTATTGGAAACGTGTCCGAGAGATTTGTGACAAACACAATGTCATGCTGATCATCGATGATATTCCGAATGGCATGGGTCGCAGCGGCGAGTGGTTCACTTATCAAGCCTACGATATCGAACCCGACATGCTGTGTATTGGTAAAGGCTTCGGCGGAGGTTTAGTCCCCATTGCCGCCATGGTCACTAAAGAGAAGTACAACACGGCCGAACAAATTTCCATGGGCCATTATACCCATGAAAAGAGCCCTATTGGTTGCGCAGCAGCGCTCGCGACGATGGAAGCCATTGAGAATGAAGGCTTACTCGAAAAAACAAAGCTTGATAGCGAATTCATGCAACACAAACTGAATGAGCTGAAAGAACAATACCCAATCATTGGCGATGTTCGAGGTATTGGTTTGCTTTGGGGCGTTGAATTGGTCACAGATCCAGTCGCAAAAACACGCGCTTTCGATGAAGCAGAAGCAGTTTTGTATCAATGCCTTAACGACGGTTTAAGCTTCAAAGTCTCGCAAGGTAATGTCATTCAGCTTAGTCCGCCTTTGATCATAGAGCGTGAGCAATTAATCGAAGCGCTCGCCATTTTTGAACAAGCGATCCGCATGGTCAGTATTCGTTTCAACTACCCAACTTATTAACTCTCATTTTAACTGGTGAAATGGGTAGCCCTCACTTCACGGACAACACTATTTTATAGGTATAACTATGACTAACACATCACCAATACAAGCGGTTATTTTTGACTGGGCAGGAACCATTGTCGATTTTGGCTCATTTGCACCAACAACGATTTTTGTCGAAGCTTTTCGTCAAGGTTTTGATTTCGATATTTCACTAGAAGAAGCACGTGTTCCTATGGGCTTAGGCAAATGGGAACATATTCAACAGCTGGGGCTTCTAGAGAGCGTTAATGAACGCTGGACTGCTCAGTTTGGTCAACCGATGAATAACAGCGATGTCGATAAAATTTACGCCGCCTTCATGCCCCTGCAAAAAGCCAAAGTAGCAGACCATGCAATGCCTATCCTGAATGCCGTTAAAGTGGTTGAAGGTTTGAAAGAGCAAGGGATCAAAATAGGCTCATGCTCTGGTTACCCACGTGAAGTCATGGATATTCTAATCCCCGCAGCTGCCGAATATGGCTATAAGCCAGATGCCGTTGTTGCAACGGGCGATCTTCCTCAAGGCGGGCGTCCTGCTCCTTATATGGCGCTGCAAAACCTAATAGAGTTAGAAGCAACGGATGTTAAAGCGTGTGTGAAGGTAGATGACTCATCACCGGGCATTTTCGAAGGGCACAATGCAGGCATGTGGACAGTGGGTCTACTGCTTTCCGGTAACGAGGCGGGGTTAACGCTAGAAGAATTTCAGAATGCAGACGAAGCAACCCTAGAACAAGCTCGTCAAAAGGCTGCTGACAAATATAGCAAATCTTCACCGCACTACCTGATTGATACGATTAACGATTTACCCAATGTCATTTCAGATATTGAACGCCGTATTGGCCAAGGTGAGCGTCCATAGGCGCTATTTATGCGATGGCAATAACCGCTCAACTTACGGCCAATGACATTTCAATCTCGCGTTAATCGACCGCTCTCATAGCTCGAACGCTTAAATCCATATTAGGGCGCATACTCTTTATTGCGCCCTAATTATTCCTCAATTTATCAATCCCATACTGCCCTAAATTAATAGACACCATTTGGCTTTTGATGTTGAGGAAATGTACGAGTCATACTGAGCACCGCCTGCGTCACTTCGGCCAAAATCCCCTGCTCCAAAGCCCAGCGATGCCAATAGAGGTCACGTGCAAACCCATGCCCAGGTAATAAATCAACCAAACTGCCTGTTTCTAATCGGTCTTCAATCATTAAGTCGGGCACCATGCCATAACCGATATCGAGTTCTGTCATTGTAATAAACGCTTCTGGTGATCGCAGAGTATGGTATCGCCATTCACCCTCTTTCAAACCAAAGTGTTGCTCTAAAAAGGCGTGATGCATTTCATCATATTGGTCAAATATGACCGCAGGAGCTGCTAGCAGTGCATCTCGAGTAACACCATTAGGAAAATACCTTTTTACAAATTCTGGGCTAGCCACACAACGATAATTAAGCTGACCAAGATAATCGCTACTGCACCCTGTAAGCGGTATGGCATTTGCGCTTATCGCCGCCAACACCTCACCACTTCTTAACTTATCCAAGGTGTTCTTCTCGTCACCCAAGATAATATTTAACGCCACTTCATGGTTGCTTAACACCGATTTCAAGGCAGGCAAAAGCCACAACGCCAGACTGTCGTGATTGCTCGCCAATGCGAGTTCCGTCACCTCCAACTGCTTATCCGGCCACCACTCTTGCTCTAACAGTTTCACCTGTTTATACAACCCAAGTAGCTTCTGTCCTGCGGCAGTTGGTTTCGGCGGGACCGACCGAACCAGTAGAGGCTGAGCCATCGACTGCTCTAGCTGCTTGATTCGTTGGGATATTGCGGATTGAGTGATGAATAGCTTTTGGGCGGCTAAATCAAAACTGCCTAATGAAATCACTGCATCGAGTGCGGCCACGGCTTTGTAATCCATCATGACATTAGATTTCCTTATCGGTCATTAATCTAATTAGAGTAATTAATTCTAGGTTATCTCATAAGCTGTAAAAACTGAAGAGAGCAACGACTGGCTCTAAACATAGATCCAAGATATAGAGACATAGAAGGTAAGCACTTGGATATGGCTACAAGGATTTAGTCTTGAGGATATAAACTGCCTATTTATACATTCGAGATATGCATCAAGATTGTCGATGAAATATACCGTATTTCATACATTAGATTGTTAATTTCTATTTCTTAATACATGTTTAACCGTAACAGTTTCATTCATAAATGAATATTAGGCTTGTATGGAATACTTCTCTCTCGATATTAGAACACTCAATTCAATCGTTATCTTATTCTCAGTCATTTTTTCGATCGGTTTATTGTTGTACCAATACTCTCAGAGCCGAATCAAAGGGCTCAATATGTTTGCCATATCCATCTTCATTTTGGGTGTTGGTCCATTTCTCATTAGCTTAAGAGGCGTTGTACCCGGATGGGCTAGTATCATTCTTGGTAACTTGGTAATCGCCGTAGGCTTTCAGCTAGCTCTCTACAGCTTGTGCCAATTCCGACAAGCTCCTTTGAGATATGGACACTTATCCGCTGTATCGATTCTGTTTTTAACATTTAGTTTTATCTACTTCACCTACCAAGACCCCTCTATTAATGCTCGCATCCTTTCGATGAGCATATTTCTCGCTATTGTTACATTGAGCACTGCAACCGTTATTCTAAAAGGAAAGCACGACGATCTTCCGTTAGCATTAAGAATGATGGCTTCAAGCTTTATCGTTGTTGGCATCTTTATGATATTTCGAGTTACCGTCATATTGAACAGCAGCGAATCAAGTTCATTTATGGAAGGTCCACTTATCAACCAACTGCCGTTTCTCTTATGTCTGTTTCTGATCGTTTCAATGACATTTTCTATGCTGTGGTTGATCAATGCACGACTTTTACTTGCTATCAAAGAGCTCTCTTTTACCGACCCTCTTACCAAACTTAATAATAGGCGCTCACTGGATCAAGTTGTTACGTCAATTATGGCGCAGTCAGACAATGCGCCCATTAGTGTCATCATGACTGACATAGACAGATTCAAAGTAATCAACGATAAATTGGGCCACCTTGTTGGTGATAAGGTCATAACAGAGGTTTCACAACTAATAAAAAATTCAATAGACCCCTCAGCGAAAGCATTTCGATTTGGCGGTGATGAAATAATCATTATTTTACCGAACGCCTGTTTAGATCGAGCAAGAAAAGTAGCCGATGAGCTCAGAAAGAGTATTACTTCTACGGTTAATTATGAGAAGTACGGTTTATCCATTACATCAAGCTTTGGAGTGGCGGAACTTGACGAAAATGAAGAGTGGGAGCAATTTTTATCCCGGGCTGACAAAGCTCTATATCGAGCTAAAAATATGGGCCGCAATGCTGTAGCCGCTTGAAACGCACACGATCTTGATTGCTGCTAGTAGATGACCTCATTAGAGCTGCTTATGAACCATTAATTTAATTAGCGTTACTTATTCTCACCTATCTCATACTCTGTAAAAAATGAAGCTAACAACGACTTACTAAAAACATAGAGTCAAGATATGGAGATATAGAGAATGAGCGCTTGGGTATGGCTACAGGGATTTGGTATTGGTGCTGCGATGATCATTCCAATTGGGGCACAAAACGCCTTTGTCTTAAATCAAGGCATTAAAAAACAACATCATTTGATCGTAGCGATGATCTGCGCCACTTGTGATGCATTCTTGGTCTTTGGAGGGATTTTTGGTGGCAGTAAGCTTCTCGCCGCCTCCCCTTTAGCACTCTCTATTATCACCTACGCAGGAGTTCTATTCCTGACGTTTTATGGTCTAACGTCATTGTATCGAGCATGGCAATCGCAAACCGATACCATGAAAACCAATCAGGCGTTTATGTCACGAAAGGTCGTCATTAGTGCCACGCTTGCCGTTACACTGCTTAATCCACATGTCTATCTCGATACCTTTGTTGTGCTTGGTTCTATCGGCGCAAGCTATGCACAGCCTGATCGCCTTCCTTTCGCACTAGGCATTGTTGCTGCTTCGTTCTTTTGGTTCTTTAGCCTTTCAACCATTGCCGCAAAAATGGCACCCATTTTAAACCAGCCTAAGGTGCAGCAGGTCATTGACGCGTTAATTGGAATCATCATGCTATTCATTGCATTGCAACTGTTGCAATCTTTATCCTGATCACAGTTATGCTCGCCCTGCGTTAGACGAGGGCGAGCTGCTTGTTTCTTGTGCTACTATCTTTTTCTACAACCTATGTAGTAGAGACACGTATGTAACAGACAAACGTGTGCAGCAGGGAAGCCTGTACAGTGAGGAATAAAGAATGTTCGCAGTCATTTTTAAGGCTAAACCCTTAACACAAGATCAGCATTATCTCGATACCGTAGCAACGATGCGAGAGCTCGCATTCAGCAAATACAACTGTGTTGATTTCATCGCAGCCTCTGAAGAAGGTCAAGAAATTGCCATCTCTTATTGGAACTCACAACAAGATATTCAAAACTGGCATCAAGACAGTAAACACCAAGTAGCCCAGAAACTAGGGCAAGAGAAATGGTACCAGTCCTATACGGTTGAAGTCGTTGAAATCATCCGTAAGTACCATTCCCCTTCTGCTGACAAAGCGTAAGAATGATTAACTAATATCCATTTTATCGAACAGGGAGAGGTTCATGGGTAAGCAATTTACAGCCTTATCAAACAAGCATATCGAGTTCATCGCAGAGCAAAAAATTTACTTCGTGGCGACTGCCGCACCAACTGGCAGAGTAAACCTATCTCCGAAGGGTGGCGATTCTCTTCGTGTCATCGACTCAAACACCATCGCATGGTTGAACCTAACCGGTAGTGGTAACGAATCTGCAGCGCACGTATTACAAGACACCAGAATGACCATAATGTTCTGCGCCTTTGAAGGGTCACCGATTATCCTACGTACATACGGCCAAGCACGAATGATCCATCAAACCGATGCTGAATGGGATAAATATTGTGATTTATTCCCGAAAAGTCATGCTACTCGACAGATCTTTATTCTTGATGTCGATATGGTGCAATCCTCTTGTGGTATGTCAGTCCCTTATTTCGATTTCCAACAGGGTCGTGACGATCTTAATCGTTGGTTTGATAAACGCGATAAAAATGATATCGAGGCGTATTGGCGTAAGAAAAATCAGAAAAGTATCGATGGATTTGATACCGAAATATTAGAAAGATCAGGTGTACCCGTCGAGGATTAGCGGCGCACTAACGCCGGTTCTACTTTTCGGCATACCGCTGAAATAGCATCCATAAACAGGAACTTCATGACCAAACTTTATTGTCTTTGTGGTTTTATCGGTTCAGGTAAAACCACCTATGCGAAACAACTTTCCGAGAAGTACTCAGCCTTTCGATTCAGTATTGACGAGTGGATGATCCCTCTTTACGGCGAGCATATGGAACGTGATGTCTTCAATGCAAGGCTAAATACACTCGAATCTCTTTTTAAAGAGTCAGCATTGCAAATGATCTCATTAGGTATGCCCGTCATTTTTGATCTTGGCTTATGGAAGAAACAAGATAGAACCGATATGGCTCTGTGGGCAGAAAGTCATAACCTCGATTTTGAACTTATCTATCTTGATGTCGATTTTGATGTCTGTCAGCAACGCGCATTTGCTCGTAATGACACCCGAGGCAACCAAGCCTACGAGATGACACCTGAAATGCTAACCCTTTTTTGGAGCTGGTTTGAAGTACCCTCATCAGATGAAGCAATAACGGTCATTACGCCAAACAGTTAATCATCTTAGATCTTAACTATATGGCTATATGGCTATTGCTCATGTTTGGTTACAAACTTAATTCGATCCTTACTTAAGCTTTATAGATAATGAATTTTCTGTCATTACTACGTTGTCGATGAATGTTCTCAGTCGCTCTAATACATCCACTTTTTTTGCTTGCGCTACTTTGGATCTATTTCTGTATCCAATTTGCAGGCACGATGAACTGGCAGGCGTTGAGTGACGTGGGTGTTTATGGCTTAGTAAGTACAGCTATTCTCTTTCCTGCCTTTCTCGGTGATTGGGAGCAGTTTAAAAATGCCAGCATCATCGTTTCAATCGCTACAGGCATTGGTCTTATCGGTAAATTCCTTATTGACGCCAAACGCCCTGATTTAAGTGGCAATGACAGCTTCCCTTCAAACCACACCGCTAATGCTTTCGCAGCTTCCACCGCTCTCATGATGTGGCATGGTTGGTTGATTGGATTGCTCTCTTACGGCCTTGCATCATTAGTTGGCTTAGGCCGAGTTAAAGCTTTCAAGCATCACTGGAGAGACGTTATTACCGGTCTTGCTGTGGGTTTAATTGCCGCTATGGTTGCGTTAAAACTATTTTTGCCTGAAAGCTAAGCATCTCAATTACGTTTATTTGCATTCTATCGACTGTATCTCTGCATACCCAGATCATGATGCTCAATACTAGGGCTTTTTTGGCTAATAATATCGGCAAGCAACTGCCCTGAACCGCACGCCATTGTCCAACCTAATGTGCCGTGACCGGTATTGGTGAACAAGTTTTTAATCGGTGTTTCACCTATAATTGGAGTGCCATCTGGCGTCATTGGTCGTAAGCCCGTCCAGTATTCAGCCTGTTCGAAATCGCCTACATCAGGAAATAGCTCATTCACAACACGATTAATCGTAGCCGTTCTTCTTTCTGGAATCGAAAGATCAAAATCTGTTAGCTCAGCAGTTCCTGCGATTCTTAGGCGATCTTCAAACCGAGTAACCGCGACCTTATACGTTTCGTCCATCACTGTAGAAAGTGGCGCATTTTCAATGCATTTTATAGGCAACGTTAATGAGTACCCCTTCACCGGATAAGTTGGTAATTTAATACCCAGCGGTGCAAGTAACTTAGCAGAATAACTTCCGCAAGCGACGACATAATGGTCGGCACGTAATGCCCCAGTACTTGTCTCAACCGACTCTATTGAACCGTTTTTTGTGGTTAATGAATGAATATCAGTATTGAAATGAAAATCTACGCCAGATTGTTTAGCAAGCTCAGTGAGCTGCTGGCAAAACAAAAAACAATCACCCGTTTCGTCATTGGGTAAATGCAGCCCACCAACCACTTTATCTTGCACACGCTTAAGTGCCGGTTCTTTCTCAACGCACCCTTCTGTATCAAGCAGAGAAAACTGCGTGTTACTTTGCTTAAGTAGTGCCATGTCTTTTTCTATCGTAATAAGCTGTTTAGGATTTCTAAACACTTGCAGCGTTCCTAATTGGCGGCCTTGGTATTCAATTCCTGTTTTCGCTCTTAGCTCAGTTAAGCAAGATTGGCTATGGTTCGCCAAACGAAGCATTCTTGATTTATTGGTACTGTAGTGAGATGAACGACAATTACTGAGCATTTTACTTGCCCAAGATAGCATTGAAGGTGAAAGGCTCGGTTTAATCTTCAACGGTGCATGTTCTTGCATCAACCATTGTATCGCTTTCAAAGGAATGCCCGGGGCAGCCCAAGGGGATGAGTATCCGTAAGAAATTTGCCCCGCATTAGCAAAACTCGTTTCTTTTCCGCACTCTGACTGTCTATCAACGACCGTCACGTCATGCCCTTGTAGAGAGAGGTACCACGCACTTGTTAGCCCAATTACTCCTCCACCCAATACGATCACTTTCATTGTTTTTTCCTATTTGTTAGCTGAGCCTAGTTTGTTTGATTTACAAAGCAGCAACAATCGATAAGAATTAATAACAGTGTATAGAAAATCTAAAGACAGTTAATGAATCACCTAAAAAGTAATATGGCTTCAGCGCTGATGACATTTGTTGAAGTGGGCAAGCGCGGAAGTTTAACCGGTGCGGCAAAAGCTAAGTGTTTAACGACGGGCGCCATCAGTCAGCAACTCCTTCAACTCGAAAATAATATAGGTGTGCAATTGGTTGTTCGACATTCACGCGGTGTGACCTTAACAGAGGCGGGGCAGCTTCTGCATCGAGTCGCTTCTTCAAGCTTCCAAGATATTGATACTGCTTTAGCGAACTTACAAGTTCACGCAACCAATACCTCTGAAATACGGTTAAAACTTACCCCTTCTTTCGCTTTCAAGTGGTTAGTACCAAGGTTGGAAGGTTTTCATCGTCTGTTCCCCGACATTCAGGTTCAGATCTATGCAGAAGGTGCTTTAGTTGATCATACTTCTCAAGACTTTGACCTAGCCATTGATTATGGCCCAACCCCCTACCGCGACCCTCAAGCTGAATTATTAATGGAAGAGGAACTGATTCCGGTGATGAGCCCAGATTATTTGGACTCGCATTCTTGGTTAAAAGGAAAAGAAGGACAACTTAATGATTGGACTAAAGTGACCTTACTGCATGATGCTCAGCCGTGGTCTGGTGCGACACGCCATCATGAATGGCGCTACTGGGCAAAAGAGAACAACATCAATCTGCAAGCTGATAAAGGGCATTTCTTTAATCGAACCGACATGGCAATGTCTGCTGCTGAAGCGGGGGTGGGCATCGCACTCGCTCGACGAGCATTAATTCAAAATGAGCTATCAAGTGGCCGATTAATTGCTCCATTTACACCTATTCATGCCAAGGCAGGTTACTTTCTTCACTCTCATAATGACTCCCCTGCGGGGCAGTCTTTTAAAAAGTGGCTACGGTCTTTCACGACACAATCGAACGGAGTCGTTTAAGTTCCTGAATGAATTATTTGACCATGACATATTAACCATAAAAAAACGCCCGGTGACGTGCATCGGGCGTTTTTTAAATATCATCTTCTACTCTTTAGAGTTAGCTTAATAAGTATTAAGCACTGGTTAACGGACGAATTCGATTAATATTGATTCGATGCTTTTTTTTAAGTTGCACATGACACAACTCTAAGATCAAACCAAACATCATAGCAAAGTAGATATAGCCTTTATTGACATGAATGGCGAAACCCTCTGCCATTAACAAGCCGCCAAGCAAGACTAAAAACAATAGAGCCAAGGTCTTAAAGCCTGGAAACTTAGTCACCAAATAATTGATCTTTTCGGCGGTCAAAACCATTACGATAGCTGATGACACTATTGCTGCCACCATAATTGGAATATCGTTAGTTAATCCAACAGCGGTGATCACTGAGTCCATGGAAAAGACAGCATCTACCGCTACAATCTGTAATAGCACTATCGCAAGACCTGTTCTTACATGCGTCGAATGACCTATTTCCGTATGCTTTAACCAACCCCACAGCTCTTTCAAGCTTTTCCCTAACAGAAAGGCACCACCTAGTATCATAATGAGATCTCGGCCTGTAAAGGCTATACTTGCAAAGCTAAGCAGCGGCTGAGTCAGGGACATTACCCAAGAAATCGAAAATACTAATGCAATCCGAGCAACTACCGCCAAGCCAATACCCAAATTTCGAGCTAACTTACGTTGGTGTTGTGGTAGACGTTCACAAAGAATTGAAATAAATACGACATTATCTACGCCAAGTATCACTTCAAGCGCGAACAACGTTGCAAATATTGCCCAGGTTTCAGGTAGTAGAAATAGTTCTAACATAAAGATGCCTCCATAAGGTGGAAGCGGGGTGAAGTGTTCAGTCGACTAAAAGGGTCGTCCATTAATTTGTTTTAACCTCTATAACTTAAGAAGCTGCAGTAAATCATTAAAAATTTGCTTCGACAATAGTTACTTTGTCAGCGAAATGTCATGCACCATTAGTGCTCAAATGATTTACCCTGTTCTCTTTTTGAACACACTTATAGCCGTAGCCGTTTATCCAATAAATTATTTATATAGAGCACGAAGGGTTTAATAACAAAATAATTTTAAATTAATTGAAAACAGAGAGTTTTCAACATTACACCTAAAAATTACGCTTTGAATGTAATCTGATATAGAGATACATAAAAAAACCGAAGGCTGGGTTTCAACCTTCGGCTTCTTATCTACTTACGCTGATCACCTTTCAATTCACAGTGTAAATCGTTTTAATTTCAATTCGATACGATCACTTTAGTTTATAGAAAACCGTTGCAAGTGGCGGTATACGTAGAGAAAGAGATTGCGGTAATCCTTGGCTCTCTACAGACTGTGTTGCCGCAGTTTGATACACGTGATAATCGCTGCCATTGTAGTGCGTGTTGTCTGTGTTAAGCAGCAACTCGTACTCACCTTCGATAGGAACACCAAGTGTAAACTCATCTTGTGGCACTGGTGTAAAGTTACTGATCACCAAGACACGTTCACCACTATCACTGATACGTTCATGAGCAAGAACGCTCACATCTGATGCATCTTGCAGACGCCATTCAAAACCACGAGGATCACTATCCAATTCGTGCATCGCGGTTTCATTGCGGTACAGATGGTTCAAATCACGAGTGAGGTTTTGTACGCCTTTATGACGTTCAAATTCAAGTAAGAACCACTGCAATTGATCATCGTGATTCCACTCAGCAGTTTGGCCAATTTCAGCGCCCATAAAGTTAAGTTTCTTACCCGGCTGACCATACATGTAACCCATGTAAGCACGAAGATTCGCGGTTTTTTGCCACTCATCTCCTGGCATTTTGTCGTGGATAGAACCTTTACCATAAACCACTTCATCATGAGACAGTGATAACACATAGTTCTCAGTATGGGCGTATATCAATGGGAACGTGATGGTATCGTGATGGTATTGACGGTGAACTGGATCTTCTTGAATGTACGCAAGACTGTCATGCATCCAACCCATATTCCATTTAAAGCCAAATCCTAAGCCGCCCATAAAGGTCGGTGCAGATACACCCGGGAATGCCGTTGATTCTTCAGCAATCGTCATCGCGTTCGGGAAGTGTTTATAAACCTCTTCGTTCATCCATTTGAGTGTCGCAATGGCGTCGTAGTTCTCATTACCACCATCGACATTCGGAACCCATTGATCATGGCTACGAGAGTAGTCGAGATAGAGCATTGAAGCGACTGCATCAACACGGATACCATCAATATGGAACTGTTCAAACCAATACAGCGCGTTAGACACTAGGAATCGACGTACATGCTCACGACCTAAATCGTAGATGTATGAACTCCAATCTTGGTGCCAACCACGACGTGGATCGGGATCATGAAACAGTGGCGTACCATCAAAGTTAGCTAAGCCATGGTCATCTGACGGGAAATGTGCAGGAACCCAATCCAACACAACACCTAAACCAGCTTGGTGACACTGATCGACGAAATATTTGAAATCATCAGGACTGCCAAAACGGCTAGTTGGCGCAAACAGGCCAATTGGCTGATAACCCCAAGAGCCATAGAATGGATGCTCGGATACTGGCATCAACTCTACGTGCGTGTAACCCAAGTCAACAAGGTATGGGATGAGCTGCGCAGCTAACTCGCGATAATTTAGGAATTCACCATCTTCATCACGCTTCCACGATCCGGCATGAAGCTCATAAAATGAGAGCGCGTCACGACGCTTTTCAGTGACAGGTCGACCCTGCCATTTACTGTCTTGCCACTCATAACGGTCATGGTTATAGGTCACTGAAGAAAATGATGGGTGCTGTTCGCTATAAAAACCCCATGGATCAGCCTTATGAGGTAAGCCTTCCCCATTTGGACCTTTCATCTCGAATTTATATTGAGCGCCTTCTTCTAATTCAGGGATAAAAATGCCCCAAATTCCGTAATCTAATCGCTGCATTGGGTGACGGCGGCCATCCCACGAGTTGAAGTTACCCACTAAGCTACACGCTGATGCATGTGGTGCGTACACTAAGAAACGTGTGCCTGAAATAGATTTTCCATCACGCTCTAAAGTAACAAACTGCGCACCCATCTGGTGATACATTTCTTTTGGGTTATGCAGTTCATCGTAACCAGCGTACAGCGTGTGATATTGATAAGGATCGTCGATAAGCTGTTCAGTACCAGCCCAATTGACCGCGAGTTTATAGTGAGTAAAACGAAGATCGCGTGACTGTTTTAATACAAAACCTGAAGAGTCTTCACGCTCTAACTCGATTCGCTCTTCGCCTTCAATCACTAGTTCTACGCTATCTGCATCTGGCATCCATACACGCAGTGCGCCTTGCTCTGCTGACAAATACGGCCCAATAAATGAGAATGGGTCGGCAAATGTAGCATGCGAAAGTTGGGTGTATGCTTGCGTAATTTTATTAAGCCCTGTTTGTTTCAACTTAAGTTCTCCTAACCTAACTTTCGATAATTATTTTTCTATAGCCTGTTTTTTTAACTTACAGTTTATTAACAAAAAACCCGCTATACAGCAGGCTTTTTTATTAGCAATCTAGTTTACCGAACTCCGGTCTATTTTAGAGTGACCAAGTTTATACTTTTATATGCCACTGGTATTAACAGTGGCAATATATGTTCGATTATTACTATTTTTCCGCTTTTGAACGTACTTCGGTTAAACGTTTGGTGATGCGATTGACGCTTTCTTTAGCAAAGATCTCATCCATGTTCATCGATAGCTTACGACGCCAGTTAGGATATTCATTAACTGTACCCGGAATGTTAACGGGTTGATCCATTTCTAGCCAATCTTCCAACTGAACACTCAGTAGCGATGATGAGCCTGCAGCAACGTGTAATTGAAGGGCTTCACTTAAATATGAGTCCATTGGGACTTGAGATGCATCACGGCCAATACCTTCAGGTAGATAACCATGCCACGCAACAGAATCAAGAATGCCTTGTTTACAAGTTAGGCGATCTTGATACAGGCCTTCTAGCTGTTCAGTGTCGGGATACAGACCAATTTCATGGCCCATTTTCAAGTCGTCACAGTGCCAGAAACCACGTAACGTTGGCATGTCGTGAGTACATAGAGCCGACATTGATTGCTCTGCATAATGCGCCGGAGAAATAAATCCGCCATCGTCTTTTGACGTTTCGAAGAAGAACACTTTATACGAATTAACACCCGCGTCACGCAAGATATCAACAATCTCATCAGGCACAGTACCTAGATCTTCACCAATTACGCTACACTGATGACGATGTGATTCTAGAGCCAGAATCGCGAGCATGTCTTGAACAGGATAATAGATATACGCGCCTTTCGTTGCGTCTTCACCTTTTGGAATCCACCACAAACGCAATAGACCTAAAACATGGTCAATACGTAAAGAGCCGCAATGCTTCATGTTAGCGCGAAGCAGTTTTATGTACGCGTCATACCCTGTCTCTTGTAGTACTTGCGGATTCAGCGGTGGCAAACCCCAGTTTTGACCCAGTGGACCTAATACATCAGGTGGCGCGCCAATACTTGCATCAAGCACTAAACTGCCATTATCTGCCCAAGTTTCAGAGCCAGAATCTGCAACGCCAACAGCAAGATCACGGTACAAGCCTACCGCCATGCCTTTTTCTTCAGCGAGCAATTGAGCTTCATTTATCTGAGTATCCGCTACCCATTGAAGATACATGTAAAGATGAACACTGTCTTGGTTCTCTGTAATGTATTTTTGTACCGAAGCATTTTCAAACTGACGATACTCTTCTGGGAAAACAGGCCAACCCCAGATATCTGAATTTTCGCTATGAAGATCAGCGTGCAATGCATCAAATGCCGCCTGATGCACTAGACTCTCTCCGCCTAATTCCACAAACGAAAGGAATGCTTGTGCACGTTCACTGTTTTTATCTAAATGACGAGACTTAAACTCAGCGTATAACATTGGTAAAACGCTGTTTTTAAGATCGGCAACTTCACTGTAATTAACCCAGTGAGATTCACGTACTTTCTGTAGACGCTGCTGAAATTCAGCACTTCCGACGGTCTGTTGTGCTTTTGCACTTAATGCAAACTCAGGGACTGAGCTCACATCAATGTATAAAATATTTAACCAACGACGTGAAGATGGGCTGTATGGGCTTGCCCCTTCTGGGTTGGCAGGAAATAGCGAGTGAATAGGGTTCAAACCAACGAAGTCACCACCGCGAGATGCGATATCTGCGACGAGTTGTTTCAAGTCACCAAAATCACCAATACCCCAGTTGTGAGACGTACGTAGGGTATAGAGCTGAACACTTGGCCCCCACATTTTTTTGCCTTCGCTCATCGCTTCTTGCTTGAAACAAGATTGAGGCGTGACAATCAATGACATTTCATACGGCGATTTGCGACGCTTACGTGTCACGATAAGTTTGTGATAACCCCACTTAAGATCATTAGGTAAGGTAAATACTAAAGGGCCACCCTCTTTACGCTCATCGCGTACAATTTGAGATTGAAGATAGCCTTCAAGTACGTCACCTTGCTCTGTTTCTAAGCGCCAGCTAAATTCACTTTCTCTCGCGCTCACACCTAAGTTAAGTTCTACTTCAACAGGCTCACCATCCCGAAGGACTAAAACAGGCTCTAAGACCTGTTTTTTATGTTTCTTTTCAGCCGATTTTAATAGCGCCGCATCATTGCGCGTATCGTAACCAAGTGAGTTTAATAAGCTTAATAGTGTCTCATCGGCAACTTTTGCTTCTTCACCCCAAGCACTGATGTAACTATCAGCGAGTCGAGCCATTTCGGCGACTTGTTGTAATGCAGTTTGTTTTGTCATCGCTCTCTCCGAAGGTTTACTTATCCCTTCTTTGTGTAGGGTATTTATCTAACCGATACTCGGAATGTTTAAAGTCTAAACCGAGTAAGCCAAGGCCCTAAACTTTATACATAGGAAAACCTTGGCTTAATTTGTTGGAAAATTAACGCTTAACTGTTTCTAGTTTCCAGATATTATTCACGTAGTCTCTAATGCTTCGGTCAGAACTGAATTTACCGACTAACGCTGTATTTAGAATCGCTTTTTTCGCCCAACCTGCTTGGTCTCGATACTGCTTATCCATATCTTCATGCGCTTTAACATACGAAGCAAAATCAGCTAGACATAAGTATGGGTCACCGCCATCAAGTAGGCTGTCATAAGTCACACGAAGCTTACCTGGTTCACCCGGTGTGAATTCATCACTAAGTAATAGGTCTAGTGACGCTTTAAGTAGTGGGTCTGAATTATAGTAATCAAACGGGTTGTAGCCGCGAGCTTTGGTTGCTTCTACTTCATCCACATCTAAACCAAAGATGTAGATATTTTCGTCGCCAACTTCCTCACGGATCTCAACGTTTGCTCCATCCATCGTACCGATAGTCAATGCACCGTTAAGTGCCATCTTCATATTACCTGTACCTGATGCTTCTTTACCTGCCGTTGAGATTTGCTCAGAAACGTCGGCCGCTGGAATGATGATTTCAGCAAGACTTACACGGTAGTCAGGTAGGAAAACAACTTTAAGCTTGTTACCAATGCGTGGGTCGTTGTTCACTTTCTCAGCAATCTTGTTCAGTGCGTAGATGATCTCTTTCGCTAGGTGGTAACCCGGAGCCGCTTTTGCTGCAAAGAATACAACGCGAGGCGCCATATCAAACTCTGGATCATTTAGTAGACGGTGATACAGAGACAAGATGTGCAGCATGTTTAGGTGCTGACGCTTGTACTCGTGCAGACGCTTGATTTGAACGTCGAAGATCGCATTCGTATCAAGCTCAATGTCCATGTTTTCAGAAACCCAATCAGCCAAACGCTGTTTATTCTCTTTCTTCACAGCCATGAACGATTTTTGGAACTTCGCATCGTCGGCAAACTTAGCAACAGCTTCTAGCTTCTCAAGGTGAGCTGGCCAATCAGAACCAATTTTGTCAGTAATCAAAGCAGATAATGCTGGGTTACAGAACTTCAACCAACGACGTGGTGTCACACCATTAGTCACGTTGTGTAGGCGCGTTGGGTACATTTCGTGGAACTCAGGGAAAAGGTCACGTTTTACCAAGTCTGAGTGAAGTGCTGCAACACCATTCACAGCGTAAGATCCGACCACGCTTAGGTTGGCCATGCGAACCATACGGTGGAAACCTTCTTGGATGATAGACAGCTTTTGCTGCTTCTCAACATCACCAGGCCACATCTGACGAACTTCTTGTAAGAACAGGTGGTTGATGTGGTAGATGATTTCCATATGACGAGGAAGTAGACGTTGAATCAAAGACTCACTCCACGTCTCTAGTGCTTCAGGAAGGAGCGTGTGGTTTGTGTATGCAAAGGTTTTAGAGCTGATTGTCCAAGCTTCATTCCAGCTCAAGCCTTTCTCATCAATCAAAATACGCATTAGCTCAGGGATAGCGATAGCTGGGTGGGTATCGTTTAGTTGAACTGTTTCGTATTTTGGTAAAGATGCCAGTGTGTGACCCGCTGCTTCATGGCGACGAAGGATGTCACGAATGGATGCTGCACTGTGGAAGTACTGTTGCATCAGACGCAGTGTCTTACCCTTCTCATGGTTATCATTTGGGTAAAGAACTTTGGTGATGTTACCGGCATCAATTAATGCGTGTTGCGCTTCAAAGTAATCACCGTTGTTAAAGCTTGCTAGTGAGAAAGGCGCAATTGCTTGGCACTCCCACAAACGCAGTGGATAAACCGTATCACTTTCATAACCAACGATTGGCAGATCCCATGGCATTGCTTTTACAGCCATACCAGGAACCCAACGACGTTTCTCTTTGCCTTGATCTTGGTATGTTTCAACATGACCATAGAAACCAATTTCTTGTGCAAGTTCTGGACGAGCAACTTCCCATGGGTAGCCTTCTACACCACGCCAAGCATCAGGCGCTTCTTGCTGATGACCTTTCTCAAATGATTGCTTGAACAAACCGTATTCGTAGTGAAGGCCATAGCCTACTGTTGGGTATTCTTGTGCCGCACATGAATCCATGAAACAGGCAGCAAGACGACCCAAACCACCATTACCTAATGATGGGTCACGCTCTTCTTCTAGTAAGTCTGTTAAGTTTTGGCCAAGCTCTTCCATTGCATGAGTGATCTCTTCGTATAGACCCATGCTGATTAAGTTGTTGCCTGTTAGTCGACCAATCAAAAACTCTAGCGATAGGTAGTTAACGCTTTTCGCTGATTTGATTTTCTTATCTTGCTCTGTTTGTAGCAGATCAAGAGTTGTTAATTCTGCAAGCGCTCGCCCCATCGCTAGGTACCAAGCACGGCTGTCTGCATTTTCGATCGTCGTTGCGTACGTCGCTGATAAATGCTTTTTTACGCTTTCTTGAAATGCGATCTTATTAAAATTCTTTTGTTGAGTAGGTTTCATTATAGAAATCTCACTTTATTGGTTTAATCCATCTGAGACATATCGTGCATCCACACGCTATTCAAAACATCCTCCTACTCGTGGTGAGACTGAGGAGGAGTAACTAGGGCGTAGAGGGCGTACCTCATACCTATCGGTGATCTAAATCTCACAAATCGATGCTAGCGATAAATCAGTCGTGATTCGCCTCACATCACCCTTGCATTTACCCTACTCTGTATTCATTAAAAAAGTATCTACCCTCTATTGATTGAACACTCAAAATGAGAAACAGATCGCATAGTAATGTCTATTTTTCTGAAAATTTCATAAAAATCAGTACAAGCGAGGACTCAGTGACACGACAAATCCCGCACTAGCGTGATACCTATCACACTTTTAAGGCGTAGAGTGCATTTTTGAGGCTCTGAAGGGAAAAATTGGCCTTGGATCAACAAAAGTGCTTCATAACTTCCAGTACTATCCCCAAATAACGATCAATTGATCATAATAATTACGGATTAGAAAGATGTGGATTCCATCGAAATTAACTCGACCTGGTCGACTTCATAATGCGATTGTACGTCCTAGAGTCCTAGATCTACTGCAACAGGCTCCTTGTTATAAGCTTGTGCTTTTTCGCTCTCCTGCCGGATATGGCAAAACAACGATGGCCTCTCAGTGGTTGTCTGATAAATCTCATGTGGGCTGGTATAGCATCGATGAAAGCGACAATGACCCATTTCGCTTTATTAACTATCTGCTTCAAGCATTGAATAAAGGGACAGATAACGCCTGTCCAAATGCTCAAACATTGGCTGAGAAGCGTCAATTCTCGTCGCTGCACTCGTTATTTAGTGAAGTCTTTGCTGAGCTCTCCAACTTTCACCAAGAGTGTTTTCTTGTACTGGATGATTATCACCTCATTTCAGATGACGACATTCATGAGGCAATGCGCTTCTTCCTTAAGCATATGCCAGACAACCTTACCCTTGTCGTCACCAGCCGCGCTGCACCACCTTTAGGAACTGCCAATTTACGTGTGCGTGATCTGATGATTGAAATCGGCAACGATCTGCTTGCCTTCGATACAGAAGAGACAACTCGATTTTTCAATCAACGCGTTGCCGATGGCATTGATAATGACACAGCGAAGAACCTTCAGACTTATGTTGAAGGCTGGCCTTCTGCATTGCAGTTAATCGCCTTACAAGCTCAACATCAAAAGCGCACATTGGCTCAATCAGCCGAGTCTGTTTCGCAATTTAATCACGCCCATTTATGGGATTATTTGGTCGAAGAAGTCTTTGATCTACTCGATCAAGAAACACGTCAGTTTTTGCTGCAATGTTCGGTACTGGATCACTTCAATGACGAGCTTGTGAGTGCGCTTACCGAACGCGATGACGCATTGAGCATGATCGAATCGCTAAATCGATACGGACTATTCATCTATCCACTAGAAGATGAACAAAACTGGTATCGATTCCATAACCTTTTTGCTGAATTCCTTGCTCATGAACGTATGGCTCGCATTCCACAACAAGAACGACAACTGCATAAAACAGCGGCGCAAGCTTGGTTAAATCAAAAGTCACCTCATCAAGCCCTGCAGCATGCACAACAGGCAAAAGATAGCGAACTGGTGGCCTCTATATTGGCCAGTTACGGCTGGAAAATGTTCAACAGTGGAGAGCTACAAGCTCTTGAAAAAGCGATCAAAACATTAGAACCAACACAATTATACAGTGAACCTAAACTTTGCATGCTTGAAGCATGGCTTGCACAAAGTCAGCACAGGTATAACGATGTTGGCGACTTATTAGCAAAAGCCGACGAGCAGATGAAGCTGCATAAGGTGAAGCTTTCATCTAAAGAGCAAGGTGAATTTAATGCTCTACGAGCACAAGTGGCAATTAACCAAAATGAACCAGAAAAAGCATTAGAGCTTGCAGAGTTAGCACTCAGTCAGCTGGATCACACCGTCTACCGTAGCCGAATTGTGGCAACGTCGGTCGTCGGGGAAGTCAATCACGTACTTGGTCATTTAAGCCGCGCACTGCCTATGATGCAGCAAACTGAAAAACTTGCACGCCAGTATCAAGTTTATCATCAGGCCTTATGGGCAATGCTGCAACAAAGTGAAATTCTTATTGCTCAGGGTTACGTTCAAGCCGCATTTGAGGTTCAAGACAACGCTTTTAAATTGATTGAAGAACATCAACTTCAACAAGTACCTATGCATGAGTTTTTACTTCGCTTACGTGCCCAAGTCTTTTGGTGCTGGAACCGTTTAGATGAAGCTGAAGAGTGTGCTTATAAAAGTTTAGATGTGCTAGGAAACCATGATTCAAGTAAGCACTTACATAGCTACTCGATGTTGGCTCGTATAGCCATCGGTCGCGGCGAGCTTGATAAAGCAGCCAAATTCATTGATCAAATTGACCACCTTCTTAAACAATCAACTTACCACGTCGATTGGACAGCAAATGCCTCTCTATCCTTAATCTTATTTTGGCAAGCTCGTGGCGATTTGGACTCAATACGACAGTGGCTCGATACTGCAGTTAGACCCGATGAAGCATGTAATCACTTCACTCAACTTCAGTGGCGAAATATTACTCGCGCTTACATTAATATTGGCGAACATAACAAAGCACAAGAGACACTCGCGTTCATTCAAAAGGAAGCGAATAAAGCTCAGCTTTTGACCGATACCAATCGTAATTTGATTGTTGACGCGGTACTTTCGGTGAGCCTAGGCAATGAAGAGGAAGCGAAGGAAAAACTCAAGCAAGCGCTTGAACTCACCAATCAAACAGGTATTCTCGGCAATTTCCTCGTTGACGGTGGAAAGATAGGTCATTTACTTGAAAAGCTAAGTAACAAGTCTGAGCTTGGCGATTTAGAACGCCATCGCGCTCAACAACTGACTAAAGATATCTCAACCACGCAGCGTAGTCGTTCTGTTCACTTTGATGAAGAGTTTGTTGAAAAGCTGGTTAATCACCCGAACATTCCAGAGTTGGTAAGAACCAGCCCCCTAACGCAGCGTGAATGGCAAGTACTCGGTTTGATCTATTCAGGCTTTAGCAATGAACAAATAGCACAGGAGCTTGATGTTGCCGGAACAACAATTAAAACCCACATCCGAAACCTGTATCAAAAGCTCAACATTGCTAACCGTAAAGAAGCCATTAAGACAGCAGAACACTTGCTGCAGTTAATGGGTTTTTAGTCGTTAACCACTCATCCAACTATTTTAGTAAGTCAGATTCAAGCCAATAAAAAACGCCTAAACATTATGTGAATGTTTAGGCGTTTCAATATTCATTTCTATCAAGATAGCGTCTAGGCTACCTAAGAAATTAGAATTTCTTTGGTGCGAAACCAGTCATTGCATCAACACGTAGTGCTTTACCAATTTTAGTCATCGGGTGTACAACCACTAGACCTTTAACCGATTTCTTTAATTTGCCCATATCAGCTTGTTCAGCTTTGGTAATTTCACGTGAAAACGGCATATCAGAAAGATCTTTACGTTCTTTATTGATATCGTAATCTTGCTTGTGTTTTAGCTGGGCAATCTTTTTATTAATCTTTTCAATTTCATCCGTAAACTTTGAGATCATTGCTTGATCGCCACGAGATTTTGCCGCATCTAACTTAAATTTACATTTATCTAGGCGGTGGTTTAACTGTTGTACTTCTTTTTTTGAACTCATGACTCATGACTCTTGGATGAACTTTGGGCGCGGAGTATATCACAGTCTCACCCTAATCCCATAGAGCGTTATTTTATTGGTTTAAAGTCACTATTTACTTCAACTCACCTAAACTGAAACGATGAAACCCAATCTCAAGGATAGAGAACTATGCACAATTACATCCTAGCTCTTGTATTCGCTGTAATGGCATTACTTACTCCGTTAGCACACGCCAAAGAGTCAATCACAATCAATTACCTCACCCCAGCTAATGAGCAAGAGGCTGATATTCTCAACGTGATTAAAGAGAGTGGCATAGACTCATTAGTTTCAGAATTGGCCAACAAACGGTTTCCCTTCAGCAATACACTAACCATTCAATACGGCGGTAACGAAGGCCCAATGTATGATCCAGAGCAGCACAAGGTTCATATCCCTTATTCGTTCTATCAGCAATCTCTGCACTATTTCACCAATAATAAATATCAAGAACGTTTTGATAAGAGCCCACAACTGGGTGCTATTGATACTTTATTACATACCCTTTTGCACGAAGTCGGCCATGCTTACATTGTTGACCAAAACATCCCCATCTTAGGTAAAGAAGAAGACGCGGTAGATAACTTTGCAACGATCATTTTGATCAACGAAATAGACAATGGAGCTGATGCCGCGATAAGCGCTGCTGATATGTTTGCTTTTGAATCTGATGACAGGCCCGATTTTTACGATTTTGGCGAATACATTGACGAGCACAGTTTTGATTTACAACGTTACTTTTCAACTTTATGCCTTGTGTATGGAAGTGACCCAGACGCCCACAAAGAACTGCTTGATGAAGTAGAAAGTGACTACTTATCGGAAAGACAAGAGTTCTGTGAATTTGAGTACCAGAACTTGTCCCACAATTGGGCACGCTACCTGAAAGAGCAATGAGTCACTCTACATTAAGATAAATAGCATTCGAAAAACCCAGCTACGAACAAGCTTACACATGAGCGGACATTCATATAGTTAACCACTGAAAACACTCACTTTTTTGTGAATGGACTGCAATTTTCTGTGTTTACTGTGACGCTGCGATGATTATCGAGTCTTTTACCTTCCAGCTTCCCAAAAGCGTCTAATATTAAATTCATCACTTAATAAGTATTCGACTGAGGAAAATACCTCAGCGTTTGCCCACAGGAAGTAACTATGAACTTTTCAATTCGCAACCGCCTCTATATTTTATCTATCGTGCCACTGCTCGTCATTGCGGTCGGTATGATGTGGTTTACCTACTTAAAAACAACCGATTTTAATCAACATCAACTCGAACGAACACACTCAAGTATGATGCTGATGAAGCAAAATGAGTTAAAGAGTTATCTTCAAATAGCGCGATCTTCACTTGACCCATTATTAGCGCAAGGCGCGTCTTTAGAAGAAGCTCTGCCTACACTTAAAGCGATGCAATACGGTGAGTCCGGTTATATCTTTGCCTATGATGCGAAGGGCGTTCGAGTCGCTGTTGGTAAAGGGACAAAGGGCGTAGGTGATAATTTTTACAACTTACAAGACAAACAAGGCAACTACTTAATTCAGGATTTAATTAAAAATGCTAAAACCGGTCAATTTACGACCTACTACTTCCCTAAGCCCGGGCAGTCTGAAGCCCTGCCTAAACTAAGTTATTCGATGTTTATCCCCGAGTGGAATTTGATGATCGGAACGGGTTTTTATACCGATGACATCGACGCCGTCATTAATGATATGGACAATTCGGCTAACACAGCGCTCAACGATAGCTTAATGGCTATTGTCTTATTCTGTATTTTCATTGCTGTTCTTGTCGCAGTTTTCGCTATCTTTGTTACTCGAAGCATTTTGCACCCAATCGATGTACTTGATAAGTCTATCGGTTCATTTGCAAGTGGTGATGCCGATCTTACCGCACGAATGGAAGCCTTCAAAATTCCTGAATTCGCTAATTTAAGTAAGAACTTCAATATCTTTGTAGAAAGTCTGCAGAATATTATTCGTAATGTGAGCGATGTTGGGCAGCAAGTCGTCAGTGAAACCAACGACATGTCAGGACGAGCTGCAATGGTTGATGAACTCGCTTCCGGTCAGCGTGAAGAAACCGAGCAAGTGGCAACAGCAATGACCGAAATGACCACAACAGCTGGTGAGATCTCGAATAACGCGAGTCACGCTGCTGGTTCAGCAAACGAAGCGGAAGAGCATGCAAAAGAAGCGCAAAAGATCGTTAACTCTGCCGCCAATTCAGTTCGAGAGCTAGCACAAGAGGTATCAGAAGCGAGCGATGTGATTTCTCAGCTAGAGAGTGATGTTAAGAACATCTCCTCTTCACTAGAAGTGATTCAAGACATCGCCGAACAAACCAACCTACTTGCACTAAACGCAGCTATTGAGGCCGCTCGTGCTGGTGAGCAAGGGCGTGGTTTTGCCGTCGTGGCAGATGAGGTTAGAAAACTGGCAAGTCGTACTCAAGAGAGTACCGGTGAGATTCACGCTATGATTGAGCAACTAAAATCAGCGTCTGATGATGCAGTAAAAGCGATGGATTCTAGCCAAGCACGTGGTGACAGTACCGTAAAAGAAGCCAATGCCGCTGCCGAAGCATTAGTAAAAATTCAAGAATCAATTAGCACCATTATGGATATGAACTCACTGATAGCAACAGCAACAGAAGAGCAGAGTATTGTTGGCCAGGAAATATCACAGCGTATAGTGGTTATCTCTGATCAAAGTAGTCAATCAGCAGATCTAGCCAATCAAAATAGAGCGGGTAGCCAGCAGCTAAATGGCCGCGCCAATGAACTGTCTGACCTTGTCGGAAGGTTTACTGTTTAACCTCAATCATGTGATTAAGTCATCTCGTCATAAAAAAACACCAGCTGAAACAAGCTGGTGTTTTTTATTGTTAACCAAGTAACGCTTGAATCCGCTTGGGAAGCCGAGAGTAAACCTTGTCAGCAATAACATGAAAGCTTGGCATGACAGCGTAGACACCCGTAATAAAAAGTGTTGAACCTACTAAGTCGACAGGGCGATGCATACCAATCCATAGGCGGCTATACATAACAGCAGCAGCCCACACTAATACTCCAATTGCCCACGAATAACGTTTATTCTGCCAAAACAGTCCACCAAAAAAAGCCACACAGATCGCGGTAAATATTGTATGCCCGGAAGGAAATGAATAGTCTTTTTCGCCTTGCCAATGACGTGTACGCCACTGACTAACTTCTGACGAAACAGTATCAATAAGCTGTACTTGTTGCTGTTCATCGAGGTTATAAAAGTGAATAGGGGTTGGGATCAATAGATCTTGCGCCAGTAACTCAGTGTATGGGCGTGGGCTTTCCGTCATCACCTTTAAGCTGGTCTTGCTTGCGAAACCAATAACAAGCAAAACAGCTAAGACCATCATATGAGCCAGCAACGTTTTGCGAGGAAGTTTCAATGCCAATGTAGCGACACATAGAACCGCTAAAGTGATTAAAAAACCACGACTTCCGGCAGAATCAGTAGCTATCGTAATAAAGCCACCAAAAGCAGTGCCTACTGACGACTTTAAATCCATATTAATTGTTAGCAATGTTACAGGTATGATTATTAGCAACATCAGCATTAGCTGTAGCAAGCCGCTAAATTTGTTCTTAAATAGTCTATTCACATTTATTTCTTAACGACCGCCTCAAAAGTGGCGATATATTAACGGAATATATGCATGAGAAGTATCAACTAGATGTCAACTTGCTGAAAAATCATTCAATCAAAGGCTTCAGTTAACATCAAGAAACAATAATTGTTTCATCGCATCTAATCGTCACCATCTCTACTCACTAAATTGCGTAAAAATGATGCACAGGCCCATGACCGGAACCGATATCTAACTGGTCAGCATGCTCAATCGCGCCTGAAATATAGTGTTTGGCATTCGCAACAGCATCAATCAGAGGTTTACCCTGTGCAAGATAAGAAGCAATGGCCGATGAAAGCGTACAACCTGTTCCATGAGTGTTCTTTGTTGCCACTCTTTTAGCTGAAAACACTTGAAGCTCATCACCCATGATTAGCAAATCATTACTCTTGTCATCTTTTTCTAAATGACCGCCTTTCAATAACACACTCTTTGAACCAAGCGAATGTAGCTGCTTAATCATCAGTGACATTTCTTGTTCATTTGTAGGTAAAGGTAGACCCGTCAACGCTGCACCTTCTGGCAAATTTGGCGTCACGACATCCGCCAAAGGTAATAACTCCGACTTTAGAGTTCCGACAGCTGATTGTTGAAGCAGCATATCGCCACTCGTTGCTACCATTACCGGATCTAATACTACAAATTTTGGTTTATATTGACGCAGTTTTTCTGCCACTAGAGAAATAATTTCAGTATCTGCAAGCATACCAATTTTAACTGCCACAACTTTCAAATCACCAAAAACAGCGTCTAATTGTTTCTCAACATGTTCTAACGGAATAGGAAATATGCCAGATACACCACAGGTATTTTGTGCAGTAATCGCAGTAATAACCGAGCAGGCATAACCGCCCGTTGCTGAAATTGATTTAATATCGGCTTGAATCCCAGCGCCGCCGCCACTATCGGAACCGGCAATAGTCAAAACGATTGGGGTGGAAGACGCTAAAGAGTGGGTAGACATGAACTAATCCTCAAAAATATATACAAAACACAAGCGTTCGTGATAGCACTTATCATACGTTATCCCGCTTGAATATATCACCACTTCAAATCCTACTTTGTCACAAATTAAAATCCTGAACTATAGTAAATGAGCCAACATAAAAAGGAGAAAGGCTATGAGCCAAGCGGCACTAATTTCAAGGCTGAATGAACTGCCAAGAATATCAGCAGTTTTGCAAGAGCTACTCGACATGGTGAATCAAGAGGATGTTGATTTCGGTGATTTATCGCAAAAAATATCAATCGATCAAGTTCTTACTGCAAGACTTCTTCGCATGGCAAACTCAGCTCACTTTGGCGGCAGCAAAACGGTCTCTTCGGTCAACGAAGCACTACTTCGCGTAGGTACAGGCCCCGTCAGGACCCTCGTCGTTGCATCTGTTTTATCTGGCGCATTTCCTAAAGTACCCACACTCGACATGGATGCCTATTGGACTGATACCTTTGAAGTTTCCGTTATTTCTAGCAAGCTTGCGACCGAATCAGGTATGGATGGTAATGAAGTATTTACCGCTGGCGTATTACATAATATTGGCGAACTTATGATTCATACGTTGGTTCCTGATGAAGCTGTTAAGATCCAAGAACTGGTTGAAAATGGCATGAACCCGATTGCGGCCCAAGAGCAAGTGCTCGATGTCTCTGCCCCTTCTCTTGGCGCAAAGTTAGCCAAAACGTGGAAGTTCCCAGATCATATGGTCGACGCTATTGAGCACTATCACGAGCCAAGAGAAGCAGAAATTTCACCTAAGTTAGCTGTACTTCTTCATTTTGCTCATGCCATCAATGATGATTGGGATGACCTTGCAGACGATCAGCAAAAAGTGCTCTACCTTGCTGAGCACCCTGACGCTCGCCTACTGCATATCTCATCAAACTTCTCTTCTACTATCGACAAGTTCCGTGGCAATGGAAAAGAGCTAGCTCAACAGCTAACTGCCGCCTAGTCTCAACGATCTCAGTATTTAACAGACGACAATATAAATCTCGGCTTCATCTAGCCGAGATCTTTTAATTCAACATATTACACGGCCTAACATGTTACTTAATTCAAGGTATCACTTAGCATAAGCCTCTTTATTCGCTCGCCACCGAATACTCGGCTTTTTGATAACAAGATACACCGCTATTGCCGCAAGGATAAAACCTAACCCCCCCTGCCAATCAAACGACTCTTCAAACATAAACCAAGCTTGAAGTGCCGTTGTAGGCGGAACTAAATAGAACACAGATGCAACGCTTGATGACGCACCATGCTCAACCATATAAAGCAGTAACAAGACGGCCACACACGAGAGAACCACAACTAACCACACAAGGGTAAGCGCTAATTCAGTTGTCCACATAACTTGCATTGTTTCAAAAAAATACGCACAGGGAATAAATAGCGCTGCTGCCGACACATACTGAACCATGGCACTCCCCACCATATCAACGCCTCGACAGAACCGTTTTTGATACAAGGTTCCCAACGTAATTCCGAATAGAGAGAACATACATATACCGACAGCTAGCCACTGATGTTGCTTAGACTGCCAATCAATATTACCGCCTAGCACTAACGCAATGCCGACAAAGCCTAACCCTAGCCCTATCCACTGAGAGAGTTTAAATTTTTCACTCCCCCACGAAAGCAACAAGACAGCCGTTAATATTGGCTGTATGCCGACTAACAGAGAACTGAGCGCCGCTGGCATGCCAAGTGAAATGGCCATGTATGTCCCACCTAAATAGAACCCGTGAATTAACATACCAACCACTAAGCTATGAAAAAATTGCCGCCCTTTCGGTACGGAACGTTTAAGCACCACGATCAAGATAATAAATAGCATTACATTTCCGATCATGCGTATGGAAAGCAGCGTGGCCGGTTCAGCATATTGCAGACCATAACGAGCACCAACAAAACCTGATGCCCACAACACCACAAAAATAAAAGGGATCATCCGCAACAACATAAAAACCCACTAGCCAATCTGTTAACAATACTGCTACTTTAATTAGGTACAGAAGTATAACAAAGGCACAATTTTGACTATTTCTATGGGTACAGAATGGATGTTATAAACAAATATGACCAAGTCGAGCAGTATTTAAGACAAGCAATCACTGCCGGTATCTATCAAACAGATGACAAGCTACCCTCTATCCGGCAACTCAGTTCAGATTTACAGGTCAGTAAGAATACGGTGATACGCGCTTACCAAGAACTTGAAGCCATTGGGTTTATCTATTCTGTTGCAAAGTCAGGATATAGAGTGAGCCTAGCTAAAAGCTCTTCTAATCAGCTCAGTACTGATCAGCATAAGCCCATTAAGGTTGATCTTCTGTCCGTCTGTAAATCCATTCTTACCTACTCGAGTGAGAAAGAGCTGCTGCCAACAGGTTCTGCACATCCAAATATCAACTTTCCTGCGATAAAAAGTTTATACGCTGAAATTGGCCGCCACGCTCGCATGCAAAGTCAACTTCCTAGCCATTACCAAATCCCTCCCGGTAACAATTTACTGATCAAACAATTACTTAAGATTAGCTACGATCTTGGTGTTCCGGCAAAATATAACGAGATCGCAGTGACTCACGGTGCGCAACAAGGGATCAGTCTTGCACTTCGCGCACTTACAAACAAAGGAGATATCGTTGCCGTCGAGTCACCCTGCTACTTTGGGAACTTGCTTTTAATGGAGTCACTCGGGCTCAAGGTAATCGAAATACCAAGTTGTGTGACAACAGGTATCAATCCAGAAGCATTAGGCAAAGCCGTATCGTTGTGGGACATCAAAGCGATCATTGTCACGCCTAACTTTGCCAACCCAACCGGCTCTCAAATGCCTTTAGAAAATCGCAAGGCCCTACTCAACATTTCCAAAGACATTCCTATCATTGAAGATGATGTATTTGGATCCCTCGGTTTTAATGAAAATCTACCAAGCTTGAAGTCGTTGGATACCCAAGACCGCGTGATATACGTTAACTCTCTTTCCAAGACGTTAGACTCTCGGCTGCGTATTGGTTGGATACTATCCGGTCGATACCAACAAAAAATCGAGAAGTACCTCATCAGTGACAACATGGGCAGCTTAAATTTGATGCAATCTGCCGTCGCTGAGTTTCTAACAACAGGTAAATACCGTTCTCACACCAACCGCATGCGTCGTTTATACCAAACAAATGGAAAAAGGCTTCATCAGCAACTTACGCATTATTTAAATCAATATCCTTTATTACAAGGCCAATTCCACCTAACTCAAGCCACAGGATCTTTCATTATGTGGTTAACACTTCCAGATTATGTGGATGGACACCAACTCTCCCTTGAGTGCAAACAAGAAAAAATCAGCGTCTATCCCGGAATGGCTTTCGGTACTAATAACAAATTTAATCACTGTTTACGGTTAACTTACGCCAATCTTGAGGGGAGCCAATCTGAGCAACAAGCGATAGAAAATCTCGCAAGACTCATCAATCATCATTGCCAGAAACAACAGAAGTCAATTAAGCAGCAGAGAAGCAAATAGCGAATGCTTGTCTATAATTACTCTATGTTTCAAATGGAAAAACCTTCCAAGTGGTAAAAGGATTTGATTATGAGCCGCTTACTATTGTTTGCATTTTTACTATCGACACCAGCTTTATCAGCGGATCCTAGCTCGTTGCCATTGAAATGCCAATTACTCAAAACCAGTGACCACTTTTGGTTTTATCGTGATCAAATTGTTTACCGTAGTGATCAATTTGCGGTTTTCCAAAATTTCAAAGGCCGAGTTGTCACTCAGGTCGACCTAAAAACCAATGAGTTGCTCAGGACAACCTACATAGGTGAACCATTTGATCCGGAATACCAAATCTTAATGGGTAAATGTGAGGACGTTAAACACATATTAGAAATGTGGGCCCTAAACCAAGTACCATTAGATAGCTAGGGTCTGTCATTCATAGTCAATGAAGCCATATTGAGGAGAGCCTCGCTGAGTTCAATTTAAAATTCATCTATCTGAAATACTAACCAATTAAATTATTGGCATAATTCAAAGCTAGGTCGATACCATGCCTGATAATAAAATGTTTAAAATAAAAACCCTTCTATTAACCGTAAGCACCTTACTGACTGCTCCTACATTAGCGACTGACGTAACTCAAGGTGACGTTATTCAAGTCGAATTGGGTGATGTTATCCCCACCCAACCCTCAGTAGGTTACGATCAGGTTTACTACAAACTAGGTCGATTCGAACAAGATAAGAAAAAGCTGTTTGATGAGATCTGTGAAGCCAATGGCCAACGTGGTTTAGCCTCTTTTGACAAAAAAACTTCAATCGCTCATGACTCAACAACGTTCGAGTGTAAGGAAGAAGTCGGTGCACGTGAGAAGGACATGAAGACCATCGTCATCGCGCCGAATGGGGACTACTACCTAACTGATGGTCACCATACTTTTAACGTTTTTTGGACCATGACTGAAGGAGGTAACGATTTCCCCGTTCACGTCGTAGTAGAAAAAGATTACCGAGATCTTAGCAACATGGCTGCGTTCTGGGATAGCATGATTACCGATGGCAACACATGGTTATTTGATAGTGAAGGAAAACCGATTACCCCAGCTAGACTACCGATCTCTTTAGGTTTAGAAAACTTCCAAAATGATCAATACCGTTCACTGATGTACTTCTCTCGTGATGTGGGTTGGAACAAATCAGAACAACCCGTTCCGTTCCTAGAGTTCTATTGGTCAAAAGAAGTTCGTCAAGAGATCAACCTCAATGACTACGATCTCACCACAGTTCCAGGCTACACAGAAGCAATCACTGATGTCAGTCACTTCTTACTCTCATTAGAGACAGACAATGTGGGCGACTCCAACCGAACACCTGAGCAAATGGGTCAGTTCAGCGAATTCAATCAGAAAGGGTTGGACAAGCTAATGCGCGAAGGTAAAGGAAAGGTAACGTATTCGCTTCAATATAAAACGGCTCAGATAAACTAACCCACGAAGCCAAGTCACATCAAAATAATAAAAGCCATCTTTAGACTTCAAGCGGAGTTGTTTCAAAATAGCTAAAAGCGGTACACCTGTGGAAGAAGTACTGTTATGATTATGTAAATAGTCGGGGAGCCAATGCAGTTATCTGTGTTTGCTGAGATCGAGATTCGAGACCCGTTGAACCTGATTCAGTTTGTACTGGCGTAGGGAACTATAAGCATTTGATCTTTATAGCACTTCAATGGTTTCCATCCGATGGTTTCCTCTGCATGCACCCCTCATAGATCAATGCCTGTTCTCCTGCGTCTTTTCGATAGTAGGAGCAACCATGACACAGCTTTCAAGTACTCAAGTACCTTCAGACACTCAACCGTCTTTAAATTCTCAATCTTCAGCCAATGTTGTAACCCCTAGCACACCTATCGTGTTGACCATTGCAGGGTCTGACAGTAGTGGTGGCGCGGGTATTCAAGCGGATATCAAAGCAATGTCTGCTACCGGAAGCTTCGCTTGTTCTGTGATTACCGCCATCACATCGCAGAATACCCAAGGTGTTTCCGCCATTTTTCCAATCCCTTTAGACCATGTGGCAAGCCAATTGGATGCGGTTTTCACCGACTTAAATATCATTGCGGTGAAGGTTGGTATGTTGGCTGACTCCCAAATCATCAAAGTCGTTGCCGAAAAAATAAAACAATACCAGCCTAAACATTTAGTTATCGACCCTGTCATGGTAGCGACTAGCGGTGACTTACTGCTAGAAGATTCTGCAATCAGCACATTAAAACAAGAGCTCATTCCTCTTGCAGACATAATCACCCCTAACCTGCCTGAAGGCGCTACGTTAACGGGAAAAGCAGTCCCTGAAAGTGAATCAGATATGCAGGACATGATTGACGATTTGCGCGCATTAGGTGCTAAGTCAGTCTTACTCAAGGGTGGTCATCTAGAGAAAGATGAAAACAGTAACGACTTGTTTATTCTTCCACATCATTCAGAGTTGATTAGTGCAAAACGAACCTCAACCCAAAATACCCATGGAACAGGCTGCACCCTCTCTTCCGCGATAGCGTCTTTTCTTGCTCAAGGTAATGAACTTACTCAAGCGGTTAATTTGGGTAAGCAGTATATTTCTCACGCCATCGCTCATGCCGATGAATTGCAGATTGGTCATGGTCACGGCCCGGTAAACCACTTCTTTACCGGGCATGCCGATGTCAGTTAATACGGAAAGTATAGAGAATAAGACCTCTGAAGTACGCGTTGGCAACGATACAAATGTGAGTATTGAAATCAGTAATGCCAGTCTGCGCTACCTCGATAACTCGATTGCAACGCTAGCTGATCTCAACTTGCATTTAGCAGCATCAAGTTGGACGGTGTTACTCGGGCGTAGTGGGTGTGGAAAAACGACCGTGCTGCGTTACTTAGCGGGTTTACTCGAAGACCAAGTCGAATGGAAAGGGTCACTTCGTACCTCAGATGATAAAGCGCTTAACGACCGTATCGCCTATATGGCGCAACAAGATTTACTGCTGCCATGGCTCTCGGTTATAGATAATGTCTGTCTGAGTAGTCGTTTTACCTCTTCTCAACCAGGTACCACCTCTAGTGACGAATCCGATTCAAGCAGCAAAGCCAAAGCAAAGAAGCTCTTAAAAGACGTGGGGCTCGCTGATTACACTGACGCTAAATCTGATCAACTATCAGGTGGGATGCGTCAACGTGTCGCTTTGGCTCGAACGCTAATGCAAGACAAGCCCGTAGTATTGATGGATGAGCCCTTCTCGGCACTCGATGCAGTAACAAGACATAAACTGCAAACACTTGCCTGTGAGTTACTAAGAGGAAAGACAGTCGTTCTTATCACCCATGATCCACAAGAAGCGGTTCGCTTGGCTGATAATCTATACGTACTAAAAAGCACCCCTGCTAACGCCCACTCCTTGCCTGTTCCTTCAACAGGCACTCCACGAATATTGGATGGTGAGTGTGCTCAGCTTCAGCAAGCGATCTTGAACCAGTTGGAGCAAGATTATGACTGATCAACGCACCGCCCCCAATCAGCACCTAGAACCTAATCCAACGTTAAATAAGCCAGTGGGTTCTAACGACGCTAATGTAAATGCAACCAACAAAGCACGGGTCACTCACCCAGCTCTGCGCCTCATCATCAGTAGCACCGTGATTTTGGGCCTTTGGCAGCTTGCGGTTATTCTATTTGATCTCCCAAGTTTCATTTTGCCTGCACCTATAGAGGTGTTTCATAAACTTATCGAACGTCATGACGTGTTGCTTAAACATACTTGGGTGACCGCGCAGGAGATCTTACTCGGCTTGTTGCTTGGGCTCTCCATGGGGTTATTTTTTGCCCTTCAAATGCTGATGTTTGAACCACTGAAACGTTGGTTGCTGCCTATTTTAATCGCAAGCCAAGCCATTCCTGTCTTCGCCATTGCTCCAATTCTGATGCTTTGGCTTGGTTACGGCATCGCCTCTAAAGTAGTAATGGCAGCCATCATCATCTTCTTCCCTGTGACGACCTGCTGTTATGACGGCTTGAGAAATACGCCCACAGGATATTTGGACTTGGCGAAAACCATGGGCGCATCTAAATGGCAGTTACTACGTCATATTCAATTACCCGCAGCTCTACCTACTCTTGCCTCAGGCATTCGTGTTGCAGTCGTGATTGCGCCAATTGGTGCGGTTGTAGGTGAGTGGGTGGGTTCAAGTGAAGGTCTAGGCTATCTGATGCTACAAGCTAATGCGCGCATGATCGTCGATGAGATGTTTGCCGCACTGTTTATCTTAGCCGTGCTCTCAATTTCTCTTTACTTCATTACCGATAAGCTATTGAAAAAAGCTATTCCATGGGAGAACAAATAACACCATCTTCCAGTGAAACAGTCCACTTTGAAACGCAGTGGTGGATGAAAATAATCAAACTCAACAAGAACGACAATAACATTCAAAAGGACAGAATAATCGTGAAAAAGACTAAATTAATGGGTGCAATTGCACTGCTTGCTTCTCTCTCTTCAGGCCACGCCTTAGCTGCAGAAAAGAACATGACACTGATGCTAGATTGGTTTGTAAACCCTAACCACGGACCTATCGTTATCGCACACGAACGTGGCTACTTTAAAGACCAAGGCATTGACATTGAGATTCAGGAACCAGCTGACCCAAGCACACCTGCAAAACTTGTTGCCGCTGGTCGTGTTGATCTTGCCGTTACGTATCAACCAAGCTTAACTATGGACGTTGCAGCAGGTCTACCGCTCGTGCGTGCTTCAACGCTGATTGCCACACCCCTTAACACTTTAATGGTGTTGGATAACGGTAAGAACGATTCCCTTGCTGATCTAAAAGGTAAGAAGATTGGCATCGCAATCGCAGGCAATGAAGAGGCGACTATTGGCACCATGCTAGCGCAAGAAAACGTCGCCTTTGAAGATGTTCAAACCATCAATGTTGGCTGGGCACTATCTTCTTCACTCGCTTCTGGCAAAGTGGATGCCATTTGGGGTGGCTTACGCAACTTCGAAACCAATCAACTTGCGCTAGAAGGCTTTAAAGCAAAAGCCTTTTTCCCTGAAGAGCACGGCGTACCAGCGTACGACGAGTTGATCTTCGTTGCTAACGCAGACAAGCACGACGCTGAAGCCATCAAAGCGTTCAACAAGGCGCTAGAGCAAGCTACAACTTACATCGTCAATCACCCTCAAGAGTCTTGGAATGAGTTTGTTGCTTACTCTCCAGACACGCTAAATAACGAGCTAAACAAACGTGCTTGGAATGACACATTAACGCGTTTTGCACTGCGTCCATCTGCGGTTGATCTAAAACGCTATGACGATTACGCCCAGTTCATGTTTGACAAAGGCATCATCAAAACATTGCCAAAAGCTGAAAGCTACGTGCCTGTTTTTAACTAAGCCGGTTTTCAGTATCACCACATATCAGGATAAAACGATGAAATACCAAGATTTGATTCAAGCTTGTGAGCAAGATTGGCACGACTATACTGAGCATGCTTTTGTCACTCAGTTAGCTCACGGTACACTTGCCCAACCTTGTTTCCTTCATTATTTGAAGCAAGACTTTTTGTTCCTAAAGCAATATGCACGTGCTTATGCTCTTGCTATCTACAAGGCAAAAACACTCGCAGATATGCGCCGCGCTTTACCTAGCGTTCATGCTTTATTGGATTCAGAGATCGGTCATCATGTTACCTACTGTGGGCAGTGGGGTTTAACTGAATCTGACCTTGAAAATGAACCCGAAGATTTCGGCACGGTCGCATATACACGTTACGTGTTAGATGCAGGGATGACAGGAGATTTAGTCGACCTCTATGCGGCGCTCGCACCTTGCTCAATTGGTTATGCGGTTATCGGTAAGAGGTTGATAGAAAGCGAAACGACCGTCTTAGAAGGTAACCCATACGCAAGTTGGATTAACCTTTATGGTGGTGAAGAGTTCCAATCAGGTGTCGCTGAAGGTGCTAAGTACTTTAATCAGCTTTTGGCAGAGGTCGACATCAATAGCGAACGAGGCCAAAACCTTATCCATATATTTAAAACGGCGACTCGCATGGAAGTGGCATTTTGGCAACAGGGGTTAAATGCCCAAAGTGATACGTTACCAATTAAAAGATAAACTGGTTAGCCAATAAGGCGGAACTGCTCTGATCGTCATGTGCGGTTACTTGCCAGATACAGCAAACCCAATAACAAAAACGACCAGAATACTCTGGTCGTTTTTGTTTGTATTAAAGATTCAGCTTACTGAACACTAGCATTAAGTAGCATCACTTAACTAACCCGCTGAGATGTAACTTTTAGGAGCTGTATTTAGGTCCAGCAAGTGTCGGATACGGCGACCACTAAAACCAGGACTCATGCCACCAATCTTCTGCCAATCTGCCCAACCAGGCGCACCACTGGATTTATCAACAAACTTATTCTGATCAACCTCACCTGTTAAGTGCGTGTTTTCACCCACTAGAAAGACATGATCGGTTCGGTTAACTTCAATCGCATTGACTGGACCATCTAAACGCCCAGAAAGTCCACTCCCACAGAACGCGGTGATCGCCGCAGATACATTCTGAGCTCGCTCTTTTGTGTCTGCGATCGGGCTAGATGATGCCAGTGATACACTAAAGTAAGGGCTCTTTGACCCACTACCTTCACTTAAAATCTTCATCAACTTAGTCGTATGAGCCACCGCTTCTTTAGTAAAATCACCATCGAGATGGCAAAGAAGTACACTCTTAGATTCGTTCTCTACGATGATTAAACAGTGACACGGGCCTACTCCTGTTGTGAATAAGGCAGAGCGACGAGTATCAGGAAACTTAGTAGGTTGGAAGCAAAAACCGACATAGCCTTGAGGTACGTAAAGGGTTTTCCCAACTTCTTGTAATTTATTGTTAACTTTACAGTTTTGTTCTAACTTAATCATTTGTAAGTCCTTCCTTAGAATATACCTAGCGACATTGATAATTCAGAGTTTGAGCAATTACCAACCAATGTACTAATAACTGACGAGTCTAATGATGATTCCCAGACAAACTGTCTAATCATCATATTTATGTTACTTTCATTATTATTGATAAAAGTAATAAGACAAGATAGTAAAGACAATGAGAGCAAAAATTCCGTCCTGAAAATAGTCCTGTCGATGTGTTCTAGAACACGTTAGGCTAGAAAGAAGCCCCTTAAACACATAACACGCCTCCATGCAGAACACACCTATCCTCTACTCATTACAAAATTGCCCATACGCTATGCGTGCCCGCATTGCTCTGTTTAAATCCCAGCAGCAAGTTTTGATTCGCGCTGTAAAACTCAATAACAAGCCTGTAGAGATGCTAGCCACATCGCCAAAAGGCAGCGTGCCAGTTCTTGTACTTGAAAAGAACATAGCGGCAAACAAAGACATGATTTTAGAGGAGAGCCTAGAGGTTATGCTCTGGGCACTATCGCAAAACGACCCAGATAACCTTCTGCATACCGACGAACCGATTCAATTACCGACGATGGTGACTTTAATTAGTGAATTTGAGCGTGATTTTATTCCTGCGTTCAACGCCTACAGCTGTGCTAAAAGGTACCACGAAGACAACTTAGGTGAGTGCCGAGAAGCCTGTGAAGTTCATATCCAAAATCTAGAAGCTAGGCTAACAGAGCATCGGTATCTTCTCTCTGATAAAGAGAGCCTTCTTGATATTGCGTTGGTTCCGTTTATTCGCAAATTTGCTCGAATCGAAAGACAATGGTACCTGCAAAGTCCATATCCCAAATTACGTCAATGGCTGGATAGCTATTTACAAAGTGCGATGTTTTCTAAGGTGATGGAAAAGCATGAGTTGTGGTTAGAAAATCGAAAAGACATTTACTTTGGTCCGAAGAATAAAAGTAATCGCAGCACCCAATCATAGATTCAAAGGCGGCTATTTAGATTAAGCATTCTAGTAATCTATCGAATTTTCACCATTACAAAAAGCTCACTCCTGATTGTGATCTTGATCCAAATAATACGCACCTAGATATGTGTTAATCGTCATATCAATTGCGGTAGATTAACTACAATTAAATAACATAATGGAATCATAGCTTAGGCCCCCCTAAGACTAGATGTTTAATTTACTTGTTAAGGAATGACATATGAAAAGAATACTATTAGCTCTAATCGCCGTAGCCTTTATTGGTGGTTGCACCTCAGCTTCATACACAAATATAGATAATAAAGATGTAGGTAGTAACCAAGAGAACATGAACCAGAACTCTTTCTTTCCAGATAGCCCTGTGACCGATCAAATGACCCTCATTCACGCTTTTTTCTAATCATTTGAAACAACCTATTCCCGGCTAGAAGACTAATCTTATTAATGCCTTTGGTCGGGTATGTGGTTCACCACCCAAACGAACTAATCTCCCCTTTCCACCATCGCCATAATTTTCACGGCTTTCTCAAAATGGTCGAGTTTGTTCGTGTGTATCCACCACGTTGCCGCTTCCATCAATAGTTCTGGGTCATCGTTTTTGTTAGCAAAAAAAGCATAGAATGAAACGCCAACGCCCTCGCCTTTTTGAGCTATTTTCTTATTGCAAACTTGAATGATTTTTTCTCTTAGTGAGTCTCGCATTCTATCTCTTACTAGTATGTACATGTGTTTGGATAGTAACGACTATTGTCATATGGCACAAGAATGGGCTGTATATAAAAACAGTGGCAAATCATCAGAAATGGCAATGTAGATAGCGATAGCCAGAAAATTTCTTATTCGCCCAAGCTTGAAAGCTGGGGAGTTTCTCACGCCTTTTGAATAAGTTCCGTCGGGTAGAGGCTATGATCTAATTTGCCCAAATGGGCAACAGAACCGAGCTAGGAGTCTGAAGATTATCAAATGGTTACACACAATCACCCTAGGTCATATACGGTAAATGATGTGTTCAACACTCAATAATTCACACATTGGGTAACCTTATGAAACACTCTTATAACGAGAATTTACACACTATTGTCAATTAAAACGATAAGTCGAAATACACTTCCCTTGAGTGACGTGATAATTGATCATCGGAGATACGTGTTGAAGAAAATATTCCTTATGTTGTGTTTAGTAAGCAGTAGTGCTTTTGCTGAGCCACTCAATGTCCTTCTCTACCACCATATTTCAGATGACACAGCCCACACGACTTCAACCAGAGTCGCCGACTTTATCGCTCAACTTGATCACTTTGAAGCACAAGGATACACAGTCGTCGATCTCGAAGAAGCCGTTCAGCAGATTCGCCGAGGAGAAATGCTTGATGAAAAGAGTCTTGCTCTCACCTTTGATGACGGTTTCCTTTCCGTGTGTGAAACAGCCTATCCAGAGCTTAAAAAACGCGGGCTCCCATTTACAGTCTTTATCACCACCGAACCAATAAGCAGAAACTACCCTGACTATTGCTCTTGGAACCAACTGATGGAAATGGCTGATGACGGCGTGACCATCGCTAACCACACCATTAATCATGACCACTTGGTAAAAAAAGCATTAAGTAAATCAGATTGGCTTAAAGCCGTCACCAGAAACATTAGAACGGCTCAGCAAACCATCACTGATCATATTGGTCACGCGCCTAAACTCTTCGCCTACCCTTATGGTGAGTACAATAACGAATTAAAACAGTGGCTAGGTGAACAAGGGTACATCGCCTTTGGGCAACAGTCTGGCTCGATTGGCACAACAAGTGACTGGCAAGCGCTACCACGGTTTAATACCGCAGGTAATTACGCTAGCGTTTCCTCTTTGCGTTATAAGATCAGCGCATCTCCGTTGCCTCTTGATTACGCAAACTTGCCTGATCCCCAAACGACAGACACAACTCCAACACTATCGGTTGAACTACTCCCATCTAATGAAGTTCACTACCCACATTTACAGTGCTTCTTTAAAGGGCAGCCAATTAATGTCGATTGGCAAAACGAGCTCTCATTTACCGTCGAACCACCGAAAGAGCTCCGTCAGGGACGTCATAGAATTAACTGTACCGCGCCACATAGAAACGGGTTTCCCTATTATTGGCTATCACAGCAATGGCAAGTTGAAGCGGAACAGTCGAGTCAATAACAGTGTGGCATCATGACAGCTTAGTCATTTTATAAACACTCAAGGTTCTTCGCATTCTAAAGTCACCAGTTCCTCTGAGCCTTTGCTGACTGTTAAGTTAGCAAATGTCTCAGATATCCAGCCACCTAGTATATATTCCGCTCTTATCGTTCGAGAATTAATAACGTATGAGTATTGACCATTTACAAACGTAATAACCCTCTCTCCACCGCCACTAAAAGTGTAATATTCGATGGTATCTCTAGACTCAATTTCAAGCTCAATTTTAGATTGTGTACCAAAGCGATAGATGTGTCTGTCACCTAAAGTACAAATAGAGACTATTTTATTATTTAAATTACATGAAAACTCATCCACCTCAGTTTCAAAGCATAAATTACTGGCCGAGAATGTCATATTAGATAAACTCATCAACATTAGTACACTGATTTGGATAAAATTAATTTTCATTACATTACACCTAATAAATAGTCTCTAATAATATAACGCTAATAACCGATATTTATTCGGACATTATTACTTAATTAAAAAGTATATTTTAGACCCATATTAGCAGAAGCGGTATTGTATCCAGCAATATTGTGGATTTCATATGTTGTCTGAACTGCAATGTTCTCAGTGAAGTCATAACCTAGACCAAAGCCTAGTAGAGAAGCTGTATCGCTTGCCGTTGTTAATGACGCTGGCATTGGATATGTAGAAGTAAGATCAGCCTCAACCTTGTGGAAACCTAACTTAGCCATTACATGGAAGCCATCACCAAGATAAATTTTCGGCAATATGTTTACACCATAAGAAGACATAGACACTTTAAGGCTGTCAGATAAGATCGTTTCTGTAGTAGAGCCTAGGTTTTTATATTCTACCTCTGCACCTAATACAAAAAAGCTTCCCATTGCAAAGTCGTAACCTGCTGCAACTGCATAGCCGTTATCTACATCATTTGATGCTGCAACGATTGAATCTTGATACATCATTGAATAGGCACCGCTAACATAAGCACCTTCACGAGCAATAGCAGAGCTTGACAAAGATGCGGCAATAATGGCGATCGCTAATACAGTTTTTTTCATTCTAAAGTCTCTCTTTGGTATCCATATAAAATGAGTATTTTCTAAAAATTATAATTAGTAACACTCAATAATATAATTTCGGTTCTACATAGGAATAAACAACAGAAATAATATTATCACCGATTAAACCATTTGTTTGTAAGCCCATGTAAGCCAACGTAAGGGTTCGCCGTATAAATAATTAGTTAGGTTACAATATATCTCATATTAATTATTCGATTATTACCCACAAAATTTGGAATAGAAATTGAAATATACATCCATGACCATACTTTTCAGTTGCTTTGCTTTAACAGCATGTAATGAAGCAACTATTCAGTCTGAGTCGACAAACTCTCATCGCCACACAACAAGTGTTTCTCTTAAGACATCTGTAGATAACTGCTCAACTCGTAATGATGTTCCAAACTGTCATTTTGACAACGGTATATACATCCTAAAGCTTGGCGCGACAGTCACAGACGAACAACAACAGAGGGTCGTAACGCAAATCACAGACTTCATAGACAATAGCCATGATGATGTAAGAGTACTATTGAACAATAAACGATTGGTGATAGGGCTTATTGAAGACGAACCCGACCCTTCTAACCTGTCTTCTATTGATGATTTTATTCTCGCCCTCGCTGATAGTCGAAACGAAGTGAATGGCATGGCGAAGGTCATCGATGGTATTGAACTTGTTTATACCCATCTTGAGGATAAAGATAGTAATAACAATACAATCTACATAGATGAGAGTACCAAATTGGCCGCCTACCAAAAGCTCATTCAACTCTTTGATTATTATGTTGATGAAAACAACAATAGCTCTGCGGGTGCCGCTTTAAAAATTGCTTACAATGAGTTCTTACAAATCCTTGATTCTCAATCAAAGCAAGGCATTTCAGAGTATCTGATTTACAACCAGTGCAACTATGGGAATGGCCAACTACCAAAAAACACATGCTCGATTGATCCTGATGATGACCCGTACGGAACAGGTAACAGAGATCCCATTCATATTTTAGATTCAAACCTCAATATGGGTGCAATCATTGGTATGACTCACGATTACATGAAAGATCCGACCAAAAACAGCGTCGGTGAACTTGAAGGGGCAAACGGCACTGACTTTGAGAATAGTGGCTCTATCGGCACAGGGAATGCCGAGTCGATTAATTGGTCAAACCCTGCATTTAAACCATTGGCTGATTATATTAACACCTGGTTTTTAGCGAATACTAATTAAGTGGTGTTAAAGCGATGGTAACTTAGCCAAAACAAATTACTTTAAATTTAGAGCTTCTTTAATGCAGCCTTTTTCGCGCACTCTTTGATACAGCTAAGTAACCAGCTGTGCAAAGGGTGTTTGCGCGTTTTGTTCGAGATCACGGCGGCAAACTCCCCATTCGGTATCTCTAATTTATCGCTAATACGCCACATCTTATAACCATCTGAAATGTTATTTGCTAAACGTTCAGAGCATGGGAACACAATATCAGTATTGTTAATCGTATCTAAAATGATGTTTAGATGCGCACTTCTCAGTTGGATCTTCGGTGTGATGCCAAACGCTTTCAGCCCTTCTGTGGTTCGATTCTGATGTTCATTCCAATTTGGGATCAATTGCGATGCGACAGGGTAAGTTTTAAAGTCCTCTGGTTCGATACTCATTGATGATAGTGGGTGTTCTTTACGACCGATCACCACAAAGCTATCCATTCCTAGCTTTGCCTGCACTAACTGCTTTGAGAGGTCCAATGGAAAATAGTTAACACCAACATGGATATGTCCATCCATAATCGCATCTGGAGTAGATGACTCCCAGTTGGTCAGGTGAAGCTCGATATTTGGCGCTTGCTTTACAATACGGGTGATGATCTCGGGTGCAAGCCACTGTGCTATAAACCCATTCAAAGCAATCGTGACTTTACCGTGATAAACACTAGGGTCAAATACTTCCCCACCATTCACCGCATCGTAAAGCAGATCCATTGCCATGGGCAGGCGCCCGGCTATTTCTTCCGCTTTAGCCGTTGGTTCGAGCCCGTGTGAGGTTCGAATAAACAGTTCATCATCAAAGTAATCCCTTAAACGGCTCAGGGAGCGACTCACCGCGGGTTGGCTTAAATAGAGCACCTCGGCTGCTTTCTTAGTATTTTTTTGTTCCAACAATGCGCGTAAGACTTTCAGCAAGTTTAGATCTAACTGTTTCATTCATATAACCATGAAAAAGAATATGGTAGGTAATATATCAAAGTAGAAAAGGGAAAAAATAGAGGTCACACAAATACAGAAAAAGGGGTCATCCATAACCCAAAATGAACCTAATATTTATAGAAAATAATGAAATGAAACTTATCTAAACAGCACCAACACCTAAAGCGCGTAGTTAAACTCTAAACGGGTGACGCTTTCGTAGGTATCGTCGTTGTAAGTCCCCACTGACATATTATTGTTATGAAACAAGCGCATATTCAGAACAGGGGTAAACTGGTAACCCAGTGATGCCTCTAAGTCAAACACGTCCGTTTTGCTGCCGTATACACTAGAAGTAAAGGAAGGGTTTACATTTAACCAAACATTCTCAGTAAATTGGTACTTAGTGTATAACAGTGCTGTGGCTGTAATTGCAGGGAAATAGACACCGACTTTATCTCCAGCATCATTACGTTCATTCGCTATCATTGTTCCTAAATAAAGGCTTGGATAAATAGTAAATTGGTCAGTGATAGGAATAGTTTGTAGACCACCAGCAGAAACCTGAGCAACGCCGGTTAAACGGTTATAATTAGCATCAATACTGCTCGCGAAACCCGTGGTTGTATTCAGTTTAAAATACCGACCACGATAGGTATCTCCGCCTTCTTTAGACTCCAATGAGATCATATGGGCTGAACCTTCACCCGAATCCGGTAATTGTATTCCAAATTTGAGGTTATGCCCTTTGGTGCCATAGCCTACCCCCACTGAAGTATACACCGCGGTTGGGTCACTCATATCTGGAGACGATTCATCTGCCATAGCAGGAAGAAGTGCGAGGATAGCAAAGCTACCGATAATCAATGCTGCTGCGGTTGTCTTTTTCATAAAATGTCCTCCGATTTAACGTAGATACATTTTAATTTTCCCTATACTATTTATATAATGAGTTGTTGGTATTCAAGTTATACCAATAACGTATTTCTTTTCAATCAAGCGGTACAACGTATTAATTTAATTATTTAACAATGTTATTAGCCCATATTTCTGAACCAGGTACCCATCAATTTCCATCTTTTTAACTGTTCTAGACACTTTATAGCGGCTTACACTTAAAAATTCAGCCAACTCTTGATGAGTAATTTTAATTTCCGACTGTTCATTCTTTAGAGCTTTTAGACGTTGTAATATACGTTCGGTCAACGGTAGTGTCGTGATGCTGTCAAATTTATGGTACATGATTCTCAAACGAGACATTAGGTTTTTGCAGATAAATCGGTAAAACTGATCAATAGGTGCATTGTCTGAAAGGAACAATGACTCTGGAACATAGAGCACTTTCACATTTGAAAGGACTTGTGCGCTATACGCCATCGGCTGATGATCAACAAAGGTGCCATCGCCATACCAAAAACCTTCATGACACTTTTCTATTTGGACATAACTACCATGCTCATCAATATAGGAGAGTTCAATCTCTCCTGAAATCATCACTGCAATTATTGAAGTGACCTCTCCTTGTTCAAATAAGTACTCGCCTTCCTGATACTCTTTAGGTTTTGCATGTAAATAAAAAAACTGATACACCTCTGGGTATTCATTAGGATCAATATATTGCTTTAATAAGACTTCATAATGTTTAATCGAGTGAGTCAAAATAGAATCCTAACCAGTTGTTGTACTTCGTTATTGTAGGTAAATCTTTTATTGGAAACAAATTGCTTTATCAAACGTAATGCGCTTACCTACAAAAAATAAAGCCAAGTATAAGAACTTGGCTTAAGTGCAACGTTATCTATTACTCGGGATAAACCCGTTCGTTAACAGTTCACTTTCTCTACGTTTGGTAGAACCCAAGAGTTATCGTACCAAGAGGATGTTGGAGAATAAGTGCGGAACCATAAAAAGAACCCTTCATTTTCATTCGTTTGAATATGATTAGCATCACCGCTTCCTGACTCTGGACCAAAAGTCATTGTAACTGAACCATCAGAATTGACCGTCACCTCTTCGTTATAGGAATTGACCCCCCAGTGATTATCTTGATTAACCACCATAGAACGTTCAACCGCATCATACGCAATCACAGACCAGAAATTCGCCTGAGGCACATCGGCTGGAACTTCTAACTGGTAACATAAAGCGCCATCGAGGAATGCTCCCATTGAATCACGATTCGCCTCAATATATGCAGAGCCAGTTCCTTCAGCAGGACGTGTCATGCCTGCGGCGGTAAATGTCGCTTTATGCGTCCACGCTAATTGTTGGCTAGGCTGATAAATCCCAGAGCCTTTTCCGGTGTAAAATTCATCTGAAAATGGATTCGCCCACTCCCATAGGTTACCTTTTCCCCACTTCTTTGCTGAATTATCACGATTGGAAAATGAGATAACCTTTACACGTTGCTCTCCAATTTCAGTCGCCTTCATTAGCTGTTCTTTCGTCACGGTGCCATCTAATAATCCCGCTTCATAAAGGCCCGCAATCGTATGACCGTGTTTTGTTGAGTGGGGCGTACCTGCATTTTGCTTAATATACTGAGTTATAAGTTCAAATGTCTGTTCAGCTTTCCAAGACATATCCATATTCTTATCATTGTTAACGATAGATTCAGATGTATTGTAGAAACTCGTCTCTACCTTAGAATTGTCCAGAGTATAGGTCTTTATTGTTTTCAAATGATCAGCGGCAGCCACCCAATCATTATCAATAACAAAGCCACGTAGAAGCCACACAATCGTATTAGCATCAGATTCGATATGATACATGCCATCTGGGATGTCACCTTCGAAAGTAGGCCCCGTGATAATGTACGTTCCACCTTTTCCACCATCTGGACCAGTTATCCCAAGATCACCAACAATATTCCAACCAGGGCTATTCACCATACCTAATACAGCGTGAGGAACTTCAAGAATAACCGCACCATTATTGTCGGCAAGGTTAACTGGATGAACCGCATAAAGAGTCTCAGAATTCGCCGTTAAAACCGTTTGTCTTGGGTCAACTGAAGTCTCCATAATACCAACATGATTCTTGGTAGACCCTTCATTTAAATATGCATTGTACAGGGCCATGAAAGCCGCATCTGGATTCATGTCAACGTAGCCACGTACCAGCGCATCATGATCAATTTGTTTATAGATAGTAGCTGGGTCAAATTGAGGAAAGCCTTTTGGGATCTCCGACGCGACGTTTGAAAATGAAGAGAACGCAGCAAGCATTGAAAGAGCAATGATAGATTTACGCATGGTAGTCACCTGTTTAAATGGGTATATATCGTTTCAACGCCAATATATGCGAACACGAGATTAAAGATTTCTCACCTTGCACAATCTAGAAGAATTTATCGCAATCACTCTTAATCTTTATCACTAGTTAACCAAAAACCATGATATTACCATTTGCTATAACACCTTTATCAACGATTCATTATTTTAAAATTATTTCGCCGTTTAAAGTGTTCTCAGTCCAATACATTTGCCAGTAGGCATCCACTGATAGCGGGTAATACTATGAACGTTAAAACTCTTGCTCTAGCACTTTCAACTTTAATGACTGGCTCTGTCGTTGCGCAGAGTATCTCTGACCCAACGGTTCCTGAACTCCACGCTTATAAGGCCTTCCATCACGCTGAATATATGAAACAAACAGCCGAACAAGCCGGTGGAACCAATGTTTTGCTTCATACTACCGCTTTACCAACTGAAGGGACTGACCCAGTGGTTACGCCAGCGTTAGACCACTTATATACCAAGGCAATCGTTGATCTCACCAATGGCCCTGTTGTGCTTGAAATGCCAAAAGTAAGCAGTGATCGTTACTTCTCTATGCATATTACCGATCAAGAGCACTACACCATTTTTGATGAAATCCGCCCGCAAGGTCGATACGTGTTTGTTCGCCATGATTACCAAGGGGAAGTACCAGAAGGAAAAGTGATAGAGAGCCGAGGCGATTACCCTCACGTATTTATTCGTACCCAAGTCAAAACCAGTGATGATCTTAAAAACACAAAAGCGATTCAGCAAAAGATCAAACTCACAGGGAACAAAGGCGAGCTTAACTTTGATGACGCGATTCAGTTTACTTTAGAGTCACACGATGCGTATCCGCAAAACGGAACGTTACTGGAAGAAGCTATCGGCTATAACAGCGATAACCATAAAGCGATGTTCCAATGGGCTGGGCAATACTTTGCGCAAAACATCATCGATAATACGGGCATGTTTGGTCCAATAGACAGTGAAGAGTTTGGTGCTCAAGATCCTCGAAATCGCGCTGTGGCGATTGTTGGTCACTTAGGACTGCCAGTTGATCACGCCTACTATACGGGCATCTTTAACCAGTGCGATGGCGAGCGTTTAAATGGCGATAAACCTTATGTGGTAACCATGCCTTACGCGAATAATCTTTCAGAGTTTTGGTCAATTACACGTTATAGCGCGTTAACACGTAACACCTTACCAAACGCACAAGATGTCTATAACGCGTACAACACCAAACCAAATAAAGACGGTAACATTCAGATCACGTTCAGCGTCGAAAACCCTAACGATGACACTTACTGGATGCCAGTAAATGCAGGTGAACCTTACTACTACGTTGAGCGCTTCTACGGACCTCAAGTGGGCAGGGTTATTACGACTCAAGATTTCTGCGAGTAATTGAACCGTTAAACTCCAACAAGCCACCTAACAGGTGGCTTGCTGCTCTAAACAATACATCAACATTGTAGAGAGAACCTATTCATATGGTCCACAACGACAAAGCAAACATCACTCTCCTACTGAAACAGTATATCAACCCAGAGCGATACCCAAGTCTGCACAAACTGTTTTCCGTTCAATATAAAACCCAACATCATAAAACGGGAAGCCATGTATTTCGTCAAGGAGACACTCCCAACCGCATTGGATTATTAATCTCTGGCAAGGTGGAAGTGTCTTACATCGATGAGAAAGGAAACTATGTCATCGTCGAGAAATGTGGCGATGGGTTTTGGTATGGTGACGCCGCCTATATTGATGGACTCCCCCTTCCCTATACCGTAACGGCATTAACTGATGTCATTGAGTTTAACCTCTCATGGGCCCAGTTAAAGCAGGCCCCAACGATAAGCCATGAGCTACACCAGTTTATCAGTCACAACGTCGTTGCTCGTCTGCGTACCATGTACTATAAATTCGATAGCATCACGACCAAGCCACTTGAAGAACGAGTGATTGAGCGATTAGTCCAACTTCAAGATACCAACGCATCCATTATTATCACGCACGATCAGCTCGCTCTTTATCTCAGCACAAGCCGCCATAAGATTTCTCGCATGATGAAAAAGCTAGAAGAAGAAAACAAACTGGTTCAGGGGTACGGAAAAGTCACTTTATTAAATAATGAGGCTTAATGAGCTGAAATTCGCAGCGTGCGAAATTGAAAAAGCCCTCACTTGTTAAAGTTTCTGCAACACACAAAACAACCAATAAGTGAGTACCCAAATGCGTAAATCTATTCTTGCTCTGTCCATTGCGACAATAACCTCTTTCGCAACCCTTGTCCCTGTGCATGCGAGCGTTGAAAACCAACTCGATCAACAAGCATTACAAGCACAAGAGATCGAACAAGCTCGCTTTTTAAGAAGAGCAGTAGAAGCCGGTCACTGGATCATGCCGCAAGTAATGTATGACGCGATGGCAACACGCGCCATTGAAGATTTTAACGGTGATGACCTAACTGTGTTCTACTACAGCCGACCAATGAATGAACAAGCTCAAGTTGTCACAGGCAATAACAATAGCCCTTATGTCCACCTCTACCATGACTTAGCCAAGCATGATGCTGTGGTTGTCGAGCTACCAGAAGCAACAGATTCCAATGCGTTTTTTGGAACCTTTCTCGATTCGTGGCATAAACCAATTGCAGATGTCGGGCCAGATGGCGAAGACAAAGGTGCGGGTGGAAAATACCTTCTTATCGGTCCAAATTTTAAAGGCGAAGTACCTCAAGGATACTTCCCAATTCATTACGATACCTATCGTGGCTACCTATCAATGCGCTCACTAACAGCAACAACGTCTGATGAAGATATGGATCGACATGTTGATTATGTGCAAAAGATCAAAGTCTACCCTTATGGTGAGAAACACAAACAGACTCAGCATATTGACTGGTTCGGTAAGCTCTATGACGCAACCATTAAATTTGATATGAGCTACTGGGAAGTCGTTAATCAGCGCATTCAAGACGAAGTGATTAAGGCCGATGAAAAAGCCTTCTATGGCATGATGAAAAGCTTAGGCATAGAAAAAGGGCAGGATTTTAATCCAACGCCAGAGCAAGTAAAACTCTTTGAACAAGCAACGATGCAATTACATCAAGAAGTCCAACATGATGTCGCCACTTACGCGCCACACCTATGGGGTGATAAAGCTCAATGGACATTGCCTGTTCCTAGAACAATGATGACGACAGAAGCGACTTACGTTGATCCAAGCTGGAACGACTATTTATCACGTGGCACAACATTCTACTTTTACTTTGCTCCACCAGCTAGCCTTGCTGACAGCAAATCAACCACTTACATCAAAAACGGACACGATGAAAATGGTTTAATTCTAAACGGTGATTTTGACTATCAAATGACTGTGCAATCAGACGTACCTGCCAAACGTTTTTGGTCTGCACTGACCTACAGCACTCATACTGGTGCCTACGTTATCGGTGCTGATACCGTGGGAATCGCCTCAAACGAGCCTGCCACCGTATTTAATGACGACGGCACAGCTACACTGAATTGGTCAGCGAATTGCGAAGGAAAAATCAACTGCATGAAAGTGAACAAAGGAGAAGAGTTCTTCTTACTGTTCCGCTTATATGGACCAGAAGCGAACTTCTTTAACGGTCAGTTTGTTCTTAACGATTTAGAAAAAATCGACAGCTAAAACCCCAACTATTTCTAAACGAAAAAATGCCAACAGACTACTCGTTCCGTTGGCATTTTCATCATTTAAACATTATCAGCTAACGTTATTGCGCTTTCTTAACATTAGGTAAGAAAAAGTCTTTATCAAAATACGCTTGCTCTGGTTGATATAAACGGAACCAAGCGAACCAATCTTCACCACAGTTTGTTTGAATCCAGTTCTCTGCACCGTTTTTTTCAGGAGAAAATGTCAGCGTTGCTGACCCATCTTCATTCATCATCAGATTAGATAAGCTTCCTAATTCTGCGTTGTGAGTTTCGTTCAATAGTAACGAGCGAGTCGCATTATTGTAGAGCGTCATAGTCCAAAACTGTTTCGCAGGAATGCCGTCTGGCACATCAAGACTGTATGTGTCACATCCATCAAATCCATGACCTGCTTCATCGCTATAAATACCCAAATACGTCGAACCAACACCAGGCGTTGTGGTTACCATTGCTGGTGCTGAGCTGATCGCCTCCCAATACCAAGAAGCTTTTCCATCTAGGTCATGATGTTGATTGGTTGGGTCGACGCTGAGTGGTAAGTACCAGTTGCTCTCTTCCCAAAATTTAAAGCCTTTTAAGCGTGAAGAGTACGAGTTAACAGAAGCGTTAATAAAACCCTGCTCTTCCGCAGCCACCAGCAATGCTTGTTGGGCTTTCGTTGGTTCAAACGGTTTGCCTTTTTCAATACCAAGGTGCTTTAGCATGTCCAAGAACAAAATATCACGCTCTTGTGGTTCTTCACGCTGCACAATCTCATTAAGCGCCTGCCAGAATTCAATGCCACGAGGGTGTCTTTGTAAATGTGCACGACCGTCCTCAGTATCTTCAGCAAGAACCGGGATCAATTGCTTTGCTTTCTCTTTTTGACCATAAGGGTACAGCTTAATGTTTTCATTAAATTCAGCGTGTTCTTTAGGATCTTGAATCATGTTGCGAGTCCCTAAGAATGCAACGCGAGTAGGCACATGCACTACATCATACCCTTGTGTATTTTTTGGTACCTCAATCCCTGGGCCAATGAGCAATATCTTCTCCGCTTCGCCTCGGTTCGGGCCAACTGAGCCCACCTGCTGTTGAGTTTGCTGGGCATAGTCCATCACCATGCCTGCGTTAAAACCTGCTGGTACTTCCCACACCAAAGGCTCATCCAGCACAGGGAATGAAATTAGATAATCGACGACTTGATTAGGAGTTAATATGCCCGTCAAATTCTCATAGCCGGTATAAGAACCAAATTGGTATTTAGTAATGTTACCAATACGGTTTGCACGTTCCCATCCATGCGTACCAACCATAGGAATTGCCCAGTGATAAAGCATTACCGCTCGTTGGTAGTCCATCTCTTGGAAAATTATCTCCGCTGATTCAGGGCTAACTACACCGTTAACAATCTCAACTTGCGGTTGATGGAATTGAGTTTCCGCTATTGAAAAACCAGAGAAAATAACCGAAGACATTGCAATAGAAAGCAGTGTTTTTTTCATATTATGTACCTTAATGTAAACAATCAGATTCAGGTCGCTTTCCCTGCGTCCTCTACTTTTTAACTGTGTTCAAATTAAGGGATTCAATGATTGGTTTCTAATACACTAAGTCGCCTCAAGTTATATCAATAATGTATATCTGAATGAAAATAAGCTCTACGATAAACAGTTTTGCATTATTATTGTTAACCACTGGTAGTAAGGTGATTGCCGATGTTTAACGTGCATATATAATGAAATATCCATTTCCAAATCTTTAAAATCATCGGGGAGACCAACACTAATCACCCCTTCTAGTGGACGATTGTCTAACAGCTGATGCGCCGCTGGAAAGATAAGATCGCTGTCTTTAAGGCTTTGAAAGATTGAGTTTATATTCTCAGAACGAAGCTTAAACTGACATTCGACATCATGATCGAGCAACAGTTTTTCGGTCATTGATTGTTTTAAGTTCCAATCAGGAACCAGCACGGTCGCAAGCGGGTAAGAAACCATGGTTTTCAAGCTTGGTGATGACAGGTAAGGATGTCCGCTTCGCATGTACAAACTGAATGATTCGCTCATTAATTTGCGCTGAAATATCTCTTTAGAGAGCTCAATGGGAAAGTAATTGATGCCCGCCTGTAATTGCCCATTGAGCAGCTTCAACGCGGTATCTGAGTTCCAGTTTTCAAACTCTACCGTTAGCTTTGGTGACGCTTCAGTGATAGCCAAAAACAGTTTGGAGTTATACCTATCGCCAAGAAAATGGTTGGTGGCAATGCGTAACGTTCCTGTCAGCTCTGACGGTTCGAACTCAGTATCACTTAAGGTCTGTTCTAACGTCTGCATGAGCAGCGGTAACGTTCGATTAATTTCAATACATCGATCTGTAGGCGCTAAGCCATATTGTGTGCGAGTAAAGAGTTCATCTTTAAAGTGGTGCCTGAGCTTTGCCAAAGAACGGCTCACAGAGGGCTGAGTAGTAAACAGGACTTCTGCAGCCCTTCGAGTGTTTTTCTCTTTAAACAACACCACTAATGTGCGCAGTAAATTTAAGTCAAGCTGTTGAAAGTTTGATTTTTTTGCCACAATTTAACCTCATTATTCACACCAACCTCTAGCCCAGAAACAAAGCAATTGTTCGCTTCAATATGGCATCGTTTTAAATCGAGCAACCTGTTTAATCAATCAACTTCTTAAACAGTAAATCAAGCATTTCACCGTACTCTTTATTATGTCCTTCAACATAGTCAACTTTCTTATGAGAAGTATCAATAACCTCAGCAACAATCGCATCGGCTTTATCCGTCGTCGATATAGTCATTTTGTTGCGATTCGACTCGATGCTATGTTCAACCAGAAGCTCTTCTTCCACCAGTTTTCGAACTAACGGATTCACTCGACTTGATTGTAAAGACATCGCTTTGGCTAGGTCATACTGCGAGCACCCGTCTTTTTCTCTGCCTACATGCAAAAGAATAAAGAACTCTAACGTCGACATCTTTTTTGGGTAGGCATCTTGTATCAACTTTTTAAACTCCATTGATACGCGATAGATTTTATAAAAATTTATGACATCCACTTTATTACTCTCATAGAAACAAACAGTTAGCGCAACCGCTAAATAATATAGCTATTGATTGAATAGTATCGGTCCCTATTCTACCCAGTAAATTCAGTTAAATACTTCAACTTTAAACTATTAACTCATCTACAGGTGGAATTTATGATCGAGGTTAACAATCCCATTAACCCTAGTCGCGCTGGCTTCTCCAAATGGACAAGTCTTATCGTACTTATCTTAGCGCAGCTTGGCACACTTCTAGACCTATCAACTATGCAAGTTTCGGTGGATGCATTGACCACTAACCTCGGAGCCAGCATGCCTGAGATCCAATTCGCTAACGCGACCTACGCTATGCTTGCCGCCTCTCTCATGATTGTGGGTGGGTTTACAGGGCTTATTATCGGATGGCGAAAACAGTTCAAACTAGGTCTTATTTTAGCGGTTACGGGGTCAATTTTCGCGGCATTTTCACCTAATATTACAGTATTCATCCTTGCTGGTAGAGGAATAACGGCGATCGGTGCCTGCCTACTTATTCCATCGGTACTCGCGCACATTCCGGCTCTATACCAAGGAAAAGATCGAGGTTTAGCGTTTGCTGTAATAGCAGCATGTTTGGGGGTCTTAGCCGCTGTTGCGCCTATTGTTCAAGGCGTTATTGTTGATGTTGTCGGGTTATCTGCGGCTTACCTCATTGTTGCGAGCTACTTTGCCTTAGTTCTTGTATCAACGCGTTTTCTCGATCCGCTGCCTTTATCCAAACATAAGGTGAAAGTTGACACAGTTGGCATCTTACTCAGCTGCACAGCTCTACTGAGCATTATCATCAGCCTACTCATGATATCGACTTGGGGTATTGTTCAACCTTTAAGTGACGTTCAGGTATTTGGCTACTCACCAGTTATTCCCCTCATTACTATTGGTCTATTACTGCTCAAGTTGTTCTTTTCATGGGAAGCGAACTTTGAGCGCAAACACGGCTCAGCCTTAGTGCCTAAGAGCTTCATTAAAAACAAAACCGTGTTATCCGGTTTTTACATGATGCTGGCATCAAACCTACTTACTGGGTCTGTCGCTTTTTTAGTTATAATCTATCTGCAATTGGCATTGGGCCTGAGTGCTGCTCAATCTGGAATGGTTTTCTCCGTGATTGCCATAGGCCTTATCATTGGCTCTATCATCACACCTAAATTTATGGCTCTACTGTCCCAAAAGCGCTTTAGTCAACTCATCTACATTTTATTAGCGGTGGGGATTGTCGCTTTAAGCACGGGAGCAAGTGTCAATTCATTTTCATTTATCGCTTACTTTGGCTTACTTTGTATAGGCCTGACCGCTGGCTTCTTAATGAGTTTTGCACCCGTCATCGTTACGGGTTCATTAAGCGAGAGTGAAGCCCAACAATCGGGTGGCGCTCAAGCGACCGCAAAGAATCTAGGTGGCGCGTTAGGCATTGCCATCTCAGGCTCGGTGCTTCTTTTTTCTTTAACGGGTAACGTACAATCTGAAGTTGAACATCAATCTCAAATGACAAATGCCACACAAGCTTTGATCATTGAACAGATTTCCATTCCTTTTGTTAGTAACGCCCAAAGTATTGAAATGATGAAACAAGCTAATATCTCTGGTGAGGAAATACACTCGCTTTCAGGTATCTATGCTCAAGCAAGGCTAGAGTCGTTTCGTACTGCTTTATATATGATCATTTTGTTATCCATCGTAGGGCTTTGGATGACGCGCCACATACCAAATAAGGCTTAACTCTCGTTCAAATCAGTCACTTCAATACTGTCTACGATCAGAATACTGCAACTGTTGAAAGCAAAAAGCCCCACTTTTAACTCTTTCTTGTTAAACGTGGGGCTCGTTAATCAGTGAGACGCCAACAAAGGCTTAAGCGGTTAACACGTCTGAGTATTGGTATCAATAACGAGCTTACCCTCTTCGTGTTTACGTTGAACGGCTCGAACAAAGCACGACGGTAATGTCCCTGAACTTTTATACGATTGGTAATCTTCACTGTGCATAACGTAAACGCCGTGAAGAATAGCCGTATCTTCATTGCCAATTTGATTAAAGAGCTTGTAATTAACGATCTGTAAGTTCGTCTTTAATGCTCGCTCTAAGTTATTGGCTCTCAATACAATATTACCGTTCCAAACCTTTACCTCACCGATTTTAGTTCGCCCATCATCCTTACCTTCAAGAATTGCCTCACCCAGTACAGAAGCATTGGCGCTAAGAACAGCTTGCCCAGTATTTAGAATGATGGCCTCTTTCGCTCCGTCCCTTACATTAAAGTAACTCGGAATTGCAGCGGCAGACAAAAGCCCAACAACTGCAATCACGATCACCATCTCAAACAGTGAGAATCCTTGTAGTCGCTTCATAATCCTTCCAAACATAATCTCATGTAGATACAGGCCTAACCGATCAACTTAATAGATAGGCCTGTAATAATGACAACCAACAGTGCTACTTTGTCAGGCTAATGACTTGGTCGTTAAACTGAATTTTCTCGAAGTTCATCAGCTCATCAATACCCGTGCTTGGGCAGTTCACTGAGTCCGTATACTTTTGATGAAGAATCGTACATTTAGAGAAGTCTTCTGAAACGATGTATGTATCAACGCCATCTTTACCGTCCACAACATTTCTCTGACTATTTCCCTCAATGGTATTGTCTTGGTCATTAGCGGTTAAATTCATAGCTACATCGCCTACTATCTTCGCATTCACCAACCAACGAGACTTAAAGGTATACGGTTCCATCGGTGGATGAGTACTCTTCGACATGTGGAACGTTGGAGCTAAACCACCTTGAGGAAAACGGTTGTTGTAATAGGTTTCAACGCCAGCTGAATCGATATGAGCAGTATATTGAAGATAACCATGGAACATGTTTTCAATCCAAAATGCCGCTTCAAAATCGTCATTACGCATATCACTGCGAGTTAAGGCCTGATAGCTATCTAAGCCCGATGACATGTGTTCCCACATTCCCATGTACGCTTCAAACGCAGCCGCTAAATATTCATGAGAATAACTCGGGCCAATCTCTGGATCGATATCATCTGAAAGCCAATCGTTCCAGCTTGGTTGCGTGGGTTTCCAGACAGAGTCTTGCCCTGCTGCATGTCGGTTATAAAGATCAAGAGCACGTTGCTGAAATTGATCCTGAAATGTTTTAAATTTTGGGTTAGGGGCTATACCTTGCGCTTGAACTAAGTGAAGGATCTCTTCAAAACCGGCATCACGATCCGCATGCTTTCCTAAGTCTTCACAGTAGTTCGCAAAGTTACTCATATAGTGACAATCGCCCTCAACCGTTAACTCTCTAAACATTAACGACTGGCTATGAACAAGCCAATTTTGACTGTTCGCACTGGTTTGAACGCCCACTAAGATTTCTTCGATCACCGCTTCAAACTGATCAGGGTAGTCAGCATCAAACTGGGCCAATGTATTGCTGAAATTTTCAATGCTTGAGGTATCAAGTTCATTAGAATTGGCTTGTTTGGCATCGTCAACCCACTGCTGCAATTTGCCCTGTCGAAACGCTTCTTCGACAAAGAGCTTAGTCAGCATTTGATCATTTTCATCATCGTTTGCAGTAAGGATCAAGGTCGCTTGACGGTTTGCCATGAGTTGAGCAATTGAAGATTTATCGACCCCGTAGGTAGACTCTGGCAGGTTAGATAAGAAGTGCTGAATAATATTTGCCGCGCGCTCAGTTTTACGTTGTGTAATGTTGTGCTGCTTTGCCCGCTCTTCATCCGTTACGTATTTCGTTTCATCAAAATACGCAATGATGTGAATCGTCTCTTTGATGTTTAACTGACCACCAGATCGCGACTTGGTTTGATTAACCGAGACAGGGATGTACATGTTAAACCCCGAGCTTGTTGCTATATCCAGAGTCCGGGGAAGAGTTCTCGAAATAGATCCGATAGTGACAACTTGGCTGCTTGTTGTTCCGGTATTCCCAGTAGAAGTGCCACCATTGGTTCCGCCACCTAGGGAAGTGCTTTTACCATCATCGGAACCACAGCCAGTGAGTGCTACTGCCAATAATGTTGTGCAAATATATTTCGTCTTGAACATGCTTTTTCCTGCTAGATACTTCAAATAAATTAATAGTGCTTGGGGGCTTTTTCGAGGCGAATAGTAATAGCGAAGAGGGAAATGTCTAGGTGTACAAAAGACAATACATTGACTGTGTCAATAATTCGTAAGGTGCACAGAGTGAAGTAACTCATCACATTTCTTCACAAATAGTCTTATGTGAATATTAACTGCTCACAATTTACGTTTTTCTCCTATGCATCAGGTCATTAAACAGAACGCCAGTCCATTAAAATTCGCTTTGTAAGCAGATGTAAGCATTGACTGTAATGAATTAAATACTCCATTTTCAGGATAAATTTCTCACCGTTATTGTCGGCGCAATCGATTTCAATATAATGCGACGCAAATACATAAGCAGAGTGAATAGATATGAGTTGTAACGTTTTATTGGTCGAAGATGACGCTGCTATTGCCCAACTAACAAAAATGTATCTTGAAGCGGAAGGCTATCAAGTCAGTGTTATTAGCGATGGGCTACAAGCATTAGATAAGATCAAACTCGCTCAGCCTGATCTGGTTATTTTAGACCTCATGCTTCCTGGGAAATCGGGGGTTGATATTTGCCGTGAAGCAAGAGAGTTCTATCAAGGCATGATCATTATTCTGACCGCATCAGAAGATGAGATGAGTGAAGTGTCATTGCTCAAGCTTGGTGCCGATGACTATATGACAAAACCCATCAGGGGCCATATTCTCGTGGCTAGAATTGAAGCTTTGATGCGTCGTTATAACCAAGCAAAACTGGCTCAAAAGCCCAGTTACATCACCGATGCCTACGGCATTGTCATTAGCAGTGATAATCAAGCGGCGTACTATCAACAAAAGCCAATCGCCCTCACTCAGTCTGAGTTTGAAATTCTCCAAGTGTTAATTGAACATGCCGGTACCGCTGTCTCAAGAGAGCATTGCTGTCAAGCAGTGAGAGGGATTGAATACAGTTCAAATAATCGCTCAATCGACATGCGCGTTTCTAGCTTACGTAAAAAACTGATTCAAGCTGAAGTATTTGGTGCTGCCATCAAAACCGTCAGAAACCAAGGCTACAAGTTAGTAGGTTGCAGCTAGTGAAGATCACAACCAAACCAAGATCTATGTTTAAGTGCTTATATCTAGAAAGTTTAATAGGCATGATCATCACATTTGTCATTTTTATTCAGCTAGGCGATGACTATGTCCGCCAAGGCGATAGAGAGACCTTTCTTGATACGGCATCCTCTCACCTACAACATTATGTCAATAGCCGCTTTGAAACCGATGGGCTGTATCAACACTTAAGTGACAAAAAAGAGCACTCGTTCTACGACTATAAATTGCAAGTTATCAGTGGCTCAGAGCAGATCACGCGATTCTGCATAGATTGCGAACCTTTTTCAAACAAAAACGGCGTTGAAATACACATCAACGACATCGACTTATTTGCTGTCGCGCTTCCTATTCCACATTCATCCGATTTCCTGCTATTTACCGAGACTGAAGACCCCATCAGTGCAAAAACGCCTTGGTATGAAGACAGAGATAACCATTTTTTCTTGATGCTATTCATCACCATGAGCCTTGCTCTTGCTGCACTCCTCTACCTTCCCCTTCACCGCGTAAATAAACGAATCAATAAATTACTAGCGGTTCAAGAAGCGTTTGGTAAAGGGGATTTGAGTGTCCGAGCTGACGCTTATCATATCTCACCAATAAAGGAGATTGCTGAGAGTTTTAATGTCATGGCTGACGATATCGAAACTCGAGTAAAAGAGTCTCAAATCTTCTCCCACGCGATACCACACGAAGTGCGAACACCCCTTAGCCGAATTCAAATGGCAAGTGATCTATTGCGTCGCGAAGATACCATTAACAGAGAGCAGCTTCATGACAATATCGACCAATATATCGAAGATATTTCGCTACTCACCTCTGATATTTTACAGTTATCTCGGCTGACTAATAAGCGCTGCACCAGCACGGTTCCGCACTCAGAGAAATTGCACTTGGCTGAAATATGTAACCACCGAATTGCAATGTTTGGCGACAGAAACACGACGCTACGTATAGACCCAGCCCTATCGCAACAACATCCGTTTGGCGCTAAATGTTTTGCTAAACTCACTATCGATAACCTAATAAAAAATGCCATCAACTATGGGAACGGCACCGTCGACGTTTCTATTAATGAATTTGAATGTAGTTGGACGATAGACGTAGAAGACAACGGACAAGGGATACCGTTGGGTAAACGCCAAGAGATCTTCCTAGCCTTCTCTCGATTAGATGAAAGTCGAAACCTCAACAATGGCGGGTTCGGCTTAGGGTTGGCGATTGCCAATCAGGCGGCTAAAAATCTAGGTTGGACTCTCTCCGTTGATGACAGTCACCTAGGAGGCGCTAGGTTCACCATCGTTATTCCGAAGCTCTAGGTCATAACAAAGATAAGTACATACAAAGGTCATCCCAAAACAAAAACGCCACGATATCTCTGTATGAGTTTATCGTGGCGCTTTTCTAATACTTACTATTCAATTACAGGAATAGTAAGTCGCTTTAAGTTACTGAATTGCAGCTTCTAAGATCTTACGGCTTTCAGTTAATGTGATCGCTTGATGCTCACCCAGTGCCAATAAACCGTGGCTCTCAATTTGAGCCGTGATTTTATCGACCGCTTGCTCTGCCGTTAACCCGTAATCGGTTAATTGCGTCGCCACACCTAGGCCTTGGTAAAAGCTTTCAATCGCTTCAATCGTGCGTTCAGCGAGATCTTCACTTTGCGCTAAACCAAATACGTTCACACCCATTTGCTCAAGCTTTCCACGTTTAGTTGCTAATTGATTGCGCATTAATGAAGGCTGAACAATGGCTAGCGAACGAGCGTGGTCAACACCGAATGCTGCCGTTAGTTCATGGCCGATCATGTGTGTTGCCCAGTCTTGAGCCACGCCAACACCAATCAAACCATTAAGTGCTTGGTTTGCAGACCACATTAGGTTTGCACGCCATTCATCGCTGTCACGCTTATCAAAGTCGCCGCCTAGTTTGAGCAAGCTACGAAGCAATACTTCTGCATAGCCATCTTGAACGTACGCTTTATTAACCGTGGTCAGGTATTGCTCACAAACGTGTACCCAAGCATCAACAACACCATTAACTAGCTGACGATCTGGCAGTGTTTTCATTACATCCGGGTCCATCACTGCAAATCGAGGTTGAACAAGTGGGGACATGAACGCCAGTTTTTCTTTAGTTGCTGCATTTGAAATAACAGAGCCACCGTTTGACTCTGAACCCGTTGCTGGCAAGGTTAAGATAGAACCTAGTGGTACAGCTTGAGTCACTTGGTGTTTTCCAGCCGGAATATCCCAACCTTCACCATCGTACATAGCCGCTGCTGCCACATATTTAGATCCATCAATAACGCTTCCGCCACCAACCGCTAAGATGTAGTCAACATCTTCGCTGCGAACTAGTGCTACCGCTTTGTCTAGCGTTTCTCTTGTTGGGTTTGGCTCAACACCTGAAAATTCAACCCAGTTATGATTCTTCAGAGCAGATGTCACTTGGTCATAAACACCATTACTTTTGATAGAACCGCCACCATAAATCACCAGCACTTTACTCTCAGGAGCTATTTGCTCGCTGATTGCGGAAATTTGGTTTTGTCCAAACAGGATTTGAGTTGGGTTCACGTAATTGAATTTCATGTGTTGTTCCTTAATTGTTATAAGTCTTTATCATTGCCACTAGTGCATAATACTCCGAAGGATAATATTAAAAATAGATAAAAGTCCTAATTTAATGCCTAATCCTACTTTACCTGCGAGATTTATCCCACAGTGTGTAATCGGGAACGTGGCTATATGAACTCTATGGACTAGCGCAATGAGCGAAATCGATTCCACTAGAAAACAAAACGCCACAATTCAGATTGTGGCGCTATTCTAGAAGGGGTAGATTCTAAATCGTTACTTAATTGCCGCCTCTAGTATTGCTTTGCTATCCGTCACCTTAATTGCTTGATGCTCACCTAAGCCTTGTGGATTATGACTCTCAATTTGATGGCAGAGATTTTCAATTACTTGAGATTTTTCTCCCACGTAGTTGGTTAGTTGTGTTTCAACATTCAAACTCTGGTAGAAATCTTCTATCGTTGCAATGGTGCGTTCGGCTAAATCTTCGCTCAATTCTAATCCAAACACGTTCACACCCATTTGTTCTAGCTTCTCTCGTTTTGTCGCAATTTGGTTACGTAACATGGCAGGCTGAACAATCGCCAAAGAACGAGCATGATCAACACCGAACATCGCCGTTAATTCATGGCCCATTTGGTGGGTCGCCCAGTCTTGTTCTACACCGACACCGATAAGCCCATTAAGTGCTTGGTTTGCAGACCACATTAGGTTCGCACGCCAATCGTCACTATCACGTTGATTAAAATCATTGCCTAACTTTCGCAAACTGCGTAATAGCGCTTCTGCATATCCATCTTGTACATAGGCTTGATTTACCGTTGTTAGGTACTGCTCACACACGTGAACCCACGCATCGACCACTCCGTTAATAAGTTGGCGCTCTGGTAAAGTTTTCATCACATCAGGGTCCATCACTGCAAACAATGGCTGAACAAGTGGAGAGAAAAACACGAGCTTCTCTTGAGTAGTAAGGCTCGAAATCACAGCACCACCATTAGACTCAGAGCCCGTTGCTGGCAGTGTCAGGATCGCGCCTAGAGGAAGTGCCTTGACCACTTCATGTTTGCTTGAAGCAATATCCCAACCATCGCCTTCGTATAACGCTGAAGAAGCAACGTATTTTGAGCCATCTATTACACTTCCACCACCAACCGCTAATATGTAGTCAATCTTTTCGCGGCGAACAAGCTCAACCGCTTTATCCAGCGTTTCTCTCGTTGGGTTCGGCTCAACGCCTGAAAACTCAACCCAATTATGATTTTTTAACGCCGATACAACCTGATTGTAAACGCCATTGATTTTAATCGAGCCTCCACCATAAATAACCAGTACTTTCTGATCACTGCTAATCTCATCCGCTATCGACTCAATTTGATTCTGTCCAAATAAGATCTTTGTTGGGTTTACATAATTAAACTTCATGCGCCATTACTCCGTTGTTATTAGTCTTTCTTATTGTCTGGGTGCATAATACTATCGAGGTAACTTATAAAAAGGTTAAAAAATCGAATTTCGTTGCCTATTCCTGCTTTCACATATAGATTAGCGATTAGCTAAAGAACGGAGAGTAATGATGGAAACACTGACAAGTGCAATGCAAGCCTACGCCCATTCAAACGGGTTAACGGCTACTGAAGGTATATTCCAAACCAAATTGGATGGGGTCAGTTTCTATTATGCTCCAACATCAAGCCCTCGTCGGCCCTTGCTGTATCAGTCAGGCATCATCATTATGGGACAAGGCAGCAAACGTATTCATTTAGCTGAAAATGCAGTGAGTTATGGTGTGGGTGATTACTTGGTCATTGGTGTTCCACTGCCTTTAGAATGCGAGGCGTTCAATGATAATGACGAACCACTTCTGAGCTTATGTGTCGATGTTGATCTTCCTCTTCTCAACAAATTAGTCGATCAACTCGATGTTTCCGTACCGAAGACCTCAACTCGAGGCTTGCAAAAAGCGCAAGTCACTGACGACCTTTCAGATGCTTGTATTAGGTTGCTAAAGTGCCTACAAGATGATGCAGAAACCAAGATTCTAGGAACAGATTTGGTTAAAGAGATCGTCTACCGAGTATTGATTGGCCCACAAGGGAATACTTTAATGGGGCTAGTAGCACAAGACAGTCACTACTCGAGAATAGCCAAAGTCCTGAATAGATTACACGGTAACTTTTCATCACCCGTTAATGTCGATGAATTAGCTCAAGACGCCAACATGAGTGTGTCTGCTTTCCATCGTGCTTTTAAAGAAGTGACCTGTGAATCGCCAATGCAATACGTCAAAAAGGTACGCTTAGATAAAGCCAAAGAGCTCATCACTGTCGAGGGGAAACGAGCCAGCGAAGCGGCCAACCTTGTCGGTTACAGCAGCCAATCGCAGTTTTTTAGAGAATTTAAACGCCACTTTCAGCTATCTCCTTCACAGATGACATAACCATTTTTAGCAATATAGCAACCAACATTAGCGCCAATATAGGAAGGCTCGTCATTCGGCCTTCTTAACTCTACCTTCCAATATTAACGGTTACTCCAGTAACCTCACGCGTCATTGTGAGCCGTGACATAAAACCAAAAATGTCTTAATAATTCTCAGAAAATTAACGAGTTATCTTCTACGCTTTATTTACGCAACAGCGCACATAAAGAAGGAACTAACTATGAACCGTTTTGCTATATCGTTGGCATCGATAGTGATATCGACGGGAGTCATCGCAACTGAGCCCAAGCCTGCGAGCCAGTCCACTATCGATACTAACCAAGCACTCTATAAAACACTACCCTTCAAAGACACCAAAGATTTTGAACGTGCTCAGAAAGGCTTTATCGCCAAACAAGATGTCGTCACGATCACCAACGACCAAGGAAATGTTGTTTGGGATCTCGAAGAGTACAAAAAATTCATCACACTTGATGCGAAATCTCCCGATAGCGTTAACCCGAGTTTATGGCGAAACGCACAGCTCAATGTCATTAACGGCCTGTTTAAAGTTACCGATGGTATTTATCAGGTTCGCGGTTACGATTTGACCAACATTACTTTTGTTGAAGGCGACAAAGGTTGGATCGTCTTTGACCCACTGATTTCTCAAGAAACAGCAAAAGCCGCATTAGAGTTTATTAATTCGGAATTAGGCGAACGCCCTGTCACAGCGGTCATCTATAGCCACAGTCATATCGACCACTTTGGCGGTGTACGTGGCATCGTTGACGAAGAAGATGTGAAAGCTGGTAACGTCCAAATCATTGCCTCTCACGGCTTTACTGAGCATGCGGTCTCTGAAAACGTCATCGCAGGCAATGCGATGGGTCGTCGTGCGATCTATATGTACGGTGCGCTGCTTCCTAAAAACGCTCAAGGCAGTGTCAATGGCGGCTTAGGGCAAACCACTTCTACAGGCCTAGCGACACTCATTCGCCCGACTCTCATTATCGAGAAAACCGGTGAAGAGCATACGATTGACGGAATAAAAATGGTGTTCCAATATACGCCTGGCTCTGAAGCACCAACGGAAATCAACACCTGGTTCCCAGAGAAAAAAGCACTATGGATGGCTGAGAACAGCACCAACACGATGCACAACATTTTAACCCTTCGTGGCGCGCAAGTTCGTGATGCGTTGAAGTGGTCTTTCTATCTTAATGAAACGATCGAAATGTGGGGGGATGAAGTCGATGTTAAATTCCAAAGTCACCACTGGCCAATGTGGGGACAAGAAGAGATCGTTGACTACTTCAAACTTCAACGTGACATGTATAAATACACCCATGACCAAACGGTTCGCCTAATGAACCAGGGCTACATTGGCTCTGAGATTTCAGAGATCATTCAATTCCCAGAAGAAATTGAGAATAACTGGAGCACTCGCGGATACTACGGAACCCTTCGACACAACAGCCGCGCGGTTTATCAGCGTTACATGGGTTGGTATAGCGGTAACCCGTCGGATCTTAATAACCTACCACCAACCAATGCCGCAGTGAAATACGTGGAATACATGGGCGGCGAAAGAGCGGTAATTACTAAAGCTAAGCAAGATTTTGATGATGGGAAATATCGTTGGGTAGCAGAAGTGCTTAAACACGTCGTGTTTGCCAATCCGCAAAGTAAGAAAGGTAAGTCTCTACTGGCTGATGCCTATGAACAGCTAGGGTATCAAGCAGAATCAGGCCCATGGCGTTCCGTCTACCTACAAGGTGCGTATGAGCTTCGAAATGGCACGCCATCTTCGGGTGGCACGAATACCGCGTCACCTGACATCATTAAAAACATGCCACCAGAGATGCTCTTTGACTACCTAGCCGTCAGATTGTTGCCAGAAAAAGCGGCAGGTAAAGATTACACACTGAATATCAACTTTACCGACCTCAATGAGGAGTACACCCTTTACATCGAGAATTCAGTACTTAACCACACTACGAAGTTGGATGATGACCCAGATGTATCCATTACACTGACCAAGGCTGCATTGGATGATGTACAGCTTGGTTTAACAACCCTAGAGAAAGCCATCGCAAATGGTGACATTAAACTGAAGGGTGATAAGAAGGTCTTTAAGGACTTTGTCGGCATGCTTGATACCTTTAATTTCTGGTTCAACATCGTCACACCATAGGAAGCGAATATGAAGCCACTATTTTCATTGCTGTTATTAGGCTTCGCCACATCAGGGGCAAGCTTTGCGACTAACGCTTGCTCCTATGATGGGCAATTTAATAACCCATTTACTGAAAGCTTCCCAGGTTCACTGGATATTGCGATAGCAACCCAAGAAGCACTTGAACACAATTACTTACAACGCATTGAAGCACTAGAGGGAAAACAAGGGCTAAAACGAGCCAGTTGGTGGTTAACCTTGATGGCAAAAGATCAAAAGGTTGACCTTAAATCAGTCACGTATATTTATCTCGTAGATAGCCACCTGTGGACGAAAGTTACCAATGGAAACCGCGTTGAAGTTCACGCTACTCCTTCATCTGCAACGCCTTCCTCTGTGATGCTGCTCAGCGAAGCAGCGCTGCAAGCGTTAGTGCAAGACAAGGTGGATTTACAAACCGCGGTAGATTTGGGGGTGGTTCAGTTTTCTAGCTAATTAAGTGTCCACTTTGAATACGAAAAAAGCCCTAATTCGTTTAAGTCTTAGGGCTTTTATTTGTCTAGGCTAGAGTACAGCGTCCCAATTTATAGCTCGTCAATTATCGTTTTAATCAGAGTAAACAGGTATTCATGGTAAGGGTCATGTCTTAGACGCTGGTGTGAATAGAAACGGACTTCTTCAACAGGGACTTCTACTCCTTCTGGCACTGGAACACGTGATAGCTGTGGAAATTGCTTCTCATCTAATAGAGCAGTACAAGGTAAAATAGAGTCTGTTTCAGCGACAACTTGTACAACAGAGCTAAATGCCTCCGAACGATAACACATATCAATCGATAAGTTTTTATTGGCGATAATGCGGCTTACGATCGTTGCTCTATCATTCCAGCCTTTAACAATCGTTGAGACAAAAGGATAATTTTCATACTCCTTTATTGGAACCGTACTTCCCACTAAGGGGTGGTCTTTTCTGGCTAGAAGCTGAAAAGTATCTTCCGTTAATGGGCGACTGATAACCTCTTTAGGCAACTCGACTGGATAGTAATTAAGAGCAAAGTCTAGCTCCCCTTTTGCCAGACTATTAGCAGTAGCAGCTCCCCAGTTTTCAACCTCAAGGCGAAGATTTGGGGCAACTTCTCGCAGCTTTAAATGCAGTTTCGCTGGTAGAGAAACCGCTAAAAATGCACTCACTGCAATTTTCAAAACCCCTGACTTTTTCTCTATATCAAAAACTTCTAGGGACTCAATCGTGTCTGAAAGGCTATCAAGAGTATTAGGAATGACTAAAGCTAAACGCGCTGCCATAGGGGTTGGAGCCAATCCATCTCGGGTTTTAATAAAGAGCCTATCTTCGAAGTGATCTCGTAATCGAGATAGTGAGCGGCTAACACCAGGTTGAGTCGTACATAACCGCTCCGCTGCGCGACCAGTATGCAGCTCTTCTGATAGAACTTTAAAAACTCGTAATAAATTGAGATCAAGTTGTTGAAATGGACGCATTGTCTCATTAGTCCTCACCACGCATACGTTATACCTTCAATAGTATAATCAAAATACAAACTAGTCATTAGATACGCATAACTAAAAACCTTAATGTTCCTCTAACAAAGCACAGCAGTAGCGACGACATAGAGCTAGTAAACAAAAGCCATTGCAATGCCGCACTCTTTTAAGACTGCAAATTCTAATCTACTGCAACAATTGGGGAATACCATGAAAAAGACAACCAAAATACTACTTGGCGCTACCGCATTAGTAGCAGTAATCGGTGCACTTTCCGTGCAGCACCTTATAAAACCTGCAACACAAGAGATGTACCAAGGCTACGTCATCACTCATCATGCAAACTTCATGGTTGATGTCGTCAATCAGGCTGGCGGTACTAACAAGTTCATCCATACTCGTGAACTTCCAACGGAAGGAACTGACAATGTAGTGACACCTGCGCTTGACCATATTTACTCAAAAGCGGTACTGCAATTAACGGATGGCCCTGTATTTTTCACCACACCCAACGTGGCAAATGATCGTTACTTCTCGTTTCAATTAACGGATCAAGAGCACTACACCATTATGGATAAGTACCACCCAGAAGGGGAATTTGCCGTAGTGAGAGCGGGAACAGATTACAGTGCAGCGATAGAACGTGTAGGTGCAGAAAATGTCATCGTTAGTCCATCTGATTACCCACACTTATTCATTCGTGTGCAAGTATATACACCAGATGCAACGGCTGAAGTATACCCAATTCAAGATGCTCTAAAAATCGACGCACCGACCTCAAAAGAGAGTATGGAATATGTAAAAACAGCACCTGTTCAGTGGGTTCTAGAGACACACGATGTACCAGAAAAAAATATCACTCAATTGACCAAAGTGTCTGATTTCTCACAGTTTGACTACAAAGTCACCCACTTAAAAGTAGGAGTCCGTTACCTCAGTGGCGCAGTTGAAGTTTTAGATAATACAGGGCTTTTTGACCACATTGATTACGCATCTGAAAATCATGAACGTCGCGCAATTGGTGTTATTGGGCACTTAGGTTTCCAAACCGGCCACGCTATCTATCAGCCTTGGAGAGCAAATAATAAAGGCGACACATTAAATGGGTCGACCCCGCATGTTATTACTCTTCCTTATGACGCTAATGTCGATCACTTCTGGTCCGTAACTCGTTACGACGGAAAAACTCGTAACACCTACGCTAGACAAAACGACGTCTTCAACGCATACAACACTCTACCGGATGAGAACGGCAACATCACCATTACTTTCGCCAGTGAACAAGTAGAAGATGGGTCGTACTGGATGCCTGTTCACGATGGTAAAGAGTACTACTACATAGTGCGATACTACGGTGCTCACGAAGAGTCAAATATGTCCCGACCATTTAACTTTAATATTCAAACCGCTAGCTATTAGTCCGCCAACTAGTTGAGTAATACCACGCACAATTAAATAAACATGAGGCTGTTTCTTGCAGCTTCATGGCTCGCGGAAAGTAAACCGGTCTTAAATAAATGGGGAACAACACAATGATAATTCAACTCTTTGGTGGTGAGCTAAACGGACAAAAAATTGAAATCACAAAGGATGAACTTTTTTTAGGGCATATCGAAATCCCAAAAAGAATACCAAAGCGAGACCATGGCTCTCTCAGCCAAGACAACCGCCATATATACTCAAAGAGATGCATTATGACTTGCAATAGCTTTTTATCTGTTTGGGTGGCCAAAGGTCTTAACGAAAGAAAAACCCTAGAGATGCTCGTTGACTGTTATTTCAAGCACAATGGATTACTCGATATGGGCAAGAAGATTGAGGACTCTATGTAAGATTATTTTCATAACCTACCTACAATATCCTTGATCACTAAAAACAAAAACTCATGATACGGGTCATGCCTTAACCGCTGATGCGCATAAATTCGAACCTCTTCGCTTGGCGACTCAATACTGTCTGGAACGTCAATTGACGTTAATTGGGGAAACAGATTCTCAGATAACAGCGCGGAGCACGGCAATATGGCATCACTTTCCGCGGTCACTTGCACTACTGAGCTAAATACCTCGGAGCGATAGTTCATCTGTATGGGTACATTTTTATCCGCCAACAAGCGGCTCACTAATGTAGTTTGTTCATTCCACCCTTTCACTATGGCCGTCACCCAAGGGTAAATCGCTAACTCATCTATCGTGCTTTTTTTACCGATCAACGGGTGGTCATTTCTCACTAATAACTGAAACCTATCCACCGTTAATGGATGGCTTATGATCTCTTTGGGTACATCTAAGGGGTAGTAGTTAATCGCGAAATCCAACTCACCTTTGATCAGCTTGTTAACCGTCGAAGAGCCCCAATTCTCGACTTCAAGTTGAATATCAGGCGCAACGCTTTGCAGCTTCAAATGCAATTTCGCAGGCAGTGTCAAAGCCAAAAACGAATTCACGGCAATGCGTAACTGCCCAGACTTCTGGGTGATGTCGAACGTTTCAAGGGAATCAATGCTGTCTGACAATTGATTTAAGGTATTGGGAATCACCAAAGCGAGCCGAGCGGCCATCGATGTGGGGGTTAAACCATCGCGAGTTTTTACAAACAATGGGTCTTCAAAATGATCTCTTAGCCTTGCTAAAGATCGGCTAACTGATGGTTGGGCGATATGTAATCGCTCTGCTGCTCTCCCCGTATGTAACTCTTCAGAGAGCACTTTAAATACCTTCAATAAATTCAAATCAAGCTGATGGAATGGACGCACTGTTCTCTACCTTTTATTACGTACTGGCTATGATGCCACAACACACCCCGATTATAACTCATTCGTTATAATCAAAATAGACAAGGGTAATTAGTTTGTTATTAACAAATTCAGTAACCTAAACACAAATGAGAAACACCTTTGATTAACGACACCTCTATAGGTCTTATTATGTTTAGAAAATCCGTAATAACCGCTGCTATTGTTCTCTTTCCTTTGTCCGTTACCGCCAGTGCAATACCAGATCTGGAAACTCGCACCTATCATGATGTCGAGCTTTCTGCAGGGAATAATCCTTACCAAGTAAAACGTTATGCTCCCGAGTATTTTGTAAATCACGCCGATCATTTTGAAGAAGCGTTATATCAACACCCAAGCGCACCTATTTGGACGATCGTTGCTGAGAATGCCTTTGCCTCAATCCACGTTATTGATGCGCCTGAAGGCCTAATCATCATTGATACCGGCTTAAACGAATCACAAATGAAGCCCGTCGCTGAAAAAATCAAACAGCTAAGCGACAAACCAATCAAAGCCGTGGTTTACACGCATGCGCACGCTGACCATACAGGTGGTGTAGGTGCATTTATTACCCCAGAACAAGTCGAAAACGGCGATGTCGAAGTAATTGCAGACAGTACATTTTTAGACGCCTTTGTTTCTGAGAACTCAGCAACAGGACCACTCATGTTCCAACGCGCAATGATGATGTATGGCGCGGTATTGCAACCTGAAGACCGTGATCAATTCACAACCGGCTGTTGTGGTCACCTTACGACTGGACCTACATCATTCATTGCACCGACACGTACAATCGAGGGTGAAGAAACAATTACAGTGGCAGGTTTAGAGATGACTTTCTCATACTCTGGCGGTGAAAATTCAGGTCACATGATTGCCTATGTACCTCAATACAAAACCATTTTCACTGGTGATGAACTTCAAGGGCCAGCAGCTCCTCAATTGCACTCTCCACGGGGCACTAAGTTCCGAGATACTGACGCATGGATCAATGCCATTGATACGATTCGAGCTTATGAGCCAGAGCACATGCTGCCAGGTCACGGTGTACCTGAATATGGTAAAGACAAGGTAGACAACATCTTGGTGACCTATCGCGATGCAATGCAATATCAACACGATCAAGCAATCCGGCTGATTAACCAAGGCAAAGGGCCTGATGATCTTGCCAATGAGATTGAGATTCCTGACTACCTAACACTTGACCCATTCACCATTCAAACTTATGGAAATGTTAAAACCAACGTACGTTCTTACTACACTGGTTATGTCTCTTGGTGGGATGGTAATCCAGCAAACCTCGATCCATTACCAAAAGTGGATGAAGCGCAGAAATTAATTGAAGCAATGGGCGGTCGAGAGCGCGTTGTTGCACTAGCAGAGCAAGCACTAGAGAACGGTGAAATAAAGTGGTCAGTCACTCTTTCTGACAAACTGGTTCGAGTCGATCAAAGTGATGTTCAAGCTCGTCAGTTAAAGGCAGCGGGCCTTCGCAACCTTGGATATGCCAGCATTAATTCATCAAACCGTGGGTTCTACCTAGCCGGTGCTGACGAACTTGATGGCGTGCTCAATATGCAGCTTGTGAATCAACTGGCAAAAGGCATGTTAGCTAATCCGAATATGATAGCGGGCTTCTCTACCCCTACTCTGCTTGAAGGTCTACGTTACAAAGTATTACCTGAAGCCGTTGGAGGAGTAGAAACGAAATATCAAATTAACTTCACGGATACGGGCGAGACTTTTACCGTCATTCTACGAAACGGTATTGTTGAGATAGTGGATGGCGAACAAGGTAACGATGTCACAGTAACAACAACGCGCCCTCAATTCGATCAGTTGTTCACCGGTGCAGAAACCGAGCTAAGCAACGTAGCTAAAGTGAAAGGGAATAAATCAGATATCCAAAAATTTGGTAAAGCTTTCGATTTCAATGTCTACCCAATCTCGATTGCAGTGCAGTAACTTAACCCAACACTAATTTAGATTGAAAGGAGTACACCATGTACTCCTTTATCTCGGATTAAAATTAAGAGATAACACTATGATCACATCAATTTGGCGACTCTGTGTTTCACTATCAGCCTTCGTGCTACTCCCTATTTCAACCGCACAGGCTTGTGCGTTCCATATGGCCGAGCAAGACAGCTTGATGTCATTTCAAACGGCCAATTATCAACATACATTAGCCTTAACCATCGAAACAAATCTCGCCTTAAAGAACGGAACAATAGAACCACTCGAAAAGCCACTCAGTGGCGAAGCAGGATTTCGACAAATCTCTTGGTGGCTGCATCTTCTCGCTCAAGAGCTGTCGCTTAAAGAATTACCCACAAGTCAGGTTGTGATTATCGATGTGCCACTCTGGAGTGACTACCAGAAAGGCCGTTCGAGAATGGCAGAGATAGACACACCTAGACCAAAAAATAACGAGCCAATTATAGCGCTAACACAAGCGACGCTTTATTCGCTTGTCTCCAAAAAAATAGATTTGGTTCAAGCAATAGAGCAAGGGTTAGTACGCGTGAATTAATAACAGCCAACTCTTGTAAAACTCACCAATGAAACATTCTCTAACAACTCAAAATGCGATCACAGCCTAATGTGGCGCAGTTCATGCCTTATCCGTTATATAACCACAAAGGATATACTCATGAAACAATCAAAACTTGCTACCATCCTATTTACTTTAGGGGCGATTCCATCGGCATTCTCAATGACATCAAACGAAATCAATGATGCGCGCATTCCGGCTATCCAAACCGCTGTCGCGAAGCAAAATAAAGCCATAGCACCGAATCTTCGGCTATACGGTGAGGCTATCACCAACGAAATTGGTGAGTTGCTAAACGTTGCTTTGATTACAGGTAATGAATCTCGCGTGCTGTCTAATTGCTCTTTAAATGCAACAGGCATTGCAACAAGACAAACAACAGCATCGGTTTCTGACGAGGCGGAAGCGTTACTGACTAACACCAGTGACCACTTTTGGGGCAAACACAGCCCCACTGTAGAGCAGCAACTGGTTGGGATCTCAAATTATCTCACCCACAAAGTATCGAAAATGGGTTTTGAGCTTTCGACACCAACTGGCAGCAATTGGCGTAAGCTAGATCAATCTAATGTAAAAGCGTCTGAGTCTTGGCAGGAAATGAACGAATACCCAAGCGGGACTCGTTTTGTTGTCGCCGTAGGTCTAGAGGCCGAGCTTATCAGGGATAACAGCCATTACATTTACGCAGAGAAAATCGATAGTGAAATTATCTTTATTGATGGTCAAACCAACCTAGCGACAGATATCCCACCAACTTACCTCTATGACCAATTCGATTTCTCACACCTGAACATACCCAGTGTGACCACTATGATGTTTTGGGCACTAACACCAGAAACTGTCTAACCTAAGAAAAGAGATTCACTAACTATTAATCTTTAACAACAAAAAAATCAGAGACTAGGCACGACCAACTAAAAATTGAAAGGCTTCTAAGAATAAGCTCACTCATCACGGGTGAGCTTAAATTTGCGCTTCCATTTCAATCTAATCCTCCCTCAAATTCATTTCCAATACACTTCAGATCACGTATCGTCTAGCGACAACTGTGTAAAAGGATCAATATATGAAATGTTCTGTGTTTATCGCAACAAGCTTTGATGGGTTTATCGCCACACAAGATGGAGGTGTCGATTGGTTACACACATCCGGCAACCAAGCAGCAGAGATGGGCGATCAAGCCGACATGGGATTCGTAAAATATATCGCATCGGTTGACTGCATGATCATGGGCCGTAAGTGTATGGAAAAAATCGCCAGCATGAACCTTACCGATGAGCAATGGCCATATGGTGATACGCGCATTATCGTCCTCAGTAACACGCTCTCTGACGCGCCTGACAACATGAAAACCCGAGTCGAGATGTATCAAGGCGATCTCAATATATTGGTGAGTAAACTAGAGTCTGAAGGCTATGCTCACGCTTATATCGACGGTGGAACCACTATTCAAGCCTTCTTACAGCTAGAGCTTATCAACGAACTGACCATCACTCGCGCGCCTATCATTCTTGGTCAAGGTATTCCCCTATTTGGGCCAACAAACAACCCAATTAAGCTAGAACAAGCGAGTGCTCAGGCATTTCCAAACGATTTTATTCAAGTCTGTTACAAGGCGAGTTACTAAGGCATATAGGCTAGTGTTTCTGGCAGACTTCGCTGTTATTTCAATAAGATGAAACAGAAGAAACCGTTTCATCTTTTAATAGTACTTTTGATATGTACTTGGTTTCGCATTGTTAAAACAGTTCTTTTGGTTGTTATTTGAGCTAAAACAATTCTACTCTTTGATAGATAGGGCATAAGAAGCATAGACCGATAACGTTTTATGCTATCTAAAAGGACTCTTACCTATGAAAATGAAATTCGAACGACTCAAGATACTGCTCAATCAGTTAACCGAAACCGAAGTCTCATCACCAGAAACACAGGCGGCGCGTATTTATGCTTCTGGATTATCTTCTGAAATAAACTGGGCAAAAGACCCCTCTGAGCTCGATAGTAATACCTTCGAGTACATCTATCAAAGCATGCCACTCGCAATGATTGAAAGTGCTCAAGGGCAACTCCTTCAATCTGGGCAGTATTACTTAGCAGAGAAGTGGCAAAAACTTATCTCTCACATTAATCTGCGTCATCAACGCTTAATCGCTGCACAGTGTAAGCCCTAGCAATCAATCGGAACCTTGTTATTCAAACGCCAAGATCACAAAAGCCAGCAATCAATGCTGGCTTCTCCATTTTTACGCTAAGAGCGAATTAAACTAATTTCATCTCTTGGATAATGTCTGACGCGATTTCTGGTTTAGTACTAGTTGGCTTTTCGTGTAGGTCTGATTTCAGCTGTCCCTTACGGTTACGAAGCCCTGCTTCTAGTTTTTTCAATGCGCCAGAAATAGCAGGATACATTACATCATTCGTTGATTTTGCCGATACACGTGCGCCTTCGTAGTTAGTGAATATTTCCACTTGGTGTTGGCCGTGCTCTTTTGTGATGATGATGTCACTGCTGATTAGTTGAGGAAAATGGGCGGATACTTTCTCAAATTTACTTTCAATTTCTTTACGAGAATCGTCACTGATTGATACATGATGTGTTTGAACATTTACTTTCATATAATTCTACCTTTCCAGTCACTATGTCATTTAAACGTAGCAAACTACAGGCACTCTGACCAAGTCTAATTTTGCACTTGTGTGATTTACTTCAGTGTTATTAATTATTCTTACCCTCCCCCCTTGAAATAAGACACTTTTCTCACCATTTAGAATGTCGAAGTCTCACTATTGCCCACTTTTCAACCACTTATCCTTTTGTCTTTCTCTGCAGAAACAAAAAAGACTTAAAGCATTTTCATACCTTAAGTCTTATCAGATTCAGTAACTCTTTATTTACCAGATAGTTATTTAAAACCTAGTAGTTTATAACATAGCCAATAATGACTGATCAGATGTTAGTGGCTAAATTATCAATTAATAAATAGACAGCTACCTAGTTAAGCACCAATTAAATATCGCTTACTAATTTTGCCAACGCTTCCCAATCACCCGCATCAATTAGTGCATTAGGTACCATCCAAGTACCGCCACAAGCTAGTACTGATGGTAATGCTAGGTAATCGGCTGCGTTACTTGGGCTCACGCCACCTGTAGGCATAAATTCAACTGGGTAGACCGCTGACAGTGCTTTCAGCATAGGAATGCCACCTGATGGCTCAGCAGGGAAAAACTTCAATGTTTTTAGACCAAGTTCCATCGCTTGCTCTACCAAACTTGGATTATTCACACCCGGTACGATTGGCATGTTCTTTTCTTGGCAGTACTTTACTGTTGTCGGGTTTAAGCCTGGGCTAACAACAAAATCAACACCCGCTTCAATTGCAGCATCAACTTGTTTGGCGTTAAGTACTGTACCAGCACCAATCAGCATCTCAGGGTAAGCATCGCGCATCAGGCGAATTGACTCAGCGGCAGCGTCTGTTCTAAAGGTTACTTCCGCGCAAGGTAAACCATTTTCAACCAACACTTTCGCAAGTGGTACTGCTTTATCTGCATCGTTGATTGCAATAACAGGAACAATTTTGATCTCTTTTAAGCGCTGTTCAATCGTTTTCATTTTCTAATATCCTTACCAATTAATCTTAAAAATTCATAGATGCACCAAGGCTGCATCTACTAAAAAGCTAAGCGACTATTCGCTTAGCTTTGAAAATTTCGTTACCTATAAACTTTCAGCTTTATCAATCTAAAGAAGGAAGCTCAGTACACCAACGATAATAAACGCGATGCTACCAAGTAGCGTTTCCATTACCGTCCATGTTTTTAGTGTTGTCTTTTCGTCCATTTCCATCAAGCGAGAAACTAACCAGAAGCCCGAATCGTTAAAGTGAGACAACACTGTCGCACCACCCGCAATGGCGATAACAATGAAGCATAAATCTAGCTCAGAAAGACCAACCGTTGCAGCTACTGTTGGAGCGATAAGCGCAGCCGTTGTTGTTAGTGCTACCGTTGCAGAACCTTGCGCAACACGTAGACAAGTAGAGATAACAAACGCAGCGACAATGACTGGCATACCCGTATCAGAAAGTACGCCCGCTAACGCTTCACCAATACCACTGGCACGTAGTACACCGCCAAACATACCACCAGCACCGGTTACAAGAATAACGGCACAGATTGGGGCAAGTGAGTCACCACACAGCTTTTCAAGTTTCGCCATACCGTAGTCTTTACCAAAGATAAGTAGACACACAAGCAGGGTAATCAAAAGAGCGACAGGTGTTTTACCCATCATACGTAAAAATTCAACTAACGGAGACGAACCATCAATAACACCCGCGACAGCAAGCGTATTAAGACCTGTGTCCATGAAAATAAGCAGTACAGGTAACACTAGGATTGTCATTACCGTTGCAAATTTTGGCAGCTTTGATTCATCAACAATCGCATCTGCATTGAAAAAGGCTTTAGACAGTGGAATATCAAATTTCTTACCAGCATAAAGACCAAATAGGTAAGCACCTAAATACCAAGTCGGAATAGCAACCAAAATACCAACAAATAACAGAAGGCCAATGTTAGCGCCTAGCAGTTCAGCTGCAGCAACAGGCCCTGGGTGTGGCGGAACAAAGGCGTGCATTACCGCAAAGGCACCGGCAGCAGGCAATGCGTACTTAATCGGTGAGCCACCAAAGCGTTTTGCTACGCTAAAGATGATTGGCATCATGACGATGAGGCCAGCATCAAAGAAGATTGGGAAACCAAACAACAGTGAAGCAATACCCAAGGCTAACGGTGCTTTCTCTTCACCAAAGCGGCCAATCAAAGTATCAGCCAATACCTTAGCACCGCCCGTTACTTCAAGAATCTTACCAATCATTGCCCCTAAACCAACCAGTAATGCAACCGACGCTAAGGTGCCGCCAAAGCCACCCATCATTGTAGGTACAACCTGCTCAGAAGGTACGCCAGTCACAATCGCCGTACCTAAGCTGACAAGCGTTAGTGAGGCAAAAGCATGTACTTTCAATTTTATAATCAATATTAGCAACGCGATGATCGCGAGCACTGCAACACCGAGCAGAAATGTAGGATCCGCGGCTTGGGCTAATTGGTCCATTAAGACACCTTTAATTCACGTTAATTTGAGTTTATCACTGTTTGAGTTTGTGTTTTAGTTCACAAATCTCAAAGTTACGGGTAACATGTTACCGATAACACCGATAAGATAAAGCCATATTTTCGGTTGAATTCTAAAAATGAGATCTAGCTCAGAGTAATCATGAGGGAGCGTAATGACTGGTAAAAGTATTATTGTGATGGGTGTTTGTGCCTGTGGTAAGAGCACGGTCGGCGAGCAACTTGCTGCACGATTAAAAGCAAAGTTTATTGATGGTGATGACCTACACCCTAAAGCAAACATTCAAAAGATGGCTCGTGGTGAACCTTTAAATGATGATGACCGATCCCCTTGGTTAGAGCGTATTCGTGATGCGGCCTATAGCCTAGAGAGCAAGAATGAAACAGGCATCATCGTCTGCTCTGCACTTAAAAAAATCTATAGAGATCAAATTCGTGAAGGAAACCAAAACGTTAAATTCCTCTATTTGGACGGTGATTTTGAATTAATCATGGAGAGAATGCGTGCTCGTAAAGGTCACTTCATGAAAGAGAACATGGTGAAAGGCCAATTCGCAATTTTAGAAGACCCGAGTGACGAAAAAGGGGTTGCAAGTGTCAGCATCAACGGAACCATGGAGCAAGTACTCGATCGTGCTATTTTCGAGCTTCACCAACTTGAATCTAACCAAACAGAGGGCGTGTAATGACACATAAGGTTATTCTAGATGTGACTACACGCATCATTGAACGCAGTAAAACACTACGTCAGCAATACTTAGCTAAAGTCACAGAGCAAGCCAATCAAGGTAAAGGTCGAGGTCAACTCTCTTGCGGTAATCTAGCCCATGGTGTCGCGGCTTCATGTGCAACCGAAAAGAGCCAAATCCTTGATTTAACGCGTAGTAACCTTGCTATTGTTAGCGCATACAATGACATGCTCAGTGCTCATCAGCCTTACAAAGATTACCCAGATCAAATCAAAGCGACGCTAAGAAAATCAGGGAATACCGCCCAAGTAGCCGGTTGCGTTCCTGCAATGTGTGATGGCGTGACTCAAGGCCAAGCAGGCATGGATATGTCACTGTTTTCTCGTGATTTGATCGCTCAATCAACCGCCTTCTCACTTAGTCATAATTTGTTTGATGGCACATTGCTGCTCAGTATCTGTGACAAGATTGCACCGGGACAATTGATGGGTGCTTTAACCTTTGGCCATCTTCCAACGGCATTTATACCTGCTGGCCCAATGCCTACAGGTATCACCAATGAAGAAAAAGTCAGTGTCAGACAAAAATATGTAGCAGGCGAAGTCGGAACCGAAGCCCTTCTAGATATGGAGTGTAACGCTTACCACAGCCCTGGCACATGCACATTCTACGGCACAGCAAATACCAACCAATTGGTTTTTGAAGCGATGGGATTAATGCTTCCAGGATCAGCATTTGTACCGCCAAATACAAAGCTTCGCCAAGCGCTAACCGATAACGCGTCAGCACGTATAGCGGCAATGAACAGTGCATCACCAAGCTATCAACCCCTTCACAAAGTGGTTGATGAAAAGAACATGGTCAATGGACTTGTGGCACTGCTGGCGTCAGGTGGCAGTACTAACCACACCATTCATATGGTCGCTATTGCGCGTGCGGCAGGCATCATCGTAACGTGGCAAGACATCAGCGATTTGTCTGATATTGTTCCACTCATGATTCAGGTTTACCCGAATGGCCCTGCTGATATCAACGCTTTCGAACAAGCCGGTGGTGTACCAGTATTACTTAAACGTCTACATCAAAGTGGACTGCTCAATAGCGACGTCACCCCTGTCTTTGGCAGCTTTGAAGATCAGATGACAACGCCAAAGATGATCAATGACGAATTGGTTTGGAGCGCATGCGGTGAGAGCACAAATCCTGATGTTATTGCAATGCCAGAAGTGAGCTTCCAAGCGACGGGCGGAACTAAAGTTCTGAACGGAAACTTAGGCAAAGCGGTGATCAAAGTATCGGCTGTCGCGAAGGAGTATCAGGTAATTGAAGCACCGGCTAAAGTCTTTACTTCTCAGCACGACGTTGAAACGGCTTATCAAAATGGCGAGCTAAATTGTGACTGCATTGTCGTTGTAAATTACAACGGACCCGCAGCGAATGGCATGCCAGAGCTACATAAGCTCATGCCGATTCTTGGTAACGTTCAAAAAGCAGGCTTTAAGATTGCCCTTGTGACAGATGGACGACTTTCAGGTGCGTCAGGAAAGATCCCTGCCGCTATTCACGTCTCTCCGGAAGCATTACAAGGTGGCACTATTGGCCTAGTTAACGATGGCGATATTATCCGCTTAGATTGCCAAACGGGCTCGCTTGAAAACCTAGCAGATACTTGCGCAAGAAGCCTGAACCATATTGATACTGAAGTTTCCCAGCAAACGTGGGGACGAGATATCTTTAAAGTGATGCGTGAAAACGTATCAAGCGCAGAGCACGGTGCAAGCTTCTTATTCTAGGTGCTCACCATAGTAGAAAATACTGAGCTTTTCACTCAAACTATTCATCAAAGGAAGAGTGTTTGGGTGCAAAAGCTTTGTTCAATCTGTTTAGCTCAGTACTGCCTTACTATGGTTCATTTTTTTGCATAACGTCAATTTGCTGAGCTTCAACTTACAGAGCCTCAATTTACACAGCTTTAATTTACTGAGTCTCAACTTGCTTATCTTTAGTTTGAATAGTTCCATGTTGCCTCTCCTCGTGTCGTACATTTACGTCATGTAGATAAAACGTGAATACTGACAGCAGCTAACGAATTGTCTCTATGACAGATCACCTACTAAAAGCCACACCCAGTAAAAGTATTAAGGGCAAAGCTTTATCGAAACTACGAATAGCACTGGAATGAACTGTTCAATGACTAGCCCTACGTTTTTTAACGCTGCTATGGTACTGAGAATGACAAAAGAGAACGTGGTGAAAATTGAAAATATCAGTCTGACGTCAAACAGCTAAGGAAATAGTCTCGGAAAATTTTCGTCATTTAAACGCTCTAACCACTGACTTAGTTCATCTTTATATTACCCATAAAGTTCGGATAAACGAACAACGTAGATGGCACGCTGCGAGAGCAACAGCAAAATAAGATATTCGGTAATTACCAACGAAAAACTGTGAGTATATCTAGATTAATAAACGGCAAGCATGCGTATAATTTACGATACAATTCAATCAAATAACGGTCACGCAATAAGTCAGGCAGCATTGATAGCGCCACCTTATTAATGCACCAGTTAATTCTAAATAAAGAGTCAATTTAAGCTTTCACCAGTAGAGATAGTGAACCCAAGATCAAACACCTTTTGCTCAGAGCTATTCCCTGCTAAAGCATCAATAAGCAGCTCTGCACTTTTCTTACCAATCTCATATCGTGGCGAATCAACACTGGTTAGCTTTGGCGATATGGCCTGTCCAATATCTAATGCGTTATACCCCACGACACTAAGCTGTTTTGGCACACTAATATTGTTCGCTTGTGCGTACATCATTGCGCCAATGGCAATATCATCATTGGTACAAAAAATGCCATCAAGGTCTGGATACTGAACGAGCGCCTTTTCTAACAACTCACCACCGAGGGTATAATTTGAATGCGCTTCAGTAAGAATGCATTTAGGTGTTAACCCTGCTTCTTCTATCGCCTGTTTATAGCCATCCATACGAAGCTGCGTACGGCTATCTAATCGCGCACCAAAATACGCCACACTTCTCTTACCTGCTTCAATCATCTGTTTTACCACAGTATAAGATGCCTGCTTGTGATCCAATCCGACAACCATATCCACCGGGTTTTCAGGCAGCTCCATGGTTTCAACAACTGGAACGCCTGCTGTTTTAATCATCTGTAACGTTCGCTTGGTATGCTGCGTTTCAGTAAAAATAAGGCCATCGACCTGATAAGAGAGTAGCGACGCGACCTTACTCTCCTCCTCTTCTGGGCTATAACCAATATGAGCTATAAGCGTTTCATAACCATTTGCCTTGGTGACCTCTTCAATCCCTTCTGCAAAGGAAGCAAAAACTTGGTTGGATAAAGAAGGCAGAAGTATACCAATCGCTTTGCTAGATGATTTCGACAACATCGCAGGGGCACGGTTTTGGATATAGCCGACCTCTTCGATTACCTTAGCGATCTTCTCACGCGTTTTTTCTGCAACTGACTCGGGGTTTCTCATGTAACGAGAGACGGTCATTTTAGTGATGCCAATCTTGTCAGCAATATCTTGAAGGGTGGGTCTTGACGATTGATCTATGCTCATAATCTATTAATTTATAATTATAATGTTACTAGTAACATTATCACCAAATAACTCATCGGTCCATTATGGATCGTACGTCATATTGAACAATTGGCCGAGAAATCGGCAACTTACGATTAATATTTCTATTAATCCCCCCCTCATTTTGCATTTATCTATCGATGATTTGACGACATAGCAAACCTGCCTCTAAATAAATTGTAACCAATTAATAACTAAAAGGATTAATTTCACTCCGTGTCATTGTCAGAGGATAAAATGACGAATAACGAAATTGAAGTTGCTTACAGAGGAGAGACAGATGAGGTCAGTTTGGACTTGGGGTGGAAAGTCACTCGGCTATTTCGACCGCGAAGATCTTTGGACCAATGAAGGAAAACACGTCGGTAAAATGTTTGACGGCGATATATACAGCCCAACAGGTGTTTATCTAGGAGAGATCATGGATGGCGAACGGTTAATCTTCTGCCAAAGAAAGAGAGAACTTCGAGGCGCGCCTTTTAAGCCCTATAGCGATCAGGCTGCCATCAAGGCATGTAGCGACTTTAAAGGTTATGCCATGTATACCGGTTATGAAGAGTTTCCTGAAATCTAAAAAATACGCGTTACATCTAGCATGAATGCTTTAGAGCTATCATGAATGCTCTATAGTTATCATGAATAAGTACAGATGAACGCGTAATTTTTCAATTCGAACCTATCTTCAGAAACGGCTGAATGATTTCTATAACTCTTTCATTGCCGAAACAACTGAAGGATCATTAATTAGGTTAAACAACAGACTTTTTGCCGATGATCTTTGAGCATCAGACAGAACTTTCTTCGGGTTCTCTCTCGACTGAGTCAGGATGTTTTTAACGAACTTACTGTTTGTGCCAGAAAGCTCATACACAAATCTTAGGGTATCCAATAAGTCTTCCTGAGCCAAACTGTATACAGCCATTTCACAACTCAGGCCATCCATAGCAAGGAAGTTATTCACCACCTCCTTTTGCGCTGCTTTGAACTTCTCTTGAACTTCATAAGCGTCAATCAGCGTTTGCACTCGCTCGGCGATTGCTACAGGCACTTCCATTGTTTTTGTTTCATGGCTCATTTCTATTTCTCCTGCCCTTATTGGGGTTTATTCTCTGGGTTATTGAATAATATCAATATTCAACACCGTTTAATCTCTCTAGTTTACGCGCTCGTTGATCATTCAGCATTAACTTTATCCCTAAATACGCCCTATTGTTGCTGAAAATAAACATAATTACATTGTGATAAATGCTATTCCCACCATAGAGATACTACATCACGAGATCTCGAACATAAGAGATTGCAACATGCCTAACCATTCTTTTCATGCTAGTAGCCCTCATACCCTACCCCTGCTTTAAATAACACTAAATTATCAAATTGATAATTTTTGATAATTTTACGAAATTAAAACAGAACTCTATAGTGACTACATCGAAACACGATACGAATTAATCATCTGGGTTTGGGGAAAGTTATGAAAATGAATCACGTAGGAATTATGGTTGGCAATATGGATAAAGCGGTTGAGTTCTACACTCAAGCACTAGGTCTAAGTATCGTAATGAACAATACAAAAGTCATCGAAGAACGTGAGTCAGCAATCGGCCGTATGTGTATTGCCGTATTTGGTGAAGGCTTTAAAGGATTCAACATTGCACACCTTGTAACAACTGATGGCATTGGCGTTGAGCTATTTGAAATGAAGGAGCGCCAAGAACGCCACGAAGTCGACTTTTCTCGCCTAGGTATCTTCCACTTCTGTCTGCAAACGGACGACTTTGAAGGCGTAATGGAAAAGGTAAAACAGCTCGGCGGTAAAGTACGTATGGATGTGATGCGCTACCACCCTGAGGACGACAGTAAACAGGCGAAAATGGTTTACCTAGAAGACCCATTTGGTAACCTATTCGAGCTTTACTCACATACTTATGAAGAGACTTACGCTTCAGATTATGAGTAATAGTCAAACATAACGAATCTTAACGAAGGGTTGGTAAAGTGTATAACAACACTGTTGCCAGCCCTTTTTCATCGCTGATTTTAAACTGCTGAGTATTATAAGACCTACCCCATCCAAAAACTGACAACAAAACGGTTGAAATGAAGCTGGTTTGTAAGCCAATATGCCAAAATCAATCGAAAAGTCATGTTCAATGGAGTAAGAAATGTCGAAGAAAGTCGTTCAGTTTGAATACGAAAAAGAGACCAAAAACAGTGTGCGCTATAAAGAAGTTCCAGAAGAAGGAACCGCACCTATTGTTGGCTCATTGTATGTTCAGAAGTGGTTTGCTGGCGATAGTAAAAATATTGAAGTCACGATCGAGAAAAAAGACTAACCAATCACTTTGACACGGCCGACGTCGCCACTCTCTAGTCGTACCTTAATGCCATGAGGGTGGTTTGGTGACTTAGTTAAAAGATCTTTCACTATGCCTGATGTGAGTACACCACTACGCTGATCTTTTTTAAGCACAATCTGCACTGCCAATCCCGGACGAATATTTGTTCTTTGAGTTCCGCTCATTCTCTTTACCTTAATATTTTTCTACTATTACTGTCATTTCGATTACGACAATGAGCGCCAGTCAATATCGACGAGCACTCATCAATCAGAGCAAACGAATTACGAATTTCTTAACCAAATGTCAGAATTGCCATTGTCTTTTTTCTTACGTTTTTTCTTACCTAAACCGGCAGGTTTCGCAGTCGGTTTATTCGCTGCTAACATTTCTTCAGTAACAACATCATCCACTTCAAATCCAGCAACTTCTTCACGTTCAAGGCGGATTTTGTTTTTCTTCTCGATAACTTTGAAGTGATGATAATCTTCATAATCAAGCAGAGACAGAGCTAACCCCACTTCACCAGCACGACCACTTCGACCAATACGGTGCATATAATCTGATGGGCTTCTCGGCAAATCAAAGTTAATAACCACTGGAAGCTTTTCAATATCGAGACCACGAGCCGCAATATCGGTTGCGATTAATACTTCGATTTCACCCGATTTAAACGCTTCTAATATACGAGTACGAGAACCCTGACCTTTATCACCGTGGAACACTTCAGCTTCAATGCCACGTTTATACAGTTTATCGGCCAAATGCTCACAACTATTTTTGGCGTTAACGAACACGAGAGCTTGTCGCCAATCATTCTGCTTAATTAAGTGTGCTAACACCGCTGTTTTTTCACCTTTATTCACGGTAAACGCGCGCTGTACTAATGTGCTCGCATCCTCGCTTTGCAATTGAATTTCAACAGGGTCATTAAGCAGTTCTTGAGTAAGAGTCTGTACTTGCTCAGGGAAAGTAGCTGAGAACAAGAGTGTCTGTTTTTGCTTTGGCAGTAGAGCCAGCAACTCAGATAGCTCTTCAGTAAAGCCAAGGCTTAACATTCGGTCTGCTTCATCAAGTACTAAGGTCTTCACACGATCTAGCTTAATGGCATTGCTTGAAATTAGGTCAAGTAATCGACCCGGTGTTGCAACAAGAATGTCTGTACCACCACGTAGCGCAAGCATTTGCGTATTGGCTGAAACACCACCAAACACAGAAACGGTTTTAATCGCACCGTTAAAATGCACGGCATACGACTTAATGCTGTCAGCAACTTGTTTCGCCAACTCACGTGTGGGTACCAAAATTAGCCCTGAAACATAGTTACCTTTACCACTATGATTTTTACCAGATTCTTTTTGACCAAAAATGTCTTGTAACAGAGGCAATGCGAATGCCGCAGTTTTACCCGATCCCGTATTCGCCCCAGCAATTAAGTCGCGGCCAGCTAACACACTTGGAATAACTTGCGCTTGAATTGGTGTAGGTTGTTGATATTCAAGCTCAGTTAGACGGGCTAACAAAGGTTGAATAAGGGCAAGTTCAGTAAAGCTGTTTGGCTTATTGGTCGGAGTAGAAGCTGTAGTCATTCGGTAATAGGGCTCTAGGCTAAAATAGTGGCGTGCATTTTAGCGCATTTATGCTCTGTGAAGTAGATCAATGATTACTGTAATCAATATTTGCTGCTTTTTATTCGCATTTAGAATTCCGACAACAAAACCCTATTTCGAGCCGTTCTCATATTCCATTGAAATGGTTAATAAATTTCAAATAGTTAACGTTAAGAATGAACGACAAGGCTACTGTGAACAGTGTAATTGAATTAGTGACATAAATAACAACAAGATATACATACTTAATTGTTATTTGACCTCATATTAACCGCTTCCATATAATCAATACGCCATACCAAGATCTAATTTATAACGATTTCGTCATGCGTTCGGTATGCAAATATCTCGGTTACTTGTTAAATCATTACTCACTCAATGTGTACGACTTTTGGTGCACGTTTCACCATTATTAGAATTATAAATGACTATTTTCACGCCAAAAAAGCAAGTACAAAAAACGCCTGACGATCTAAAAAACAGATCTAAACAAGAGCTTCGCGCTTACCCTAGAATGCACATGAAAGGGACTAAAGCCTACATTAGACGGCGAACACTACTTTCAACTTATACACCGATGGAAATCATCGATCTCTCTAAAGGTGGGTTAGGAATCGAGTGCCGCAGTAAGTTTGAGATGGGAGAAAAAATTGAAATCAAGCTAGGGCCTAGAAAGCTACAGGGTACCGTTTCATATTTAAGGCAGGAACTGGGGAAACGTAACTTTAGAGTTGGTATTAAATTTGATAAAACGCTTGGAATATCTGACATGATTTTTATAGGCGCGCCATCTGAGTTTGTTTTTAGTTGATAGCCACTACTGGCAAACATTCATACACCTCGCCGTCCAGAAAGCAAAACTCTCAACGACCCAAACAACTAAGCGCCGTTTTTTCTTACCGATTTCGACAACGGGGCAACCAGTACACCTTACCCTAGTGGGTTATCAGTTAACCTGTTGATATGAAATATATTTAATAGTAGATTTTAGATTCGACTTTACCACTAAATAGTGGCTAATCGGCCAGTTGATATAACAACTCCTTCGCGAGGAGTGTTGTGGTCAACAAAAAGAAGTTAAGCCACTGTAATATATTACTGTTTTTAGGAGAGTCGGAGTTGAACCAATTGTGTGCTGATAGGAAGTAAATCTGAACTATTTAATAACAACTAAGATGAAGCTGAATATTTTGCTACCAGTAGCGTCTTGATTTCACAAGAATCTGACATTGATGAATGCCATAAGCTATCGATACAACCATCAAAATATTGTATTATCACACCCGTATTTATACTTATTAGGATTTTCTATGTTGATTCACGAATTTTCGAATAAGGACGTTACCGCTGAGCATGTGGTTTTAGCTCAAGCGATATTAGCAGGGACTGCTCAAGGAGATAAAAATAAGGCGCTACGCTTTATTAGTTTTGTAAATGACATCCCCGATGCGCCAACTATACAAAGCCTGATTCCACGCTTTGGTCAATTTATGAAGCGCTTTAAAGCCAACTGATATTCAGAATACATTACACAGGGATGTGTAATTAAGTTCACCAATTCCTCCCCCTAACCACTACCTATTTTTAAACTCTATCTGGCTCTCTGCTCGCTCTATATCTAGCTATTACCCCGTCATCACACTAGCGACAGTAGCTGTCACGGCTGTTTTAGCAGGTCCTCCACCAACTTGACTCCTCAATGCTGCGCCAGCCGCCGCGCCACTGCTAACACAATCGTTTTAGTTGTCATTATTAATATACCCTGATTAGTTTTAATGCTGATCGGCACAATAAATCTAAATAAGACTTATTACCATTCATGGTTTGAATATGATAATCTCTATTGATAATATTCGCTGTTAGAGCCCCTACATTGACGTTCTCGTTTACCCACAAATCCTTTCTCACGATCTGGACGATAGGCATCGCCATTGCAATTTCAAGTTTTCTAGTCGTTGAGTTTTATGAGTCTAGGCGGTTAAACGATCAGCTTGAAATACGATTTAACAGCAAGGTTAAGTCACTAGAGCAATCAATGAACTCTCTGTCTGAGCTTATCTACTCAAGCCAAAAGTTCATTCAAAATGGGAATAACCCTACACAGGCTCAGTTTCAGCACTTTCTTAAAGATCGAACAGGAATTGGCTCTGGAATCCATTCTCTATTTTGGCTACCACTGATCGCCCTTGATGATGTAAAACCGTTCGAACAGAGCGCTCAGAGCAATGGGTTGCTCGGCTTTCAACTCTTGCCTAATGTGGAACGAGTATCGTCGTGTGCAAAATGGTTAGATAATGCAACGCTACCGGTTTACTACATCTCACCCCAATTTGAAGCAAGTGATTATTTGGGCGAGAGGCTTGATACTCATTGTGATGATGCGGCCGCAATGAAACAGGCACTCTCTCAACAGACTATTGCGACCAGCCCTTTTAATGAAGGTGGCAATCACGGTATCAAACTGTTTCTACCCGTAGTAAGTGATAAGGGTACACTGCAAGGGTTTGTCGTCGTCAGTATTCTATTTCATGAATTTCTGGGTGTAACATGGCAAGGCGAAATCAATTCGAACGAGCTTAATATCTCAGTGGTTAACCTAAACCCGAACCAGCAATTTCACACTATTCTCTTCCAATCCCATCTTAATCTTGAGTTAAGCAAAACCCGATACTACCAACGAGAGATCACCTACTCACAGAAAGTGAGGCTGCTTAGCATCAACCAGCAATGGAAAATATCAATCTCTACCATTGATGACGGCATTGGCATGCTGATCTATGGTTCAACCGCTGTCGTATTAATACTGCTTCTGACAGCATCAGTATCATGGGGCTTTGGCTTCTACGCTCATCGACTCAAAATTTCTGATCAACTCGTAAAAGAAAAAACCCGAAGCCTTGAGATTCAAGCCACGCAAGATGAGTTAACTGGCTTATTTAATCGTCAGGCACTCAGTGAAACGCTTGAAAATCAGCTCACACAAATTAAAAAACAAGCGAGTGATGGCTTTTCAATTCTGTTTATCGATTTGGATCGATTTAAGATCATCAACGATTCAATGGGGCATATCATTGGCGATCTATTATTACAGCAAGTTGCCACGCGCCTGAAAAAAAACGCACGCCGAGATGACAGTTGCTTCCGCTTTGGCGGGGATGAATTTGTCGTATGTCTACCCAATCAGGTTGATGAACGGATTTTACAAGATCTCTGCTCACGTTTTTCAAAGCTGATTGCGAAGCCTTATATCATCAAAGGACAAACTTGCCATATTGGCGCAAGTATAGGTGTTTCTGTTGTCACTTCGGCATCTCAGCCCATAGCCAGTATTTTACGTGAGGCCGACACAGCGATGTACAAGGCCAAAAATTCTGGTACTGAAAAGGTGATATTTTTTGATGAGAAGATGTTCACTCAAGTTAAGCATCGTTTTGTGCTGGAGCAAGAGCTTACTACCGCAGTAAAGGAAGAGCAGCTCTCTTTGGCCTATCAACCTATTTATTGTCAGCAGACCGATCAAGTTTCCGGCTTTGAAGCACTGCTTCGCTGGGATCACCCAGAAAAAGGCTCTATATCCCCAGCGGAATTTATCCCAATTGCTGAAGAGACTGGGCTAATCATAAAAATAGGCGATTGGATAGTTAAGCAAGTGTGCCAACTATTAGAGCAGCTCTATATAGGTAACGCATACGCTAAACTGCCAAGAATCAACATCAACGTTTCCGCTAAACAGTTTGAGTCCGATCATATCGTTCATACGCTGCAGCACGCGTTAAGCAGGTATAAGTTTCCAACGAACTTGCTAGGTGTTGAAATAACAGAGTCTCTATTGTTGAGTAATTCATCATGTACCGTCGACGCACTTAATGAGATAAAGCGACTCGGGGCCACTATTTATCTCGATGATTTTGGTACGGGTTATTCATCCCTTTCAGTTCTTAGCGAGTACCCAGTCGATATTATAAAAATTGACCGAAGCTTTGTTCAATATATCGGGAACCCAAATCATAAGTCAGCAAAGCTGTGCCAAGCTATCATTTCCATGTGTCATACTATTTCATTGGGTGTCGTGGCGGAGGGCGTGGAAACTGAGATGCAGTTGGCCTCACTTCAAAAATTTGGCTGTAACTACATTCAAGGTTTTTTAAAAGCCAAACCCGTAAGCCAATCTAAGATGATGGAGTATCTCACCCTTAAAGCTGATGTGACATTTAACACTGAGTGATACTTATTAAAGAAACCTATTACAAAGTAGAAGGTTAGCAAAAGAGTCTTGACCTTACCCTAGGGGCAACCTCTATCATCGCATTGAATTTACTTTTGAAGGCTTGTCATGCGGTTATCTTCTATACGCATAATTTGGATCACGTTTGTTAGCATTATTGTAATGCTGACGACGAGTGTTGCCTCGAGCGCACCGATGATGACCTTCAAAATGCTCGATCACGACCAGCAGCTACAAAGTAATATTTCACCGTGTCACAGCCAAATATCTGCCGATGACTCACGGCACCAGCAGCACTCACTTTCCAAGCGCAACTCAATGCAGACACTGTCTGACACGATGAGTTCATCCCCCCATTGTGAAAGTAACAATGAATCAGCACACACCTGCTGTAGTGCCACTTGCGCAACCGTTGTAGTATTTACTCCGAACGTCACAACGCCACTTCTGTTTGATCATAAAAAATCACTCTTTTCCTCACTCTCACAAGGGAATCGAGTGTTGCGACCTCAGTCGCTCTATCGCCCCCCAATCGCTTAATCCAACTCTTATTTATTCGTATTACGATCTCTTAGTCTCACTGACCTAAGAGCGTAAAGAGTTTTTCACGCGCAGGATCTGCGCATGGATATGGATACCAAAGTGAATATCAAACCTACATTTTTAGTACTGACAATCAGTGCTGTAGTTGGTATTGCTGCGCCTGTATATGCCTCTGCAGTAACATCAGAGCAGGCTAATGCTAATACCATGACTACCGCTAACAATAAAACCACTAGCACTCAGATATCATTAGCTCAATTAATCGATATTGCGCTTAATACTGATAACGGCCGCAAGCAATTTCAAGCTCAATCGCATGCGATACGTGAAACGGGCATTGCCAGTGCCACTCTCGCTGACCCAAAACTCAAAGTGGGGTTTGGTGGCCTACCTGTCGATAGCTTTAAGTTCGACGAAGATCCGATGACCAACATCTCGGTTGGGTTGATGCAGCAATTTAGCCGTGGCTCTACACTTGATCTTCAACAGCGCCAAGCCAATCAACAGGCCGATGGCATGACACTGCAAATAGCCGCTCGAGAACTCGACGTCGCCAACAGCATGACTCAACTGTGGCTAGAGCTTGGCTACCAGCAACAGGCGCATAAAGTGCTGCTTGAGAACCATCGACTCATGCAAGAGATGGAAAGCTTTATTCAAACCAACTACTCCATTGGTAAAAGCGAAGCGCAAGATCTGTTGAATGCACAACTGCAAGTCAGCCAGATTGAAGAAAAGCTACAAGCGAACACGCAAATGCAGCATCGTTTGATTTCTCAACTGTCTGAGTGGCTAGGATCGGATTGGCTATATCGCACCGACTCATTACAAGCCAGTAATCAACTAGATTGGGGGTTACTTGAGCAGCGTTTAGCTAACTCTACAGACTCGACCAAACACTACCAGCAGCTTAACCAGCACCCAATGGTTCAAATGGCCGATGTCGCTATTTCTACCAATCAAACTCAAGTCGAGATTGCTGAGCAATCTTATACTCCTCAGTTCGGTGTCGAGGTCATGTACGCCTATAGACAGGCCAATGGAATGATGGGTGACCCTGCTTCTGATCTCGTCAGTGCTTACGTCACAATGGATGTGCCTCTGTTTACTGGTAACCGCCAAGACAGACAGCATTCGGCGGCGCAATACCAAGTTGGGGCTGCTAAGTCTCAAAAAGACACCCTACTTAGCCAAATGAACGCCAAGGTAAATACGCTACTTATCGACAAGAGTAACCTTGAACAGCGTCTGGATCGCTATCAATCTTCGCTACTTCCCCAAGCAAAATCTCGCTCTGAAGCCGTGGAAAGAGGCTATCAAAACAATACGGCACAATTTAATACTGTCATTACTGCCAGCCGAGACGAACTGGCACTGCAGCTTGAGCAGCAACGTCTTCTCACCGATTTAAACCTCGTCAACAGCAACCTAGCTTCGCTGCTCGGTGGGTTCGATTTCAATGTTGAACTGCCAAATTTAAACAGTAACGAACAAGGTGCTCATCAAAACCAATCTGGTGCAGAGAGTTCACTCACAGACACTCAGCAGTAAGACGTAAGAATTAGGAATAGATTATGAAAACAATGCAAATTGCAACGCTTGCTCTTCTTATTGGCGGAGCTATCGGTTTTGGCGGAGCTATTAGTTTAGGTACTGGCCACTTCATCATGCCAACAGGCCACGATATGAGTGCTATGGCCTCTTCTGACGCAAAAGGGGCAGACGAGCCTCTCTATTGGGTTGCTCCAATGGATGCGAACTATCGCCGTGATCAACCTGGTAAATCACCAATGGGGATGGACCTTGTCCCTGTCTACGCGACAGATCTTGCAGGAGAAAATGAAGAAGCAGGCACGGTCACTATCAACCCTGCTGTAGAAAATAACCTTGGGGTCAAGACGGCCTCAGTGACGCAGGAAAAGCTATCGCCTCGTATTGAAACCGTCGGCTACGTGGCGTTTGATGACAGCCTAGTTTGGCAAACCAACGTTCGTATCGCAGGTTGGGTTGAAAAGCTCAACGTCAATGCTATCGGTGAGCAGGTAAGTAAGGGTGACGTACTGTTTACGCTTTACTCCCCTGAGTTAGTGAAAGCACAAGAAGAACTACTGAACGCCTACCGTGCCGGTCACAAAGGTCTGATTCGCGGTGCCACCGATCGTTTAACTTCATTAGGCGTTGATAAAGAGCAAATCAAACGAATCGTCAAAGCGAACCGAGCTTCTCAAACAATCGATATCAAAGCGATAGCTGATGGCGTCATTGCCAGTTTGAATATTCGCGAAGGGGGCTACCTCTCTCCTGCTCAAACCGTAATCAGTGCAGGCCCACTTAATGAAGTCTGGGTAGATGCAGAGGTCTTTGAACGTCAATCGCATTGGATCACCACAGGCAGCCAAGCCAGCATGACACTTGATGCGATACCGGGGCAAGAGTGGCAAGGCGTCGTGGATTACGTTTACCCAATCCTAGACCCGAAAACTCGTACTCTTCGAGTGCGACTGAAATTTTCTAACCCAGAAGGTGAGCTAAAACCAAACATGTTTGCCAATATCGCCCTTCAACCTGAGTCCAGTGAGAGTGTTCTAACGATTCCAAGATCATCGGTTATTCGCTCGGGTGGGATGACACGAGTGGTGCTCGCTCAAGGCGACGGTAAATACCGCTCAGCTCGAATTGAAGTTGGACGCGAAGCCGGTGAAAAAGTCGAAGTCATTCAAGGTCTCAACGAGAGCGATCGCATAGTGACTTCCGCTCACTTCATGATTGATTCAGAGTCGAGCCAATCGGCCGATCTTTCTCGCATCAATGGTGTAGAGCCAGCGGCTGAGACCGCATGGGCGAAGGGTGAAATCACCGATGTGATGGAAGGCCATCGCATGCTGACCATCAACCACCAGCCAGTACCTGAGTGGAATTGGCCGGGAATGGTGATGAATTTTAACATTGCCGAAGGCGTTGACATGTCTCAACTGAGCAAAGGCCAGATAATCGCATTTGAAATGCAAAAAAGCGAATCAGGGCAGTACGATGTTGTCACCCTTAACGTCGACGACACGGTTATTGCCAGTGAGTTATGGGTAGATGGTGAGATCTCTATGCTGATGGCTGACTTTGGCATGATCACTCTCAAACACGCCGAGGCGCCTGAGTGGAGCTGGACAGCTGGCGAAATGAACTTTTCGGTTGGGGACGATGTCGATTTATCTGGTTTGGTTGAAGGCCAGTCGGTGCGATTTCTAGTAAGCAAAGACGGCGCTGATGTCTCTTTAATCGAAATTGATACTCACGACATAGGGGATAACCAATGATTACCGCCATTATTCGATGGTCGATCAATAATCGATTCTTGGTTTTAATTGCCAGTATTTTCCTCACATTGGCAGGGCTTTATAGCGTTAAAAACACACCGGTTGACGCGCTGCCTGATCTCTCTGATGTGCAGGTCATCATTAAAACCAGCTACCCAGGGCAAGCACCTCAAGTGGTGGAAGACCAAGTCACCTATCCACTGACCACTGCCATGCTTGCAGTGCCGGGCGCAGAAACCGTTCGCGGTTACTCCTTCTTTGGCGACTCTTATGTTTACATCATTTTTAACGACGATACCGACATGTACTGGGCTCGCTCTAGGGTATTGGAGTACCTAAGCCAAGTAGCCCCTAACCTTCCAGCTAACGCCAAGCCAACACTAGGGCCAGATGCTACCGGTGTAGGCTGGGTATACAGTTACGTATTACAAGACAAAACAGGTCAACACGACTTGGCAGAGCTTCGTAGCCTGCAAGATTGGTTCTTAAAATACGAACTGCAAACCGTAGAGGGCGTATCAGAAGTTGCCACGGTAGGAGGCATGGTCAAACAGTACCAAGTGCAAATTGATCCAGCCAAGCTCCGTGCTTACGACCTTACCTTGCAGCAAGTCAACATGGCTATCCAAGACGGAAACCAAGAGACTGGCGCATCGGTTGTTGAAGTGGCCGAAGCCGAACATATGGTTCGCACGACTGGCTATTTAAGCAGTATTGAAGATATTAAATCGCTACCGCTTAAGGTCACCGACAAAGGCACACCTCTGTTGTTAGGTGACATTGCCGAAATCAATACAGGCCCACAGATGCGTCGCGGCATATCTGAGCTTAATGGTGAAGGTGAAGCCGTAGGCGGCGTCATCGTGATGCGCTTTGGTGAGAACGCCAGTGAAGTCATCGACAACGTTAAGAGTAAATTGAACGAGCTTCAACAAGGCTTGCCAGAAGGTGTAGAAATAGTCGCGACCTATGACCGATCTACGCTCATCGATGCTGCTGTCGAAAACCTATGGCAGAAACTCATTGAAGAGTTCATTGTTGTTGCTGTTGTCTGTGCTCTGTTCTTATTCCATATCCGCTCATCACTGGTCATTGCGATCAGCTTGCCTGTCGGTATCCTTAGCGCCTTCATCGTTATGCATTGGCAAGGTATCAACGCCAACATCATGTCACTCGGTGGTATCGCCATCGCGATTGGTGCCATGGTGGATGGGGCGATAGTCATGATAGAGAACGTACATAAGCACATTGAACGCACCCCACTGACGGATAAAAACCGTTGGCAGGTTATCAGCAAAGCGGCCGAAGAGGTCGGAGCGCCGTTGTTCTTCTCGCTGATTATCATCACGCTCAGTTTTGTTCCGGTATTCGCACTAGAAGGACAAGAGGGCAAGATGTTCTCGCCACTCGCCTTCACTAAAACCTATGCAATGGCGGCATCGGCGGGGCTGGCAATCACTTTAGTACCAGTTCTTATGGGTTACTTTGTTCGCGGTAATATTCTTCCAGAAAACAAAAACCCAGTGAACAAGGGGCTTGTGGCGCTCTATCGCCCAATACTGAATCTAAGCCTTAAGTACCCAAAACTCATCATTGTTGCCGCTCTAGGTCTAATGGCGTCGGCCTATTACCCAACCAGTCAGCTTGGTAGTGAGTTCATTCCACCATTGGATGAAGGCGATCTGATGTACATGCCAACGACTTATCCAGGCATTTCCATCGGTAAAGCGCGTGAGTTACTGCAACAAACCAATAAGCTGATTAAAACCGTTCCAGAAGTGGAAACCGTTTGGGGAAAAATTGGCCGTGCAGATACAGCGACTGACCCAGCGCCACTGACCATGATTGAGAGTGTTATTCAGCTAAAACCGCGTAGCGAGTGGCGAGAAGGAGTCACCACCGACTCACTGCGCGCTGAGTTCGACAATCTAGTGAAGTTCCCAGGGTTAACCAACGCATGGGTTATGCCGATAAAAACTCGCATCGATATGCTGGCAACGGGGATTAAAACGCCAATTGGTATCAAAATCGCGGGGCCTGACCTTAAAGTAATTGAAGGTATTGGTGCTGAATTGGAGCCCATTCTAAATGCATTACCGGGCACCGCTTCTGTCTACGCCGAACGTGTCGCAGGTGGCCGCTATGTCACTATCGACATTAAACGGCTCGCTGCTGCACGATATGGTTTGAGCATCAAAGAAGTTCAGCAAGTGGTATCAACGGCAGTTGGCGGTATGAAAGTAGGTGAAACGGTTGAAGGGCTAGAGCGCTACCCTATCAATGTCCGCTACCCGCAAGATTATCGTAACTCTGTTGTGAAGCTACAAAACCTACCTCTTGTGACAGCAAATGGGGCGCGTATCGCACTCGCCGATGTTGCCGATATTCGCTATGAAGACGGTCCTCCAATGATTAAAACCGAGAACGCCCGCCCGAACGGCTGGGTCTTTGTGGATATCGATGGTCGAGATCTTGGTTCTTACGTCGTAGAAGCTCAACAAGCGGTTAGCGAACAGTTAGATCTTCCGGCAGGCTACTCCATTGCATGGTCTGGTCAATACGAATACATGGAGCGCGCGAAAGAGCGATTAACCATGGTGGTACCTGTCACGATTGCCATCATCATGTTGCTGCTTTACCTGAGTTTCAGACGTGTTGGTGAGGTACTGATCATCATGGGGACCTTACCACTTGCGATGGTTGGCGGACTTTGGTTGATGCACATCCTTGGCTTCAACTTCTCAATAGCTGTTGGGGTTGGTTTTATCGCCCTTTCCGGTGTTGCGGTAGAGATAGGCGTCATCATGTTGGTGTACCTCAACCAAGCGTGGCACTACAAAAAGCTTGATGCCCAAGAAGAACGTAAACCACTGACTTCACAAGACCTTACCGACGCCATCGGTGAAGGGGCAGGCTTGCGTGTGCGCCCGGTCATGATGACGGTTCTTACGGTCATCATTGGCTTAATCCCAATTATGTATGGCGACGGCACTGGCTCTGAAGTGATGCAGCGTATCGCGGCCCCAATGATTGGCGGTATGGCCTCGGCGTTACTTCTCACATTACTGGTACTTCCTGCCGTATTCCAACTATGGAAACGCAGAGAAATCACGAACAACCCATTACCACCAACAAGCAGCCAATAAAAAGCAACCAAATTCACGCGGGCCGTGCGCAAGCGGATCGCATTACTTGCTAAAAATCAGAAACCAAACATTAAAGAATAAACATAAGGAAACAACAATGAAAAAATCACTGATCGCACTGAGCATCGCAATACTCTCAACCTCTGCTTTTGCAATGAAGATGGACCACGGCAACATGGATCACGGGTCGATGGACCATGGAAAAATGGACCACTCTAATATGAATAGTTCAATGATGGATATGGAAGGAATGTCAGCCGTAGGCATGCCAGCAACCGGCGCTCAGCCTGACAAAGTAGTGCACGTTATTTTAAGTGATGACATGAAAATCACCTTTAAGAGTGATGTGACAATTGAGCCTAACGATGTGGTTCAGTTTGTTGTGATGAATACCGGTAAAATCGAGCACGAGTTTTCTATTGGCTCGATGGATGAACAAATCAAACACCGAGAAATGATGAAGATGATGACCGAGCATCACGATCATAGCGACGTCAGTACTGTGATGGTACAGCCAGGTAAAGCAAAGCAGCTTTTATGGCACTTCCACGGGGATAACAACGTTGAGTTCTCTTGTAATATTGCGGGTCACCATGAAGCAGGGATGACGAAAAGTGTTCTACTTTAGAGCTCTTCCCACTTTACTCAAGTACTAAACAGCTAATGTACTAACTACAAACCTACAAACCACTATTTCGCTGGCTAAGCATTAGTAGCCAGCTTCCCACTCACTACGAAGCACGCCGTACTTTATCGAATCAAAGTACTCGCCTTGGTAATAACGAACTTTACGTAATCTCGCTTCCTGCTTAAACCCCAGTTTTATTGCCAGCGCCATCATTCTTGGATTTCCCGACCAAGTCGTCATACCTACTCGTTCAATATTTCGAGTGATAAATAAGTTTGTTACCCAAAGCGGTACAGCCAAAGCAGCAATACCTTGCCCCCAGTAATCAGAATCGTAGAGGACGATACCCGCTTCTAGCCAACGAGTCTCTTCACACTCCCAATAGCAGTTGACCGTACCGACTGGAATCTGATTTACCGTTAATAGCTGCATATCTAGACCTAATACTAGCTTTTTAAATGTGCTCTTAGCGAATTCGTCTAGGGTTGGATGAGAATAAGAAAAGTATGGGCCATTAAACTTAGTCCACTCACCGTTTGTGGTAACTAGGGAATATATTTGCTCAAGTTCTTCAGGAGTTGCTGGTCGAATAGCAATAGACTTTTCAAACATTCGGCCTCCTATAATCGATTAAAATTTACTTGCACTTAACGTTAACTCAAATGGTCCAATTACAAAATGCCACATGTTAAGTGTACGTCTGGTCACTTTATGTTAACTTTCCACACCAGAACTGTGGAATCAATAGGCTATAATCTAAACATGGATAGAAGACGAGTTATTAGAGGCTTTACGCTCATTGAGTTAGTGGTCTCTATCGTGATTATAGGTATTCTTGCTGTTGTTGCTGCCCCTAGATTTTTAAACCTAAAGAGCGACGCTGTCGCTTCGACTGTACTTGGTGTGGGAGGCGCTTTAAAGTCAGCACTAGACCTAGCAAACGCACGCATCGAAATAGATAATGCCGACACCAGCATCGACTACTCTGGCCAAACCATTTCTTTAACTGAGAGAATGCCAGCAGCGAGCGCCGGAACACTAAGAGCATTATTGCAAATAACCGTTCCTGAATCATGGACTAGAGATTGGGAAACGATTCCCTGCGATGAACCTGAATTTTGTATATTAGGCAATATGTTCGTTGGAAAATCGGGTTATGTTGAAGTGCCAGGTTATCCGTTAGGCTCCAACGGCGGCTTAGACCGAGCCTCTTACATTTGGCCAAAAGGCTACACTTTAAATTCAAATGGATGCTATGCATTTTATATTAACGAAGCATCCAAAGAAGTGAATCACTCAGGTTCTATCGTTCTAGGTTGTTAAAGTTCACTGCTTTTAACAATCAATATGTAGACACAGCTCAATTTCTCGCCCTTCAATCAGATCACCTGTTACTTTAAAACCACAGTTTTCATAGAAGCTTTGAGGGCTACCTTTGCCAGGAACAACACTGGTAAATAGCGTAGTAATGCGAAACTCCTGTTTCAGTTCAGAACCTAATACTTGAATTGCTTTACGACCAAATCCCATGGACTGGTGTGACTCATCGAGCATCAATCTCCACAACGCAAACTTGCCAGTTTTAGTATTTGCATCCACAAGAATAAAACCAACAGGCGCATCATTAACATATATGCCCCTATACCAAGGAAACGCCATAAAGTTAGCTTCAGCTAAAGAGATAGAATTGCTATCCACATGATTAACTTGCTCTGGTGCTACTTGAAGTAGGCAGATTTGATAGAAGTTTTCTCGGGTGATTTCTCTTAGTTCTAAGTCCATCTTATTGAAATTGCCTTGAAAGGTTGTCGACGTAAAGCAAGGCCACCTTAGGTTTAAAGTGGCCGCTATAATTGTTCTATTTTAGAGGGTCGTTATCGGGTAACGCGTTATGAATCCACAGTGCCAATCGTTTTTTAATATTTGCACCGTCTAGCTTACTCTCAGGCAATGGCGTTATTTGATTTACGCCAACTAAAAATAAATAGACCCCTTTCACTTTAATAGGTGCGGATGACTCTGGTAAATCAAACCCTTGCAGTTTTGCCATCTTAGAGCCGACTTCCAATGCCTTTTTAACTAACTTATCTTCATTCATTATCTTTGCGGTTTTCGACATATCATCACTCTCTGTATCGATTGAACCCAGAGTATATCAAACAGAAAACTCTACGAGATTACACTTGTCTCAATTTAAAAAGTCTCTTTTTAATTATCACCTAATGAACAAGAGCAACGCAGTTAAGCACAACAAAGCTTTAAATGAGAAACCACATAGGATGTGAATGGGATAGTTCCTTTACATTTATATGAACTTATCAATCACTTGCCTGGTTTTGTCACTTATTCATCTTTTTATTCATTTTAATTTAGCTTTCTTTTTGGTCGTTGGTGACATAATCAGCGCGATGAAATTCGATACCTATTTAGTAGAGGCTCTATGAATATTAAACTCGGTCAAATCATGACATCCAGTCGTTTAAGCTGCTTCGTCGCTTTCGTTGGCGCTACCTTTGCTTGGGTATTGAAAATGCCAACCTTACTTGTTCTGTCCGTCATTTTTCTACTATTCAGCGCCGTGCTATATCTCGCTGATAATTGGAAAAACCGAGTAAAAGAGATCGACGCCTAAACGGAAAAGTCGAATTAATTTAGCTTTGGTTTCTTGAGAACAATTAAAAAGGGAAGCGTATTCGCCTCCCTTTATAGCATTATGAAAAACAAATCTAAGGCTTAAAAATAAACACCCAACGCTTTCAGTTCTTGTTCACATTGTGCCGCGTTTTCAAACTGGATTGCAGAAATACCGACCGCCTTCGCGCCTTTCACATTATTTGGCATGTCATCGATAAAGACTGTCTCTGAGGCGAGAATATCGTGCTGTGATAATAACGAGTCATATATTTCTGGTTGAGGCTTTAATAGACCCACTTCAGCCGAAACCATCGCACCTTCAAACAACGCCCAAAAGTCATACGTTGCCTGCAAATGAGAAACAATCTCCACCACATTATCCGTGAGTGCATAAATATGGTATCCCGAACTTTTTAAGCGCTTAATTAACTCAACGCTACCGTAAATCAGAATCTGAGATTGTTTCACGTAATAGAAAAGCCGCTCACAATCTTCAACAGATAAATCATACTGAATTTGATACTGAGTTTTAGCATCCGATTCGGTGATGAAGCCTTTGTTCAAATCAAGCCAAGTCTCACTTTGAAATAATGAAATAGCCAACTGCTCAGGCTGTTCAATCGTACCAAACGTTAGTCTAATAATTTCAAGTGGTGACCACCTGACAATGACATTTCCCACATCAAAAACCACATTCTTAATACCAACAGACGCCATGCCTCTTCCTCTTAGTTAATTAACACCTACAATCACTCGCCTTTAAACTCCGGTAAATAACACTCAACGCTATTCTCAATAGACTCCATCAAAGATGGCTATTTTACTCCCAATCTTAAGGACAAAAAACAAACAAACAAACAAACAAAAGTAAATTTTCCTCATACAAATATGTAAGTAACAAATTCAAGAGTTATCGATATTTCAAGACTATGTACTATCTCTAGATTATCTAAAAATCCTTCACCAATTAAAAATTTCGACACCGCAAGTTGACTAAAATCACACGTCGAAGATAAAGACTATTGACGGAAATACTCCACTTCTTTTATATAGACTTATATATCGAATAATACTAAGAAGATCAGTCGAATGAAGATAAAAGTCTCAATACTTGCAACGCTTATGCTGTCTCAATTTTCTGCTCATGCGAGTGCCGATGAATGTGGTGATATTACAATTGCCGACATGAACTGGAACTCCGCAAGCTTAATGGCCCATATTGATCAGTTTATTCTCAACAATGGTTATATGTGTGATGCCGAATTAATACCGGGCGACAGTGTGCCAACGGGCACCTCCATGATCGAAAAGGGGCAACCCGATGTTGCGCCTGAACTTTGGACTAACGGCATTAAAGAGGCGTTAGATAAAGGGGTTGCTGACAAACGCCTACGCTACGCAGGAAAATCTCTCGTCGATGGCGGGCAAGAAGGATTTTGGGTTCCTTCTTATCTTGTTGAACAATACCCTGAAATGGCAACCATTGAAGGTGTCATCAAGCATGCAAATCTGTTTGAGCACCCTGAAGACAAAGAAATGAATGCCTTCTATAGCTGCCCGGCCGGTTGGACTTGCCAGATTACGTCTGGGCACCTTTTCGATGCAATGAACCTAGAGGATCATGGCTTTGACATGGTTGACCCGGGAACAGGCGCTTCACTGGCGGCCACCATCGCAAAAGCGTACGAGCGTGAAAAACCTTGGTTTGGTTATTACTGGTCGCCTACTCCTGTTCTTGGTAAGTACGACATGGTCCAAGTCGATTTTGGTTCAGGTATTGATCTCGAAGAGTTCCAAAATTGCACCACTCAGCCAGAGTGTGAATCTCCAAACGTGACCATGTTCCCACCCGCTCCTGTTCATACGGTAACAACAGAGGCGTTCGCTAAAAATGAGCCACTTGCTTACGAGTACTTTGCTAATCGCGGGTTCACCAATAAGCAAATGAGCCAATTATTAGCATGGATGGAAGACAACCAAGCGGATGCGGAAGAAGCGATGTACTACTTCTTAGAAAACTACGCTGACACATGGAAGACATGGGTTTCAGATGACGTGGCATCTAACGTTGAAAATGCACTTTAAATAGTACTTATGGAAAACACCTGAGTTTTTAAACAATAAATTCAGGTGTTTTTCCTCAATTGACTCTCCATCATGTATCCCCTAACCTCCAAGTAACCCTGCAGATTCGACCTGCTAGTAACTTAAAGCTTACAAATATGAAATCTAAAGATATCTCTAACTTGTACCTGTTTTGCCAAGCCGTTGAGTCAGGTGGATTTTCAGCGGCGAGCCTTGTCACCAACGTATCAGCTCCGACACTGTCTAGAGCTGTCTCTTACTTAGAAGACCAAGTTGGTGAAAAGTTGGTTCACCGGAACGCCAAACAGTTTCAGTTAACCACCTCTGGCGAAGAATACTATCAGCGTTTTGCGCCTATTTTTGGTCAACTTGACGAGCAATGGTTAGAGCTTTCCAATACTCAACCGACTCTCACAGGCGACATACGTATCTCCTGCCCTGAGCCCTTCGCTGATTTTTTTGTGCAAGAGCTTGCGATAGAGTTCATGTCATTGCACCCCGATGTGAATATATCAATTCAATTTCTTCCAGATACCGAGCACTTTTTTGATAAGCAGATTGACCTTGCAATTGTGACTACACCAACACGCGCTGAACACCTAGTTCAACGTAATTTACTCAAGAGCCAATTGGTTCTTGCAGCTTCCCCTAAATATATCGAGCAATACGGTGAACCAACACGCATTGAACACCTCCTTGAACATAAATTGCTTTCTAGCAATAAAATGACTCAGTGGGAGTTCAAACAGGAAGGTCAGTGGTTAAAAATCCCTCCCTCTCCTCGGTATTCAGTAATTAGTGTTCGATTGATTATTCAAGCAGCACTTGCAGGAATCGGCATTTGTCTCATTCCGATTGAGTCTTTCAATAAATTTAAAGCAAATGGAGAACTTATTGCGTTACTCCCAGACGTCGAATGCCCTATTGGCAGTTCCTATCTGGTATGGGCAGACCGAAAACTAGCCTCTGCACGCGTTACCGCATTTAAAGAGATGATTCTCGATCGGTTTAACGATCCTGAAGAGTTTTTATCTTCTCTTTCTCAACCAAAAGGTTAAATTTATTGCTAAACCCTTAATCGTTCATTTTTGAATGATTAAGATTCAACACTGTCTATTTTTGAATCCTAGCCGTGCGAGTAATATTGTTTTCAACGAAGAGTGATTCAGACCCGAAGTTCACTCACGGTACACCAACTCTAGCAGGTATCATTATGAAAACTATCGGACTTACTCTTATCGCAGCGCTAATCTCAATTCCAACAGCTATGGCTGGTCCTGCGAATAATTCGAACCTACCACCAAGTACTCAGAATCACATCATCGAGGCGAAACACGTATTAGCAGAGCCTCTGGCGTATTCAGACCCTAGTGAGAAAACTGGCGGTGGCTTTACTTACGATGAAGACGAGCAACGTACAGGCGAGCGTTTCGCATACCTTGATCCAAGCGAGAAAACCGGTGGTGGATTCACGTACGATGAAGATGACCAAAGTACTGGTGAGCGTTTCGCATAACGTGCAGGCCTAATGCGGAAATGTCTCGTCCCAAAATACGGTGACGGTTTTTGTTAAGCCAGTAGTGCCAACTATTGGCTTGTTTCAGTATTCAGTCAGAGCCTAAACGTTAATACAAAAACGAGAGCTACAGTGAGCTCTCGTTTTATTGTTCTTGAAGGTTACAATTACTTAACCCGCAAACTCTTCAGAATCTGGTCGATGAGTAAACTGCACACCATTTAAGAACGAACACAGCAACTGATCTTCACACACTTTGTAGTTCTTGTTATTTGGCTTGCGGAAATAAGCTCCAATCTCATACTTACTTAAACTAATGCCGACCACTTCCAAAACATCAAGTACGTCTTCCGCTTTCATGTTCAATGCAATACGCAGTTTCATGAAAATCATATTGTTTGTAAGTTCGACTTCAGGCTTGGGCTGATCACCGTCCTTTTTTCCACGTTTAAGATTGATAAAACCATTTAAAAATACAGCGAGATCTTTGTCTTTCATTTTAGTAAACGATTTATCACTCTCTTCTTTCAAAAAGTCAGCTACTTTATCGTGAGCCACAGTGACATCTGCTTGCTCAAAAGCTTTGATAATTTGAGAGTTCTTAAGGTTTAATGCATGTTGGATACGGCGAAAAAGTTCGTTGTTAGTCACAGGATGTCCTAAAAAAGGGTCAGGGGATAAGTATAGTTGAGGGCGACTCTAACAGAGAGCGCTTATTATCGGTAGATAAATACTAAGAGTAAGCAAATCATACCCAGCAATCCAACTCGTATTTAGAACTAAAGCTTATTAGCCTTATTGCAAATCAGTATAATGATACGATTTCGACACACTGGAAATTTCGCATTGGATACCTTTAGATCATGTCGTGATATTTTTCAGCCCTTCACCCTCGCGGTTATAAAATCCACCGCCGCTTTTACTTTTGGTGTCGCATAGCTTAGTTTCTGGTACAGCATGTAGACTCCAAGGCTTTGATTCTGAGTAATACTTAGTGGCTCATGGAATGTCAATTCAACCAGTTCACCTCTGTCAAAGTAAGGCTGCAACGCCCAACGCGGCATCATCACAATACCAGCTCCCTCAATCGCTTTTCTCGCCAGCCACTTGCCATTATTTGTTGTTAATACACTTGGAGCAGATACATCCTGCCACTGCCCCTCCACCTCACTTAACCATGGCGTGGGTCCAGCCGGAGTTTTAAAATATAATCCCTTGTGATTTTTTAAATCACGAGTGCTGCTAGGTACGCCTGCGAACTCCAAGTATTTTCTCGATGCCGCCGCAACAAACCCATTATCCATTAAATGAATAGCAACCACTCTCTCGTCAGGAGCAAAGCCTCCCCGAATAGCTATGTCGACATCGTCACGGTTTAGCTTCGAAAGCTCATCACTTAACACTACATCTAATAGCACATCCGGATAGAGTGTCGAAAACTCATCCAAGATGGGAGTTAATACCTGCTCTCCAAACCCAACCATTGCACTTATTTTTAATGTACCAGTGGGTATCGTTTGATAATCCCGAACAGCTTGGTCACACTGTTCTAACTGAGTCAAAATGCCATTTATTTGCTGTAGATATTGCTGGCCTACTTCCGTTAACACCACCGAGCGAGTCGTCCGAGTGAGAAGTTGAGCGCCCAAACTCTCTTCCAGATCGGCAATACGCCTAGAGACCGATGACGCAGGCACATCAAAGCGCTTAGCAGCCACGGTGAAGTTCCCCGCCTCCACCGTCGCGGAGAAATACTTTAATGCTCTAATTTGATCCATCAGTCAGCGATTCCTTTTCTTGGGTGAGGGTTTCACGCACCAATTGTTGTTATAAAGACAATAGAGATTAGCTTTTCGCCTACTATATACCACTTAAATAATGGGTAATAATCGTTTCATCAACTTTGTACCAATAATAGAAAACAATAAGGAACACCCATGAGCCACTACACCGAAATTTTGCTTGCTAAACGTCCTGACAACAATCCAATTGGCCCGCACCTATTTGAGGTTCAAACCAAAGAGATCCCAACGGCTGGCCCGGGGCAAGTTCTGATTAAACAGACGCACATGTCACTGGATCCTGCAATGCTTGGTTGGATGAGCCCTGATACAAATAGCTACATCCCACCTGTTGATCTTGGTTCTGTGATGCGCTCAAGTGGCTATGGAGAAATTGTTGAGTCTAACCACCCGGACTTTGCTGTTGGCGATAATGTTATGGGTATGATTGGCTGGACAGAATACGCCGTGACTAATGGACAAGGCATCAACAAAGTACAATCTGAAATTGACCCGGAAATGGCATTGTCTGTATTTGCCCTTCCTGGATTAACGGCAACTCAGGGTCTTTTTAATATAGGTAAGCCTAAAGCCGGAGAAACTTTGGTGGTCACGGGCGCAGCTGGATCTGTAGGTTCAATCGTTGGACAACTGGCTAAATCCGATGGAATGCGTGTTATTGGCGTGGTAGGCAGTGATGAAAAAGCCGATTGGATTGTGAATACGCTAGGTTTTGATGGTGCAATCAATTACAAATCAAATGACCTTGATAAACAGCTGATTGAGTTAACTCCTGATGGCGTTGACCTGTTTTTTGAAAACACTGGAGGGCCTATTCAGCACTCTATTTACAATCGAATGAATACCCATGGTCGAATCGTCGTGTGTGGCATGATCGCTGATTACACGAGCGAAACCCCGGCTCTCGGCCCAAACTGGATTAATCTCATTAAAAAACGTATCACCGTTCAAGGTTTTGCAATGCCCGATCACTTTGGCGATGTTCCCGCGTTATTGAGCAAACTAACCCCATATGTGATGCAAGGTAAGGTTCAATATCGCAGTCATGTTCTGGATGGGTTAGAGAGTGCAATGTCAGGTTTAAACCTTCTACTGACCGGTGAAAATCAAGGTAAGTTGATTGTGAAGCTCTAGTTCAAAAATAGTCTTCCTACTAGTGGCTAGCGTTGCTAGTAGGCTTTCTATTTACTCGATTAATATCTCCTTCTTCTATCACTGATTATTCGTTGATCACGTGTTATTCTCTGATTAACTAGACAGTCACTTTACAATGTAAACCGTGCTTTCTCTTTTCCAGTTTTAAAGATAACAAGGGTGAAATATGAATGTAGACAAGGCAAAAAAGCGAATCGCAAAACAAGTTAACAAAGGCTTTAAAGGCTACCCACAAATCTGCATCGAGTATTTTGGCATCAATGCAGACTGTGCGACTGGAGTTTCTGTTCAATTTACCCTCGAAGAAGGTGGCGAAGTTCAAGAGGAGCGCTTTAACAGCGATACCGACGCAAGAGAGAGCGAAGTGATTCAAACGGTACTACTTAAAATAATTGAACGCGCTAATGCCACATCAGTTGTAGAAAAAGAAGGTGTCTCAATTCTCTAGCTTCTCGTTTCTCTCCTAGCCATGACTTGTAATTGGCTTTCTAGTCATTTAGCCAGCCACTGCGGCTTGAAACGTATGTGACATTTAATGGCTAATGGTAGTCCCACATACGAGACTACAGGAACAATAGCTGCGACTGACAACACAGTAACGGTAAGCGGTTGTTCAGTGAAATAACTGCTCACTAGTGGTGGAATCCAATACACCAACGGCAGCAATATTAAAAAAGTATATAACGCCACCCAATGTTTATTGGGTGGCGAACTGTTTTGTCCGCCACTCATATCTATACCCTCTCTCAGTAGTGATTTTCTTTGAATAAAAGTCAGATTAGCCTTTAGCAAAATAACTGTTCATCACATAACCATATTTGGTTGTGTGGTCCGCTAGTACACGGCCTAACACGTCACCGTAATCACTGCGCCAATCGTTCATTAACTCAGCCAGTACTGAGGCCCAAGTTGTCACTTTAACGCCTGCTTGAGTTAAGCGTTGAATGGTGACCTCTTGAACCGTTTTGTTCCAAGTCCCCGAAGCATCGATAACGGCATACACATCATAACCCTCTTGCACCGCAGATAACGCAGGGAACAATAGGCAAACATCAGTAACAATTCCCGCCATAATGATTTTCTTGCGCCCGGTCTTTTCTATCGCTTGCTTGAACGCTTGACTGTCCCACGCATTAATCTGCCCTTCACGTTCGATAACTTCAACGCCCAGTATTTCTGGAATTTCTGGAATTACTGGTCCGTTTGGCCCCTCTGGTAGGCTAGCTGTCACAACCGACGGCAAATTGATCGCTTTCGCTGTTCTCGTCAATGCCAAAATATTGTTCTTCAACACAGTTGGGTGCTCGTCACCTAGCCCCACCATAAGACCTGTTTGGTGGTCGATCATCGCCAGCACTGAGTTTTCAGGCGTTAAGAATTCAGAAAATTTGTTCGTTGCCATGGTGTATCCCTCACTTAATAGATGTCATCGCAACTGCGACCTTGGTTTAGTAAAAATGTTGAAATATATTATTCGGTGTAAATAAGAATGAGTTGGCTGTCACTGCTGGCGATAAACTCCAGCTTGTTGGTACGAACTAACGTGCCAGCCTCAACAGTCGTGCCATTCATGGTTGCGCTACCCACACTTAGGTAAGCCAGAACTTCACCTTGGTGTGATGTCGCTTCGCCTCTTCCAGCTTGAAAAACATCAATGACGGTGCGGCTAGCAAATGTTTCTTGATCATCGGTGTTACCACCGTAAACGCGTGTTCGGTTACCTTTTTGTGGCTGGTAGACCTTATAACCTGCCGCTTGCCCCGGTGTTTCAGGCAAGACCCATAACTGAATCATCTGATTTGGCACACCATCTGGGTTAATCTCATTGTGTGAAAACCCTTCACCGCCTGCTCGTTGTACTTGAACGGTACCCGCTGTTAAGCCCTGTCCATGCTCTAAAGAACCTGCATGTTCAATTCGCCCTTTGGCCATGACACTAATGACATCAATTTCATGATGTGGGTGCATCCCCGTTTCGCCGTAAGGCTGAAAATTTGCATCCGCCAAGTAAACAAAACTGCCGATACCGTTAAATGCTTGCGCTGATTTTCGTGAACCAAAAACGCGTTCATCTTTTACTAGCTGCTTTTCTTTAAGCCCTGCGAATCCACCTTGAGGCAGTTGAGAGAGTGTCAGCATATCCATAATCTATTCCTTCTTTCTTGGCTCATCGTGTGAGTCGTTAGCGATGGATTGATAATAGAATGTTGCGATTAATTGATATATGAGCAGATTGATATAACATTGTTCTATATTAGGTAATAATAAAATGGAGAGGGCAGAAAGGATGCAAGACATTAACGATATGCTGGTTTTTGCTACCGTCGTTGAAGCAGGAAGCTTTACGGCGGCCGCAGAGTCAATGGGGCTACCCAAATCCAACATTAGCCGCAAAGTCACCCGCTTAGAGGAAAAGCTTGGAGTTCGATTACTGGAGCGTTCGACTCGTACCCAGCATTTGACTGAAATTGGTGGGCAATATTATGCGTATTGTCGCCGTATCCAAGAAGAAGTCTCGGCCTCACAACTCGCTGTCGAAACCATGCTTGAACGACCACAAGGGACTCTCAAGGTATGTGCTTCCGTCGCTATCGGTCAAAGTATGCTCGCAGGACTCATCCCTACATTCCATCAACGTTTCCCTGATATCGATATTGAGCTCGATTTAACTAATCGAAGGGTTGATGTGTTGGAAGAGGGCTACGATGTGGTTATTCGAGTCGGAGAACTCAGCCTTTCCAATCTAGTCGCTAAAAAGCTATCGCGTCTTTGTTTATCGCTCTACTGTTCTCCAGGTTATCAAGAGAAACGGGGGTTACCAACAGAGCCTAACGACCTGACGAATCACGAATGTTTATTAATGAGTGCCAAAGAGCGCAAACCTATTTGGACCTTGAAGAACCAAACAGAATCGGTACAAATCGCGATAAAACCAGTTCTAAAGTGCGATGATTTTAGTGTTTTAAAACAGTTAACGGTCGACGGAATGGGAATCTCTGAACTGCCTCAATACATGGTAAAAGAATTAGTCGGAAGAGGAGAGTTAGTCAAGGTATTGCCAGAGTGGGAATTTGAACCCGTTAACCTATATGCCATTTACCCTAGCCATAGAGGGGCGACGCCAAAGTTAAGAGCATTTCTTGATTATTTGTATGAAGGGCTGACTCACTTGAAGCAGTGATTAAAGCCACCGTAGTAAGGCCTGATATAGGCGTTCACCAACAGATACAGCTTAACGTAATGAGCTATACCTCAAATAAGAGCAGGCAAATGCTCAGCTAGAAAGTCCATCAATACTCGAATCTTCTTATTGTGCTGAACATCACGATGACAAGCTAGGTAAACAGGCAAGGGTGGTAAGTCTATACCGGCGTTTATCTCTTTAAGGCCAGCTTCAAAGCAAAGGTTCTTATGGGTGACGACAATACCCCCATGATGACGAGCAAACTCAAGGTGCATCGGCATAAAATCTGTTCGCATTAAAAAGTGCTCATTATTCACTTCCCAGCCCAATTTTTGCCCTGCGTTCTCAAACTGCTTATCGCGGTCATAACCAATCACCCGATGTTTAAAGATCTCATCGGGAAACTTAGGAACACCATTTTTAGTTAAGTATTCACTGCTGGCAAAAAAGCCAAGTGGGATCTCCATGATTCGGCGACAAACCAAATCAAGCTGGGTTGGCGCAAACATACGTACCGCAACATCAGCATCTCGTTTATCGAGATTACTTGCGAGATTGCTCACCTCGACCTCAACGGATACTTCAGGATAGCGCTGCATAAATAGCGGCAAAATTTTAGGTAAGTAGTAAAGTGCCACCAGCTCATTGGCAGCAAGACGAACACGACCACTCAAGGTTGATTTATGCCCAGCAGCTAATCTTTCTAATCGCTCTGCGCTTGCCTGCATCTGCCTGCACTCTTCAACTAAGCTCTCGCCAAAGTTGGTTAACGTTAAGCCCTGAGTGCTACGATCAAACAGTGAATGCCCCAACTGTTTTTCCATAGAAAGCAACTGACGACTCAATGTCGGTTGCGAGACATCCAACTGTTCAGCGGCTTTACTAAGGCTTCCCTTTTCCGCTATTGATAAAAAATAGTGCCACCATTGCCAGTTATTGCTATTCATATGTGAATATCCATTAGTAAATCCTGCCTATTCTCTATTTGAAATCAAATTGTAGAATAGTGCCATCAACTGGAGGAAACAAGATGAAAACAGCACTTATTCTAGGCATTACAGGCAACTTTGGTAAACAGATGGCACTCGCTTTAATAGCAGAAGGTTGGAATATTCGCGGGTTGATGAGAGACAAATCCAAAGCACCGACATGGCTTCCGTCGCAAGATATTATGGTTGGCAACGCAAACAATGAATCACACGTGACCAACGCTGCAGAAGGTGTTGATTTAATTGTTTACGCAGTCAATCCGGTCTATTACCGCTGGGGCGAAGAGGCTCTTCCTTTGCTAGAGCCTACCGTTCGCGTCGCTGAGAAAATGAACATTCGCATTCTATTTCCTGGCAATGTCTACAATTTCGCCCCTAGTTCAGATCTAATTGCGGAAGATACGCCAATGAAGCCTATTTCAGAGAAAGGAAAGATTCGGGTGCAAATGGAAGATAGACTAAGAACAGCCACTAAAAATGGCGCGAAGGTCACCATAGTAAGAGCTGGTGATTTCATTGGCCCTGATACCCATTTTACTTGGTTAGATATGACACTAAAACAGAAAGAGAGTCGAGCTACCATAGCGTTTCCCCACAATGAAAACCACATCCACTTTTGGTCATTTTTACCTGACTTATGCACCAATTGCGCAAAGTTACTTTCACAACCACAATCTCAATTTGAAGTGTGGCATGACCCCGGTTTAAGGCTATCCCAAGTCGATTGGCAACACGCTTTTACTTCACACAACATTACGCTCAAGGTCACACGGTTTCATTGGTGGGCGTATAAACTCATAGTTCCTTTTGTACCGCTAGTTAGGGAGGTGTTCAAAATGCGTTACCTATGGCAACAACCAGTTCTTTTAGATGGACGGAAAATGAAAGCGACATTAGGTGCCAAATACACTACAACTTCACTAGCTAATATTATTCCCCAGCTTTCGAACTCTAAATAGTGCCTAATAATATTTGAGACTTTGATTGACCTGTCTATAGCTTTACAGTTTAAAGTCTCTATATACTTAAGGTATAAACTCTAACTATGTGGATCATTCAATGGCGTATCGCATCTCAGAGCTGGCTAAGAAAGTAGGGCTATCACGTACCGCCCTACTCTATTATGAAAAGCAGAAGCTGATTTCAGGGCAAAGGCAGGCTAATGGCTATCGAGTCTATTCAGACAAAGATGTTCAGCGCGTGCTATTGCTTCAGCAACTTCAAGCAGGCGGTCTAACGCTCAATGAGTGTAAGGCGTGCTTAGAAGCGAAAGTAGACCGAACTCTGCTTGAGAATCGGCTTCGCACACTAGATCAAGAGATCAAAAAAAAGCAGCAATCTCGACAGCTACTTTCCTCCATGCTTGGTGAGGGAGACCTCAAAGCTTGGCACGAGAGCGTCGATAAGCTTGCGCCTGATGCACATTTAGATTGGTTAATTAAGCAGGGTTTTAACGAGAAAGAAGCACTGCGCTTAAAATGGCTATCAAAAGACATGAACGAACACGAACAATACATGGCGGACTTTATGACCGTCTTCGAAACACTAGAACGTTGGGGCCCCGGCAGTGAAAGCGATACACTAAAAGCGTTTACTCACTTACCTAAACCGCCACGCTCAATTTTAGAGATTGGCTGCGGCAATGGTTCAGCGACCACGGTTCTTGCGAATCAATGTGATGCTCCAATCACAGCGGTAGACAATGAAGAGTCTGCCCTGCTGCGCCTTAATAACACGTTAGCGAACGAAAAATTAACGGAACGAGTAACACCAGTCTGCGCTAGTATGACAGAACTGCCTTTTGATAACGCAAGCTTTGACCTAATTTGGGCAGAAGGCAGTGCGTATATTATGGGTACACCCAATGCGCTGAAACAATGGCGACCACTACTTAAAGATGATGGTATGCTAATGGTGAGCGACCTAGTTTGGTTAACCGACTCTCCAAGTGAAGAAACCTCTACGTTTTGGGCGAGTGAATACCCCGACATTCAAACTGTCGACAAAAGATTAGAGCAGATCAAAGCAGCAGGTTATGAAGTGGTTCAACACTTCTCGCTTAGCCAGCAATCTTGGCAAAACTACTGGATGCCATTAAAACAGCGTCTTGAAGATCTCACAGCCACGATGCCAACAGCGCAAGCGCTTCAAGACATAGCAAAAGAAGTAGAGATCTATCAACACTTCTTAGGCGAGTTTGGTTATCAAATGTTTATATTACAGAAAGTAACCTAAGGCCCTTAAACTGTGCATCTTTTAGACCGACTCAACATTTATCTATTCCACTACAATCGTACTAAAAAGTGGTCAGGAAACTTTTCAAAGATCCTAGGTTGGTCTAGCGACAAATCCCAATTTTCACGCTTCGAGGTGATTAAGCAGGCTGCTAATTTCAATGGTAAGCACCTGCTTGATCTTGGGTGCGGCTATGGTGAACTCTATGATTATCTTTCTCTCGATTCCCAACTGTCTACGTACACGGGTGTTGATCAGCAGCACCAGTTTTTAAAAGCAGCAAAACGAAGACTGCTCAATGAACGAGATATCTGCCAGTTTATCCGTAGCGATATCAGCCAATTCATTATTGAGGGTGCGGATATCGTCGTTGCTAGCGGCTCTTTAAACTATCGAAGCCGAGATCCTGACTACATCACCAAGATAATTACTCGTATGTATGAAATGGCACATGAAACCGTCATATTTAACCTGCTCGACGCTAGTTCTTTTCCTAAACAAACCTTACTTACTGGATACAATAAACAAGGTGTTTTGTTCTACTGCAAAACCTTGTGTCCTAACGTTGAAATAATTGAAGGGTACGCGAATGAGGATTTTACTATTATTTTAAGAAAATAATAGACTTACGCTATCTAATTGCCTCTCACTAGACGTAAAAACCAACCAAAATCACGCCTCTAAATTCATCTCAACGAGTTGGTTCTTACAGCTAGTTAATTAATGAAGAATAACTACCCATATTTATTTGAACTTCGTTCCACCTTCTCACTCTCGCATCCCTACTTAGATCAGCAAAAATTGTTTAAAATACATGCATTAGAATAGGGAATAATAAATATGAAACACAAATGGTTAGGATTGGTTATATTGCTACCTGTCGTAGGGGCATGCAGTGATACAAATTGGGCCAGTAAACTCAGTAGTGATAACGCTTCGCAAGAGCAGATAGAGACCATTTCCAACAACATCGAAAAGCTCTATCCTGGCGCAAGCGACGAGCTGAAATACAATGCAGCCGACGTGGCCGTTCGTGCGATTGAAAACCTTGTCTTTGTTGAAGGTGGCAGTTTTGACATGGGGGATTTTGGTATGCCTTGTGAAGTACCCAGTGGCACCGTAAACCGCATTGACTGGACCCCAGATGTAGAATGTTTGAGCTCACCAACCAGTGTTGAAACCGGGGCTGCGTATTTGCATGATGTCACATTAGACTCATATTCTATGTCAGCTTATGAGACCAGTTTTTCTGATATGGAGTGGATGAGGCAAATAAACGGACTACCAGTTGCTTATAACTCGTATGATCAACCGAACGCGGATATTAACAGAAACTCCAGTACATACCATGAACTTATGGATAATGGCAGCAATCTTATAGCGTGGACAAAAAAGTGGCAAGAAGCTAAAGACTATTGTTTATGGCTTGGTGAAGTAACATCATTACCTTTCGATTTACCAACGGAAGCACAGTGGGAGTACGCCGCTCGTAGTGAAGGTAAGAAAAACTATTACGCAACAAATAACGGATACCTGCAATTTGATGGTGATTCATACATCATACCTGAGAGTGGAATATATATTGAAATCAAACATGAAGAAGTAAATGCTCCTGTAAGCCTCAGTGCAGCTATAGGAAAATACCCTCCTACTCCTTTAGGTATATACGATATGAGTAACCAAATTAGAGAATGGGTTAATGACTGGTATTCTCCAAACTACTATCAAGTGTCGCCTAAGTACAACCCATTGGGTCCTGAAGACGGCACTCTTAAAGTAGTACGCGATGGTACAAACACTATGACCTTTGATCGGTCATATGAACCACCCAAACTAGAACGGTATTCTGTAATCTCTTTCCGATGTTCGTCAGTAGCATCATTTAAATAGTAAAATATAAGCCCCTTTAAATAGGGGCAGACTTTAGCAGTGTGGGATATTTTGCTCTGCGCACTGACTTATAACTATAAGCTTCTTCTTACTTAATGCTTCACCACTTAACGCTATGTAAGGTACGGAATCTATCTTCTGAACTTTATCTACCGCTACAAGCTCTGACACCCAAAGATTAAAATCACGCTGCTGACGCCCATCTAAAATTGCATTAATTCTTCCCAAATTTGAAAATAATGTTCTTTCATCCCCTTTTCTTCCATCTGTACTCATATGTAATAAAATCTCCTCAAACTTATGCCAACTGTATGTACTTTCTGATAAAAGTTTACATATGGCATTTTCTTGATCTTGATTAAAGCTAAAAGGGAACTGCTCAACAAGAATAGATAACATTCTCCCTATAGCTTCAGGTTGTAGGCTATCAAAAGAAACGTCACCCCCTGTAGTATTGCTAAGAATTCTTTCAGCCAAAATTAACGCCATTTCTTTACGATCTTTCATTTGGTCAAATCGCAATTTCAATTCCGCATACTCAGTTTGGCTACTTGTTACAATTTTCTCAAAAGCTCCTACTGGACTCTTAACTAACTTCGATGCATATGCGATAATTGTTGAATCAACTAGATATTGATATGTTGCCTTATCAATGTTGCCCAACACCCTATAATCCACATGCTGTAACCCTTGCAAAATAATCTTGGCTAAGTCCCAGAGGTTCCCCAAATCTATTTCGGTAGCAAAACTGCCTCCGCCGCCTTTACCATAGACAATACGACCAGACCAGTAGACATAAAACTTAGTTCCACGCATTGCTAGTTGAAAATCAAACTTAAACCCTTTACCTATGGCCACATTCGCTTCAGTGGTGATCTTCGCTAACGCTTTAAACTTATCAGTATGAGCGTCTTCGGGTGGCAACCATTCCATCGCCCCTGTTAATTGACCGCTGAGTTTCGCGCCTTGAAATACATCTACCTTAAAACCGATGTCTCCTTTAGGGCTGCGACCCATCTCTATGTCTGGTACGAAAAGAGCGCCGATACTGCTGCCGTTCTCATCTATATTGTTAGCAGCTTCTTTTGATGGGTGATCACTAGTATCTTTTCTACGAGGAAGATTAGGGTGAGCTTGCGCACTGGTTTCAGCCGTTCGACCAATGAAACATCCTATTTCAGCCTTCCCTTCAAGGCGAAAACAGCCAAATGGGTAATATTCAGTCTCTTTATTAGCGTTGATAAAACTAAAACCAACCGCCAAGCCATTTTCGTAGGGGTAATATTGTGCAATGGTAGCCTTCGCTTCAAATAACGAAAAACTGGTAGCTGCCCCAATGCCTAGTTTGGCCTCGGCTTCACTAACATCCACTTCCGCGTCAACACTGCCAGACGCTGCCCAGCGCAACATCTGTGCCTCTGTACTAATAGCAAACACCGTCTCTTTATCATCATTTAAGATATAACGAGCTGCTTTCCATTCCGCTCCTTTAAAACCCTTGGGCTGCCATTTCACTAAGTTATCCTTTAGCGTAGGGCTTAGTGACTTTTTAATGACATCTTTTTCAATGTCATCAATAATGGCCTTACCAATACCTTGTAAGTCACCACTATTGACGACGGTTCTTGTTTCTTTGGCTCTTGCGGTTTTCTGCCAGCCCGTTGTTTTTTTTGACTTATCGAGTTCTTTATTTCTAATGTATAGAGTCTTATTCTCTTTCACCGAATACACTTCAACGAGGTGATGAGGCATGCTATCTGTCGCTTTTTTGGGCCCCCTTGTCAGTGACTCGTTTGTCTCTTCCCTCACTAAGCTTTTGTAGTAAGCGTGCTCTGAATCAATACGTGCTAACACTTCGGCTTTCAAGAATTTTTCAGATTGCTGACTCAGCCATCCACCATGCATATTGACAATACGACGACGCTTTTCTAGCTCAGCCAGTTTGCCGCGAATGGTAATTTGAGTAGAATCGCCCGCTGGCTTCTCTGGTACCTCTCTCATTGAAGGTGCGGGTAATATTTGGTTGTTATGCGCTTTGGCGTACCACCTTTGGCGAGCATCATGTAACTGTTCGGCTTGCTGGGTGCTCACCACCTCCCCTTTGCCTGGTGCTAGCTCACACAGTTTAGTGTAGTCTTCAAGGTGATTATTAACCTTCCCCACTTCAATATTGAGCTTTTCTACAGACGCTTCATCTAGGCTGTAATACTCTAATGGGCTTTCCCCTGTGACAAAGAGAATGTCGTGCACTTCCATTGTTGCGCAGAGACTTGCAGCAACCACATCACCACACTCATCAAATGACGCCTCTTCATCTTGAGACTCATCTGGCGCATTGAGCTCTATCGGCTCTAACGCTTCCTCATCAGGAAGAATGACGGCCTCTCCTACTTTGATTAGATCTGGGTTGGTTTGAAACTTGGGGTTTAGCTCAAGCAGAGTATTGAATTGTGTATTCTGTTCAATGGCAATTTGCAGTAGCGTATCGCCAGGTTTTACAAGGTATGTTTTGCTCATGATAGATACTTCTTTACCATTAATCGGTTAACACTGAATGTGTGACAGTCGCTGCCATTAACTTAATCGCCACTGAGAAGCGATATGCTGCATGGTGTCTAATCGCTCTTCAGTCAGTGACCAAATATCAGAGGGTAGTGAATCGATGGGAATATGAGATAAAACCACGCTTAACCAGTCTCGGTTGTACCAATGCAGGCGAGACAGTACTGGAAAAAACTCTCTTCTTTCATGCTCACTCATTGAGCCCATTAACATCACTAGCTGTCGAGGCTCATTAAAACGTATTAGCATCTCAGCTTTCCCTTTTTGCACCACGATGCGGCTGCGAAGCGAGGCCAATAATGTTGAAAGTTCAATTGATTCATCGGCGTATACAAAGCATCCACTCGGCTTGGTTTCAAATTGTTCAATGCAGAGTTTGAGAGCGCATTCACTGTTGTTCAAATGAACCAGAACCGGGCCGTTTTCAACCTGTGCAAATCGGGTTTGATTGAATAATGGTATAGCCTGAGTTTGACTAACATCCCGAGTACTCTTATTCAATAACTGCTCTTTCCAATCTTTCCACACTGTTGGTTCAATCAACGCGTAGACCTGTTCTTCAGAGTGAATCGTCGGCTGTTGGTTAACATCAATATTCCATAAAGGGTCTAGCTGTGAAGTTGACATACGCCCCCCTTATCGCATTGACAAAGCTCTTGCATCATGTTGCCCGCTTCGGTTATCGCAGCGTAACATTCTGATGTCATTTCTGGTTTTGGTTTGACGATTTGAGGGCGCATGTTCACCCCCACAAATCGAGACGCAGCGGCTGATGGGTTGATTTTGACTGCACCGCCCTGAATTTTAACGTTCGCACTGCCATCCACCATAATCGAAGAGCCGTAGACTGAAATATTGCCATTGTTCTTCAGCGTAATGCCTGCAGATCCAACATGAACTTTTATTTCATCGGCAGAAATGACTGTGGTTTCAGCAGAGGATTTAATCGATGTGTTGCCCCTCACTTGCACGTCCAAATTCCCACCGACATTGAGCGACTCTTCTTTCGCCACCTCAGAAGAGCGCGATTCAAAAACAACGCTTGACTGATCACCATCCACGGTTAGCTCGTCATTCTTACCAATGGCCGTTTTTCTATGGCCGCCCATCGTTAACTCTCGATCATTAGCCACATTCACTGATTCATTTTCGTTATAGGTTACCGTGACGTCTTGCTCAACGGTCTCAGTAAAGGTTTGATTAGTGATAGACGTTTTGTCTCCATCGATGGTTTCTCGTCGGTTACCATCAATAGTATTTTCTTGATCACGACCAACGGTGAGCTCTTCATCGTTTCCAATGTGTCTGTAGCGGTTATTCAGCACATCAGTCTTCATGTCTTTTTGAGCGCGGAAGTGGAACTCTTCCTGCTGCGCTTCATCTTCAAAATAGAGCTCGTTGTGCCCCTCTGCTTTGTGGCTTTGAGTTCGCAGTACTGTTCGCGTTTTGTGCTCTGGCAAGGCATAGGGTGGCTGATGCAACCCGTTATACACCGCTCCCGTGACTAATGGCCTATCAGGGTCACCGTCCAAAAAGGTCACTATTACTTCATGGCCTATTCGTGGTAGGTACACCGCTCCCCAGTTAGGTGCAGCCATCACTTGGCTTACTCGCAACCAACAACTTGAGTGCTCATTATTCTCGCCATAACGATCCCAATGAAACTGAACTTTAATACGTCCATATTCATCGGTGTATATCTCTTCGCCTTCAGGCCCAACAACAACGGCCGTTTGAACACCATCAACCACTGGTGCGGGTTGTTTTGGCGCTTTGTAGGTAATATCTCTTGGGATACAGCAAAACTGGTTATGGTAAGTTGCAGGTTGCTCTGAAGACTCTTCCTCATGGACACTGGGGTTATAGCCCATGTGGCTCACTGACAGCATTAGGTAGTCTCGATTAATACCGTCTCGCGGGTGCTCACTGACATTAAAGCAACACCCGGCAACAAAACGCATTACGTCACTTGAAGCATCTATTTGTAGATTATCGACCAGAAACTCCGACATCCATTCATCTGAACGTATTTGCCCAGCAGGTGACGCGCTATATCGACCCGGATAATCAAACAGCTGTAAATCGGTATCAAGGTGACCAAAGCTTTCTGTAACTTGCGGAATGTTAGGAGTAAGGTAGTTATAATCACTGTGGCTTACATGACCAGTTCTAACTCTGTTTATCTGCTCTAATCCGTAAATATGTTCACGGTCAGCATTACCGCCTCCTCCGGCATGGTATATCACAGGGCCGAGATAAGAAGCGTTGAGCGGTGAGCTGATAAGATCTGGGATTGCATCGTTACTATCTACGATGACCATCGTATGAGCCGATTCAGTATGCTCAAAGTAAAACCACATTCCGTGTTCAGCCAATAATCGTTGAATGAATTGACTGTCCGTCTCTCGGTATTGAAGCACATACTCTTTAGCTGGGTATTCACCTTGAAGATCTAGACGATAGTCATCAATGTGAGCATCACCTAATACGGCTTTGATGATATCAGGAGCCGATTGGTGCTGAAAAATTCGGCAATCACTGCGCTGAGTTAAGAACCATAGATGAGGCACCATGGTGATTTGATAACGAGTGAATCGACGGCCTTGACCAAGATATTTAAGCTCACTGATGAGTCCATTAAATTGACGCGCTGAACGACTACCTTGACCGAAGAGTGTAAGAACTCCGGTTTGGCGGCTTAAATCTTCAAAGGTAATGTCGTTCGCTTCAGACAAAATCGAAAGCGTGACACTAAAAGGGCAGGAAACCGCTTCAGACACTTGAAAACTCTCGACTTTAAAGTCATAAGCTCCCTCAAGCACTTCAAAGGTAAACTCTACATGATTATCCATAATACCGAATCTCAGACTGATAAAGACCATGCTGGCCAGATTTTATTTATCAGAACAGCTTGAAAAAACAGCATGTTACCAGTGAGAGCATGTTTTGAGCTAATGAGTAAATGACAGCCTCAAATGAAGTAATTAGGGCAACCACCGACATTGTGAATGGCTTTAGATAAGGCAGTTAGTGTTTTGCTCCCCACTACCTTGTTAAAACACCTAAATCGCTGTTATTCCAAGGCATTGAATGTGTGCTAAACATCACACTTCATTTGGTTTTTTATACGAAGTCACCTCTTTTTCATGTTCTATACTGATAATTTAGACATTGCCATCGTTTCATTCTTCAGTTGGAATACCTATGAACATAGCGCCCTATTTTGAGCAGTATGGAAATGGAGACCCCATCGTCTTTCTCCACGGCTCTTACGCGTCTACATCCACATGGAAAAAGATGGTTGAACAGCTTAGCAAGCGCTATCACTGTATTTTGATTAAGCTTCCCGGCCATTGCGGTGCACCTGAACCGACTGATTTCTCTAACCCTTCCATGGAAACCGAGCTAACCCTATTGAAACAGGTTGTCACAGCGTTAACCGATCAGCCTATTCACCTAGTTGGTCATTCAGTTGGAGCCAGCATTGCGTTAGCCCAAGCTTTAGAAGGAAGCTTAAAGCTGCGAAAAGTCACCCTATTTGAACCTGTATCCGTCTGGGTTTTAAGGCGTTCAGAAGATAATGATATGACCAATATAGTCGACACGTTTTTATCCACCTATCGACGTGGTGCTGCCAAGAAAGCACCTTATGTTTGTGGTCAGGTTATCGACTTTTGGGCTGGGGAAGGCGCGTTCGATTCACTCCCTGATTTTATTAAGCAAGGGATGGAACCCTTGGTTGAAAATAACATTCGCCATTGGGATATGGATTTGGCTGCCTCTTACACTCTGTTAGATTTAAAATTATGCACAGTACCTATTCATCTCGTATGTGGAACTCTATCAAATCCAGTCGCGAATGCGATTTGTGATCACCTAAACGAACACTTACCAAACAGCGATAAACATGTCATTGATGGAGCCAGCCATTTCTTGGTCACCAGTCATGCTGAAGAGTGCCTTAGAGCCGCGGGGTTGAACTCAGATATCGAGCCGTAATCATTGACCTTTTCACAGTCCGATGCATTCAATACTCACTACTCTCCTTCTTCAACGTCGGTAAAATGCGCCTTCTTTCATTCTCGAATTGTAACTAAATGTTTATAATATCAGTCGACACGATTCTCGGCCACTCACTCGTATTGTTATAAACCAGCCATATCGTTAAAAACCAGCTAAGTCGAAAAGCTTCCAACTCACAAGGATCTACACGGCTTTCTGTGGTGATGGTCTAGACCCTGACTGCATGAGCCCCTTTACTTAAGTCCCCCCTTTCTCTTCCACGTTCAACCTCCGTAAACCCCTAATTTCCTCTTGCCCGTATCTGGATCCATCAACACTGCTTGGTTGGTTCTATCCGCTATATGGGTGTTTTGCTAGTGTGATTATTGTTAATTAAACGTTACTAATCGGTAAAATCATTTCTATAAGGAATTAGTATGTCTTTGCTTAAATTAAATTCATTGCCTGCTCGTATCGCTCTGTCTGGAATTGTCACTCTCGGCGCTCTATACACGCCTCTAACTATCGCATCTGCCCCTAATTCGGCAACGTACGCTATGTATGCCGATATTAAGGACTGGGATCCCGCCATCGCCTTTTCTATGGAAGTAGTGATGCTCAGTAATGTTTACGAACCACTTCTTTGGTACAACCCTCCTGGAAGTGACGAGAAGTTTTCTCCGGCTTTGGCTACGGATTGGAATGTCAGCCAAGACGGACTGACATGGACATTCAACCTACGAAAGAATGTCACGTTTCATGATGGTAGCCCTTTCAATGCCGAAGCCGCGAAATTGTCTCTACAGCGCACTATCGACATGAAAAAAGGCGCTTACTATATCTGGTCATCAGTCGACTCAATTGAAGCCAGTGACGACTACACACTAACAATCAAAACCAAATCACCTGCAGCGATAGATCTCATCGCCTCGTCCCAATACGGTGCTTACATCTATTCACCGACCGCTGCAGACAAAGGCAGTGAGTGGTTTAACCAAGGCAATGCGGCCGGAACTGGCCCTTACAAAGTGTCGCAGTGGCAGAAAGGGCAACATGTCGTTCTCGATAAAAATGATTCTTTTTGGGGTGGATGGAACGATAAGCAGCTTGATCGCGTCGTGCTAAAGCTCGTGTCTAACCCAGCCACTCAAGTTCAAATGATCAAAGCAGGTGACGCAGATTTCATCTCTTTGCCTTCAGCCGACTTAGTACAATCTTTAGCTAATGATAAGAACATCGTAGTGCAAGATACTGCCTCGTGGAAAAACTCTCAGTTCTTAATCAATACACAAAAATACCCAACCGATAACGTTAAGTTCCGTCAAGCACTGTCGCTGGCTTGGGATTATGAATCGGTTGTTGATTATGTTTATGCAGGCGGGGCAACCGTAGCAAAAGGGGTCATTCCAAGCACTATGTGGGGCGCAGATGACAGCATCAAAGCACCCGAGTTTAACCTAGCGAAAGCAAGAGAATTACTGAAACAATCAGGTGTTCCTAAAAGCGATTGGAACATCTCTTTAGCTTATATTAACTCCTCGGAATCGTACAAAAACGCCTCACTTCTGTACCAAGAGAACTTACGACAAATCGGTGTCTCTTTGGAGCTAAAACCAGGACCTTGGGGCAAGATTTGGAACGATGCTAAAAACCTTCGCACAGCGCCGAACCTGCAATCCATGACATGGTGGCCAACTTACGCAACGCCATCAGATTGGTTGGTAGGTCTGTTCCGTACCGAAGAAAGCGCATCCTTTAACCTCTCACACTACTCCAATACTCAATACGATGAACTGGTTGATAGGGGCGTACAACTGGAAGGCTCGGATAGACCTCAAGCGATCGATCTATATCAACAAGCACAACGCATATTGGTCGATGATGCCGTCGCGATATTCTATGCCGATCTAAAAGGGCGTAATATTTATCGTAAAGAGTTGGCTGGTGTAAGAGCAAACCCCGCATATACAGCAACGTTCTTCTATCCATTAACCAAAGACTAATACTTATCCATTAAGGACTAGTCATAAGGAGATGGTCAGATGAAACGATATATGTTTAAGCGTTTGGGGATGTTACTGGGCATATTGTTCGGTGTTCTGACCATCACTTTTTTCTTAACTCGAGTGCTACCTTCCTCGCCTGTTGAGATGATGTTAGGTGCCAAACCAACGGCAGAGCAAGTCGCACAAGCCAAGGTAGAACTGGGGTTAGATCAACCACTCGTTTACCAATACGCAAGCTACGTGAAAAATGCATTGATGGGCGACTTTGGCGTCAGCTTACGTACAGGGCAAGCTGTCACCGTTGATATCAAATCTCACATGCTAGCGACAATTGAATTGGTGACTATTGCTATTACTCTTTCGATATTTATTGGTGTCCCCATAGGAGTTTGGTCAGCCGTAAAGCGGAACACTCTCGTTGATCAAAGTGCACGAAGTGTGTCGATCATTGGGGTTGCTGTACCCTCATTTTTTCTCGCTATCATGTTGCAAATGCTGTTTTACGGTGTGCTTGGTTGGCTACCATTACAGGGGAGGATCTCCGCAGAATTAATGATAGACAGTGGCTTCACACCGATTACGGGCTTTTTTTTACTGGATTCCGTGATCAGTCAAAACTGGTTAGTCTTTAATGATGTACTGCGTCATATGATTCTGCCCATTCTCACGTTGAGCCTTTCAACACTCGCTATCTTTGTCCGCACCACGCGAAACTTAATGGTCGAAGTTCTCAAGCAAGATTATGTACGTACAGGGCATGCCTACGGACTGAGTCCAAAACGAATTTACTTTTTCTACGCCTTAAAGGCTACTTTGATTCCGTTACTTACCGTTGTCGGATTGACCTATGGCTTCATGTTAGGCAATAGCGTCATCGTCGAGTCTGTATTCGATTGGCCTGGTATAGGGCGCTATGTCGTCAACGCCGTTATTACCAATGATTTTCCCGCTGTCATGGGGGTAACACTGTTTCTTTCGGGCAGTTACCTCATGGTGAATTTTATTGTCGATTTGATCTACTTCTCAGTCGATCCAAGATTGACACCTCAGGAGTAACGTATGGATACGATCTCACCACACACTCAAGCTCCATCGCCTCACTCACTGGCGTATAAATGGGCTTGGTTTAAGTATCAGTTTGGCTGTTACCCGCTGTTGTTTATTGGCGCGGCACTGTTATTGTTTATGATACTAACCGCAGCCTTTGCACCCTGGATCGCCAGCTATGATCCAAGCCAAATTAACTTTGCTCACAAGCTGCAAGCGCCCAATGCACAACACTGGTTTGGTACCGACAACCTAGGGCGTGATATTTTTTCTCAAGTTGTTTATGCAGGGCGAACCTCATTAACCATTGGTGTCGTGACCGTTGTTTTATCGCTGTTGATTGGCCTACCTATCGGTCTCATCGCAGGTTACAGTGGAGGCCGCATTGATACCATTTTGATGCGACTGTCCGATATCTTCCTCGCCTTTCCACCGATGTTACTGCCGATTTGTATGATTGCGATATTAGGTCCTGGACTGTTTAACGTCATGCTTGCAATCGCACTCTCTTGGTTCCCCTGGTATGCACGAATCCTTCGAGCTTCAGTGATGACAGTAAGACACGAGCTGTATGTTGAATCCGCTAAATCTATCGGTGTAAGCCACATTTCAATTATGTTTCGTCACCTACTACCTAATGCTATGACGCCTCTACTCGTGCAAGTTTCCATGGACTTTGGTTACGTAATTTTATGGGCAGCAGCCCTTAGCTTTCTAGGATTAGGCGCCGTGCCACCCACTCTAGAGTGGGGCTTAATGATCGGTAATGCTCAATCGCTGTTTTTAGAATATTGGTGGACCGCTGTATTTCCTGGATTGGCGATATTTATCTCCGTACTCGCGGCCAATTTATTAGGCGATGGTCTGCGTGATGCACTTGACCCGAAATTTACTGGTAAGGATTAAGCCATGATAAGAGCGATGGACGAAACCATATTGTCGATTCGAGACTTACACGTACATTTTCCTGGGTTCCTTTCTAAGGTGCACGCCATTAACGGCTGTAATCTTGAATTGAAACAAGGGGAACTATTGGGATTAGTGGGTGAGTCTGGCTGTGGTAAATCTCTTACCTCAACCGCTTGCTTAGGGCTGCTTCCGCAAAATTCGCAGATCTCAGGGGAGATACTTTATGACGGAAGAAACCTTCTCAATGCGACAGAACAGACGCTGAGCACGCTACGTGGCAAAGACATTGCGATGATATTTCAAAACCCGATGACGGCGTTGAACCCATATTTCAGCATCGGTCAGCAAATGCGTGACATCATCACGGCCCACCACTCGTGCTCCAAATCAAAAGCACAAGAACGAGCACTCGAATCACTTAACAAAGTACACCTGCCTGATCCTTGCATGGCACTCGATAAGTATCCCCATCAATTTTCAGGTGGGCAGCTACAGAGAATTATGATTGCGATAGCGTTAAGCTGTGAGCCCAAAATACTCATTGCAGATGAACCTACGACAGCGCTCGATGTCACTATTCAAGCACAAATTATTCTTCTGCTAAGAGAGCTCGTCAACAGTGAAAATCTATCGGTTATATTCATCACTCATGACCTTTCAGTAGTTGCTTCAATGTGCGATCGCGTCGCGGTCATGTATGCAGGAAAAATAGTCGAGCAAGCTGAAATCACACAACTTTTTTCCAACCCGCTTCACCCTTACACACAAGGATTACTGCAATCGGTACCAGAGCTTGGTAACCACAGCCGAACACTTTATGCGATCAAGGGTGGCTTACCTGATATGCGGAAACCACCAAAAGGGTGCGCGTTTTTGGATCGTTGCCAGATGAGCAGCGATCAGTGCCAAAAACAACCACCGGTTGAGCATTGGCAACAAGGACGCATGGTGCGCTGTCATCACTCCCCAATGACTCTTGAAGTCTCTGACACACATACAGATCAAACTCAATCAAAGGAGGAAGAAAATGAAAACCACCTCTGCGCATAGTCAATCTACCCCACCCATTTTAAAGGTACGTCATTTATCCAAACGCTACCTAATTGAAGGCAAAGCACTGCAAGCCTTTTCAGATGTTGAGTTTGATATTGAAAAAGGTCGCTGCTTAGCCTTAGTAGGCGAGTCCGGGTGTGGAAAAAGCTCGATTGCCATGAGTGTTTTACACCTGATTCAGCCCGACAGTGGCAGCGTTGAATTTGACGGTGTGAACCTATCAACCCTAACCGACAGTGAAATGAAAACATTGCGTCAGCACTACGGTATTGTGTTTCAAAACCCGTACTCGTGCTTGAATCCTCGAATGAGCGTTTATAAACTCATCGAAGAGCCTCTCACCACGCACTTCAATTACAACAAAGCCGAGCGGGAATCACGCGTATTCGAAGCGTTACAAGCCGTTGGTCTCGATGAGCAAATGAGAAAGCGTATGCCTCATGAGCTCTCGGGTGGCCAACGTCAACGTGTCGGCATTGCTCGCGCTTTGGTATTAAAACCAAAACTTCTGATTCTAGATGAGCCGACAGCTGCACTTGATGTATCAGTACAAGCAACCGTGATTAACTTACTTAACCAATTACGAGAAGAGCGTCAGCTTAGCTACCTATTTATCACCCATGATTTGGCATTAGTCGAAAAAGTCGCTGATGAAGTGCTGGTTATGTACCTTGGAAAAATCGTCGAATCTGGCCCTGTTGAACAAGTTTTTCGTCAGCCAAAGCACCATTACACACAGGCGTTATTAGCCTCAATCCCTTCAATAGATCCGACTAAGCGGCATACGCTAAAAGCATTAAAGGGCGAAATCCCTAGCCCATTTAATAAGCCCAAAGGATGTTATTTCCACCAGCGTTGTCCTGAAGCACAAGAAAATTGCACAACGTCTTCACCTCTACTAACTCAGAACTGTCACTCAGTCGCATGTCACTTCCCTCAGCAGTACCAAGCCGTTAGTCACCAGATCAAGGAGCCTTCATGAGCTATTTTTCGATTGCAGGGCTACAGCTAGAGCTCGAGATGCACAACAACCTCGATACTCTGATAAATAAAACCGAGCAGACGTGCAAACTTTACCCATGGGTCAATATGGTGGTCTACAGTGAGTTAGCACTTACTGGCGCAGGAAAGCACAATATGATTAAAGACACTGAGGTGTTAGAACAAGCACTGTGCGATTTAGCACGACGACTCAATATTTGGCTTGTTCCAGGATCGTATTATCAGCGTGTCGATAACGACATATTGAACCACCTTACGGTGATCAATCCGCAAGGTGAAATTGTCGTAAGATACAATAAGATCTACCCATTTCTTCCCTACGAAAAAGACGTTGCGAATGGTGAGCAATTTATTACCTTTGACGTACCCGAAGTGGGGACATTTGGTGTTTCAATCTGTTACGACATGTGGATCCCAGAAACCATTCGTGCGCTCGTTTGCCTAGGTGCTGAGGTTATCATTCACCCCACAATGACCGGAACCATCGATCGGGAGTTAGAGCTTTGTATCGCTAGAACCCATGCGATCACCAATCAATGCTATTTTGTAGATATCAACGGTGCCGGTGACCAAGGGAATGGGCAATCAATCATTGTTGGCCCAGAAGGTGATGTTGTCTACCAAGCAGACAGAACTGAGCAAGTCATTGCGGTAGAGCTGGATTTGTCACGGGTAAGGCGCACCCGTGAGCGCGGTATTCACGGCCTAGGGCAACCACTAAAGAGTTTTCGTGATAATCCCATCGAGTTCCCGCAATATAGCAGCGAAATTCAGAAAAAAGACCGAGGGCTTTCTACACTAGGAAGGCTAACTGTTCCGAAATAAAGATCTAAATAAACACTAAGGGCCGCACTTCAATACGGCCCTGTTTATACCGGTATTTAAATTACCAATGTCTTTTCTATAACGTGGCTAGTCATCACAGTCGTAGAGCTTATTACCGTAGAAGTCGCAATCTAGGTCAACCCAACCACCATTGTATTTATCAAGAGAGCCATCCCCTGCTTCATAACCCCATAACGTATAGTTAACCACTGGCCCTTCTAGCTCGATGTCATAATCCTTATCTTCACGCTCAATCTCATGCGCAACAAAGCGGTGGTTGAGGTAACGACCTTCCACTTCAACCCACTTCCCATCTAAGTTACCCGGTCTTAAATCATCATCAAAGTCCGTGTTATGGTTAATTTCAATCTCGATGCCGTTTATCTTAAACACGCCATTTTGATAGTCTGCTTTACCTTCAACTTCAAACTCTTTGCCTTTGACAAAATCACCGTCGTCTTCAAACTCAATTTCATCGGCAATTAAGCGACCATTACGGTAAAGCAACTCAACTTCAACCCAACGACCAACGGCAAGATCTTCGCGCTTATCATCATCAAACTCCGTGCGATCCGTAACTGCAATATTGAGGTGGTTATTTAGCTGGATCATAGTCTTATCACTATTCACCCAAGTCAGAATACCTTCAATCTCAACACCGTCGTATTTACTGTAATCGGTCACATCAATGTCGGTTGCGATTAGCTTGTTCGCCGCCATGTCACCAAACACTTCAACCCACGCACCATTTTTAAGATCACTTTCATTTTTGATTACTGCATTGCTGTACTCGACTTCAACCCCGTTGAGCGCAAAGCGATACTGACTAGCGTTAAAATTAGTCACTGTGCCTTCCATCTCAACAAAATCGATTTGAGGCATAAGCTGTACAGACACGACTTCAATAGTGCCATCTACCTGCGGATAAGTAGTCACCATAACCCAATCACCGACTTGGATATTGGCTAGGTTGGAAAATTCTAGGTCAACGCCGTTTACTGTAAAGCGGTTACCCTCTTTAAACGTCACCTCACCCACTAATGAAGGATCAAGCTTTAACTCAGAGATGTTATTATCAACCGCGTTAGCTTGAACACGCATGCCGTTATCCAGATGTTCGAAAGACATATCGATATCACGGTACGATACTTGTGCATTGCTGCCACGTAATGGGTAACCGTTGACTTCAAGGGTCTGATTAGAAACTGACAGCTGATTAACTTGGCCATCAACCATGCCCGTTTTAGAATTTGATATACTTTGATTATCATCGCCACTACGACATGCAGTTAATGACAGCGCGACACACAGTGCCAATATCGACTTATTCATTTTTTACCTATTTGGATTATCGCTCGACAAACTGGAGCTGAAAAATTTGCCGCCATGTTAGCGATCAGGTCGTGAAGCAAACGTGAAGAAAGAAAGTAGAACCTATTAATGAAAGTACTTGTCGTCGAAGACCATCAACAAATTGCCGAAACCATCTCTGATTACTTGGAGCTCGAGGGGTTTATTGTTGACTGCTGTTACCATGGTGAAGCCGCTATTTCATTGGCCTCAGAACAAAAATATGACGTAATTATCATGGATATTATGATGCCGAAACTTGACGGAATTTTAACAACGTCAAAACTACGTAAAGAATTGTACTGCGGCACACCGATTCTATTTTTGACCGCTAAAGACTCATTAGCAGACAAAATTTCAGCGTTCAACGCAGGGGGAGATGACTATCTTGTTAAACCCTTCGCCATGGAAGAGCTAGCGATTCGGTTAAGAGCACTATCACATCGTGGAGAGAGAAAAGACATTGGTCTTCTTCAATACGAAGACATCTCGATTAACACCGAAACAAAGCAAGCTTACCGACAAGATCAACCCGTAAAACTGACTCAAATTCAATATAAAATACTGACGCTATTGGTTCAGAAAGCCCCTAATCTCGTATCTAGAACGGATGTCATTCATCATGTTTGGGGCGAGGACACCCCGTCGAGCGACGCGCTTCGAAGTCATGTCTATGGATTAAGGCTCGCACTGGATAAAGGCTTCACACACTCAAGGCTGGAGACCGTTCATGGCCAAGGTTACAAAATCAAAGCGTAATCCCTACCCAAGTATTTATAAAAAGATTCGCTGGGGAGTTGGCCTGCCTGCACTGATATTATTCGCGATATTTTGGGGCATGATCTATTGGGCGGAAAACCAAATGGAAGTGATCAGCCTTCACCATTGGATTGATACCGAATCGAGCCGATACCACCGTGATTATCAAAACGTTGGTGAATTAGCCCCAGCTCCAAACCCCAATGAATTCTATAGCTATTGGAGCGAAAAAGATCGTCCAGATTGGCTCAAGAAGTATGATCAACCTGGGTTCTACGCACATCGATTTTTAAAAGAAGAAAAACACTTTCTTGTTACCAATCACCCCTCTGGGACGGGGCTTTTTTACATTGTATTTAAAGATGAAGCAGACGATTACCTTGATGACTATGAAGCGATACTACACCTAACCACACTCATATTAGGGGGCCTAGTCGGAATTGGGATGCTGCTTTATAGCCTCTATTTAATTCGCTCACTCTCTGCGCCACTCAGTCAGATCGAGAACAAAATTCATAACGTAACGCCAGAGCATCCTGATTTCACGGTAGATACCCAGTTTAAAGAGACCAGAGAAATTGAAAAAGTGCTCCTTGAAAGTAAGCAAGCCATTGCTAAAAGCTTCCAACGAGAGCAAGAGTTCAGCGGCTTTGCCTCCCACGAGCTTCGATCGCCTATTATGGTGATAAAAGGCTCCTCAGAATTACTGAAAAAGATCCCAGACCAACCTGCTATCGCGATCAAGGCCATTAATCGTATTGAACGGGCTAGCGATGAGATGGCACTTCTAACCGATGCTTTTTTGATTCTGGGTAAAGAAACTATCGACGTTGATTCCTTCTCACAAATAGACCTTGAGCGACTACTGCGTAGACAGATTGACGCCCTGACCAGCGTAATTCCATTAGCCGAACAAACCAATAGTGAGCGATACTTGCTCACCATTAATGAGGCTGAGACTTGCCACGCACCAGCAAGCTTAGTCACTGTCGTCATCAATAATTTATTAAAAAATGCCTTCAGCTATAGCTCTGATACGGTCGCCATCTCCTTATCGAATACAACCTTGTCGATAAGTAATCCCTGCGGTGAATTAGGCGATAATAAACAAGGGGGCTATGGCGTAGGTCTGGTCATTGTTGGGCGAATTTGCGAGCGCATGGGTTGGCAATACCACCAGCATCAAACCCAAGTGAACTATGAAACGCAGATACACTTTTCTAGCCGTCCGCACCAAGATATGTAAAGCTAGCCTTCAAAGTACAATTGAAAGTGTACACCTGCTCATTGAAACAAATAATTACTGCCAACAGATAGGATGTTACCGTGGCCAAAAATAAAACAGACCAATATGTCACTTCAGAAAATAGAGCCACATTCCATGTTCCGTTTGATAACAGTTATGCACGAGATATGGTTGGTTTCTATCATCAACAAAGTGCCGAACCCGCACCTTCTCCGGTACTCATCAAATTTAATGACTCGCTAGCTGAGTCATTAAATATCGACATTCAATCGACCGATGACGAACAACTGGCTCAAGTGTTCTCTGGCAACCTGCCAATTGCTGGAGCAGATCCGATCGCCCAAGTGTATGCAGGGCATCAATTTGGTCATTACAACCCACAACTGGGGGATGGTAGAGCGCTGCTTCTCGGCGAGGTTATCGATACCGCAGGCCTGCGTAAAGACATTCAGCTTAAAGGCTCTGGCCGCACACCCTACTCTCGCTCAGGTGATGGCAGAGCAGCTATCGGGCCAGTATTGCGTGAATATCTCGTGTCGGAAGCGATGCACGCACTTAATATTCCCACAACGAGAGCGTTAGCAGCGGTCACGACAGGCGAACAAATTTGGCGTAATCAACCCGCAATAGGCGCTATTGTCACTCGCGTTGCGGCAAGCCATATCCGCGTAGGCACATTCCAGTATATTGCCGCCAACGATGATCAAGGTAAGCTTAAGCAACTCGCAGACTACACCATTGAGCGTCACTACCCTGAAGCCAAAGCATCCGAAAACCCATATCTCCAGTTACTGAAATCTATCTGTAAGCGCCAAGCTGAGCTTGTTTCCAAGTGGCAACTGGTGGGCTTTATTCATGGTGTAATGAATACCGACAACACCACTATTTCCGGTGAAACTATCGATTATGGTCCATGCGCATTTATGGATCACTATGACCCCAATACGCTCTTCAGTTCTATTGATGCCGAGGGTCGTTACGCTTACCGTAATCAACCCCATATTGCCCAGTGGAATCTGGCTCGTTTAGCTGAGGCTCTGCTGCCCCTTATTTCAGAAGATGAAGAAGAGTCCGTTGAACTTGCCACTAACACGCTTCACGAATTTTTAGCATGTTATCAAGGCCTTTGGCTTGACGGTATGCGATCCAAACTTGGCATAAGCAATCAAGAGGATGGGGATTACGAGCTCGTTCAAGAACTGCTCACAATACTCAAAGAACAGAAGGTCGATTTTACCAATTTATTCCGTTCTTTATCCAATGCTGCCAGTGGCGATTCAAGCAAAACTATCGCTCTCTTTACTCAAACTGAACGTTGGGAAGAGTGGCAAACTAAGTGGCTAGAACGGCTTGAAACATGTGAAATATCAAGCGCAGAAAGGGTTACGTTAATGAACACCCACAACCCAGCGTATATCCCACGAAATCACAAAGTGGAAGAAGCATTATCGGCTGCTGAGCAGCACCATGACTTCCAACCCTTTGAACGATTATTGGCTGTACTGATGAACCCATTTGAAGTACAAGATGATTGTGAAGAGTACGCACAGCCTACGCCAAGCAATCTTGGCCCTTATCGAACGTTTTGTGGCACTTAATTGCACTGAACTACCACTAGGTTAGTCGTCGTTCATCGGTGAGTTTAAAAGCTCACCAATGTTTCAGTTAATTCAGTTTTCACCAAATTAACTGAAACATCACCCACGACTTCAATTGACTCTGTCCCTTAACTACTTTGCACCAACCAAGATTTAATCATCGGGTTATCAAGCATTAGCCAGAGGCTGACCACGAGTAAACAGCCCGCATAAAAGAGATTTAGCGACTTTTCATACATTGGATTACTGGAGATTTTAGCCAGGCCTTCGCCAATTGACACCCAGAGAAAGTGCGTCGAAATATTCAAAATCGCCAGCCAAACAATCAAGACCGCAATGCCATATCCGCCAAACGCTTCCTGAGACTGTGCTGAGAACAGAGTGAACATCAGAAAAACCATCAGCCAGCCTTTGCTGTTTAATAGCTGAATGATCAGTCCATCAAAGAAACTCAGCTCCTTTGATGACTTGTCATAGTCTGAACCGCTCGATTTGATGAACTTTACCGCTAAATAAACGAGATAACTTGCGCCGACCAACTGCATCACATTCATGACGCTTGGGTGAGATTGAACAACTTCCCCTAGCCCATAACCAATAATGACCGACTTAATAATGAACACGCAATCTACGCCAGCCACTAGGGCTACAGAGCGCTTAACACCTACCTTAGCACCTGATGCCGCAAACACGATGTTGGCAGGGCCAGGGCTAAACACCAGAGGGAACATTACCCCCAACCACGTCAAAAACAGACTCATATTTCACCTCCTTGAAAAAGAAATGAAACAGTAATCAATCCGGCATGTGAGATCTTGTACAAAATTGACGATAGGGTTTATCGAGCTCGATAGTTCGACGGGGAGATGCCAAACGCCTTTTTGAAATTACGCGTAAAATGGCTTTGATCATAAAAGCCACAGGCTAGCGAAGCGTCGACACAACTTGAGCCTTGCGCTAGCAGCGCTTTGGCCTGCTTCACTTTTATCAAAAGAAGGTATTGATGCGGAGTAATACCAAATACGGCTTTAAAGCTTCGAATCAATTGAAACTTTGAGCAACCAGAGACTTGTTCTAATTCAGTCAGAGAAGGGTTGGAATCAAAATTATCGCGTATAAAGTCTCTCGCTAAATAACTGCTTTGGTTACAAACGCTATACGCTTTATCTTCCCTCGCAGAGCCGTAGCGAGTAAACAGCTTCTCAAGTGCCAGTATGTAGAACGACTCTTTGCTCAACTCAAAGGCTGACTGTTCTAACGATATGTGAAGCTGCAATAATTCATCAAACAGTGCTTCATCAAAGATCAGTGGACGTTCAATAATCGGGTTAATTGGCATGCCATGGTTAGCAAATTGATGAGCCAACTCTTCAAGATTGAAGTAGAACATTCGATAGCGCCAACCATCAGAACCACCTGAAAATCCGGTGTGAACTTCAGAAGGGTTGATCGCGACGATATGGTGCTTGGGTATGATTAGATTACTTCCACGATAGAGCAGGCCTTCAGCACCCTCTTCGATAATGCCTATCGCCAATTCGTCGTGCCAATGTTTGGAAAACTCAAACGTGGTGTAACTTGCGGACAAAAGCTCTACACCTGAAAACGTTTCGTTTCGCCATATTTTCGATGTTTCCAAATCTATCCTCCAATCCTTAGAGTAATCCATTAAATCGAAAAACTTGAGCTACAGAAAGGTTCTTTACCCTCTCTGACGTGGGTGGACATACCATTCACACCATAAGTTGAGACTGTGTAACAAAGCAAAAAGCGAGCAGAACACCTGTCCTACTCGCTTTATATTAGTATCACAAAGTTCAAAAATTAATCAACCAACGGATAAACACCATTTTCATCGTGCGTCTCTTTTCCGGTAATTGGCGGATTAAAGACACACGCCATAACCATCTCTTTATCCTTGTACGCTCTTAGGTAATGCTCATCGTGCTTATCTAATATGTACAGCGTACCCGGTTTGATTGGGTAAGTTTCACCACCAATCACTTCAATTTCACCTTCACCGCTCATGCAGTAAACCGACTCTAGGTGGTTCTGATAATGAATGTGAGACTCTGTATTTTCAAAGATGGTCGTAATATGGAAAGAGAAACCCATCTTGTCATCTTTGAGTAGCATACGAACGCTTTCCCAAGTTTCTGATGCTACTCTTCGATCACTGTCGCGACACTCATCCAGCGTTCTTACAATCATTCTATTTTCCTTAACTTGGATTCTTTTTAAGATGCTTTTTTAAAGTGCTTAGCGACAACAAGTTCAACCGCATTTTCAAAAATGCTTAAGCCTTGTTCAAGCTCTGAACTCGTGATGGTTAGCGGGCAGAAAAATTTCACCACCTCATCATCAGGGCCAGCGGTTTCAATCACCATACCGTTATCAAAACAGACCTTAGCAATCTCACTCGACAGATCACCATTGACGCATTCAACGCCAATCATCATGCCTCGACCTTTTTGCTGAACAAACAGTTTAGGGTGACGGGTAATACAGCGTTCAATAACCGCTGAAACGGTGTTTGAACATTGAGTAATATGCGCTTCAAATTTATTATCAGACCAATATATTTCTAGAGCTTTCGCAGCAGTGACAAAGGCATGATTGTTTCCTCTAAATGTGCCGTTATGTTCGCCCGGCTGCCAAATGTCTAACTCAGGTTTTAGCAATACCACCGCCATAGGCAAGCCGTAACCACCAATAGATTTAGACAGCGTCACCATATCAGGCTTGATGCCCGAAGGTTCAAAGCTAAAGAACGTGCCAGTTCGGCCACAGCCTGCTTGAATATCGTCAACGATCAGCAATATATCGTTTTGCTTACAGATCTCGCTCAGGCGTTGAAGCCACTCATTCGACGCCACGTTTAATCCGCCCTCTCCTTGAACCGTTTCAAGAAGCACAGCAGCTGGTTTATCCATACCCGCAGAGTTATCAGCAAGCATAGTTTCAAAAAGCTTAAGACCGTCAATGCCCGCATAACCCTCAAAAGGAATTCGCGTGACATTGTTAAGGCTCATCCCCGCCCCTTGGCGGTGGTGCTGATTACCTGTGGCAGCAAGAGCCCCAGCAGTACAGCCGTGAAAACCATTGGTAAACGCAACGATGGAACTACGACCAGTAACTTTACGTGCCAGTTTAAGGGCCGCTTCAACCGCATTGGTTCCTGTAGGGCCTGTGAATTGGACTTTATACTTAAGGTCACGAGGGCTAAGAATATGTTGCTCAAGTGCCGTTAAGAAGCTCGCCTTTGCGCTTGAGTGCATATCAAGACCGTGAGTGATCCCATCCATCTCGATATATTCAAGTAATGCCTGTTTGAGAATAGGATTATTGTGGCCGTAATTAAGTGATCCCGCACCGGCAAGAAAGTCTAAGTAACGCTCACCTTTGTTGGTCTCAAGCCAGCACCCTTTCGCTTTTTTAAAGACAACTGGGAAGCTATTCGAGTATGAACGTACTTTAGATTCTTGCTTGCTAAAAATATCCATGATAGACGGTTTATATTCCTTTTTTAGGTAATTGAATTAAGGGAATCTGATACAAATATTCGGTATCGTGCTTTCCTTTAAAGTGTGTTTTTTCATCGAGAAATGTGCTGACTTCACCACGCTCCCCATTGCATTTATCCAGTTTTTTAAACAGTGCCCAAGACGCATCATTTTCTTCAGTGATCGTGGTTTCCACAGCATCTACGTCGCTAAGAATATCCCTATTCAATAACTCCTCTAGCATGCTATACGCCAAACCCTTACCTCGATATCGAGGAGAAACGGCCACTTGCCAAACAAACAAAGTATTGGGTTCATCTGGTTTTCGATAGCCGGAAATAAAGCCTGCAATGTCACCATCGCATCGTGCAAGAACACAGGTTTGGCTAAAATGCGTTGATTGAAGAAAGTTACAATATGACGAGTTAACGTCGAGGGGGGGACACGAAGCAATCAAGCTATAAACATCATCTCCGTCTTCAGCTTTAGGCTCAAAAAAAGTCCATTTTTTAATAGGGTCTTCACCTATCTCTGGGTACATAACCCAAGGTGCTGATGCGATCATATGTAGATACATTTCCTTTGAACTCTAAACAAATCTTTTGAACACTATCGTCCATATTAGGAGACCAAAATCAAACATTGGTAAAACAAACACCAATTTTTGCGATCTTGATCAACATATAGCGGCAATTAACTCAAAACAAAATGGTTAGAACTCTAATCTATTTTCATTATGCACTCACTAGAAACGCTCTTTTATAGTGCATAAATAAGATAGTTTTCGCCCGTTTTCATCACGAATAAAACGCAAGATAAGACGCTCATACAACACCGTGTTTTAAGAATTTATGAGCGTTAGAAACTGAATAAAAAAGACATGAAATATTAAGATGAAAAATAAGGACTAAATGAAAGGGCAAAGACGTAAATTTAGCTTCAATTAGCAATCAGAGAAGTGAGTTTATGGCGCAACCAAACATGAGCGGGATGAAATTCGTTGCGTTTATGCCACATCATATTGTGGACGACGGGTTTGCTTTTTATTGGTGGCGTTAAGCATTGAAGACCTAATTTCTCTGAGTATTTATTGGCGATACTGGTTGAGGTTATCCCTAAGCAATCACTCTCAGAAACCAACCCCATAAGTGAAACCAGTGAACTACATTCACAGCTTACTTTTCGTTCAGACATTACCTCATCAGAAATATACTCCAAAACCGTTAAGTCTCCTCGTCGTAGTTTCGACGTAATGTGCTTCTCTTCATAAAACTGCTGGCGAGTAATTGTACCTTGAATACGGGGATGCTCTTTGCTACACACCAATGTTGCTTCTTCTTGGAAGAAAAACTCACTGTTGTAGGATTGACTCGGAAGGCTCCCAATATCGATCGCCAAGTCTGCTTTTTGTAGATTAAGTTGTTGTAGCAGTTCATCTTCACTGTCTGGCGTTAGCCTAAATTCGATTTCACAATTGCCCATATCAGTATCTTGAAGTGTCAAAGGCAACAAAAGATTCATCATCGATTCATTAACGTGCACAAGAAAAGAGCGCGGCGTTTGTTTGTCAAAACCTGACACATTACTGATCGCATCGTTAACTGTGCTATACGCTGGTGAAATTTGGTTCGCTAACTGTATCGCACTTAATGTTGGCGAGATCCCTCTACCTTCACGCACAAACAGCTCAACACCCAAAGTCTTTTGTAATCGCTTCAAAGCGTAACTCACACCTGGCTGCGTAAGACCTAACGAGTCGGCCGCCAAGGTGATCGAACGCTGTTGATAGACCTCTAGAAAAATAACCAGCAAATTAAAATCAAATCTGTTTTCCATAGCAACTCTTACCTTAATTGAGCTTATAAAGTATCTATTTCCGAATATTCATTAGTGATACAGATCAAACATCAGGTCAATTAATCATAATTCATATACAAAATAATTAAGCCAAATATAAATTAAACATACGATTTATTCATGTTTTAACTAAAGTCTGGTTTATTGGAGAGCATTGAGGGCAGGAGTATTCTATCGACAACGGTAAAGGCCAAGCAGAAAATGAATCTGCGAAGGGGCCGATACATACCACTACTTGTTACTTATATTTGAGAGAAACAATGATGCGAAATACGACTCTATCTATCGCTATTCTAAGTACACTGTCTTTAAATGTTGCGGCGCAATCACACGATCATGAGCACTTCGACGCTTATGAAATGGCACGCTACAAAGGTAATGCAGCGACTGAACATACGATTGAAGCCCACCGTCAACTAGCCGAGCGCCTTCCCTTTAAAAACCGCACGGCATTTGAAGAGCAAAAACGTGGCCTTATCGCTTCATTTGGCGACCACGATGCAGGCTTAGCGCGTATTCCATTCATTGATTTCATGCAAAATGTTAACCCAGAGCAATACCCTGACACAGTGAACCCTTCTATCTTCCGCCAAGGCCTGATGAACTATCAAGCTCAAGGCCTTTATGAAGTCGTTGAAGGTGTTTACCAGATCCGCGGTAGTGACGTTTCTAACATCACAGTATTTCGTACAGAAACAGGCTACGTAATCAACGATCCAGGCCTACTTGACGATACAACGAAAGATGCGTGGGAATTCGCTAAATTGCACCTTCCAGCACCTCACACTATTCACGCGGTGATCTATTCTCACCCGCATGGTGACCACTTTGGAGGCGTTCGAGGTCTGGAAGCTGATTTTGCTGAAGATGTAAAAATCATAGCTCCTGAAGGTTTTGTAGCCGCGCTTGCTGATGAAAACATGGTTGCGGGTAATGCCATGTCACGTCGTACTGACTACCAATACGGCACGACTCTTGGCTTAAACGCTCGTGGTCAAGTTGACATGGCTATCGGCCTAACGAAAGGCACCAAAGGTGGCCTAACACTTATCACGCCTAACTTTGAAATCGTTGATAAAGTTGAGCAACACAAAATTGATGGCCTAACGTTTGAATTTACTAACGTACCAGGCGCAGAAGCTCCAGTTGAAATCCTAACGTGGGTTGAAGAGTACAAAACGCTCTTTACGGGTGAATTAACCTACCACGGCATGCACAACATCTATACGTTCCGTGGCGCAAAAGTACGTGACTCTCTTGCTTGGACTAAGTACCTAACTGAAATCAAGATTGCTTACGGTGACCGTATCGAAGCACTGACTTCATCTCACTCAGCACCTGTTTGGGAAACAGAAGCCATCAATGAGTACATCACGCTTCAACGTGATAACTACGGCTTCATTCACAACCAGTCAATGCGTTTGGCCAACAACGGTGTAACGATTAACGATGTGGGCCGTGAAATTGAAAAAATCATCCCTGAAGTGCAGTTTAATACATGGCACACCAATGGTTACCACGGCTCATACAGCCACAATGCTCGCGCTGTTGTTAACCTGTACTTGGGTTACCATGACATGAACCCAGTGAACACAAACCCACTGACAACTATCGACAAGTCATGTACTTATGTTGAAGCAGCAGGCGCAGATACGCTATACAATGCCGGTATGGTTCACTTTGAAGCGGGTCGTTACCAACAATCGTCACAGCTGTTTAATGACCTTGTTCAGTGTGACCCAGCCAACGAAACATTCCGTAACGCACTGGCTGATAGTTTTGAACAGCAAGGTTACCAGTCAGAAACAATGGCATGGCGTAACAGCTACCTACAAGGTGCAGTTGAACTACGTACAAATGAAGTGAAAGACGGTGTGGATCAAATGTCTGCCGACATCATTGCTAACGCTCCAACGGCTAAAATCTTTGATATGTTCGCAGTTCGTGTAAATTCAGTGAAAGCCATCGAAGCTGGTCTGGACTTCACATTGACGACCGTTCATCCAGATACGAATGAGTTCTTCTACACTGAAGTATCAAACGGCAACATGACAACGGTACAAACAGACAAACAGCTAGATGCGGATACGACTTTCTTCATCCACAAAGCGGATTTCTCTAACGTACTGCTTCAGCAAGTGACGCTAGGTAAGCTACTTGAAACGGGTATGGCAGGATTCTCTGGTGAAGCAGCGAACGTTCAAGCGCTTCAAGGAGCAATGGAACAGCCAAACCGTAAGTTTGATATTCTTCCTCTTATCAAAGAGTAACGAATAACCCAAACTCTGTTGAATAAAACGATTAAGCCACAGCTCCTTTGAGTCTGTGGCTTTTTTATGACGAAACAAAATCACAGTATTCAATTCAACACCTCTGCCCCCCTTAAAGCAATGTGAGGATTCGATCCATCACACGTGATTTAACCTGACTAATCCTATTTTGTATATTGAGTGTAAATCGACCTTTCAGCCTAGGCCAAGCGTCTAGTTACCTGACTATTACAACTCATTGAGGGTTAACCATGAAGAAATCACTGCTTACTTTAATCATTACAACTGGCCTATGGAGTGGTGTTGGTTTGGCATCTGAATCGACTATTTTGGAGTCAGTTGAAGACGACACTCCTCGACTTGTTGAAATCTTTGAACACCTTCATGCTAACCCTGAGATTGGGTTCATGGAGTTTAAAACCGCTGAACTGGTTGCAACTGAACTAAAAGAGCTTGGTTTTGAAGTTCATGAAGGTATCGCACGTACTGGCGTTGCAGGCATCATGAAAAATGGTGATGGGCCGACGGTTATGTTTCGAGCAGATATGGATGCCCTACCAATCAAAGAGCAGACAGACCTAGATTACCGATCTCAAACAATGAGCGTTGACCGCTTTGGAAATGACATATGGGCGATGCACGCCTGTGGTCACGATGCACATACCACTTGGTTGATTGGCATGGCAAAACAGTTAGTCGAACGAAAAGACGAATGGCAGGGTACGGTTATTTTGGTGGCTCAACCAGCAGAAGAGATGATCATGGGTGCCACTGCCATGGTTGAAGACGGCCTATACGACAAAGTCCCTGTTCCTGATATTTTGATTGCGGGTCACACGCATCCTGTCCTTCCTGAAGGGGCTGTTGCGATCAGTGATGGCCGAAGAATGGCAGGGACAGACCAAATTGATGTCACCATCCAAGGCGTCGGTGGTCATGGTTCAACACCTCACACAGCGAAAGACCCTGTCGTGATGGCAGCGATGTCGGTCATGGGTTACCAAACCATCATCTCTCGCATGACCGACCAAGGTGAGCCCGCGGTACTCACCGTTGGCGCGATTGATGTGGGCTCTGAAAACAATATCATTCCTGATAGCGCAACCTTAAAACTAAACTTACGCTGGTATCGCACTCAAGAGCGAGACGCGATGCTAAAGGGCATCAAAGATGTCACTGATAACGTTGCTCGCATGTACGGTATGTCTGAAGACAAAATGCCTAGCTACGAAATGAAAGGCTATTCTACGCCTGTGATCAACCCTGTAGCAGAAAGTGAAATTGCCGCGAATGCAATGAAAGAGGCACTAGGAGCAGAGCGCGTTTACGCAGGGTTCCCGCCAGTGATGGGCTCTGAAGATTTCCATATGCTGTCTCATCCATACCCTGAGGTACCAATTGTTTACGTTGAAGTCGGCGCAGCCAAAAAAGCCGTTTGGGATGGATTCATCAATGAAGGTAAAATGCCTGAAGTCATCAACCACAATCCAAGATTCGTGGTTGAGCAAGGCGCTGTACCGACAGGCACTGCCGCACTCACTTCCGTGGTAATGGAGTTTCTAGATTAAGCTAAGGGCAGTATTAAAGCTGAGATCCTTAACTATTAACCCTGATCCATAACTATTGACCCGTCTATTAGTGACGGGTTAACGGTCTTCCCTATCCATCCTTGTGCTCTCTCCTTAACTCAGATTTTGTTCAATTAGATCAATCAATAGCTGCAAGTCTGTTTTGGCTTGCCCTTGCAGCGGGTGACCGATATTGATTCTGACACAATCCTTATAGAAATCGAGCGTCGTGAACGTCTGGCCTACCCTAATATCAAGCTGTTGCTGAATGGCGTCACGAGCCAATTTTTCCCCATCCAAACCCGGTATTTGTAGCCATAGAACCAATCCACCCTGCGAATCACTGATCAATGCCTCTGCCGACAAGTGTTTAGACAAGTAATTGAGGTAGTCAATACGATACGTCAGCAAATCGTAACGCTTTCTTTTGAGGTGTTTTGCGTAATGGCCTGATTCAATAAAATCAGCAATCGTTAATTGAAGCGGAATTGCGACGCCATAACAGCCCGAACCAAACCGACTCCGGTATTTATCAAGATAACGTCCCGGTAAACACCACCCTAATCGATAGCTGGGTGATAAGCTTTTTGAGATCGAGCCACACCATAAAATATAGCCATCGGTATCGTAATATTTGGCGGGTAAAGGGTAGTGATCAGAGTAAGAGAGCTCAACGTACACGTCATCCTCAATCACGGGAATCCGATATTGGTTTGCCATTATTGCCAAGCGCTGCTTTTGCTGCGTCGACATGGTGATCCCTTGCGGGTTCATATGAGATGTACAAAATATTCCAGCGCGAACATTCCCCTGCTGAAAGTGTGTTTCCAATTGGTCTAAGTCGATGCCGTCTTCCAACGATGGTATTTCAACAATCTTACGAGACATCTGGCCGAGCAGTTCAATGATTCCATTGAAGCAGGGTGAGCTTATCGCAATGGCATCACCTTCATGGCTGCAAGACTCTAGCGCTGCTTTGATAGCTGACAAGCACCCAGAGGTGATCACTAGATCTTGTGACTGAAAATGGATACCTTGCTTTGAGAAATGATGGGATAACGCATCTCTAAGCAGTAACTCTCCTTGGAACTCCGGATAGCGTGTCAGTCGTTTTCCCATTCGCTTCATCACTCGCCGAAAACTGCGTTCCAACTCTAACGCCGTACCGTCAGTGATATCTGAATTAGAAACACCTAGCGGGCCACTGAATTGAGAATAGACCGGAGAGTTTGATGAGGGGGTGGACACTCGGCTTTTAAACGCTGCCCAGTTAGGCGTCGAGTGAGGTGATGACTTTTGACTAACATAATAACCTGCCTGAGGCCGAGCGGTGATCCACCCCATTGACTCTAGCTCTTGATAACAACTCACCGCCGTCGATAGGCTCACCGAGTGCTGTTTGGATAGTTGACGCAGTGACGGCAGCCGACTGCCTTGGGCTAACTGACCAGATTGAATGTCATCAATAAACTGTTTTGCCAATCTCTTATATAGACTCATAGTTTTTTAGACTCACCGCTTGTGTTAACGCAACAGACAGCAAACTGTACTGCTTTAATTGTAAAAAATTGTATCTGTATCCTAATTGTGATTCAAGAGATACTCATTTTCAACGGAGGGGCCGTTACAAACAAGGGAGAGCATTATGAACAGAACGGATTTATTACTCAGCATTACTGTGATGATCATTTGGGGGTTTAACTTTTCAATGATCAAGCTTGGGGTTTCAGATGTGAACCCACTGGTTTCAACGGCAGCTCGCTTCGCCATCGCCGCTATTCCCGTGGTTTTCTTTATTCCAAAACCAGATGTGCCATGGCGCTATGTCATTAGTTATGGACTGCTTTTTGGTGTTGGCGTTTGGGGAATGGCCTCTTGGTCAATTACCGCAGGGCTCTCGTCTGGGATGTCATCAGTGCTACTTCAAACCAATGTATTAATTGGTATGACGGTCGGTGTTTTCATTCTCAAAGAGAGTTTGCCTACTCGTAAGCTCATCGGCGCTCTTATCGCAACGATTGCACTCGTCATTTCAATCGCGTTCACCAATGGTAACGTCACTGGGTTCGGGCTATTTTTGGTGTCTATTTCCGCCGTCTCTTGGACCGCCTTTGGCTTAATCGTCAAAGCATCGAAAACCAAAAATGCTTTCGTATTTAACGTATGGGGGATGTTGGTTGCGCCGTTGCCACTTCTTCTACTGGCTATTTTTATCCATGGTGAACAGGTACTTTGGGATTCAATACAGCACTGGACCTGGAACACGACCTTAGCCGTTGGTTTCCAAGCCTACCCAACCACGTTGTTTGGCTATTGGGTCTGGAACAAAATGCTGATCCGCTACCCAATCAGTACCGTTGCACCGCTGAGTCTATTGGTTCCTGTATTCGCATTATTAAGTGGCTTTGTGATTTTCGAAGAGACATTATCGACAGCTCAGGTTGTTGCATGTAGCCTATTTCTGGTCGGAATCAGTTTGATAGTGAGACCAACAAAATCTTCGCATTCTGTCGCTTCAATACCGGCTACCGTAAAGTAGTAAACGGGATAAGAACGCATGCTAATCATGGGGATGATCGTATGCGTTCACTTTCTCAATTAGTAATGGGATCCCTGTTCGGTTCAACCAGACTTGGTTAGTTTATTGTTCAAAAAACTAGAGAACCGGACGCAGTTTCGTCCTTCTTCTTTTGCGTTGTACAAAGCTTCATCGGCTTCGCTAATCGTATTTTCAATAGAGCTGCACTTGTTCGTAAAAATTGAAGCACCCATTGAGCTAGTTACGTTAAGGCTTTGCGTCCTGCCTATTTCAATCGACACCACTGCCATTTCTTCACACAACTTTTGCGCCATTTGGATAAGCTCTTCGGCTGTGATATCTGGAATAGCAATACAAAATTCTTCACCACCATAACGGCAAACAATATCACTAGCCCGCGTTGCTTCAAGTAAGTAACGAGATATACCTTTAAGAACTTTATCACCCGCGTCATGTCCATAATTGTCATTCAGCTGTTTGAAGTGATCGAGATCTATCATAATGATACCGATCTCAGTCTGTTTCTTGTGTGAAAGCGAGACCCATTGTTCAAGAGTTTCATACAGATATCGTCGGTTATACAGATGCGTTAATGGATCTTTAAAAGCCATTTTCCGCAAACTAGTTTTTAGATCAATGTTGGCAATCGACATCGCTAAGCGCTTCGAAATTGCCTTAGCTATAGTCAGGTCATCCTCTTCAAATTGAGTTTTTAGAACGTGCATTACTCCTATGGTTTCACCATGAGCTAGCAACGGTATACACAAGTTCGCCCTATCTTTTGGCTGAGTGAAATGCTCACATTCGACTTGCGATGAGTCAAGCCGTGATAGGTGTTCATGTCCTTTACGCAGAGCCCAACATTGATCAGAATTGAAATAGAGGCTATCCCCCCAGATCCTCCCCCAGAAAAGCTGCATTTTCAGTTGATTTCGTGACGATTTGTAAACCGAAATTGCACCCGATGTATTATTGAGCAATGTGGGGATAATCTTACCGACCACTTTGCTCGCATCGTTCAAATCACTGCACGCATTAAGGAGTGAATCCAATTCGTGCATCCGTTCTATCTCTGCAGTTTTATCATTCACTTCTTTTTCTAACGAAGCTTGACGCATTAATGTGGTCAGTGCAGCTCGACGAACAATCAAGAAAGCGATAGCACTGATGAGAATCACCCCCGCCAACAATATCGAAAGCAGCGCCATTCGCATTTGAGTAATTTGATGTTTAAGTACATCGGATGACACCGAAGCACGAGCATAGTAGTAAATTTTTTCTCCCTGAATCTCTATTGGCCGATAAACAGCAACGTAGAAGAAGTCTTTTCTTAGCGTTTCACTGTATCGGATAGCCTGACCCCAGCCCACGCTCTTCGCATCAACAAACTCATTTCGATCAAGGTGGTTTGACATCGATTCCACAGCACCAGCTTCAACGTTCGAGTCTCCGGAGACGACACCGAAAGCGTCCACAAAGGTGATTCTCGCTTGACCAGCCTTACCAAGACGCTTAGATACAGGGTCTACATAGACGATAGATAAAGGACGATTGACCTCCTCTAGAGTAACCAATGATGACTCGGCCAGTCGATGTAATTCATGTTCTACTCTTGACGCCATACTGCCACGTAATTGCTGGTCAATCATAACCAAGCCGAGAATACCAAGCACGATTAAAATGGACGCAGGTAGCAAAACGACTCTAGCCGTTAATATCATTCACTGCCCCCTACTTCAATTGTATCGACTCTCTTAAATCTAGCAGAGAATGGAGCTTAGACGACGTTGAAACACTTGGTTAAGTAGCGCCCTTATAACGCTTCTGCAATAAGCTGCTTCAATCGAAGATCACATTTCATTAACAACAATCACCTAGCGGCAAAAATACAATTTAGAATAAAAACTCAATTAATAATCTAAGCAAGGAACAGCAATGGACAATTTATTGGAAGGGTTTCCCGTTATCACTGAAATCCCAGTCGCGTGGGGGGAGATGGACGCTCTACAGCACGTTAACAATGCCGTCTATTTTCGTTATTTTGAATCAGCTCGGCTAGAGTACTTCGAAAAGATTGGTCTGCTTGTGGATATTGCGCAAAGCCAAGTTGGCCCCGTTCTCGGTGAAACGAACTGTCGCTATAAGCTTCCGATTACCTACCCTGACACGCTATTAATTGGCACTAAAGTTACGGATATTCAATCTGACCGATTTACGATGGAATATCATATCGCCAGTAAGAAGTTAGGAAAAATTAGTACCGTCGGCCAAGCTACGTGCGTGATGTTTAATTTTAAAATCAACGCTAAAGCGGAACTGCCAGAAGAGATACGAAAATCGATTATTAATTTAGAAGAGGCGACATATCAATCTGTCGATTGAGATGCCAAGCGGGAAACATTCCCGCTCATTCTTATTTACAGAGTGAATCAGAAAGTTGGTTAGTTTCAATCTACATTAAGATTCAATCTACGATAATATTCAACTAACCAAACTGATAAGCATCCATTGCCAGTATTTCATGCTGTACACCGCTATGCAGCCGCTGAACCATATCGCTCGAGTTAGCCATTTTCTCTGAGCTGCCAGTCTCATCTAAAGTACTGCCCAGCACTGCTAGTAGTGGCAAAAAATGCTCTTGTGTCGGGTGATTAAACTGAGCGTACGGTGCATCATCGAGATAGTTGAGTAACGATGGGTGATCGCCTTCACTCAGTTTTTTAGCTATCCACGAAGTAAACTCTTTCACCTTCCCCTCACGGTTCGGCGTTGGTCGAATACTTGATAGCTCTCGAAGGTTGTGGCTAATGCCTCCCGACCCAATCAACATGACACCTTCGTTTCGCAATGGGGCTAACGCTTGACCTAATAAGTAGTTTACTTCAGGGCCAAGAGTGCTACTGATTGACACCTGCACCACTGGAACATCCGCTAATGGGAACATCAAGTTCAATGGTATCCAGACTCCGTGGTCCCACCCTAACTGAGAATCCAATTGAGAGGACAGCCCTGTTTTACGAATCATCGAATCTATTCTTTGTGCCAACTTAGGATCACCCGATGCTGGATATTGAATATCATATAAAGGCGCAGGAAAACCGTAAAAGTCATAAATCAATGTCGGATTTTTCGCCGATGTAATCGTAATAGAGTCCTGTGTGTCTAGGTGTGCGGAGAACACAACGATAGCTTTAGGTTTACTAACTGTCTGGCCGAGCGTCTGTAAAAACTGAGCCGTTTCGCTGTTGTCTATCGCCAGCATCGGTGACCCGTGGGAAATAAAATACGCCGGTTGTTTGTTAGTATTCATGCTCATCTCCTTTATTGCCCACGTCTTAATCAATTAGGCTTTGGTTAATGCTTAGGCTTTAGCCAGCTTGGCGCTGATGAGTTTGTCGACTGATACGCGACCTGCGCCAGATACAGCAAGGAATAACGTAGATGCAAGCAAGATAAGAGCAAACTCGTAGCCGTTGTTGCTTAAGAACAAGCCGTTACCGATATGTACCATCATGGCCATCAGCATAGTGAATGCGCTGACAATTGCGGCTGGACGCGTTAACACGCCGATTGCCAATGCCAACCCACCAAAGAATTCTGCACTACCAGCCAGTAATGCCATTAGAAAACCGGGGGTGTAACCAATGCTCGCCATCCATTGCCCTGTGGCTTCTAACCCGTAGCCTCCAAACCAACCAAAGAGTTTCTGAGCGCCGTGACCCATCAAAATTAGGCCTAGTGGTAGGCGAAGAAGAAGTGGTGCAAAGCTATTGTTTGAGTTAAATATTTTGTTGATTAGTTGAGTATTCATGGCTCTATTCCTTTTTGGACTTCGACGTTATTGTTATGAAGGTTCGTGTTGATGTAGCTAGATTAATTGAAGTGTATTTATTGATAAATAACGCTAACATTGAATAATTATCAACACAGTGTTTATAAAGGTGACGTATGGATAAACTAGAAATGATGAAAACCTTCATGTCGGTGGTCCAAGAAGGCGCATTCTCTAAAGCGGCCGAGAAACGGGGAATCTCACCACAACTGGCCAGTAAGTACGTTTCAGCACTCGAAGATAATCTTCAAACTCGGTTACTACATCGAACCACACGTAAAATCAATCTAACCGAAGCGGGCCACCTCTATTCCATTCGATGTGCTCAAGTGCTGAGTGATATTAATGAAATGGAAAACTCTTTAGGCGATTGGCACCAAAAAGTGGCAGGCGTTCTGACCATCAACGCGCCAATGTCTTTTGGTCATCGTCATTTGCCAAAGCTGCTCATCGACTTTCAACAGCGTTATCCTGAAGTGAAAATCGATTTGAATCTCACCGATCACAAGGTCAATATCGTCGAAGAAGGGGTTGATGTCGCTCTTAGAATCGGTGATTTAAAAAGTGAAACCATCATCGCTAAAAGGATCACCGACATTCAGATTGCCCTGTTAGCCTCCCCTGATTACTTGCAGAAACACGGCACACCGAAAACGCAGGAAGATCTCGCAGAACATGACTTTCTAAACTATTCGTATGCCGATCAAAACTTGGTGATGAACATACTCGGAACAAGTGTGTCAGATAGAAACCTTCGCTGCGCAATTACTGCCAATAATGGAGACCTATTGGTTAATACTGCAATTTGGGGGGGCGGAATCGCCATCCAGCCGACCTTTATCGCCGGAGATGCGATTAAGAGTGGTCAGCTAATTAAGCTCTTACCCGAGCATCAACCAAAACCGATTGGGTTATACCTTATCTACGCTAACCGCCAATTTTTGCCTGTAAAAACACGCGCCTTTATTGATTTTGTCAGCGGTTACTTTGGAGATACTCCCTATTGGGATGAGGAAGAATAAACGCAGTGGCTTACATACACAGCAATGGACAACAACCACTTCACCCATCAGATAGTTTGAATTTAGTGTTCAGCTACAGCTTTCAATTTTCGGCTGTAATAGAATGAAATCGTGACTTTAAGGACTGAATCGTAATGAACCTGAGACAACTCGAAATTTTTTATGCCATTATGCAAGCGGGAACGATCTCGGGAGCGGCCAAAAACCTCCATGTCTCTCAACCCAATGTGACAAGAGTCCTGTCTCATACCGAAATGCAGCTTGGTTTTCAGTTGTTTGACCGTGTCAAAGGTCGCTTAGTACCGACCCAAGAAGCGAAAACCCTGTTACCTGAAGCCGAACGCATCTATCAACAATTAGGCCAGTTTCGCTCCTTAACCAACAAGGTAAAAAAAGGAAACTTGCACCTAAGAGTTGGTGCGCCTCCTGTTCTGGCCAGCGCTTTACTCAGCCCTATTATCTCTGCTCTATGTGACGATAAAAACTTGTCTGTTGAACTGTCGACAGCGAATCGTGATGAACTGTGCCAGTCACTGCTCAAAAACGAATTGGATGTTGCCGTCTGTTTTGGCGACGACGCACCAGCAGCCGTCAACCATGAAAGGCTATTGACCCGTTGTATGGTGACGCTAACGCCGATGGTTCAAGAGAAAAAAACCATTACTCTGACAGAGTTACTGGAAGATTCATTGCCACTTATCGGTCTGGATCCTCGTGATCCGCTTGGGCAGTTATTGCATCAAGCTATCGGGCGTGCGGCTCCTGACTACCATCACCAAATTTCAGTGCGAAGCTACAGTGCTGCCGCAGAGTTGGTTCGACACAAAGCAGGATCAGCGATTGTAGATCCATGGACGGCGCAGCAGTATCAACATTCAAAAGAGGTTCAGATCCTACAACTAGAACCCACTATTCCTTTGCATGTCTCGATTTTACATGCCGAACATCAGCCCCTTTCCATCACCGCGCAGCAATTCATTCAGCAGTTAAAAGAGGCGATTTCCTAGCCAGATATAACCTAACGTTATAGGCTATTAATAGATAGGTATTCGGCACGGCGGGCAGTATTGCTTAAGCTGACACTTCAACTGTTAATGGCTATAACGCAAGGATTCTTATGTCTATCTCTCAACCTTATTTACTTTTTCTTGGTGATGTTACTGATCCACTAGCCGCTAAAACAGCGCGCGGTATTCATCAATGGCGACCTCATGTTTGCGTTGGACAACTCCGTTTGACCGAAGAAACAGTGTCATTAGGGTTGAACGACTTAACCTTGCAAGAAGCGCAAGTTCAAGGCGCCAAAACATTGGTGATTGGTACGGCAAATGCGGGTGGCGTGATCCCTGAAAGCTGGCAAGAGACACTCACTACGGCGGCTGAAATGGGCTTTGAAATTGCGTCCGGAATGCACCAAAGGTTGTCTGACTTAGATCCTTTACAAGCACTAAAAGAAGCAGGGAAAACCCGCTTGCATGATGTACGTCATTTTGACGAGCCCCTAGATGTTGGGTCAGGTAAAAAGCGCCTTGGTAAACGCTTATTAACAGTGGGGACAGACTGCTCTGTTGGTAAAATGTTTACTGCTCTTGCAATAGAGAAAGCGCTTAAAGCGCGTAACGTTAATGCCCAATTTAAAGCAACCGGACAAACCGGTATTTTGGTTCAAGGTAGCGGCATTTCTATTGACGCCGTGGTTGCCGATTTTATATCAGGTGCCGTTGAAGCGGTAAGCCCAGATTTTACGGATCATGAATGGGATATTATCGAAGGTCAGGGCTCACTATTTAATCCCTCATTTGCGGGTGTGAGTATGGGGCTTTTGCATGGCGCACAACCAGATGCAATGGTACTGTGCCATGAGATAGGTCGCCAACATATCCGACACCTTCCTCACGCTAAACTACCCACGATTGAACAGACTATTTCAGCTAATCAACAAGCGGCAAGATTGACCAACCCTAATGCATCTGTGGTCGGCATCTGTTTAAATACTTCTAGTCTCACAGAAGATGAAGCCAGAGAGCTTTGTGCGCAGTGGAGTGAACACTATAAACTTCCGGTTACCGACCCAGTACGATTTAGTGTAGAAAGCATTATCGATCAGCTTGTTTAGGAGAGTCGCATGAAAATATCCGCTCAACACGTAGCCATTAAACTCGCGAGACCGTTTAGTATTGCTCGTGGAACTCGTACTCACCTTGATGTCGTGCGTGTCGCGATAGAGCATGGTGAAACAACGGTTGTTGGTGAGTGTACGCCTTATGCGCGTTATGGCGAGTCAGTGAAATCCGTCATAGAACAAATCAATCAGTTTTCCAACAAAATGCAATCTCTAGCGTCTCCACCGAGTGCTGATGAAGTTAAGCAATTACTGCAAGATGAAGTCCACGCTGGCGCTGCTCGTAATGGAATTGATTGTGCACTATGGCAGCTTTCGGCTCTACAAGCAGAGAGTACATTCCCAAGCCCTTATTTTGATGTTTCCTCACAAATTGAAACCGCAATGACAGTCTCTATAGACTCTCCATCAGCGATGGCAGAGCAGGCGAAAGGCTATGTAGAGTTAGGAGCGACACTTCTAAAGGTGAAATTGGACAGTGAACAAATCATCGAGCGTGTTGCTGCCGTGCGTGGCGCAGCCCCAGAAGCCAAATTAATTTTAGACGCTAATGAAGCATGGTTAGGGTTACCGTTAGAGTCGCTCTTTAACGAATTAGCTGGTTATCAAGTGGCCATGATTGAACAGCCTGTCCCGAAAGGGGAAGATGAATGTTTGCGTCATATCGAGCACCCTATTCCACTGTGCGCCGATGAAAGCTGCCATGTTTCAGCAGATCTCCCTGCACTTTTAGGCTGCTATGAAATGATCAACATCAAGCTCGACAAGACAGGCGGGCTAACAGAAGCCTTCAATCTGGAGCGCCAAGCTAGGCAGCAAGGATTGAGTATCATGGTTGGTTGTATGCTAGGAACATCCATCGCGATGAAAGCCGCGTTACCCATTGCAACAAGAGCTGAGGTTGTTGATTTAGACGGTCCTGTATTATTAGGCGTGCCAGAAATCAATGGGTTGGAATATCAATCAGGTCAAATTCTGGTGCCAATGGCCCAATCTGCAACCGAATAGCTTCAGCCGCTTAGCCACTCTTCGTTACAAGTTATGCTTGTCGCTGAGAGTGGTTTTTCACTGATAGTTTTGTAAAATAGCTTTCTACCCATTTCTACCTACATAGAAGATAGAAGAAAAAGCCATTATGTTCACTAAACAAAATCTTATTGATGATTTAAATCGTCTTGGCGTCGACCCTAATGGTGTTTTGCTTATTCACTCGTCCATGAAGGCAATAGGATCTGTTGAAGGTGGTGCTGACACCGTACTCGATGCCTTGTCTGATCTCATGTCTAACGGTCTACTATTATTACCCACTCACAGTTGGGACAAGCACAATCTGGCTGATGGCATATTTGATCCAGAGAAAGAGCCAACATGTGTGGGGATATTAAGTGAGTTATTTAGAAACAGAACAGGCGTCGTTCGGTCGCTTCACCCTACCCACTCCGTTGCTGCTCTTGGAAACAATGCCGAACAATTTATTGCTGGAGAGGAAAAGGCAACTTCACCCTGTCCAAGAGATGGAGTATGGGGAAAGTTGTATGATGCAGATGCACAAATTCTATTTCTCGGCTGTCCGCTGACACGAAATACCTATATTCATGGTGTGGAAGAGTGGTGCGAGATCCCGAACCGAATAGACCTAACCCCAGAAGCAATCAAGATTGTCAAAGGTGAGCATATTATTGACACGGTCTTACATCGCCACAAGAGTCCGATTAAAAGTATCCATGAACATTATGGCAAACTAGAAAAGCCCTTTATCAAGCTTGGTATTGGCCACTGGGGACAAGTAGGAGAAGCGAAAGTTTTTCTTGCCAGTGCGAAACAGATGGCCGATATCACGACAACCTTTCTAAAGCAAAACCAAGACGTCTTTCTCGACGACAATCCTATTCCTGAATCTTGGTATTGATGTACTGTTTAGAGAAATAAGCACTTTAGATATGAATTGAAAATCAGCCCTTCGACAGCAAAGGGCTTGAACTTGCTTATCCATATTTTTTTTATAAATACATTCTTAAAGCATTTTCTTACAATCCTTTCCCTACAAATATTTTCTTAAACCGATGCGATTATGCCCTTTGGGGAAATCCTCAAATCGGGTAAATTCTTCGTAGCCTAAACTTTGATAAAAACCTGGCGCTTGCCAACTTTGAGTCCACAGCCATATCCCCGATAAACCTTCCGACTTAGCGTGCTGTTCAGCCTTATTCATCAGCTGCTTCCCCATTCCGGTTCCTCGACAGCTTTCATGCACCCATAGCTCATCGATATACAGCCATCCCCACAAAAGATCAGCAGTCATGGCTGCAACAAGCTTCCCGTGATCATCTTTAACCGTCCAATTTAGACGATCTTTTTGATAAGGAGGCGCCTCTTGAACTTGGCTATGAGTTTCAAATCCTTCGGTCAACTGGCTCTGCTCATGCTCGCCCAGTTCTCCTTTTGAGAAATCGATTTTTTGCATTTTTCCACCTGTATTACTTACTCATATTCTTTGCTGAAGCATCTCTAATAAAAAGAGAAAATACAAGTAAGCGACTAACGTTACCGAACCTACAGCTTTCCTACCTTACAGCCTTTCTATCCTCTGCAATTTAGGCAACCGAATCAACTTTGGTAGACCATTCGACTTAAATATCTGCTTCAATTTAGGCATCATCGTTTGCATTAAGCTTGCAACGACAATCAGTGTTACACCTAGTATTTTTTCTTGCGTCATCTCCGCATCGAAAAACATCAGCTGCCAAGCCAGAGTAAACAATAAGTGAGTAAAAATAAGCGGTGCTAGTTGCGAATTGCTGTCTGCCAATTTATACGCCATAGAGCGGAATATCTGATTGCTAATCGTCACCGTTGCTAACGCTAATAGGGCAAGCCATATCGGCCAGTACTCTGTTGGCGCCGATAGAATAACCACGTCCAACTCTGATAACCCAAACCATAAACTGATTGGTAACACCAATATCGAACTGAAGAGAAAGCTCCATCCATTGATGGCACTTGGCGACATATCTCCCTTAGTTGAGCGATATAAACTCAACTGCGATCCTGCGTTGAACATCCCTGCTCCCAAGCCTATCAACATCTCAGGTTTAAAGGTTATGCTGCTTCCATCACTTGTCAGCAGTAGCACGCCGGAAAACGTAACCAACAGAGCAAGCTTTGTAATTGTCTTAATCTTGATGCCAAAAAATACGCGCTCAAGCACAGGAATAAACAGTGGCCCCGTTGCAAAAAGCACCACACTTTCAACCAAGGTTAATTGAGTTAAGGATGCAAGAAAACACATCTGGCACCCGACGACACACACAGCTCGCGTCATTATTGGTTTTATTAAGTTTTTCTTAGGAAGAACAAATTGGATACTCGCCACTGCTGCCAGCATTAAGGCTGCGGGAATAAACAGACGCAAAAACAGTAAAGTCATGAGACTAAACTCTCCGGTCAGAAACTTGGCGACAAGGCCTGTCATAGATAGACTTAAGGTCGAGCACAGCATAAGCAGTGCGGCTCTATATTCAGTGGACATACAACTCTCTTTTGATGCGCGTACCTTTCTTGTACATAGAGTAGGGAAATGACGCACAACAAAAAAGCGAGTAATATTAACCAAACCTGTTAGAAAAACTTAACAATTACCTTATTGTTAAAACAGTCCATTAGCCAAATAAGCTATTAATCAAATAGAGCAGTGGGATAAATAATGAAAACACTCGTTCCCCTTAAAGGTATCTACGCTTTTATTGCCGTAGCAGAGACTGGCAGCATGACGAAAGCGTCACAGGTACTCAATATCAGCCACTCTGCCGTCAGCCAATCGGTAAAGAGCTTAGAAACACAACTCGGCCTTCCACTTTTTAAACGAGTTGGTAGGCAGGTAGAGCTAAACACTCAGGGAAGAATTTATTATAAGAAGGTCGCGCCTGCCCTTGAGCAGATCGTTGATGCCTCGGTATCCATTCAGCAGCCTGAACACGCCAATCGTATTACTTTGAATATGGTGAACTCATTGGCGATTCATTGGTGGATCCCACGTATGCAAGAATTTCAGCAGCATGCGCCTAAACTCGATGTGCGTGTGTCCAACCTCATTGGCTCTTTCAATCTTGAACGAGAGAACGTCGATGTTGCGCTGATTCATGGGACACATGAAGATTGGCAAGATTATCACTGCGAAAAGTTGGGCGATGATGAACTGGTGATGGTGTGTCACCCAGATTTGGCTGAAGAGGGCTCTACAGTCAAAGAGCTTTTGGACCGATTCCCCGCTATTTTTGCCACCAATGATCGCCGAGACGGGGATTGGCAGTATTGGTGCCATGCCAATCAAGTCGCGACACCAAGCCAACACAGAAACCTGAGTTTTATTGCCTCTGTCCACGCCGTGCAAGCCGCCTCAAGAAAACTCGGCGTATTTGTGACTCACAAACAGTTTGTTAAAGACGAAATCAAACACGGCATGCTTGTCGAAGTAGGTAGCTCAATCAAACACCCTAAGCAGAGCTTCTATTTTGCGTGCCTACCTGAAAAGTTAAAATCTGAGAGTGTCCTAGCGCTGAGATCTTGGCTTCAAAGTGAATTTTCAACAGGCCAACTTTAAAGAAAAATAAGACATTATCCAAACTAGAGAGAACGAAAAATGCCACTCTCGCAAGTTACATAACAAGGAGAGTAGCACCAATACCATCGTTAAAGCTTATTCATCATTGCTTGGCGCGATCACCGCCTGAGTACCCACTGATATAGCCTCGCCACCATGAATATTGGCATACGATTGTGCCTCTTCCATGGTTGAAAACCATCGTGCAGGGTAACCAATATTCTTCAGCTTAATGCGCTGAGGTAGGTACTTATCAGAAGAGTTGATTGATGATTCGAGAACGCTTTTAAACTCGACCCAACTTTTAAAACCGTTCTCTATCGAGATAAGCTGAAGTAAGTGCTTACGCTGAATAATGGTCACGTCTTTTTGCAATTCAGGCAATGATAACCCAACGAGCACACTGTGTTTTAACAGTCGACGTAAAATCGGCAGAGAGCTTGAAAGCTGATCAGATTTGGTTGATTTTTGTAATAGCTTGGCTTCATAAAGCCATATTTCGACAAGGTTTACTTGTTCAATACGCATAATATTCCCCTATATTGAACCTACTCGCTATCGGTTTCAGAAGTTAATATTTTTAAAATCTAGCAGCGTATAAACTGAATAAATTGTATGTGCAACTGATTAGGTTGCTGATATTGGTACGGATGCTTTTGCGAGGTAGGCGTCCAATCAGCCTGCGGGTAACTTAACATAGGAAAATAGCTTTGGCTAGTGTGCCCAAACTTCAAGTTACGGGCACACCTCGGTAGTTAACTGACCTTGAATTTGCCAACAATGCTAGCCAATTGTTGGTTATGTAAGCTTAGCTCTGTCACGCTTTTAACGCTTTCAAGGCCGTTGTTATTAATGGTATGGATCACTTTTCCAATGGCTGACATATTACGACTTACTTCCTCAGAGACTTGACTCTGCTCTTCAGCTGCTACTGAGATCTCTGCTGATAAGTCACTGATTTTGTAGACCGAGGTATTCACCGCATCAAGGCAGTTGATAACTTGGCTGGTATTTTCTGCGGTCTCATGACAACTGGATTTAGTGATGTCCATGTTCGAGACAACCTTGTCATTGGCTTGTCGCAGTTTATTCAGCATCTCTTCAATTTCAGTAGTGCTATTTTGTGTTCGTGACGCTAGGTTTCTGACTTCATCAGCCACAACCGCAAAGCCTCGGCCTTGCTCCCCTGCTCTCGCCGCTTCAATTGCTGCATTTAACGCAAGTAAATTCGTCTGCGCCGCAATCTCTCCAATCACATGCAACGAGTCGGCTATCTGTTTGGTGTCGTTACTCATCGTCATTACCGAATGAGACATACTATCGACTTCTTCAACAAGAGCGTTCACGCTGTTTACTGCCACGTTAACCATCTCTTTTGCTTCTGACGCCTCTTGCGCCGCTTGAGTCGTCAGCTCTGCTGCAACAGCTGCATTTTGAGCGACAGAACTGGTCGTTGCGTTGATCTCTTCAACGGCAGTCACAACAAGCTCGGTCTCTTTCTGGTGCTCATTCAATAACGCTTGATTCGATTCCGCTCGCTGTTGCAATGTCTGCACTTCGCCATTCGTCTGTTGGGTAAACTTACTGATATCAATCATCATCAGCTGCAAACTCTCAATAAATCGGTTTACACCATCGGCTATCCAACCAAGATCCCCTTTCGTTTTGACCGACAAACGCTGAGTAAGATCGCCATCACCACTGGCAAGGTCAAGAATGATCTGACGTAAAGAAACAATGGGCCTAAAGGCGACATTAATAAGAACAATCCCCAATGGCGCAATCACCAATGAAGAGATAAATAGAGCCAAAGTGATTTGTTGATTAATTGAAGAGACATTCTCTTGAATAACATTCGCATCAATGTAGCCAGTTAAACTCCATTGAGCACCCTTTATGTTGAAGTTGTCTGGGATTTCGATGAAATTACCAACAAGATTGCCACTTTTTAGTTCATTCCCAGCCACATCGTTTAATACGAAATTGAAACCTTGGCTGGAAAAGTCATCAAATAGGTTCTGGGTTTGAGTCAGGTCGATATAGAAAATATCCCCAAGGCCTTTCCTTCTAGGAACCACTACGGTCAGCATAGGTTTGCCATCGTGAGTGATGATATTACTCACCTGTACTTCTCCGTTTGCGGCCTCTAGCATGGTTTGAAATAGCTCAGCTCGAACCTCATCATCCACTGCACCATCTTTAGAGAAAGAGATACCCATGGTAACTTTAACAACGTCATAAAAATTGGTAGTTTCAACGATTCTTGTAATGTCTAACAAACTGAATTGAAGGTTTTCAGCCATGCTAATTTGCTGCTCAATATCACCTTGAATTTTGTCTTTAATTAACGACATTTGAATATCAAGGTTCTTTGAATCCATCTCGTGTACCGACTTACCAATAAAGTAATTCGCACTTAAGTAAGAGGTAATAATAGTAATAGCGATAATACCCATTACTAGCACATACATCTTGATTCGAAATGAAACATTCGTTAGCCAATTTAGCCACATGATCGGATCCCTTCTGTCGAGTGAGCTACGTCTTAATTATGAGAAATAGTGTTAACTTACTGTCGATATTAACATTATCGCAACATGATAATTATAAATAGCTCACAAAATAGACAAAGCATCAGAGTTCAGTGCATGTATTCACTTATCAAATATAAAGAGTGGGATTGGGGAAGAGGTTCAACGAGTTACTTGTTGTAGGAGCTGAATATCGAGATAAAAGAGTATAGCTCAGTGCTATTTGCTGATGGCTATGTTTGGTGTAATAAAGTGAGATTGATAGAACTTCGGCGTCACCGCGAGTTTTTTCTTAAACTGGCGTTGAAAATGGGCTTGATCGGAGAATCCCAATTGATAGGCGACTTCAGAGATATCTTGTCCTGTTTTCAGCATACGTTTAGAACGCTTGATTTTCTCGTCCATCAAATACGCATGAGGGGGTAAACCATATTGGTTTTTAAATGCTCTCAATAACTGATAACGGCTTAAACCCACTTCTTCCGCTAGCTCTTCTAACTGAATCACATGATCGATACCATCCAAAAGTCTCTCGCGAACACGGTTAAGATGAGGATGCTGCTGCTCTCTCTTAGATTGAGCGGATGCCTTACCTAAACTTGCCTCAATAAAATCATACAAGCATGCCTGTGCTTGTAATGGGCTAGACTCTGACTGCAATGAGCCAAATAGTGTTTGAAATTTGGCAGCCACTTCATGACTGCGCTCTAGATCATGAAGAAATGGTGTGTAATCTGCCAGCGGCATTTTTCGGTCATAGCCTAATACCTCTTTTTGAAACTCACCCATTTTCAAGGTATCGACAAACAGCATGCTATAAGACCATGTTCCTGCTTCTGGGTTACATGAGTGCACATCAGCAGGATTGATTGTTACGATATCGCCCGCTCCGATCTGGTGGATTGAACCACGATTTTGATAAGCAGCACGACCTTGCTGTATCAGACCAAAAGAAAACTCATCATGGGAGTGAGCTTGATAACAAGCAGTGCTACGATCGGCAACTCTGAGCTCTATCCAAGGGATCAACGTACTCTGCTTAAAGCTCGCGCTGTTATCCTTTTTCATCACCCATCCCTAAGTAATTCGATTAATAAACAAAAAATTAAACCCAGATCAGGCTCACCGACACTCCAAGCATCACCGCCATCACTCTATTAAACTGACGCTGTTTTACTGGATTTTCAAGTTTTTTGGCTAATAGTTGCCCGATCACTGCCCAAACTCCGACGCCAATAAAGCAAACAACGAGTGAAACCGAAGTAAATAAAACCAGCGACTGCTGGGGGCTGTCTTGGCCTATCACGTACAAACTTACCCCTGACATGGCTACGAGCCAAGCCTTAGGATTTAGTAGTTGAGTCAATGCGCCAACCCACCAACTCATGCCGTTACTGGTTTGAGTTTCAATTGAGGCAGTGGGCGCTGTGTATATTCGATAAGCAAGATAGAGAAGAAAAGCACTACCAACCAGCTGCATAACAAGCTCTAACTTAGGCAATAATTTGGCCATACTCTGCAGCACGCTACCGGAAAAAAAAACAACTAAAGCATAAGCAATTGAAGCGCCTGTCACATGCTTTAATGCCTCTTTCATACCACTATTCACCGCGGTACTTGTCGCCAATAAGTTAACAGGACCGGGCGTAACAGCACCTACAAATGCAAACACCACCATGGCAAAAAATAAACTGTTCATATCATCATTCTCCTTTTATGCAGACAAGATAAATGATGACGGATTTACAGTATTGAACGATATTGCAGCCTAGAATTCCCGTTAACTCTTTTGATTATGGTTACGCAAACACATAGCTTTCCGGTACCACGACGGTTCCTCTTTCAGAGATCGTGAATTTTTTAGCATCTTCTGCCGGGTTAATCCCTATTTCCGTACCAGAAGGGATTTTGACATGTTTATCGATAATGCAGTTTTTTAATTGGCAGCTTTCTCCAACTTCAACGTAATCAAAGAGAATACAGTCAGCGACCGTCGCACCATCGTTAATCTTAACATTTGATGAAAGTACGGAGTTCTGAACCGCCCCTCCAAAGTTAACCACGCCACTTGAGATCAGTGAGTTAATAAAGATGCCTTCATTGCCTGTGGCTGAGGATGTCGTTCTTGCCGGAGGTAATTGACGCTCGTACGTACGTATAGTCCAGTCCTTTTGGTACAAGTCCATAGGTGGTACGGGCGTTAAAAGATCCATATTGGCTTGATAAAATGAATCGATAGTACCGACATCTCGCCAATAAGCATCTTTCGTAACTCGCCCATCATCACCACCAAATTTGTGGGCAAATACCTTCCCCTTATCAATCAGTTTTGGAATGATATCTTTACCAAAATCGTTACTTGAACCCGTAGTTTGTGCATCATTTTCTAGCGCATCGATAAGCGCTTCAGTAGTAAAAATATAAATGCCCATAGAAGCTAGGCTATGGTCTGGATCATCGGGAAGTGACGCTGGGGTTTCTGGTTTTTCTTCAAAAGAGACAATTTTCTTTTGTTCATCAATGGCCATAACACCAAACTCTGTTGCCTCTTTTACCGGAACGTTCATACAAGCAATCGTCAGCTCTGCACCGCTCTTTTTGTGTTGCTCTAACATTGGTTCATAATCCATTCGATAGATATGATCGCCTGACAGCACGACAATGTATTTCGCTTCACTTCGAGATAGTAACCACAAATTTTGGTAGATAGCATCTGCCGTTCCACTGTACCATTTATCGCCTTTACGCATCTGTGGTGGAACGACCGTAATATACTCTCCAAGCTCAGGGTTAAACACTGACCACCCGTCCCGTAAGTGTTTCTGGAGTGAATGCGATTTATATTGCGTCAGCACTAGGATTCGTCGTAGCCCAGAATGAAGGCAATTGGCGAGCGTAAAATCAATGATTCGAAACTTCCCCCCAAAAGGCACAGCGGGCTTAGCTCGATTATCCGTCAGTGGCGATAGGCGTGACCCCATTCCTCCGGCGAGTACTACCGTCAACGTCTCTTTCATATCCATCACTCCCTAATTACGTCCATTACGAATTTAATCATTAAATCCTATGAAGTAATGCAGTACAAATATCGTTCCAATGATTAACAGACTGTAATATAAAGATATTTCCAAGAGATAAAGTAAGATTGAACCAAAGCTGGGCTCATTACAGGCTTATATGCACTATAATGTCGCATTTAGGTAAGTGGCGAGGCGCTGGTTATATTCTGTCATGTGAATTATTGGCGTGAAGAATCCGTCATAGGCGACCTTCGAATACAGAGGCCGTAACCTCTAATCCCTAACCCTAAGCCCGTTAACAACACCAATCAGAGTACTAAGCTTTCAACTCGATTACGCCCAGTATCTTTGGCCCTGTATAACGCTGCATCTGCTGCCTCATACAGTTCCTCCATCTTTTGTTTTGGCGCTTTAGAGGTCACAAGGCCAAATGATGCTGTCAGCACGGATGCTGCGTTGCTATATTTGTGTTCAAGCTGTAATGCCTCAATGGCTTGTCTAATCCCTTCAACAAAGGTTTCAGCCTCTTCAGGAGAGAGACCTGAAAAGATAATCCCGAACTCCTCGCCCCCCAATCGAAAGCAGAAATCTGATGCTCGGTGACATTTTTCCATCAAAACATTAGCAAGCGAGATCAGCTGGTGATCACCATTATGGTGGCCATAGTTGTCGTTGTACTGCTTAAAATAGTCGATATCTAGAATCACAAAGCTGAGCCATTCCTCACTTCGTTTCGCTCTGTGAATCTCAGAAGGTAATGCTTCGTTGTAATGGCGACGATTAAATAGTCCAGTCAGAGAATCAGTGATGGCAAGTTTTTCAATCTTCTTTTTTTCCTGCCGCAGTTGTTGCTCAATCTCTTTTCGCTCCATAACTTCGTTGTTCAACTTGTGGTTCAGGCTTGAGAGCTTCCGAGTCCAGTAACTGAGCAGCATCAAAACCAGTAACGATACAACCACAACCGTCCAAACAAGACTGTAATCAACACCGTGCTCATAACGAACCGTCACCCATCGAGAATAGATCGCCTTCTTCTCCGCTTCTGAAATTGAGTCGAGCGCCTTTTGCAAGATGCGTTGTAAGATTGGCCAATCACTTCGAACCGCCATACTCAGCTCAAAACGATATGGAGTAACACCAGAAACTTTCAGATTGGTAAAGCCCTCACGCGTCATCACATAATTGGCCGTCGCAATATTGCCAATATATGCAGTAACCTTACCTGAAGAGACCGCTTTCAATGCATCAGAGATATTATCAGCTTCAAACAGCTTGATTCCTGGATGATGCTCAAGGAGCAGCTCATGAGAGGCATATCCCTTAACAACCGCTACTTCTGCGTCATTCAATGCGTTAATGTCGGCGACATAAGGGATATCTTGATTGGTGATGATCATCATTGGAAAACTAAGATAGGGCTGAGTGAAGTTCAAATAACTTTTCCGGCCATCAGTAATCGCTAACGCAGGGTAGATATCCAGCTCTCGCCGCTTAGCAGCGTTGACCACTTCCGCCCAGCTCATATTTATACTTGGGATCAGTTTTACATCCAAGCGCTCACCAATCAGATTTATATAATCAGCTGCGATACCTTGGTATCTCTCCTCTTTGTTAACGTATTCAAACGGGGGCCAGTCGATATCAATGGCCAACCGAAGAGTCTTGTGCTGTTTCAACCAATCCGTTTCTTCATCGGTCAGTTCAAGTTCTTTGGTATTTTGATAATAAGTATCAAGTAGGTGCTTGATGCTGAAATTGTATAGCTTTTCGTTATCGTGTTCTTTTGAGAGTGCTTTAAAATCGATGAGTTGCCAACTGTCACTGATAAAGCTGTCGAATGTATTTATGTTGTTCCAATTAATTGCATACATCCGGGTATGAAACTGGCTCGACTCCGCAGCAAAATCATTACCAGCAAGGTAATCTTTTAACAGGATTAGTCCCCAAGCTGATTCGGTAAAATGGCCACCGACAGAGACATAAGGTAATGGCCCTTTGACAATTTCAAGCGCTTCCGGCAACCAATCAATACCACCCACAATGACGCTATCCATTGGCAAGGAAAGCTCAGCCATTGCATCCCTAGCGCCTAAAGCAAGTTCGTCTGAAGCAGCCCAAATAACATTAATTTCCGGGTGTTGTTTGAAATGTTTCTTAAACTGATTTTTCGCCTCAATCCGGCTCCAACTTGTCCCAGTATCACCTTCAGCAATAACCGAAACTTTTGGATGGTGCTTTATTATTTGGTAAAGGCCTTGATTACGCTGTTGTGCAGAAAGCTCTTTCTGATTGCCATTTATGACCAACATATTCACTTGTTTAATCTCCTCCTCATCCGCACTAATGAGAAGTTGTTCAGCCAGCAACGCACCTGCTTTTTGATCGTCAGGAGTAATACTTCCTATCCAAAATTTATACTTCGTTCTAGGGACTAAATCATCGGAAATAAAGCCTGTGTTGTACAAAATTGCTGGGGTTCTATAGCGCTCGGTTATTGCTAATATTTTTTCGCCCACCTGCTCATAGTTCATAAACAAAATCCCATCGACCCCTTGTTTACAAGCTTCGTTTACCTGCCGTAGCATCGTTTTTGACTGGTTATTTGCGTTATAAACTCGCAACGTGATACCGAGATCATTGGCTGCTGCCTGAGCAAATTTGATCTGTGATTGCCATGCAAGGGTCTCGTTACGAGGAACAAACAGCGCGATCTCTGTCGCCATGACATGTAATGGTAGGAGTAAGTGCAGAAGCAATATAAAGGGAATTTTCATCGGTACGGCTAAACGATGGATTTTCTCAAGTATAGCAGTCTATTCTCCAGTCATTTTATCGTACAAATTATGGTTATCTTACTGTCATTTTCATTAACCTGATGGGAAAGCTCTTTAACTATATTTGATTTATAAAGGTGAGATAGACGGCTGTAAACTGCGTTTAATAAAGCCAATTTTTCAGTCTTAACCTATTAAGCCTATAATTTACAGGTTAAGCACTACGCTATTTCTGTTCAGTTACGTGATAGCGTTTCTTGTAGTGTGATTGGGCAATCGTATGATATGAGCGTACATAAAGGCTTCACATTAATTGAATTGGTCGTAACCATCGTCATTTTAGCAACGTTGGCTGTTATTGCTGCCCCCCGGTTTCTTAATTTTCAATCGGATGCTCGCATAGAAGTAATGACGACAGTCGGAAGTTCGATGACGTCGGCATTGAGCTTGATCTACAGCCAAGCGGTGATTGACGGTCAAGATAGCGGAGATGGTGAAATCACCATTGGAGGTGTTGCGGTCCCACTTTATAATGGCTACCCAGCCGTTGATGGTAGTGACTCTTTTGATGATTTAAACGAACAAGTTCAAGCTTGGCTAAATATCGACACCGTCAGTAAAACCGAAATCGTTGCCAATCCAGATGCAGCCCCTTTCTTTATTGATAAATCTACCACTCTGAATCAAATTTACATTTTTTATAGTAGTGCCCCTACAACGGGAGATAGAACAGAATATGGATGCCAAGTTCGTTATCAGAACCCAGTTGATGGTGATCACTCAGTAAGGGTGCTTACCAGTATTTGCTAATGCTTGTTACCAGTATAATAATCTTCAAAATAAAACGCCGACTGTTTAAGTCGGCGGTATTAGAGCGAGTCGTTAGTTAAGTCTAAAGGTGACGAGCTACTTCATAACCATCCCAAATCGCGGTCATGATGGTTCTTGCTTGTTGGCTATCGCCAATATTAAAGACTTCATCAACATCCAATTCATTAGCCAACGCTTCGTGCAAATGGTCTTCCGCTTTGTAGCCTAAAGCTAAGATGACATGATCGGCTTGAATTTGGTTTAGCTCCGAGCTTTCTAGCTTCACCTCAATACCGTTTGGCGTTACCTTCACTAACCTTGTAGACGTCAAGGTGGTCACTTTTTCTTGAACCAGCAACTCTTTCAGCATTTGATAGTTTGCAAAGCATGTCCCGTGTGGGCCACCAATAATATCGTCATCAGCTTCAATCAATGTTACTTGTTTGCCTTTTTGCGCCATCCAAAGCGCAGCTTCTGCACCAACAAGACCACCACCAACAATAGACACGTTTTCACCTGAAATAAGATCTGGTGACATCAACAGTTTCTCTGCCGTCATCACATGCTCTAGATCTTTACCTTCAAGCCAATTTAGTTCTAACGGGCGTGAACCTGTCGCGAAAATAACACTGTCTGGCTGTAGATCTTCGATCGTTGTTTTATTCGCTTCGGTATTAAAACGAACATCAACGTTCTTGCGCGTCATTTCACCTTCAAACCATTGAATAAGAAGCTTATCATCGTGCTTAAATTCCGGCTGAGAACCTGGGATAACATTACCACCTAGTGCAGAAGACTTTTCTAACAAAGTCACGGTATGGCCACGATCAGCGGCAATACGCGCGGTTTCCATACCGGCAACACCACCACCAACCACAACCACTTTCTTATGTTTGTAGGCGGGCGTAAGTTTGAATTCTTCTTCACGTCCACAACTTGGGTTAACCGCACATGAAAGGTTACCTATCTCAGCCATTCTGCCCAAGCAGCCTAAGTGACAAGAAAGGCATGGGCGCACTTCATCAAAGCGGCCACGACGAATTTTATTCACCACGTCAGGATCTGCTAACAGTGGGCGCCCCATACTAATGCCATCTGCAATGCCATTTTCTACAGCGTGGGCAGCAAGATCTGGGTTTTCCATACGACCAGCCATTAGCACTGGTATATCAACCACCTCAGATACCGCTTTACAATAAGGTTGGTACATCCCCGGTTCAAAATAGTTCGGCGGATGATTCCAGTACCAAGAATCGTAGGTTCCGGCGTCCACATTCAGCGCATCGTAACCCGCGTTTTGTAAGAACGTAGCTGCTTCTAATCCCTCTTCCATATCACGGCCGACTTCTACCGCCACTTCATTAGGCAGAATTCCTTGACCGAACTCTTTCATGTTACTTTTTACTGAGTAACGCAGTGATACAGGAAAGTCTTCACCACATACCGCTTTAATGCCTTGAACGATTTCAACCGCAAAACGGTATCGATTCTCAAAACTGCCACCGTATTGATCCATTCTTTGGTTAAAGAACTTCATGGTGAACTGGTCAAGTAGGTAACCTTCATGTACTGCGTGTATTTCAACCCCATCAAAACCAGATTTCTGCGCAATGGCGGCCGACTCAACAAACTTACTGATAAAATACTGCACTTCTTCCGTGGTTAATTCACGATGGGTAATCGAAGGATCAAAACGGTTGGGTGCTTCAGAAGGGGCGATCGATTTATCTACAGGAGTAAAACCAGGAATACATGAACGGCCCCACCCTGCAGTTAACTGGGCAAAGATTTTCGTACCGTATGTATGAACACGTTCGGTCATCTCTTTAGCACTTCGGATGTAGGCTGTTGGGTGATTGGTTGGACAAGGGAGTGAGGGCATAGGGAACTGTTCAAGTTCATTCTCAACCATCTGCACACCCGTGATAATAAGACCTACACCGCCACGGGCACGCGCTGCGTAATACTCAACGCCGCGACTGTTATAGGCTCCATCAGCGTCAACACAGCCGAGCGTCCCCATTGGTGCCATTGAGTATCGGTTTTTAAGTTTCACTTTACCGATATGCATGGGTTCAAATAAGGTTTTGTGATTTGTTTTTAGCATCAATATTGCTCCAGTAAATTAAATGCAAATATCGTAGATTTGCAGAATCTGGAGCTATTTAATCAATATTTCAGCATTCAAGTTTGGCTCTATAGGACATAGGTTTGGCCAAAATGTCACGATACACATTGCTTTGATTTAGATCATTAGCCCAGTCAGAGGCAAGACCAAAAGCCATTGAATTGTATAACCTTTTAGTAACTATAGTCGTACAACTTAGTCTCATTGAATAATCTTGGTTGGGCTTTTTCCGGTCCAGCGTTTAAAGGCGCGAGAAAAAGTACTGAGATCAGAGAATCCGAGTTGAAAAGCAATTTCGGTCATATTGATGGCCGGGTTTTCCAGTAAATGAAGTGCACGTTCAAGCTTGTATTTTTCTAATACACCACGATAACTCGTATTTACCTCTGCCAGCCTTCGGTTCAAGGTTCTGATATTAAGTAGCATCGCCCCTGCTACTTTTTCACCCGACATATTTTCTAAGTTTTTGAACTGATTGAGCGTATTATACACTTGTAAAACGATGTCATTCTTCTCTAGCTCAGCAGCCTCTCTTCTTAAGATATTCATCGCATTAAAATGTATCTCTTGGTCATAACCCGGTAAAGGTAAGTGAAGATACTTTCTCTCAATACAGAGCTTTCTAATTGGGCTGCCTTCAGAAATAATGCAGTTTAAATGCTGCTCGATCAGAGACTTTTTGCTTTCCGAATATGGGAAATCGACTAACTTGAAATGAACCTTTAACGACTCATCTCCAACAATCGCCTGAATCATCGTGGCCAACGTTGCCAAATATAAGGTGATCCCTAAATAGGTCACATGGGATTCTTTGTTTTTCGGTTCATTATTGGACAACCAGAGTTCGGCATCTCCTATCTGACTTTCGTGGTAATTAAGGCGTACTGGCGCTCCTAGCACTGCGCAATAATCGCAAGCATATTTAAGTAGTGTTTTTAGGTCAGGGGCAGTCCAAAGTGTTAAAGAATACGAACCGAAAGTTAAAGGGTCGACATATTTGGCGCTTTTGAGACAAACGAGATCACCCGATTGACTTGCATGCATGTGCTGAAGAGTATTGCGCATATCCAACACGTTATGACGAAGACTTTTATTAAAACTGCCAGGAAAGTGATCATGTATATTTAGGCCGCACTCCTTGGACCCTTTAGCAATGAGCGTTAACCACCCTTTGTGTACCGACAAGGAAGGAGGAATCGAACTGTTCATACAAATAACACCTTAATAAAAGAGCCCTTTGATGATAAAAAACTTTATTTGAAAAACAAACTCCAAAAAGCGAATCTGTGAATAGACTCTACTTCGACTATCCACAGATCTGCCTTTCGACGCTAACTGCGCTAAAAAGCTTACCTGCTATCCTTGCTCTTTTTTCTTACGCTTCCTTTCTACTACTCACCTTTTTACATCTCTTTATTACAAATAAAGCGGCTTAGCTAAATCGACATCAGACGCTAGGATCGTTTTGTAGTTCCACTGCTCTTGAGACCAATTCTCTCCGCTGTATTTGAACACCACATCACCAGAGTTAAGATTATAAGTAATTGTGTATTCCGTAGCATAAGTCGCTAGTACAGTACCCGGCTTATACGCTGCCTGTTGAGGCACTTTAAAAGCCGTTCCTTCTACTGCCATCATTGCATTCAGCGGTGAGGTAGCCGTCTCTAGTTGAGACACATAGTAATTCGCGTAAAGGAATCTTTGCTCTGATTCCGTGTTACCCGCCCCTAGTGCAAAAGTGCTGTTATACCCACCAGAGTCTTTTAGCTCTTTTTCTTTTTTATTCCACGATTCAAGTAAACCGGCTTGGCTAGTGTTAGTAACAACTCGAGCATCTTCACCTCGGTGAATCTTGATGCCATCCTTATCGTATTGAATAACAGCACGGTCACCGGATTTGTCTGAAACGATATAGTGCCAAAGCGGAGGCTCTGCCATCGTAGGAATGGTTGTCAGACCGAAATCAATACTTTCGACGTTATCGAGTACTTCTTGTACCGATGCGTAATTAGCAAGAATGTAAGCAACGTATTCGTTCTGGCTAATTTGAGTTTCAGATGCCTTCTCTGCACTCATATCTTGGTAATACTGTAAACTGCTATGAAGTCCTTCTTCATTCACCCCTTCACCCACTAATTTTCCATAGCCAGCAACAGCCAAAAAGTTATGTTTTACCGTGTATGAGTTTTCAGACTCACTACCATGGAAGTATCGCTTCTCTCCTTCCCTTACGGTCAATAGTAATGGTTGCGTTGATTCCATCCAGTCCATTGTCCGTGTTAAAACAACACCTTCTGGGCTATCCCAAAATACATTTGAACAAGCCAGTACTGACCCTGAAGAAATTAGAGCACCAAGTAAAGCGGAACCAATAATTGATTTTTTCATGCGGATACCTATTTTTGTTGGTTATATTAATAATTTGACAACATTAGATGTAATATTTAAATCCAAGTTCTATGCGTGAAGAGTTGACCCACCCTTGATTTATATTTAAATAATTTAATTTTGATTCCTGATGCTCATACGTTGCCATCATCCAAAGTCTCTGGCTATCAGTAATAGGTGTTCCGACTTGGAACTTTAATTTAACGCTTTCACGCTCAATATCATCACCAGAAATAGACATATATTCAGGAAAGAAGCCAATATAGCTTCTATTTTCTGAAATACGACGTGTTAAGAATAGCGTCGCTAAATACCCATCAACATCTTCGCCATACATTTTTCCTTTTGTATAAGCGATATTTGGGAATGCCATAAACTTCTCGGTATACATTGGGTTTACCATACCCACAACACCGACCGAGGCGAGCGTCATATCATCTTCATTATTGACTTGAGGAAGAACGCTATGAATAAGATCAACGGAAAAACCAACTTTAGGAAAGCTTGTCACCCCACTGTCCATCACATGAAAATATTGCAAGCGCCCGTTATTGTAGCTAACACCGTAATCTTCATTATCGAAACCCGCATCACCAAAGGCAGCTTCACCATAGAGAAGGAAGCTATCATTATTGTCATACGTGCCTGAAATTGAGCCCAACAGTTTTATGTTGCTATCACTATCAATGGATGCTCCCACTTGGGTATAGACTTTTGTCATATCTCCAGGGTCAACTTCTGTTGTCTCTTGTGCATATGCACTCAACGGTAACACTGCCACACACACTATTGGGTACATGCACTTCTTAAGTCGTCTCATCATTAATCCTCAATTGAATTTGAGGCCAGTCTAAATCGATAAAAATATCAATTATTGACGCTGATCGAATTTCTATTTTTGTGACCAAATAAGTATAACGAATGTCCTAAAGTGCCAAAGAAATATAGTTATTTTCACGACAAACAAACCACTAATATACAACCAGTTTTACTTGAGTGTTTTGTGATCTAATCCATAGAAAAAAACATTGTCTAGTTTAGTTAAATTACTGACCTATTAAGCCAAGTATCGATATTCGTATCCATGTAATTTATAAAGAGAAGACATGGAAAGTCTCTACCCTACATTAGGAACTTAATATATTTATAAATATACAATTAATATATTCAGTTATTTAATTACTATAGAGATGATAATTATGAACAAATGGCAAGAACGTTACAGTGAAAAAACAATAAGCCTTAATTCAGCAGTTAATAAGTTATCGCAAGGCGATAAGGTTTGGGCTGGTGGTTTATTATCTTCACCAATAATGCTTTTACTTGAATTAGATAAACACCTAGATAAACTGGAGCCTTTCGAGCTTTATACCGGTCTATTGACTCACCCCTTCGATTTTTTAAAACCGCAATATAAATCTATCGTCCATCATAAAAGCCTGTTTATGGGGCCACTTGAGCGAAAAATTCAAGCACATGGCAACATTGAAGTCACCAACTTCCATTTCTCAAACTTCGATGAAATTTTCAACCGTATTCAACCTAATTGTATGATGGTTGAAGTAACTGAACCTGATGAAAATGGCTACATGAGCATGGGTGCATGCGGAGGCGTTGGCAATAAAGTCGCTTTGCAAAGCGCAACAAAAATCATCGCTGTGGTGAATAAGTTCCAGCCCAAAATTACCAATAAAGACAATTTGATTCATGTTGATGAAGTTAGCTTCTTAACCGAAGGCCACCATCCAATCGCTGGCCCTAAAGGGGCGGAGCCTTCTGACTTAGAGATCTCCATCGCTGAGCACGTAACACCCTACATTAAAGACGGCATGACCATACAAATCGGTATCGGCACTATCTCAAATGCATTGGGTATGGCTTTGAAAGGTCACGCTAATCTAGGTATTCATACCGAAATGTTTACTGAGTCGATGATGGAGCTATGTAAAGCGGGCGCGGTAAGCTGTGCAAGCAAGAACTACAAGCCAAATAAAATTGTGACAGCCTTTGCGGCAGGGTCACAAGATCTCATCGATTACATTGATGGTAACCCCCAAATAGAGATGGGTTGTGTCACCGATGTGGTCAATCCTAACATCATTGCTAAAAACGATAACTTTGCCTCAATCAATACCTGCGTGATGGTTGATTTAGTTGGTCAAGTAGCCTCAGAAGGTGTTGGTCACTCTCAAATATCTGGCTCTGGTGGTCAAGTCGACTTCGTGCGTGGAGCGCGCATGTCTAAAGGCGGCATCAGTATTCTAGCACTGGCATCGACCCACAAAGGCAAGCAAGGTTTAGAATCGACGATTCGAACAGCTCTTCCTGCTGGCACACCTGTCACCACCCTACGAAATGATGTTCAAGTGGTAGCGACTGAATTCGGCGCCGCGGATTTACGTGCCTTAAACACACCAGAGCGCGTTTTGGCTCTTATCAACATCGCCCATCCTGAATTTCGTGAATCACTCCTGTCTGACGCTAAAGCGTGTGGCTTAATCAAATAATAGGACTGTCATTATGTTTAAAGGCCAACATTTTAGCCTGATTCAACGCGGTGAGTTTATCGAACTCGTTTTAGACTCGCAAAAAGATCACATGAACACGCTGAGTGAAAGTGCATTAACCGAGCTGGAAACGTGCATTGAACAGCTAGAGAGCAACACACCTGCTGGACTCATATTTCACTCGACCAAAACTGTATTTAGCGCTGGCGCAAATATCAAAGAGTTTGAAGGTATTTTTGATGGCGGGGAAAATGCCATTGATCGCTACCTTGCGTGGTCACAAGGCATTCTCAATCGTTTAGAAGATCTTGATATACCTAAAGTCGCTGTGATCAATAACTTTGCAGCAGGTGGGGCGGTAGAGCTGTCGCTTCTGGCTGAATACCGAATAGCAACACCGAAAGCAAAGCTACTACTACCTGAAGTTAAACTTGGCATCATGCCCTGCTGGGGTGGTGTGACACGTTTACCTCGAATCGCAGGGCTCGATACTGCTATTCAATGGATCACCACAGGTAAGCAGTTTAAAGCGGAACAAGCGTTAGAGCATCACGTTATCGATGGTGTCATCAACCCTAAAACCACCTGCCTACTTGAGCAAGCAGAGAAAATTCTACAATCCTGTTTGAATGGTGATTTGGATTGGCGTCAACGTCAGGAAGAGAAGCGCTCTCCACTTCCAATGAATGACCACGAAGTTTCCATGTCTATTACCGTCGCAAAAGGCATGGCTGCAAAGGTGGCAGGGCCGAACTACCCTGCACCTAACGTCATTTTAAACACCATGTTTAAATCGGCTAAACTAGGTCGTGACGAAGCATTATCACTTGAACGCGCTGGCGTGGTGAAGTGCGTAGAGTCAGGCGTTGCTGGCGCATTAGTTAACGTTTATGTCAGTGATTTGAACGTGAAATCAAAAGCCAAATCTACGGCTAAGTCTGCCCAATCAATTGATGAAGTAGGCGTGATTGGCGCAGGTATCATGGGCGGTGGAATCGCCTATGTAACCGCTGACAAAAACATTGATGTGGTGATGAAAGACATCAATAAACAGGGCCTCGCGTTAGGTTTAGCAGAGGCCAACAAACTGCTCTCCAAGCAAGTAGAAAGAGGCCGTAAGAAGCCAGCTGCTATGGGGGAGGTTCTAAACCGCATCACGCCAACGCTACATAATATCTCTTTGGAGAAAAACAGCCTTGTTATTGAAGCAGTCGTTGAGAACCCAATCATCAAAGAGAAAGTACTGACAGAGTTAGAGCAAGTCGCTCCCAACGCAGTTATCGCTTCAAACACATCAACCTTGATGATCAGCGGCCTTGCTCATGCGCTGAAGCATCCAGAAAATTTCTGCGGCATCCACTTCTTCAACCCGGTACATAAAATGCCATTGGTTGAAGTGATTCGAGGTGAGAAGACCTCTGATGAAACCATTGCAACAGCAGTAAACTACGTGCTGTCACTAGGTAAAACGCCTATCGTAGTCAACGACTGCGCAGGTTTTCTCGTCAACCGCTGCTTAACCCCATACTTCCTTGCCTTCAACCAACTCGTCGTTGACGGTGGCGACCTTACAATCATCGATAAAGTGATGAGTAAGTCGTTTGGCTGGCCGATGGGACCAGGGTTACTACTTGATGTTATTGGCTTGGATACCGCTTCTCACTGTATCGACGTCATGAATGAGGCATTTGGTGAGCGCTTGGCGACTCCAAAAGTGAATCTGATTCAGAAATTCGTTGATAACGGTAAGCTTGGTCAAAAATCTCACTGCGGATTCTACGCGCACGAAGCCGACCGCCGTGGTCGCATCAAGCCTGTTGCAAGTGAATCATCCAACGCTCTTCTAGCGGAGCATGTAAACGCACCACAATCGCTCACTAGCGAAGATATCCAAATGCGTATGATGCTACCAATGATGTTTGAAGCAATTCGTTGTTTAGACGAAGGCATCATTGCTTCCGCTGCTGAGGGAGACATTGCGTTTGTCTATGGTACAGGGTTCCCTCCATTCAGAGGCGGTCTGTTCTACTACATGGACCAATTTGGCTTAGATAACTTGCTTACCGTTGCCGAGAAATACCAACACCTTGGCGAGCTTTACAAAGTACCGAAAGGGCTTATTGAACGCGCCACCAAAAACCAAGCTTTTTACGCTTAACTTCGGAGAAGAACAATGAGAAATGTAGTAATTGTTGACGCGATTCGTACTCCGATGGGGCGTTCAAAAAATGGTGTATTCAGACACACGCGTGCGGATGATTTATCTGCAAACCTAATGAAATCAATGTTTGAGCGTCAGCCGAAAGTGGCTGCATCGTTAATTGATGATGTCATTTGGGGCTGTGTTCAGCAAACAGAAGAGCAAGGTGCTAACTTGGCTCGAACCGCTGCGCTGCAAGCCGGATTACCCGAGGAAACACCAGCAACTACGGTTAACCGTTTGTGTGGCTCTTCGATGGATGCGCTGCACATGGCAACGCGAGCAATTAAAGCCGAAGATGCAGATATTGTCTTAGTCGGCGGTGTAGAACATATGGGCCACGTTCCGATGACGAAAGGCATCAGCATGAACCCGTTCAATAAACACATGGCGCAAGCCTCTGCCATGATGGGGTTAACCGCAGAAGCGTTAGGTAAAATGCATAAGATCAGTCGTGAAGAGCAAGATGAGCTTGGCGCTCGTTCACACAGACTGGCACATCAAGCGACGCTAGAGGGCCGTTTTGATGATGAAATAGTACCTATGATGGGTCACGACGAGAATGGCTGCCCTACTCTGGTGAAGTACGATGAAGTAATTCGTCCAGAAACAACTGTTGAGTCACTTGGGAAGCTACGCCCTGTCTTCGATCCGGTGAGCGGTACGGTGACGGCAGGTACATCATCTGCATTGTCTGACGGTGCCTCTTGTTTACTTGTTATGAGTGAAGACAAAGCGCGTGAATTGGGCGTAAAACCAAGAGCACGTGTCATTGCGGCTTCAACAGCAGGCGTACCCGCTGCAATTATGGGTTACGGACCAGTTCCAGCCACCAACAGCGCGCTTAAAAAAGCAGACTTATCAATCAGCGACATAGACTTTGCTGAGGTGAACGAAGCCTTTGCCGCGCAAGCTATTCCTTGTCTAAAAGATTTAGGTTTATGGGACTCACGTGAAGACAAAGTAAACCTTCACGGTGGCGCAATTTCTCTTGGGCACCCACTGGGCTGCTCTGGAGCACGTATTGTTGGATCACTTATCAATATAATGGAACAACGCGGAGGTCGTTACGGCCTAGCAACCATGTGTATCGGTATGGGACAAGGCATTGCTACTATTATTGAGCGTGTCGAATAACCTACGCCATTTATCTAAGGTTCTTTAGATAAATAACAGATCTGTCTAGATATATGCGCAATAAAAAGCCCTGAACTCTTATTCGAAACAACGAGTTTAGGGCTACTTCGTTTGAACAATTAATTGATATTTGCCACCAATAAACAGTGCGGCTTTACAGTGTAAAAGTCAGATGAAGGATTAAAATCATAAAATTCGATAACACCTTTTTCTTTTCACTAATCTTATTTGTCAGTCACCATTCAAACCCTTCCTACTTGCTAGCATCTAACTAAACCCGAGCAAACTAAGACAGTAAGAGATCGCCTATGAATCACAAAGAAAGCGCACGAGATACCGAAATAACCATAGAGCCTCTCCCCTCTCAAGTCGATGAAAGCAAAAAACAATCAATTAAACAGACGCTAACTGAAGATATTTCAGCCGCCATTGAACTGTACGATTCTCATTTGAAGCCGGGCTGCATAAAGCTGCTTGAATTAAATAAAGCCACACTTACCGCCGAACGTAAGCAGGCTAGAAAGCAAAAGCTGTATCGATTGGGTTGGATCACTTCATTATCATTGCTGATTATCTTGGTCAGCCACTTCGCTACGGGGGTTAATGTCTTTACTGTTGTCGGCTTGATATTCAGTTACTTCATCGGCTGTTTGCTGCACCATAAGTTTTCACCCGAAATAGAGCTGCCTAAGGAAAGAGCAGAGCTATTCACACTCAACAATAAGCTTAGGCAAGAGGCTCTGGCTGTGGAAAATAAGCAAAGTGGTTGCTTACACCGCTTATTAGTCGCAGCAGGCTTAGATGATGACATTAAGAACAGTGGCTTAGTTAATGAAGAAGGGGAAATCACTGCATATCAACTAGACGGGAATGGTTTGTATCAGTATCTCGATGCGATGAATTTATTAATGGATCATAGAACAAAACTTGATGCCATATTGCAAGGTTCGGCATCATCATGAAATATAATGGGTACTCCACCGTAAGAGTTTACTCGAACAATAGAATACCCATCGACATTAACACCTAATTATTTATGTATTTCTTAAACAGAAAACATTATTCACCCTGCGCAGTACGGAAAACGTTTTGGCCTTTTTGCGGCCATGCAGAAAGATTATTTACACCACCATTATCGGTTCTTAAGCCATACCACGTCGTGACGCCATCCCAGTCCCCTTTATCTTCAGTCAAAATACCAAAATATAGGTTACCGCTTTCATCCATAAGCAGTGACGAAGGCATATTGTTTATACTGCCCGGAAGCCCACCTAAGTCACTGATCACATCATACAATTCACCTGTTGGAGTAAAAATATACAATCGACCAGATTGAGACAGTAGATATATACGCCCATCGTTATCAACAGCTGGTGCGCCAGTAGTAATACCACCCACTGTGTATGACCATTCAACATCTCCTGTTGCTGTGTTAAGCGCTAATAAACGCTGGGCATTGTTCGTTTGCTCACTGCCTATGTCTTTAGCAAAGGTTTCTGCAATATATAGCGTTTTGTTATCTCCACTCAGCGCTGAAGCACCTAGCTCAACGTTACCTAGTGCCGTACCATCTTCGCGTTGATCTTGAGACCATAGTACATCGCCATTACCGTTAATCGCATACAAGCGACCAATGAAGCCATTCATATCACCACCACCAGATTTTTTAACGGCTAAGTAAATTTGATCATCTTCACCTATCACCACCTGAGAAGCCGTGTATGAATCGCTGTTATCAAAACTCCATTTCTCCACGCCTGTCGCAGTATCAAGTGCGGTTAAAATACCCTTTCTATCGAGTGCATACACCACACTGCCATCTCGACTTAGTGCAGGTGTTCCACGCATCTCATTTTTACCTGTAAAGCACCAGTTCATCTCACCATCAACTGAAATGCTGTAGAAACGAGGAGAGTAACTTCCTGAATAAATATTGCCTTCTGTATCTACTGCTGGAGACCCATATTTCGGTCCAGAGTAATCACCATGTGCACAGTCAGAACCATCAAACTTCCAACTTAATTGACCTGTTACTGCATCGATACTCATTAACTCGGAGCGATAGCCACTAATAACAACGTCATCGGCTGCCTGAGAATAGGCAGGAGAGCTCTTATATTCAGAGTACGTTCCATCGTTAAATACCCAATTAGTCTTTCCTTGTGCATCTAAACTATAAAGGTTGGCGTCTTTTGCCGGGAAGATAATATTGCCTGCACTATCAGAAGTAGCAGAATGGGTTTCCATAATCCCATCTTGAGTTGCAGACCAGCTTACCTGGTAATCCATTTGTCCTTCGACAATATCGATTACATGAGCGCTTGAATCCGTTGCACCTGATTCACTCGTTACCGTTAGTTGAACAACGTATGAACCTGATTTAGCGTAACTATGACTAGGAGTATTCTGTGCTGACGTTGTGCCATCACCCAGATCCCAAAGCCATTGCGTAATCTCACCGGTTCTAACACTCGAACGGTCACCAAACGAAATAACTTGACCCACAGAAGCCTTTATCGGCGCGTCAAAGTCCGCCAATGGGTAATAGCCATCAATGGCATCCTGCGCTTGTTGGGTGGTTAAATACTCTTTTAGCTCTACGGGGTAATCAGTCTGAAGCAAGGAAGCCTGCTTATCGAGAAAGCGATTTACAACATGAAACTGTCCTGACGCAATCTGTGTATCACCTACGCCAAGCGTGTTAACAAAACTTCTGATGTTTCGCTCATCCAATGATGGAATAGCATCGAGTAACGCAGTGTTAAGTTGAAATACGGCCGGACGAGAAATATTGTCGAGATAAAATTGTAGATCGTCCTCGTCGCGCACTAGCGGGAAAATAATCGCTTCATCGCTCAACGCCTGTAGTTCCAAAGCAGATTGACGGTCATAAACAGTGAATATGACTTGTTCCATCATATCTGCAGCTTCCACTTCATCTACAAGCTGAGCTAGGTCCAGAGCCTTTATATCAATATCGATAAATACCTGATCTTTCGCTTCCTCTAACGCTTGCGAGAAAAGTGAAACCATTTCACCTTCTGGGTTATCTCTATCATTCAATAAACACTGAGAAGCAACGACCCACGCAGTTTGGCTGATCGCACCATTACAGTTCGTGGTTCTATCGAGCGTTTCATCATGTAGTAGAACAAGTTTTCCATCTGATGTGGTGCGAATATCCAGTTCCACAAAATCAATATTTTCATCAATAGCAGAACGAATGGACAACAGTGAATTTTCAGGCAAGTTATTATGATGGCCACGGTGCGCCACAATCATCTTGTTATCATCAAGTGTTGATAGAGCCAGGCGCAGGCCAGTTAAGTGTTCCCCATCAATATCACCATCTCTGTCGCCTGTACTACTGCTTTTATTACAACCAACCAAAGCGAGAATAACAGCGGTACTTAGTAAGGTTTTCTTTAACATCAGTTTTCCTTGAATCATCAATAATCGGAATTAAGCTTGTAAAAAAGCCAGCGAATGCTGGCTCATTGAATAGATACACTTAGGGGCTTAGCGCATTAACACGTTACGAGTGAATTGCTTTTTGACTTCCGCACCATATGAAGCACTAAAAGTATCGGTAGCAAGCTCGCGCATTTCGTTCGTCGCCAACGCTGAACCTGCATTTGCATCTGGGTGTTGAGGAGCGACCCCAAATTCAGCATTAAGGGCACTTTGTACATCAGGTGATGTCAACCAGTTAATAAACACCATAGAGGCTGCTTTATTCTTACTGTTATCTGCGATAGTGACGAAGTTACCGCCACCGGACATACCAAATTCTGGAATATAGAATTTCAATCGGTCAGTAATTGCACCACGTTTTTGCAACCCAGCTAAATGATCCTCCCAAGCAGGAGCAATGACGATTTCACCATCATTAATTCGAGTTAAACTGTCTGCATTGGAAGCCGTAATAAGAATTTCACTTTTGTAGCCTTGGAACCAATCCCAAGTCTTGCCCCAAGACTCTACAACGTCGTCATTGATCTCATCTTGTTGTTCAAAATCACCCGATACATGGCGAATAGCCGCTTCCACAAATCGACCACCCGCGCCGCCATGGTTAGGATCATTGACCCCCATCGCATTCGGGTTATTTTTAATAAACTGATTTAATTGCTCAAAGCTCTGCGGTAAGTCAGCTTTAGAAAGACGAGATGGGTCGTAGGCCAGTCCAGTTTGGTTACCCCAGAATACAACACCATAACCTGAAGACTCGACGCCTTCGGTACGTGTCGATAACTTGTCAAACTCAGGCAAGCCTTTCAATGTTTGAAATGTTGACTCTGTGTCCAACATTTCGACAGCACTTGCACCTAATGCAACAACATCCATTGAGCCAGAATTGCGACGGCTTTCTGCTTGTAACTTATTGCGGTTACCGTCGTGGCTTCCTTCTGGGATACGTACCTTAATGCCCGTATCCTCTTCAAACGATTTTACAAATTCACGCCATGCAGGTTGCAAATACCACACAGAGAACGTTATTTGGCCTTCTTCTTTGGCCTGAACTTGAATTTCCTGCCAGCTCATTGCATCAATATCATAAGCATTTGCTGAGAAAGCTAGAGTTGCCAATATGGCTGTAGCTAATTTGTTTTTCATGAGATGTCCTTAAGTAGGGTTAGGCTTTACCGGTCGATTGAGACAGGTAATTGCCCTTCAATAAACGTTCAATAATTAACATGAGTAAAACATTGGGAATCACCAAAATCAGAGAGACAACAGCCGCGTCAGGTCGAATAAATGAGTAGCCCAAAAATGAATATAAAATGGTGGGAATAGTGATGAAATCCGGTGCGCCAAGCACATAAGCCATGTTGAACTCTTCAATACTGATCACTAAGCAGAAGATAAACGAGGCTAATAAACTGGGTTTTAACATAGGAAGAAACGCGTGTTTAAAAGTGCCCCACTTTCCCGCGCCCATATCAGCACTGGCATCAATAAGATCTTGAGGTATCGCCTTAAAGCCAGCCGATAAAATTCGGATGGCGTAAGGAAGAGCCAAAACAGTGTGGGCTATTACTATGTTGATGTACGCATTGTTCAAACCCAAATCCAACAACATTGCACTGAAAAACACCGCCAGAATCATTGAAGGCATAACCATAGGTAGTAAGGTTGCTAGTTCAGCCAGTTTTTTACCTTTAAATTCCAGCCGTCCAAATGCATAGGCGGTAGGCATCGCGAGCGTTACGGTTAACAATGCAACCGCAGGAGCGACTAAATAGCTGTTACGTAAAGCTTCTGGGAGCGATGTGGTATTCCAAACCAATGCCCAGCGTTCAAATGAAATCACTTGAGGTAGAACATCCGGGTAACTCCATGGATGCGCGGGGTCAACCAGCGACCACAAAATGGCCATCGCAAACGGAATACCAAGCCACACAACGTTTACTAAAGCAAAAAATGAAAGTGACAGTACAACTACCCATTGTGAGTTCGTCAGTTTTTTCATCATTTCGCCTCCAGAGTATTATTTGGAAGAGTTATTACCGGCTTTCGGTTTGTCGCAAATGGCTGAGTAGTCGCGGCAATTAAGATAGAGCACAGCCCCGCTAACAACATGATAATGAGTGCAGTAACAGCCGCATTTTGCCACTCGTAGTATTGGGTAGCCGTCACATTCATTAGCATTGCCAATGAGTAACTGCTTCTCGAACCAGCGATAGACGCCAACGAGAAATCCCCTAGGGCACCAATAAAGATCAGTATCGCGGATGCTTGAAGAGCCGGTATCGTCAATGGGAAGATAACTTGTCGAAAGCGAGCCCAACGAGATGCGCCCAAATCAAGTGCCGCGTCTAATAAGTCGGTTCTAATTGCCGCTATGGACCCTGTAATAAGAATTAAGGCAAAAGGGAGGTTCTTCCATACCTGTAATATCACGACGCCCCATCCGAATGTATCATTGGCTAAACGTAGTGGTTTTTCTATGATGCCGAGAAACATCAACGTTTCATTCATCACTCCATGAAAAGCGATCACATTCATAAAGAGGAACGCGGCAACTAAGCCCGGAACAAACATCGGTGCTCTTAGCAATGCAATGATCACCGACTTACCAGGTACCTTTTGTTGTAACCACATAGCAATGGGATACGCCGCAAGCAGTGCGCCTACAGTGCCAAATATCGAGGTACGCAGGGAATAGTTCACTGAGCGCCACAATATCGGGTCAGACAGCATCACTTTCCAGTGCTCAAGTGTGGCGTGACTCTCTCCTGAAAATCCATAAAGACCGAAGCTTTGAGCTACCACAACATAAAGAGCACTACCCATGAGAAATAAAATGGTGCCTAAACCAGGCAGCAAAAGTAGGTATGGCCTCATGATTTAACCTCTTCCAAAAAACGTATGCTATTTTTTGGTAATGAGACGTAAATAGTATCGTCCAGTTTTGTTGAGACACGTCCGCTCAACTGCAAGCGAACGTTTTGATCGCCAGTTCGACCAAATACATCTAAGCAGTTGCCTTGAAAGGCGGTAGAGTCTACTTGAATCGCGAAGCTATTCTCGTCGCCACGTTGGCATAACGTAGCTTCCTCTGGCCTCCAGCAAACGTATATGTGCTTTGCTTTTGGAACACTATCTGAATACACACTCAACTCACCAAAAGAGGTCGATACTGTGTAGTGATCAGGTTCGTGGCCTTTTTTTACTTCTGCTTCATGGATGTTGGCTGCCCCAATGAAATCGGCAACGAAACAATTAGCAGGCTGGTAATAGATTTCACTGGGTGTTCCTATTTGCTCAATCTGGCCTTTATTTAATACAACAATTCGGTCGCTCATCGCCAGAGCTTCAGCTTGGTCATGAGTGACATAGATTGAAGTCAACTTATGCTCTTTCTGTAAAGCTTTGATCTCAAATCGCACCGTTTCACGCATTTTGGCATCAAGGTTCGATAACGGTTCATCAAATAAAATGATTTCAGGTCTTGTGACCATTGCTCGTGCTAGAGCAACCCTCTGCTGCTGGCCTCCAGATAACTGGGCTGGAAACTTATCTTTATGATCGACCAGGCCAACTTGCTGAAGAATCTCGCTTAAACGACGAGATATTTCTGATTTTTCAACTTTCTGCTGGACCATGCCAAAACAGATATTGTGCGAAACACTTAAATGAGGAAAAAGCGCGTAAGATTGAAAGCACATCGCGGTTTGACGTTTTTCTGGGGGTATATGATTAACCACCTGTTGGTTAATCATAATTTCACCAGATGTTGGTTGCACAAAACCCCCAATCATTTTCAACAGAGTCGTTTTTCCGCAACCACTTGGGCCGAGTAAAGTGACAAACTCTCCTGGCTCTACTGAAAAGGATATATTGTTTGAAGCTTGGAATTCTTCAAACATCTTGGTCAAACCACGTAATTCTAGAATCGCCACCATTAACCTTTACTTAAAAGAGTAATCAATAATTGGAATACTAGATACGATTTATGACAAGACAAGAACACTTTTATTACAATTTATTATTGAGCTAAAAACCCAATTATAAAGAGAATCACATAAAGTACCTTAAACAAAAGCTTCATATTATTTCAATTGACGTAAGTGCTCGATGAGAAATAAACTAAATTAAACTTTATATAAAAACTTAATAAGAGAAGAATATGTGTTTTACTTTTGATGTCGCGCAACAGGGGAAAGTACTCATAAATAGCCATCGAGGTGACAGCCTCAATTGCCCTGAAAATACAATGCCAGCTTTTGTCAGTGCGCTTGAGGCCAAAACCTCATGCATCGAAATAGATATAGCAATGACATCAGATAATCACTTAGTCGTCATACACGATCCGAGCATTGATAGAACATCAAACGGGAAAGGCTATGTTGAGCAAATGACCCTTGCAGAGCTTCAACAGTTTGATTACGGCCATTGGTTTAGCGCTACTTTTGAAAACACCAAAATTCTTGAATATAGAACCTTGCTAAATTGGGCAATCAAAAATGATGTAGGCCTTGTAGTAGAAACTAAGCAACGACGTCGTCACCAAGAGTTTGCAGAGGTATTTGTTGCCTTGATGCGTGAGGTACCTGACGCTATTTCACACGTTCAGCTTCTAGGTTTTGATCACACCTTAGTTAATCGAGCTAAATTGTTGCTACCTGAGTTAAAAATTCAGGTTGTCACCTTGGCTCGTTATAAAAATCAAATTGATGCCGTAATAGAATCAAACGCTGATTGTGTATGTTTTGAGTATCCTCATGCCCATATCGATGATTTACGTGCCTATAAAGCTGCAGGACTTTGCACACGCTTATATTTGCCAACCAAAGAGATAGATACGACAGAGTGGTTTAACGAACATTTTGGATACGACGTTCATAGTGAAATAATTGAGTGGCTCAAATTAGGCTTGATCGATATGATTAGCCACGATGATATTGAAATGCTTAAAAGACTGGCTAAACAAGCTGATCTTATCGCTATTTAAACGAATATTAATTAACCCCAAAAGGCAGAAAGCTGCCCATTAATAGACTCTATGCTAACCCCACTAAAACCTTTACAAATTGAATTAACACCAGGTCAAAAGAAGCTATTGACCATCTGTCGAAATCAAGGGCCTATATCCAGAGCAAAAATTTCTGAGGAGACCGGTCTTAGAAGCGGCACTGTGACTAGCCTATCGAAAGAGCTACTGGCAATGAATTTAATCAAAGAAGGTGAGCGAGTGCGCATAGGTCGCGGGCAGCCAACCATTCCATTAGAGTTAAACCCTTATGCTGCCTTTTCTTTTGGGATTGCCTTTCATATTTACCGTATTGAAGTCGCGTTAGCGAATTTTAGCGGTGAAATTATCGATAGCATTACCTTGAACTATAAAGAACAAGAATCGGTCACTAACGTCCTTGAGATGCTACATAGTAAGATTGATAGGCTTATCGATAAACACCGATTAAGCCACGCAAGAATCTTAGGGGTTGGTGTTTCAATGCCTGGACCACACAAAGGCAATGGAAAGTACATTCACACCATCAATTGGCTTTCTCAGTGGCGCGACCAAGACTTAGCTCAGCTTTTTGGTGATAAGTTCGAGTGGCCTGTTTGGATCGACAACGACTGCAATGTCGCTGTGGTCGGTGAATATTTCTCTGGTTTATGGCCAGAAGCAAAGAATATGATGTTGTTTGAGCTAGGGCATGGCGTAGGTACTGGTGTCATTATTAATGGAAATCTGTACCGTGGTAAATATCAAAACGCAGGAGAAATAGGGGTTTATTTCTCGAATTTTTGCGGTCCTCACAGACCATCACTTCGGGAGCTATTAAGGCGATTAGAACAGCATGGGGAACCAATTTCGGATATTGCTAACCTGCCAGGTCTGGATCATCCGGTTGTTAGCGAATGGATTGAATTTGTAGCGGAGAAAATGGCTCCTGTTATCTTACTTTCACAAGCTTGGTTCGACCCGGACTGTATTATTATTGGTGGTTCTTGCCCTACTTATTTGAGCCAAGCCATTATCGACAAGATGGGATTGGAGCATATGTGGAAAGAAACGGCTTTCGATTACGGTATGGCTTCGCTGTCACCATCACAGGTAGGTAAAGAGTTAAACACCTTAGGTGCTTGTATGTATCCAGTTTTTAGGACTTTGGGTGAATAAGCTTTTGTCATGCTAATATATGAAAATCATTCCAAAATTTCATTAGATAACCATGCTACTAGAAGGCATCGAAACCCTGTTAGTTCTCGCTCAAGAAAAAACAATGAGCCGCACTGGAAGCCGGCTTTATATTGGACAATCGGCGGTTAGCAAACGCATAGCGAACCTTGAAAAGAAGCTTGGGAAAAAGTTAATTGAGCCTGAAGGTCGGCAGATAAAGTTAACCTCCGATGCTATCGCATTGATCGAGAAAATTGGTCCAAGCCTTAATGAGCTAAGAGGTTTAATAGCAGAAGAGCAAACGATTGATGATCACTCGGTCATTCGTATCGATTGTTCAGAAACATTAGTGGCTGGTTATCTAAGTGAAGTGTTACCTAACATTCTCAAACAAGATCCATATGTCACGATCACCACCAATCACACGCCTAGAATTATTGAGCACGTAAAATCTGGTGATGCACTAATTGGTCTGTGCGCAGGACATCTCAATGCACGAATCGGCCTTCATGCGACTCACCTGTTTAATGAACCCTTTAAGGTGGTGAGTAAGTCCCTACTTACCACCCCGCCGCCGAGTTTAATCACTAACGATTTAAATAATCCAGCGAACACTTACCAAGCAGGTTTGCTACAACAAGCGGGCATAACCCCAAGCATGCAGATGGATTCGTATACTGCTGCGGCGCAATTAGCAATTCAAGGTGTATCGCCAGCCTTAGTACCGCTTTCTATCATCAAAACGCTGCATATAAGTGAAGCTCACTGTTTTGACTTTGAGTTTTTGGCCTCGCTAACTCGCCCAGTTCATGTTGTGTATCGCCCTTCAGCTCTTAAACTTCCCCGTGTTAAATTAGTGATAGCAGCCATTGAGAATTCTGTGCCCAAAGTAGCTTTAACGCCATAACCATCGACATCACAACAACCAGTGGACGAATGTACTTTTTACCCTTGGTGACCACCATTTTTGCGCCCATTCTTGCACCAATAAAACCACCTACTGCCATGACTAGTCCTATCTCCCAGATAGGTAAACCCGCCATAATAAAGAACAACAGTGCCGCCAAATTAGAGGTAAAGTTAAGCACTTTGGTTCTAGCTGTCGCATGAACTATTGAAAGCTGCGCAATAGCAACAAAACAGATAGTAAAAATTGAACCCGTACCGGGGCCAAAGAAACCATCATAAAAACCAACGCCCGTCCCTACTGAAAAAGCAAACATCGATTCCGATAATTTCGGCTTTCCACCGCCCTCACCGGCTTGTGGTGCTAATAAGAAATAAAGTGAAATACCAAGTAGAAGAATGGGAATGAGGCTCGTCAGCACGCCCGCATCGATATGTTGAACTAACTCCGCACCGATGGCGGAGCCGATAAATGTACACAAGATCGCAAGTCGCATCTCTTTTAGGTTTACGATGCCATTACGCACAAAATACCAAGAGGCCGAGAAGCTACCAAATGAACTTTGTAATTTATTGGTTGCAAGCGCTTGAGTCGGAGGAACACCAACCGAAAGCAGCGCAGGTAGAGTCAAAAGCCCGCCACCGCCAGCCATTGCATCAATAAAGCCCGCTAGGCCTGCGATGAAAAAAAGCATCGCGAGTACGTCTAATGTGATATCCATTACATCCACTAAATTGAAAATGATGACGTAATGTTACCCATTAATAAAAACAACACTAGCGAAATAGAGGATAGAAACCTATTCCAAAAAGGAATTGTTTAACATCAAACCTAAGCATTACTTAATAGGGTCAGTGGGTATCCTCATCAGGCTTCATTGTGAATAGATAAAAATAAACCCCATTTATTTGAAATAATAAATGGGGTTATTGTTTTAAGGCTTGGAGTCTGCTTACTCTTGATCTTCCTGACCATTAAACGACGCTTCAATCCTTGCAAGCTCTTCATTTTCTTTAAGGCGCTTCTCTTCTTGAAGTTCTGCTTTTCTCACATTCATCGCCTTACGCTCTGATTTAGTAAGAAACTTCACCGCTTTTTTAGTAGCAAGCGCATAGGCAATGACGTCTTCACCTTTTTCTCTACGCTCACTCACTCGCTGCGAAAATCGTTCGTCATCACGAGCTTTACGTTCTGCGGCTGTTAACTTGCTCATCTCTCATATCCTGTTTAATTAATCGTTGTACTATTTCAATGTGCTCAGTTGAAAATGAGATGTATTGAACATTCATAGTGCTGATAAAAGGATTTTAGCATAATAGCCTTCGAGACATACGCTGCAATTTTTATTGACCACGATAGTTGGCTCTTTTTTAAACATACGGAATCACAATCTATACTCACAATGATTGTCATACATAAGGAAGAAGCATGAAGCACGCTTATCTATTGGCTATTATCGCAAGCCTAACCACGAGTCCTTTCACTCAAGCCGCGATGAAAGCCGATACTCTGTTAACCGACGCCATTATTTACGGACACAATCAGGCTGATACGATTGCGATTAACAATGGCAAGATTATGTTTATTGGGAAGAGTTCAGAAATAAAGCCTTACATGACGGACAAAACAGAGGTCATCAACCTTGAACACGCCTATGTCATGGCCGGCTTTATTGATAATCACAACCATGTTTTCGAAGCGGCTTCAGAAGCAGGCGGAAATTGCGAACTAAGCTTAGATGCCACACTGGAAGAGCAGATCCCTTATTTAAACGCATGTCGTGAAAACGCCCAATCAGACGACTGGATCATGGGCTATGGTTTTTCCTTGGCAGCCATATTGAGTGACGAAGATCGCTACACGCCTCTTGAGATCATTGACCGTATCTTTCCAAAGCAACCCGTTGTACTAATGGAACAAACGTCGCATTCGATGTGGGTGAACTCGGCCGCGCTCAAAAAAGCGGGGATAACTAAGACCTCCTCTGAGCCTCAAGGGGGAAAGATCCTCAAAGACAATCAAAGCGGCGAACTTAATGGGATCCTCTTTGATAATGCAGGGGATCTCGTGATGGAAATGGCGTGGAATAGCCTTGATAATCAGTTCTCTCAAAGCTACCAAGGATTAATGAACGGCCTTGAGGAAGCGGCAAAACATGGTATTACCACCATTGGCGATGGACGCCTATATTGGAAGCGAGGGTGGTATGAAGTATGGAAAGAGGCCGAAAAGAATAATGAGTTAACCGCTCGAGTATCTTTGCGTCCGTGGATTTACCCAACCGACTCTATGCCTCCACAATTGGAGTTCCTAGAATCTGTCCATTCCAGTGATAAGTCCCGCTTGCTCATTGTTGACCAAGTAAAGATGTACAGTGATGGCATCTTGATTAACGGCACTGCAAAAACACTGGCCCCCTATTTAAACACCTATATCCCTGATGAGCCGTATGGCATCAATTACATTCCCCCACAGAAGATGAAGTCGTGGCTAGATGCGCTTGATAAAATCGGATACAGCGCTCACATTCATGCCATTGGTGATGGTGCGGTTCATGAGTCATTAAACGCTATCGAACATGCTCAAAAGCAAGGTTCCGACAAAGCCTATACATTAACCCATGCCGAATTAGTCGACTCTAAAGACATCCCTCGTTTCTCAAAACTTAATGTTACTGCTGATTTTCAAGTCGGGTCTGATTATGTCGCGCAGCATGACCATCAATGGGCCGAAGCGTTTATAGGAGCTAAGCGTGCAAATTCATTGATGAACCCGAGAGCGATTTTCGATACTGGTGCTAACGCCACCCTAAGCAGTGATTGGAATGTTCATGATATCAATCCGCTTGTTGGCATCGAGAACAGCTTAAAGATGGGGAAAACAGGGCTGCCTGATATTGATGCAGCCATACGTGCCTACACCATCAATGCAGCAAAAAGCTTAGGAGTTGATGACATTACAGGTTCGATTGAGTTAGGGAAATCTGCTGATTTGGTTGTTTTGGCTAATGATATAACGCAGCTTCCAGCGAATGAAATTGCAGAAACTGAAATTCTTATGACGCTACTACGAGGAAATATCGTCTTTGATAGTGAAGAGTAAATAACGAAAATTACAGCGCACAACGTAAAAGGTAACAAAAACAAAAAGGGCCATAATCACGAGATTAATGGCCCTTATTCATGTTTACAGCAGTTTCTTGCGTGTTGGTAAGAACACCTCACCAAGCATGCATCGCACACTACCACCACCAATCGACTCAATGGTACTGACATCAAAGGGCAGCAGTTTTCCATGCGTGGATAGTTGAGCTAATTGAGCAGGCGAAAACGCATTGTACGCCGATTGCGACATCGCGATCACTTTACTTCCGTTCACCGTTTCAAGCTGAAGTATGTTGCCGCAGAACTGATTCATCTGCTCGACAGAGATTGAAATCACTTGCTTGCTTTTCGACAGCGACTTAATCACAAACCGTCGTTCGAACTCAGGGATCACCTCATCGCAAATGACACTAAACCCTTCACCAATCGCCATCATCACATTGGTGTGATAAACAGGCAGACCTGATTCTAAAGCCGTCTGAAACGAAATCACACGGTGATAGCCGATACGTTTTGCGTACTCTTCTAGCACTTCTCTGTCACAGCGTTGTGATAGAGCGGCATAGATAGTGCGGTTCCCATGATCTTTCACCATCACACCCGTACTTTCTAAATACGCTTGTTGGTCTGTGTAGCTCTCTAACGTATCTACGTGACCGACATTTCGCCCAGCATCGTTAAGCGCTGAAATAAGCTCATTAACCCTTACTTCATGGCGTCGGTTTTCACAGGCCATTGGAAAAGTAAAGAGTTCACCTGATGAGGTGGTACTAAACCAGTTATTCGGAAAAACAGCATCGGGTGTCGCTGTATCTGATATCGAATAATCAAAATCGATCACCTGTACCCCTTCACCGCGAAGCCCCGCAACCATCGTGCGGTACTCATTCATCGTTTGTTGATGAACCTGCTCTGGTGTTAGATCGGGTCGATGTTGAAACTCATTGTCTGCTGCGGTCTCTGGATTAAAAGAGAACTCTTTTGGTGGCACCATTACCACGCAGTTCGCGTTTTGAATGTGCACATTACGCATATTTGAAATTTGGTCAGGCGCAGCCGTCGGCTTTTTATTTTGCAACATCGTCTTGGCTCTTTTTAACTTACGATTTGCAATTGTAAACACATTGTTAAGAATGATTTTACTGAAGTTACTAATAAATTAGTCAGCAACAATTGGTTTTCCCTGTGCGCTGAGGGTTTTTCAGTTAAATTTACTGTCTCGTATTCGATAAATATTTATATAACCCGTTGTGGGTAACCACCACAGCACAACATATTGATGACATTTCATATCCAATCGTTATAACATGGCTTGGCCTTACTTTTTCTCTTATGTACTTATCACCAACTGATAAATACACTAAGAATGGGCTTAATATTAGGATGATTTATGTTCAAAAAATTCGAAGGTTTCACTAAACCTTTTCCCGACGAAGAGCCAGGACAGCCACCAACCGGTATTTTTGCATTTTGTCGTTATTACACCCGTGGATTTGAAATCCCACTGATAATCATGTCAGTCATGTCTATGATTGTCGCAATTGTTGAAGTGTCACTTTTTGGTGCCATGGGCCAGCTTGTTGATTGGCTATCGACCAGTAACCCTGAGACATTTTGGCAAGATTACGGCAGCTCATTAATGGGCTATGGCGTGCTATTGCTTATCGTCATGCCGGTGCTTGTCATTGGTTACTCCCTATTGATTCATCAGACGCTGTTGGGTAACTATCCCATGTCGATCCGTTGGTTGGCGCATCGATACTTACTAAAACAGAGCCTAAATTTCTATCAAGACGATTTTGCAGGAAGAATTGCAACCAAAGTGATGCAAACATCGCTTGCGGTACGTGAAACCGTCATGAAATCGATGGATGTATTCGTTTACGTATCGGTCTACTTCGGCTCTATGGTGGTGCTGCTTGCTTATGCTGACTGGCGATTAATGATACCAATGCTAGTTTGGCTTGGTTGTTATGTTGGGATTCAGCTCTATTTTGTACCACGACTCAAGAAAATTGCAGCCGAACAAGCAGATGCTCGATCAACCATGACGGGGCGCATTGTTGATAGCTATACCAACATTGCTACGGTGAAGTTGTTCTCTCATAGCAAACGGGAAACGGAATACGCTGAAGAAGGCATGCAAGGCTTCCTTGGCACTGTCTATAAACAGATGCGTCTTGTAACTGGTTTTGATGTTTTAGTCGAAATCACCAATTACGTACTGGTTTTCTCAGTCGCTGCATTATCTATATTCTTATGGATGGACGGTTCGATTACGGTTGGTGCCATCGCCATTGCGATCAGTTTAGCGCTGCGTATAAACGGTATGTCGATGTGGATCATGTGGGAAGTCAGCGCTCTATTTGAAAATATGGGTACTGTCGTTGATGGCATGAAAACATTGGCCAAACCTGTAGATATTCAAGATAAGCCAGAAGCCAAACCGTTGACCGTACCTCACGGCGGGATTAGCTTTGAGGATGTCAGTTTTCACTATGGTGAAAACAAAGGTGTGATTAGTAACCTCAACCTTGATATCAAACCAGGCGAAAAAGTGGGTCTTGTTGGGCGTTCAGGGGCAGGTAAATCAACCTTGGTTAACCTTCTTCTGCGCTTCCATGATGTAGAAAGTGGCAAAATTAAAATTGATGGCCAAGTGATCTCTGATATTACTCAGGATTCACTGCGTAGCAATATTGGTATGGTGACACAAGATACTTCACTGCTGCATCGCTCTATTCGAGACAACATTTTATACGGCAACCCTGATGCGTCTGAAGAGGAGTTGATTAAAGCAACCAAACAAGCACACGCTGATGAGTTTATCGAAGCGCTGACCGACCCATTTGGTAATACGGGTTACGACGCTCAAGTTGGCGAACGTGGCGTTAAGCTCTCTGGTGGCCAGCGCCAGCGCGTGGCTATCTCTCGCGTGCTATTAAAAGATGCACCTTTACTGGTACTGGATGAAGCAACCTCTGCACTCGATTCTGAAGTAGAAGCTGCAATTCAAGAAAGCTTGAATGAGTTGATGCAAGGAAAAACAGTTATTGCCATTGCACACCGACTGTCCACCATCGCAGCTATGGACCGTTTAATCGTTCTTGATAAAGGCAGTGTGGTTGAACAAGGTACGCACCAAGAGCTCATTACTCAAAAGGGAATCTATGCGCAACTTTGGGCACATCAAACGGGTGGCTTTATCTCTGAAGAGTAACTCTTAAACTCGTTTTAATAATGATGACTAAGGGAGCTATATGCTCCCTTTTTTCTTATATATTAATGATTAATAGAAATCCCGCTTCAATTCACCTCGAAAATCACTCTGACCACCCAGTCAAAAATCATCAATATAGATCACAATATCGACTCAATGTCTTACTATTGTTACTAAATAATGTGAGATAGATCGTGGCGAAATATGCAATTCAAGGCTAAATTCAATACAGACTCAAACGAAGATAGAGTCAATAGTTAGCTCAGTGAAGAGCGCCCTGTTGTATAAAGTGAGGGATATAATGAAAAAAACAAGAAGAGCACAATTGCATCGCGTCAGAATTCAGTATTGGAAAGACACCAATAAAGATGCAAAGAAGCCGTAAACTGGCTTACCAATAAAATGTTTAACCAAAAAGAAGCTGGCTTATAGCCAGCTTTAACATTTTTAGAGCCTAAGTATTTTTATCATGTAAGTATTTTTGAATCTAAATAATTAGGTATTATCCGCTTCATTATAGCTCTGCAACCGCTTCATCACCCATCATCGATGCACAATTAATTTCGTATTGGTTATACGTAAAGACGCTTGGTCCGTGGCTGCGCTTGGTAATCACTTTATCATCGCCAAACTGTACCGTGACATGCGAATAGACTTTATTTTTCACCTCAACGGTATTCGTCGCTAATAACGCGTCAAATTCTTCTTTGCATGAATCGACCGCAAACTTGGCTTTTTCGAGCTTAGTATTGGCCTGAAGCTTAAACGCCTCAAGCTCGCTCTCTTGTTCTTCAGTTCGCTGAGATTTTGGGATTTTCTTAAACTCTAACTCACGCCTAATCACTTCCATGGTCGACTCTTGTGCGAGCTTATAGCGTGCTTTTAGCTTAGAAATGCGCTCTTTAAACATAGGGAACTTAGCAAAACCCTCTACATGCGTTGCAGTATCACCTTCCACACCAAGGTTAATACACGTCACCTTACCGCCAACCTTAGCAATACCGCCACTTAAAGTTCCCTGCTTGTCTGAACTATCATTGACGTGTAGGTCTTTGCCACAGCGCAAAACGTTATTTAAACAGTGTACTGACAAAAAGATATCTTCCGCAGCCTGCAACTCTGAGAACTGAGCGTAATTGGCTCGAATTAGCCCGCCTGATTTAACGACACAACTTTTAGCATCACCTTCAGAAGTAGTATGGCCAATAATCCCTTTAGCCACTTCAATATCGCCCTGAGCTTGTACATCAGCACTTTCAATAAAACCGCCAACAGTAATCGATCCGGTTGCTCGCACCACCATATCTGACTCAATATTGCCACTCACAACAATAGAACCTTTGAATTTTATGTGGCCTGTTGCGACACCAATATTATTAAGGACAAGTGCGTTATCTACATCAACCGTTCTCTCTTTCAAGATAGGCATACCAGATAGACTAGCGAGTAGTAGATTGGGGTTAGTCGGCGAGATGTGGGACCCTTTACCCGCAGAAAGTGGCTTGTCATTACCTGGTTTCGGGGGAATCACTTTGCCTTGTACGGTAATACCTGCGGTGCCTTTCGTTGCTGGAATACGCTTCATTAACGGCTGGTCAATATCAACGGTAATCGTCTCGCCCAAGTTAAGCATATCAACTTTGTCATCATCACCTTCTGCTTGAGGCGCTAACACTTGGCTAGTCACATCTTCTACCATAGGGATAAACTTGGAGTCTTTACCTTGAATCTGGCTCACTCCTTTGGCCACAACCTGAGTGAAGGTTTCTCCCGCTTTCAGCTGATTACTCACCACCAGTACTTTTTTGAGCGCGAGTTTATTAATCCCTTTAGTGATGTGCGCTTGTGACAGGCAATGAACAATTTCATTGCCTCTTAAACCACGTCCACCATAAGCACCTGTAACAGTAATACTTGCCAACATATCATGGTCAGAGAGATCGACTTTCGCTTCGGCGTTGCGAATTTCTGCCACTAATATTCCGTCGTATGCGTCTTTTTTTAGCTCTTTGGCACGCGTAACAAAACGTAAGACATTCTCTTCAATAACACAAAGATGTCCCGCCTCGATATTGGTGAGAGCTTCTTCCAGACCTCTCGCATCGAAGTTATTATCGACCGTAATATCTACTGTCAATCGCGCAATGACTTGCTGTTTATCATCTGAAAAAGAGATGAAGTTTTTCCACATACAACGTACCTGTTAAAGGAATGGGTCCATTTTTTACAGTTTATACAATTTATTTTAGGTGAAAAATACATCATTCTCAAAATTAAGGCATGCATCACTAAGGTGACCTTTATTCCATAAATTGTAACGGTAACTTAATAGTAGATTAAGATGCATTTTAACGCGTTACCAATAACTTGCATAAATGAAGCCATAACGGACAAAGCATACAAAAAACCCGTTACTACATTAATGCAATAACGGGTTCTTAAATCACTTTCTATAATTTCTTACCGATCTAATCAACCATATAGAGTTTGATACAGTCCCTCTTCTTCGACTAACTCATGATGTTGCCCTGATTGGATAACATTGCCATCCTCGAGTACATAAATCACATCCGCTTGTTTCACCGCAGAAAGTCGATGCGCGACAATGAGGGTGGTTTTACCTACTAAGAACTCACTCATCGCTTGATGAAGTGCAGATTCAGTTGCAGTGTCTAACGCTGATGTCGCTTCATCTAAAATAACAAAATCAGGATTGGTCAGTACCATACGCGCAATCGCTAGCCGCTGCCTTTGCCCCCCAGAAAGGCGAACCCCTTGCCTTCCAAGCTGAGAACTGAGTCCATCAGGCATTTTTTCAACCACCTCTGTAAGCTGCGCTACAGATAGTGCCTCGTTAAGCTGAGCATCAGTGTAGGACTCACCAAGCGTCAAGTTTTGCCTAACCGTGTCATTGAAGATCATGGGTTGCTGTAACACGGGGGCGATTTTAGACCGTAGAGCTTCATAACCCACTTGTTCAATAGGGTAACCATTGATCAATATGTCGCCACTCTCTTTTTGGTAGATGCCTAACAACAGTTGAATCAGAGTCGACTTACCACCACCAGATGCTCCAACAAGCGCCACTCTCTGGCCTTTAGCAACGGTAATATTCAAGTTATCTAAGACCTTGCGCTCACCATCAAATGAAAAGCTGACGTTGCGACACTCAATCTCGAAGGATTCATTGTCTTTAAATGGGTTAACCGTTGGGGTTGGTCGGTGTTCTTCTTCAAGCGCGAGAATAGTATTAATCCGTTTCATCGCCGCATTCGCGCCAAACCATGAATACTGGATATTAAGTAGATCTTGAATTGGCGAGAGCATAAACCACAGGTAACCAAAAATAGCGAAGATCTGCCCTACGGTTAAATCGCCCATCAGCACTAGAACCACCGCCGCTGCTCGGAATATTTCAAAGCCCACCAAGAACATTAAAAATGACATGCGATTGGCGGCATCTGATTGCCATGCGTAATTATCGGCATCAACTCGAATATCATTCGAATCACTCTTTAACTTGGTCAGGTATTGTTGCTCACGGTTGGAGGCTCGTAACTGATACAAACCCTCTAGTGTTTCAACAAGGCGCTGCTGGAATCGCTCAAAAGATTTATTCTCACGCTTTTTCAGCGTCTTGACTTTTTGCCCCATCAAACGCGACAAATAGACAATCACAGGATTCAACAACACAATGAAGAGCGCCAGTTTCCAATCAAGCCAGAACAAAACCGCTGCAATGCCGATGGTGCTCAATATCGCGATTAAAAAACGGCTCAATGCACTGCCAATGAACTTGTCTATCGTTTCAATATCAGTCACGAAATGGGACGTCAATGAGCCACTGCCTCTCTCTTCATACTGGCGCATGCTAATTCTGCCAAGCTTGGTCAGTAACTGCTCACGTATCTTTCCAGTGAGGGATTTAGAGATCAGTGTAAATTGCCTAGTCTGATAGATATTCAACGCTTGACTAGCAATTCGCATGATCACCACAAGCGCCGTTACTATCACGACATAACCGAAAGGGGTTTGCCAACTCAGAGGAACTATCTGGTTAATCAGAGCAATACCAGAGGCAGGTTGGTGCAACACCACTTCATCAATCAACAACGGCATAAGCAAAGGAATGGGCACACTCAATATCGTTGCAAAAACCGCAACAATATTCGCGGAAATAAGCTTTCGTTTATGCTTAGAAGCTTGCTCAATAAGCCACGTTCGATTAATAAATAATGTCGTCAAAGTTTATACCTTAAAAAATTATAACGAACCAATATAACAAAACCGCCCTTCATAAGAAGAGCGGTAACTTAGGATTTTCTTTATTAAGAAAAGCATTCCCTATTTAAAAAGAGAAATTAGAACTCATATTTTGCTGTCACCGCAAAGCTTCTGCCTGCTTGAGTCAAAGATTTGTCCTCTGCGCTAAGGCCACGAACATCACTCCAGTTGTAATACTCTTCATCTGTCGCGTTAAAGATACCAGCGCGAAGTGTTACGTCTTTCATTGGAACGTAGTAAGCGGTTAGATCAACAACCGTAGCACTTTCTGGCGTAAAGACAGCTTCGGGGTTACCCATACGGTCAGTACCTGGTGTCACATCGCTTTGCTTCTTCTTCGCGGTATACGTCACTTTAAGCGAAGTACCCCATAGATTTGATGGTGCGTCATAGTTTAAACCAATCACCGCATTCCAAGGGTTAACTGACTCCAATGGTTTATCATCCCCATCTTTACCTTCTGTATAAGCTGCTGCAATACGAGTCGTCACACCTTCCGCACTACCCGTCAGTTTATACCAATTAAGGGTATTTCCTAGCTCGACACCCTTGATTATCGCTTTGTCTATATTAACATTCTGATACTCCATCGTTCCGTCTTGAGCAATGTTCGCTAGTTCAGAATCAATAAAGTTATCGTAATCACTGTAGAACACAGCAAGTTCTGTAGAGCTTGCAGCAACATCGTGTCTCCAACCTAGCTCATAAGAGATACTCTCTTCAGCTTCAAGATTAGGGTTTGGTAAGTATGCATACGAATATCCATGTCCCGCGTTTTTATAAGAATAGAATAGCTCCTGAAAATCTGGAGCACGGAAGCCTTGGCTAACCTGAGCAAAAATTTTGTTTTCTTGGTTTACAGTGTAAAGCCCACCCAGTCGACCTGTTACTGCAGAATCAGAATACTTTTTGTAAAGAGTTGGATCATAAGTTCCATCAGGGAAGTTACTGCCAGGGTCTGTTTCAAATGAGTCAAAACGTACACCAGGAGTTAAAATCAGATTACCAATGGTGATTTCATCTTGAGCAAAGAAACCATAACGGGTTTCAGAGGCTTCTGGCATGTAGAACACCGTGATGTCATCTTGAATTGAGTTATATTCATGGTTAGTGTTTGAAATGTCTTTGTTAGAGAATGAAGCACCATACACCACAAAGTGTTCTGCTGATCCGGTTTCAAAGTACTTGTCTAGCTGAACATCGGCTTGAACGCCTTTATCGCTGTATACGTAATCTTTCTTTTGTACATTACCAGCACTGTATGATCGGCTCGGCGTAATATAGGTACGATTAGTAATGCCTTGCTGATCTTTGGCTAGGTAATCAAGCTGCCAAGTCAGTGTATCAGCCGCAGCCGCTTGCATATCCCAGATGTGCTTAAGGCCAATACGGTAGCGATCGCTAATATCTTCACCTGTGTAGTTGGTGTAAGCATCATCGGTAAAGTCAGTTTTCACCGTGCTGTTAACGTACTCTCCAGTAAACTCAACACGGTGAGCTGGATTGATTTGATACTGAAGTTTTAAAAGCAGGTTATTGGCATCTGAGCTTTGCTCGTCCATGTTGCCAAAGTTATCCACTTCTTCGCCATCTCGACGCGTATACGCGACTAAAGTTTCAAGATCGCCTACACGGTTAGCAAGCGCTACGGATTCGCTAAATGTGTTATCTGCTGACGAAAAGTTAAACTTCGCATGGCCGCCAAAGTCTTTACCGTCCTTTAGAAAATCCGTTGGATCTTTTGTTTCAAATGCAACAATACCACCAATAGCATCACTACCTTGTAGCGAGGATGCCGCACCTTTGACCACTTCAACCGATTTCAGCATATCGACATCAACATCAACACGACCTGAGTTGATGAATGAATACTCGTTTTTAAACTGGTTAGGCTGTGATACACCATCGACCAAAATCTTAATACGGTTCCCTTCCATGCCACGGATATTAATACTCTGAATACCTTGGCGAGAATCCGATTGAACATCAACGCCCGGCGTATAGCTAAACAGCTCAGCCACAGAGTTAGCCATGTTCTCTTCGATCTCTTGATCGCTAATTACCGTGACAGAAGCGGCGGTATCTTGAATCGTTTGGTTGGTGCGAGTCGATGAAACGACGACTTGATCTAAGGTAAATGCCTCTTCTTCAGCCATGACAGCGTTAGAAGCCAAGATCGCAGTGACCATCACTGCTAAAGGTGTTTTGTTGTACATGTTAATCCATTCCCTAAATTTGAGGCGAAAAGTCCCCTGACCAGCTCACAATGAACTGGTCTAACTGTTGATTTGTTATTGTTCTAATTAATTTAAACGGCTCTATTGAGCAGTAGAGCTAATCTATTATTTAGTGCTAAGTTATTTAGAAATAATGTGTGATTTAGAAATAACGAGTGACTAGCTTGGCTCTACTGCCAACTGAGCCTCTTTTTTATCTCTCATATGCCCTTCCGAAAGATGAAGGAAGCTGAGTAGGTCATCACCAGAAACATTGAACGCTTTACCAAAGCCTTTTACATAGCGGCCTTGTTCTGGTACCAGCTGATAAAGGTTAAAGTCATCTAATGTGCTGAGATTATCAATGATGTCACCAAAGCGTTGACGCAACGCCGTGATACCTTCAACACCCATCTCTGACTGTTTATCCACACACGAAGCTTGTGAGTCAAAGCTTAAACGACGGCGAGCATAAATAGACTTCGCTTGAGACTCATCTTCGATCATCATGATAGACACACACTTGGTATGCTTTAAATTCTGGCCATGCTGAGCAATATCACTGATCAAAATAAAGTAACCATTTTCAGTGTGTGCGTAAGGAGCATAACTAACATGAGGCACACCGTTATTAAGCGTCGCCAGTTGCAGTGTCTGACAGTTGTCTCTAAACTCTTGAATCTCTGGTCCTAGACGGTCTTGTAGTCTTTGCTGTTTATCTATCACGCGATGAATTCCTTCTTTAACTCTTTAAATGCTTCTATTTGCTGTGGGATTAATTGGCGGCTTTTATCGCGACCAAGGTAAACTTTAAATATGCAGTTTCCATCATGGGTATAAAAACCAATGTAGTGACTTTCCATTGACCTAAAAGGTTTGCTGACAAAAGCGATATGCTTCACCAAGTCAATTTTCAGGTGTCCGTGCAACCCTTCTTTACCCATGATGTTGTAATAGCCATGCGCTACTTTTCCCTTAGGGAACGGGTTTTTAAATTCAAAAATGGAGCCAAAAGAGTGCACGATAGTGGTTACTTTTCCCCAATCTGGAAGTTGAGTTAGGATCGCTTCTGTATGGACACCATTAATGGTTACCACACACTCATCAGGGAGTGCGAACGTCACCTCACCTTCGGTCAAGCCGAGCTGTTCTGCCATTGAAGAGACTGGCGTGCCGTTATCTTGGGCTAACACATTCGCTACTTTTTGTTTTACTTCTAGGTATGAATTACTTACAAACATCCTATCTCCGTTACGCTACTGCGGTAGCTGTTTCTAATTTTTGTGAGCTGATCTTTTGTTTAGAAAATGACTGAATCACTTGAATGGCATTTTGCGCCAATGTGACTGACCAAAACTGACCCGCTAACGTGAGTTGTACGTATTGATAATCTGCTTCTACTAAGCCATTCTTTTGCCATGCATCGAACAAAGGCTTTAACGCTGAAAATAATGGATAACCCGCGATTTTATCTAAACTTGTTTGAGACAATACGCCACGGTCAAACGCAGACTTAATAGCGCTGTTGATAGGGGCTTGCTCAGAAACCTGCATCAAACCATTAATAGGAAAGAGCTTCTGGTCGATCGCCTCAATGTACTTATCCATATCTCGATATTGCATCATGGCAAAACCGTTTACATTGCCACCCGCACCTGCACCAATGGGCAACACTTCAGCCGTTGTTTTAGCTAGGCTGTTATAAACGCTGCGCTCTCGGTTGCCCGATGCCCAGTGATTAACACTTAACCGCCTTTGATGGTGTTTCGCCATAAACTCAACGCCCATTTTAAACATGCTCGCCTTCATTGCCGTGTCAGCAGGCATAGGCAACTTGCCTTGCTCAACAGCACGCTCCATCGGCAGCCCTTTCATTTCAATAAGCTGGTAGAGGTCGACACCGTCTACACCTGATTCAATATAACTATCAAGATCATGCAGCCAATTTTCTAGGGTTTGATGCGGCAGCCCATACAGCAGATCGATAACAATGGGAGCCGCGTTATAGCTCACCATCGATTGCAGCCTGTCCATCACATAATCGCTTTTGTCTAAACGTTTAGCTGCCAATCGAACAGTATTGTCAAAGCTCTGAACACCAAAAGAAAAGCGGTTAAAGCCACCTTCTAATGCTGACTCAAACTTTTTGTCATCGAAGCGGTTAACGCGCCCTTCGAGGGTAATCTCGCAATCAGCCGTTAAAGGAAATGATGAACGAATCAGCTTTCCCAACGTCTCTAAATGCGCAGCAGAGAGGTCCGTTGGTGTTCCGCCACCAACATACACAGCTTGAAACGGCGCAGATTGCGTCCATTCAAACGAAGACTTCCAACGAATCTCTTTCACTAGTGCTTCGAAATATTGATTCATGAGTTGCTTAGATGAAGCGTACTGAAAGAAATTACAGTAAGTACAACGAACTCGACAAAACGGAATGTGGATGTAAAGGCAGCGAGCTGACCCTAACTTTGTCGCCGAAACACTTAAAGCGGTATTCAGCTGCATCTGCACTTTATCGGGCGATACGGCACTCATGTTCCCACCTGCATGAGCACCCTTTTTTTTACCGAATGCAAAGCGAAGTGGGTCTGGTGTAGAGAGGCCGACTAAATCGACGTCAGAGGTATCAATCGTAACCATAAGATTTATATGTTTATTTTATCGAGCCGTTCAATTTGACTGTATGGTATACCGCCCAAACAGTAATGTAAATAATAATTGATCTCATTCGCATATAGTGGATAATCAGTCTTATTGATGATTGATATGGACAGAAGGAATAGGTATATGGAGTTAAAAAGGTACGCTATCTTTGCTGGGCTTTCCGTTGCAATTCATAGTGCTGCATTCTCTGCAAGCTACAAACCTATAACAATTTCACCTGTTGCTTCTACTGCTGGAAAATCTGTCAGTATCCAATTTATTGCCCCTGCACCTGCTGTAGAACAGAGCACCGCACCCGAGGTAACTAAAGAGAATCCAGTTAGTAAGACTGAAACCACCACTAAAACGAAAGCTGTATCGACTATAAAGCCGCACCCTAAGGTTGAACCTGTATTGGCAAAACCTGTACTAGCTCAATCTGTTCCAGCTAAGTCTGTGCAGCCGAAAGTAAAGCCAGAGAAACCAAAAGCGAAACCTGTGGAAGCGCCACAGCTAAAAAACGAACCAGTGGCGCAGACTAAAACACCGAAAAAGCCCATTAAACAGCCAGCACAGAAACCAGCAGAAGAAAAAACAAACAAACCAGAACAGGCTGAACCTAAACAACTCGCATCACAAAAGATGCTTAGCGAACCTGTTGAGCAAAAACCAGAGTCACCAGTTACTACCGCCAATGCGACAAGTGCGTCACCGAAACTTATCACCAAACCAACCTTTGAAACTCGACCTTCTGCGATCGATTATCCGCGTAGCGCTAAGCGTCGAAATATCCAGGGCGTTGTCTTAGTCGAAGTGTGGCTTGACCCTGAGGGCGATCAAACTAAGTTGTTGATCGTTAACTCGTCTGGGCATCAAATTCTCGACAGTGCTGCACTCAAAGGGATCTCGGAGTGGCAATTTCGCCAACACCAAAATGACGGACGAGCAATTGCTCACCGTGTTCAAATTCCAGTCAATTTCAAACTAAACTAATTATGCATATTCTTAATTCTATCCACTCTCAGCTAGGGCTCATGACATGGCCGCTTACGATCATGTCATTTCTAGTCATCATGATCTTATTAGAACGCTCTGTTTTTTTACTCCTCAATACCCGAACAAGAAGTAAATCTCTGCTACAAACGCTACGTCAGCTTGATATGAAAAACGCTGAGAGTGTCAATGAGTATTCAAGTGTACTCATCGCGAAAAAGCACACGCTTGAACAAGGCGCGGGGATGCTACTTAGCCATCGTTATTTTGAAAAATCATTGCGAGAAGAAGCCGTCAGTATTTGGCTACAAAAAAAACGCCAAGCGTACACCTCGGGTTTAAAAATCCTCTCCATTATTGGTGTCATTGCGCCGTTAGTTGGTCTGTTAGGTACCGTATTAGGGCTGATTGATATGTTTCAAACTCTAGGGGAATCTCAAGGTTCGATTGAACCCTCTTTGCTTGCCGAAGGGTTGGGGCTTGCTATGTCAACGACAGCTGCTGGCCTTCTGATTGCACTACCCGCCATCACAGCCGCTCAGCTGTTTAACCTGTGGGCTGATAGTAACTTAAGCAAAATTGAACACGGTCTCAACCACTGTAACCTTCTACTAGAAGGGATAAGTTTTGATCAATGTGATTTAAGAAATGAACAGTGCCATTTAAGAAATAAACAGAGTGCTCCAAAAAACAGTGCATCGGAGTCACACCAATCTTCGTTATCTTCGGCTTGTCCGCAACAATCAACAACATCAGATAGCAAACACGCCGCATGATCACAAGCAAACAAAATTCAGTCTTTAATGGCGATGATCTCAAACCGGATTTAACCCCGCTACTGGATATCATTTTTATCGTCATGGTGTTCTTACTATTAACGGCCAATATCGATATCAAAACTATGGATGTTGATATTCCAACCACAGAACAACAAAGTGTACTGACCCAAGTTGATTCAGAGGTGATTGCCATCAATCTCATGGTCCAAGCTCCCTATTGGGCCATCGAACAACAGACTTTTAGCGATTGGGAATCATTCTCTAAAGCGCTAATTGCAACCTCAATTAAGTATCCTAAACGAGATCTAGTCATCGGTTCTGATAAAAATGTACCGGTCGAGAAAATGCTCCAACTGCTTGCTTTTATGCAAAAAAATCAAATGAACGCCACCAGCATCATTATGGATGAAGAGACAAAATAATGAACAACCTACCCACTTCTCGTGCTGTAAAAGCACTTTTAATTAAAACACTTACGGTTACTACTCTGACTTGTACGGCAATGTCATTTTCTGCTTTCGCTCAAGAACGTATCATCAGCGCTGGCTCGAACATTACTGAGCTGTTTTTTGCTCTCGGGGCTGAAGATCAACTCGTTGCGGTTGATGTGACGAGTAAAAGCTTTGTCAAAGACATGGAGATCCCGCAAGTCGGTTATCACCGCCAACTGTCTGCTGAAGGCCTCATGGCTTTGAATCCCACGCGTCTCATTGGTTCTAGTGAAATGGGCCCAGAGACAACGTTACAGCTATTAAAAGCGAGTAATGTTGAAGTAATGACACTTCCATCGGATAACTCTTTATCAGCGCTTCATCAGCGTATCGATATTGTCGGTGATATCGCAAATAAACAGCAAGAAGCTCAACAACTAAAACAAAAAGTAGACAGCGAAATTGACCAGCTGACGAAAAAAACGCTTAAGTCACAGCCGAACGTTATCTTTCTAATGCTCAGTGAAGATCGCCCAGCAACAGCGGCTGGAACAGAAACGCCCGTCGATAAAATAATTTCTCTTTCCGGCGCTATGAACCCAGCTGCGGAAATGATTCATTCGTATAAGCCTCTTTCTTACGAAGCCATTATTGCCCTGCAACCAGACTACATCCTTGTGAGTGACCGCTCTTGGGCAACATTTGGTGGGCAAGAAGAGATCCTCAAAAAACTTCCGTTGCTTGCCGCAACACCAGCGGGAAGTAAACAACAAATCATCTCAGTTCCAAGCAGTGCATTAATTGGGGGGTTCGGTCTGCATAGTTTAGAAGTCGCCAAGCAGCTCAACCAACGTTTCAATAAGTAGTTATTTTTATGTCTGTATCAAGCATTACCCGCATTCCAGCACGCCTATTATTTCTAACGGGATTTGTCGCTCTTTACTGCGCCATCATCAGCTCAGTCGCTTTAGGGCCAATGGACATATCGATCATCGATAGCATTCAGGCTCTACTTCCAACGTCATTAAGAAGTGCTGAGCTGCCTGCACACATCACCTTAGTCATTCAGCAGATTCGATTACCTCGCACCTTATTGGCTATTGCTGTGGGAGCTATACTGGCACTGTGTGGCACCGTCATGCAGGGGCTATTTCGCAATCCACTCGCAGACCCAGGAATTATTGGGGTTAGTGCTGGCGCATCGCTTGGTGCGGCGATTGCCATTGTTCTATTTGGCTCTCTGGCTCAAAGCTACCCACAATTACTTCTGTTTGGCACCGTACCGCTGTTTTCATTTATTGGTGGTGCATTGACGACCGTGGTGGTTTATCGCCTAGGAACAAGTGCAAACGGTACGTCTGTCACTATGATGCTTCTAGCTGGCGTAGCGATCGGGGCTCTAGCAGGTTCTGGCCTTGGCTTGATGAACTACTACGCAGACGATCAAGCACTGCGTGACCTATCACTTTGGACCATGGGATCACTTGCTGGCGCTAATTGGAGCGGTTTGCTACTCGCGTTTTTCACTTTGATAACGCTGTTCATTCTGTTCTACCGCAAAGCAGAACCGTTGAACGCTCTTTTGCTCGGTGAGGCTGAGGCCAAGCACATGGGGGTTGAGGTGCAAAAGCTAAAACGACAACTTATCTTGCTTACCGCAGCAGGCGTTGGCGTCACCGTTGCCTTATCGGGAATGATCGGTTTTGTTGGCTTAATTGTTCCGCACCTTGGGCGAATGATGATTGGCCCTAATCATAAGTCACTACTTCCTATCTCTATGCTTATTGGCGCGTTGCTGCTGCTCATTGCCGATATGATTGCACGAACGGCTGTTGCACCACTTGATATGCCCGTAGGAATCGTTACAGCCTTGATTGGCGCACCATTTTTCATTTGGCTACTTATAAAACAGAAAGGGCGCATCTAATGTCTCATACCGCGCAATTGTCCCACTCGCTTACTCAACACTCTATGGCTCAACAATCGGTCAATCAATTATCTGTCACTCAATCATCTGCCACTTCGGAGCACGTTATATCGATTAACCAAGTAAGTCTAACTCTTGGCAGTAAAGTGATTTTAGATAAAGTAAGCACTCACATTAATGCTGGCGAATTGACCATCTTGCTTGGCCCTAATGGAACAGGTAAAAGCTCACTGCTTAAAATGATTACGGGTGAATATTCATCACAAGGTGATATTCACTTCTTCGAAAAAAAATCTGAACAATGGGCCCCACAAATCCTCGCAAAACATCTTGGCGTGCTTCCTCAATCGAGCAGTTTGAGTTTCAATTTTAGCGTTAAAGAAGTGGTTGAATTAGGCGGTATTCCACTGCAAGCAAGTGCCTCGACTATCACCGACATCGCAAAACAGAACATGCAACTTACGGATACTGAACATCTAGCAGACCGTTTGTATCCAAGCTTATCTGGCGGGGAGAAGCAACGAGTACATTTTGCTCGGGTATTAACTCAATTGGCGCAGTCTAACGGACAAAAAATATTGCTCTTAGATGAACCCACGTCGGCACTGGATCTCTCTCATCAGCACCAAACCTTATCGCTGGCTAAACGGTTAACTGAGCAAGGGGCGGCAGTCGTTATTGTCATGCACGACCTAAATCTCGCGGCGCAGTACGCCGATAGAGTGATGATTTTGAACCAAGGGAGTATTGTTGCTGATGGGACACCATGGCAGGTCTTAACAGAAACGATTATTGAACAGGTTTATGATTTTAGCGTCAGCGTGATGCCTCATCCAAAGCAGGGACACCCTGTGATTCTTAGTTAATTTTCTAGGTCGAATCCGCTGTCTATCTATTAGACTAGTCCCACAGACACTAGACCTAACGCTATGCTGAACTTGGGAAACCGTGTGGTGAGTTAAAGCGATATACCGCGGTGACCCTTTTACCTTCATTAGAGTACCTAAGAGAGTCACACAACTCAGCTGCGAGGACGATACCACGCCCGTGCGTTAAGCTGTTGCTCTCATCGATATCATTGAGGTGATGATAATCAAATGACGCCCCGTTATTTTCTAACGTCATAGTAAGCTTCTCATCTTCCGGCTGATAGTCGACGTGTAGCTTAACCCAAGCGTCTACTCTCAGTGCTTTTAAACGCTCCTCTCTTAGTTGATAAAATTCAAAAAAACCATCAGGGTCTTCTTTTAAAGAGGACTCCAACCCCAATAAGCCATGTTCTATCGCATTGGCAAACAGCTCAGAAAGTACCGAGCAAACCAAATCTAAATGTTGACCACCGTTTAAGATCCCTGATAAGTATTGGCGAACCTCACTGAGAACGCTGACCGTTTTTAACACGTGCGCAGGAAAATGAAGTGTGGTTTCTAATGGAATATGACTGTAGTAAAAGTCAGTCGGTATCGATTCACTGTCGTTACCATTAATGATTGGGAATGTCATAGACAACACAGAAAGGTCATCATCCGCCTTCATATTGGAAAACTCTCTTACCGCATCATAGATAGTCGGTATTTTCGCCTTTCCATTTTGCAGTACCGCTTCAAGACGATCTTGACCAAATTGTTCCCCACTCTCATTCATGGCTTCTGTAACGCCGTCGGTATAACTTAAGATTTGCTGATCAGGCTCTAAGGTGAGATGCACAATATCTGTTTCAAATTCATGGGAATCTAAAACCCCTAATGGCATATGATTAGACCTCAATCGGCGAATGATCTGTCCATCTTTATCCAGTACATAAGTATCAGGAAGGCCTCCGCCCCACCAAGAAACTTCAAAACCATTAGCCCGGATCTCAAAGACACTGGCTGCCAGCATCATTCCCATAGGAAGAAATTTTGACAGCGAGTTATTAATCTCGTTAACGATCTCGCCAAGCGATAACCCTTTCTCCGCCATACTAAAAAAGGCTCGAGTTGCAGGAATGGCAGAGATAGCAGCAGGAAGCCCGTGCCCTGTCGCATCTGCAACCATCACATAAGCGCCGCCATGAGGGCGGTTGGCTACTACAATTAAGTCGCCATTGAAGACGGTGGATGGCGTGGAGATATAATTTACACCGTAAATATGACTCACCTGAGAGCTCATCTCTTCCATCAAGTTGGTAAAAATGGACTCAGAAATAGAGTAATCATATTGTACTTGTTCTTGAAAGTGGCTCAGTTGATCGCGCTGGTGGACCACTTCTTTGTGCATTTTTACAATACGGTAGTGTGCTTGAACCTTCGCAATAATGACATTACGTTCCACAGGCTTGGCAATAAAGTCATCACCTAAGGTTAGGCAACGTTCATAAGACGTATGGTCGTCAAGTACGGTTAAAAAGATGATAGGGATATGGATATCGGGAAAGGCTTCACGTATCTCAGCAGCAGTGGTGAAACCATCTTTTTTCGGCATCATCACATCAAGTAGAATAACGTCAGGCAGTTCTTCCATTTTTTTCATAGAAGAGACGACACCTTCGCCCGTTTCAAACGTATCAATAGAAGTCGCGAGATCCGCTAGTATGCAGGCACATAACTCTCGATTGGTCACATGATCATCAACAATCATTAATCGCATTGCTCTTCTCCCTTGCTCTTCCCTAGTAAAAATAGACTTTGTAGAAGCCCTTGAACCTAGGGTTAGTCAATTTGAAACTTCTTATCGAAACGAGAAATAAGCAATATTTTCTTCACTTGCGGCAAGGTGTTGGTGATGTTGATCGATCCATCAGGTTGGCTCAAATAGTTTTGCATATTAAGCAACATACCTAAGCCCGCACTGTCGATGTAATCAACCTTGCGTAAATCGATGGTAAAACGATACTCCTTCCTATCGGTGTAGCTTTTTCTAAATTCCTGAACCAAATTAAAGCCAAATGCACCTTCAATCGCGATAGTCACTTTTTTCGAAGTTGTGTCTATTTTTGTTTCAACCGTCATATGCTTTCCTTAGAATAATTCCACTTCGCCTTCTTCAATACTTGATTGGCTTGCAGCTGGTGCTCTTCTGTTTTTTGAGCGGCTTAATATGTCTGATAACACCTCTTTAAGCTCTGCATCCTCATGGTGAGTCTCTAGTGCATTCACCACTTCCATCAAGTATTCCATTGACTCCTTGGCATAATCACCCTGCTGCATAACGATATCAGCAAATTGCAATGCCCGAACCCCATCCCCCACGTGACGATGCATTTCAACACCAAGTTGGCGAATCTTATGCACTTCCTGCTCTATCTCGATATTGACTTGGTGAACACCTTTCAACATATCATCCACTTGCTCTTTCGACTCTATGGCCGTGGACATATCAATAGATGCCATCTCCCCAACAGTGCTGTTGGCTTCTTTTACGGTGCTTTGAGCAATATTGATCTCTTTTTCAATCTCCGAGTTAAGCTCTTCTGCCTGCTTAGATAAATTTCTTACCTCTTGCGCAACCACGGCAAATCCCCTGCCGGCTTCTCCCGCTCTTGCAGCCTCGATGGCTGCATTTAGTGCTAGCAAGTTAGTCTGTTCTGACAAGCCTCTCACTTGTGCTAATAGTTTGAATACCGTACCTAACTTGTCCGACATATCATGGATACTGTGCACAGCGGAGATACTTTTCTCTGAGATATTGACCATAGTGCCAACAAATTCTGAAATGATTTTTTCAATTTTAGGTAGAACCGATGCGAGATCGTATTCACTGTCTTGGTTCGCCAGTAACCCATCAACTAAAGAGCCTGAAACCGCACTCTGCTCTTCACTGGCTTTTTGCAAACTAAAAAAGCTGTTGTTAAGTGTTTCCACCGACTCATCGATAATACTGTGTTGCTTTCCCAGTGGGTCAGCTACTTTAGGAATTCCATCTTTCAAAATAAGTTTTAGCTCTTCAGCAATACTATGTTGCAGCTCTGATTCTTCACTATTGCCATCGTCAATGACCTCAGGCTCACCAGCTGACAATACAAGCCACGGAACGGCTGCAACAATGAGCATCAGCCCTAGGTGAAATATGTTTTGTGATAGGAACATCCAAACAGCAAGAAGGGCAACTTGTACAGCCAATGCGATAAGGTTCTTGGACTTTTTAGAAAGTCTACGTTGATTCATAAGCCTTTTTCCTGACGTATCAGTGAATTTTAATTATCATTTATCTATATATGACGGTTTTGATAGACAACAGCGTCTTTATTTTCTAACGCTTACCGTATTGCTACATTCTTACTTATAAATATAGTCATACAACTGTTTTGGAACCTGTGAGAGCGACACTAGTTTTTTTACCGCTCCAATTTCATAAGCCACTTTTGGCATACCCCACACAACGGAAGATTGCTCATCTTGCGCTAAGGTTATGGCGCCTTTGTTTTTCATATTCAGCATGCCTTCCGCTCCATCGCTCCCCATGCCCGTCAGCAATACACCTATCGCCTTATCACCAACAACTTCTGCGACAGAGTGATACATCATATCGACCGACGGTTTATGACGACTCATTGGCGGGCTATCATCTAACTGACAAAATAGATGGTTACCACGACGAAAGACCGTCAAATGTTTATCGCCTGGAGCAACGTATGCACAGCCATTAACAAGCGGGGCTTTCGACGCGGTGAGCTCTTTCACTTCAATGTCACTGGCATCATCTAAACGCTTGGCAAACGAGCGGGTAAACATCGCGCTTATGTGCTGTGTGATGATAATTGGTGGTAATCCAGCGGGAAGTGCAGACATAACATTTTTAACTGCTTCCGTTCCCCCGGTTGATGCACCGATAGCAATAATTTCAATATCTGTTTGCTTACTACAAGGATCGATTTCTGGTGCGGCCTCAACCGAATTAGCCGTTTGTACATTGGCTTTCGCCGCCATTCGAATCTTGTCATTTATTTCGGTTTTGTAATCAACAATCTCACCGGTCTCTTCGACTGAAGGTTTGGGGAAATAATCAACAGCTCCGGCTTCAAGCGCTTCAAGTGTCGCTTCTGCCCCATGCTGAGTTAACGTGGATATCATCACCACTGGCATAGGTCGTAGACGCATTAAATTTCGTAAAAACTGAACACCATTCATTTTGGGCATTTCTATATCAAGAGTGATGATGTCAGGATTAAACTCTTTGATCATTTGCCGAGCTTCATACGGGTCTTCTGCCGCAGCGATTACCTCTAGCTCTTTGTCTGAATTGATAATCTGAGTCAATAAGGCTCTAAAAACAGGAGAATCATCAACAACAAGTACTTTGGTTTTTCTCATTAAAATAACTCCGCATCATCATCATGATTTTTGTGACTCTCTTTACCCAGCTCTGTCGCGTATTTCTCTTCTTGATGCTGCAATTGATGAACTTCAGTAAATGGAATTCGTTTTAGCCACGCTTTGCCCGTCATTGGTTCAAAAATAACTTTCCGCGGCTCTAAGCCACCTAAATCATGGGCTTCTACTATCAATTGCTCTTGTTCGACATAGCGGTTAATAAATTCAATATTCTTCTCTCCGATCATTGAATAACGCCCAAGCATCTGTGCGCCACCAAATAGTTTTACTCGTAGATGCGATCGGTCAGATCCCATTGAGATAAGGGTATTGATTAGCATCTCCATCGCATGGCTTCCATAGCGTGATGCGGTAGAAACAACCTCAGTTGCGTGCCAGTGACGAAGTTGGTCACTGCTATCAAAAGGTAAGAGAAAGTGGTTCATGCCGCCAATGTGTAACTCTTTATCCCAAATACACGCGGCAATACACGAACCAAGGCCAGTACAGATGACTTCATCATGATCAGTACAATAAAGGCCACCCGGCATAACCTTAACGACGTGACTTTGATGCCGAGGATGATAAAAGCGGCTAAAGTGTGCGTTTTCTGTGTGCCGCTTTTGAACGTGAAATGCCATCATTTATGAGCCTCGTTGTATGAAACGTATTTTCTTAAACCGACTGACTGTTCTACCTTTCCAATTATCTTTATGTTTGTTGATGGAGGCAGCTAGCTATTGTTCTTCTTGTTTTTTTACGTAAATCGTATGCCCAAGATGATGAAAAAGATCACTGCTTGAAGCGGCACTTTCTGAATGGCCGATAAACAAAATGCCAGTGGGCGTTAGTGCTTCATAAAACCGCTGTAACAATTTAGCTTGCGTATCCCTATCAAAATAGATCATCACATTGCGACAAGAGATAAGATCAAATTTTGCCATCTTCGGCCACTTATCAAACAAGTTGAGCTGATTGAATATAATTTGCTTCTGCAAGCCTTGCTTAATCTTTATCTTGCCTAGGTGTGTCCCCCTTCCTTTTACAAAACACGATTTTAAATAACGGTCTGGAATACTCTCTATCGCCTCTTCGTCGTAGACGCCTTCTTTTGCATGATTTAGGACGGCGGTATCAAGATCCGAGGCAAACAGGTTCACGTTATCAAAAAAATCAAATGCCCCCGCCACATACAGTGAAGAGATTAAGCTATATGGCTCTTGCCCTGTTGAGCACCCAGCAGACCAAATGTTGACGCTTTTATTTCCCTGGTGTCGCCACTGTTCTATAGCTGGACCTTCTAGAAATTCAAAGTGGTGGTACTCTCTGAAGAACTCGGTTTTATTGGTTGTAAGGGCGTTAATAAAATTAATCCGCTCGGTTTCTGAGCTTTCAATTATCGTCCGATAGTCAGCAAATTTAAGCACTCTTGCGGCCCGCATTCGTCGGCTTAACCGACCGTAAACCATATTTCGTTTACGGTCGGACAGGTAAATCCCGACGTGTTTATGCATGTACCACTGTATATACTTAAAGTCTTTATCGGTAAGCTCGAACTCTCTTTCCATCGTGGCTGTGCCCTCAGCCTGAGTTAAAACTCTTCCCATTCGTCGCTATCCTCGCCCATATCAAAACCAGAATTTACCGCCTTATTAGAGCGTAGTTCACTGACATTATTTTGAGGAGCTTCCGGTGCTTTAGTTTCTATTTTTTTAGACTCAAGCGTTGCGACATTGCTGTCTGTTGTGAAGAAGTTCATCAGGTTAAGCAGAACTTTCCCTTCGTCTTTCAACGAGGCGCTGGCAGCGGATGTTTCTTCTACCAGAGAGGCATTCTGCTGAGTCATTTCATCCATGGTGGCAATGGCTCGGTTGATTTCATCGATACCGCTCGATTGCTCAATGCTTGAAGAGGCTATCTGTGCGATAAGCTCTGTTACTTTAGCAACCGCATCAACGATCTCTTTAAGTGTGGCACCCGATTCATCGACTAAGCGAGAACCTTCATCCACTTTCTCAACACTGTCGTTGATAAGCCCTTTGATCTCTTTTGCTGCTGCGGCACTTCGCTGTGCAAGGTTACGAACCTCACCCGCCACAACCGCAAAGCCTCGACCTTGTTCACCCGCTCTAGCAGCCTCTACCGCGGCGTTCAGTGCAAGTAGATTAGTTTGGAAGGCAATTTCATCAATAACGCCGATGATGTCTGCAATTTTCTTACTCGCGTTGTTAATGCCCGACATCGCCGCAACGGCTTGCCCGACCACATCACCACCTTTGCCCGCTTTCGTCGCAGCGTCATCAGCCAGTTCATTAGCGCCTTTGGCGTTGTCAGCGTTTTGTCTTACGGTTGCGGTCATCTCTTCCATACTAGCTGCGGTTTCTTCTAGATTGGCAGCCTGCGCTTCAACACGTTGGCTCAAATCATCATTACCATCAGCAATTTCAGAAGAAGCGGTGGCTACACGGGCCGAAGAGGTTGTGATTTTTTCGGCCATGTTTCTTAGGTTCACGATAGAGGTATTGACCGCATCCGCTAAGCGAGCAAATTCACCGTTGTAGTCGTTAGACATACTGTCTTTTAAGTTACCGTCGGCAACCCCACTCATAACATCGATACACTCTCCTAGTGGCTTAACAAGCGTATCGAGTAAGTTATTAACACCATCACCTAGTTCTTTCATAAAGCCGTTATAGACAGTGGTATCAATTCGTTCGCTCAAGTCACCCACAATAGCTTTTTGAATCAGCGACTCTACTTGACGCTGGCCATCTTGCTGCTCAGTGATATCTTCCCACTGTAGGGCTGGGCCTATGTAAGTGCCTTCTGAGTCTCGCATCGCTATACAGGTTAACGTGAACTCCAGACCACCAACGGCAATATTTGAAGTAAACGGTAAAGCATCAGGGTTACTTATTATACTGCGTTGGTGCGCTGGGTTTTTATGGAAAATATCAATGTTCGCGCCAATTAATTTATTGGTATCAAAGGCTGGCAGTACCGCCCTTAGTTCCGACTCACGAGATTTCAGCAATGTCATCAGTGAGGGGTTAATGTCTCGGATAATACCTTCACTGTCTGCCATCATCAGGTTGGTGGTCATCCCTTCAACCGCTGACGCTAAGCGGCCGATTTGCTGCTCTTTCGCTCTTTCGGCTGTTACATCAGCCCACTCAAGCGTATTACCAATGTACTCTCCCTCTGCGTCGGTTATTGCGGCTACATTCAGCTCAATCAGCACATCCGCAATTTGAATATCGGTTTTGTACGGTAAGTTCGCAGGGTCAGATAGCAGCTTACGTTGATGCGGTGGGTTCTTATGGAACTCATCGATACAACGCCCCATTAACCACTCTTCCGAGGCTGTGAACCCTGGCCATACGGTTCTTAATTGATCTTCAATCGTTGCGAATAGCGTTATTGTTGAATCGTTTGCATAGGTAATCAGGAAGTCACGATCAATCATCACCATCGCGGTTTGAGCTTGACCAACGGCTGCTTGAAGCCTTGCTACGTCATTATCTCTTGCGTATTTCTCAGTTACGTCATCCCATTCGAGCGTATTACCTACGTAGTTGCCTGCTGAGTCCAGCATTGCGGATACGTCTAACTGTATTTTCACCCCTTTCACATCAATAACAGTGCTAAAAGGCAAGTTATTAGGGTCACCCAATAACTGGCGCTGATGCGCAGGATTAGTATGGAAGTTATCGATACAGTAGCCATTCAAATGCTCTTCCGTTGCCTCGAAGTTCGACCACACAGTTTTGAACAAGGCTTCATGGGTTTTCAGTAACTCAATGGTTTTCGCATTGGTGTAGGTGATGATTAGGTCTCGGTCGACCATCATCATCGCCGTTTGCGATTGATCGACGGACGCTTGTAAGCGTGCCACTTCGTTGTCTCGATTGAACTTCTCAGTAACGTCATCCCACTCTAGGGTGTTACCGACATAATTCCCTTCCGAGTCGATCATTGCCCCCACGTTGAGCTCAATCTTCACCCCTTTCACATCAATCACGGTGTTGTAAGGCAGGTTGTTTACATCCGCGAGCAGTTGACGTTGGTGCGACGGGTCTTTATGAAAACCATCAATACAGTAACCAATTAAGTGCTCTTCGGTTGCTTTGAAGTTTGACCACACGGTTTGGAATAACGCTTCGTGCGTTTGCAACAACTTGAACGTTTTAGCGTTGGCGTAGGTAATGAGGAAGTCTCGGTCGACCATCATCATCGCCGTTTGAGATTGATCCACAGACGCTTGTAATCGCGCCACATCATTGTCTCGATTGAACTTCTCGGTAACGTCATCCCACTCTAGAGTGTTACCGACATAATTCCCTTCGGAGTCAATCATCGCCGCCACGTTGAGCTCAATCTTCACCCCTTTCACATCAATCACGGTGTTGTAAGG